>NZ_JACYTY010000003.1:0-607269 GCF_014841445.1 Sphingomonas sp. CFBP 8765 | reverse complement strand
CCTTCCTTTGCAGGAAGAAGCGAAATGCATCGCGCTCGCCGCTTACAGTTGCAGGGACAGCCTCGGCTTCAGGTGGCGAACCACCCTCACCGCGTTCCCTATTAAGCCCTTTCGGGGCACCGACGCGATCATGCCGCCCTGCTCGGATCGAACAGGTCAGCGGCGCCGGTCTATCCCGGTCAGGATCGTTCGGCAATCGTCCGGCGAGCGGCGCGATGGCGGCTCGATCGTCCTGCTCGATTGCTGTGATCCAGAAGCTCCGTTTGGCGCGATGCGCGTCCTCGATCAGGAGGCGCCGGTGCCGCACGCTCTGTGCGGGGATGCCACGCTGATGGCATGCAGGATTAAGGGATAGAGATGAAGAACGTGAAGAGCCGTCAGGCCGTGACGGCGATGCTGCTGGCTGCGACATCGGCTGGTGCCATGATTCAGCCAGTCGCCGCGCAGACGGTGGCGCCGGCCGAGACGCAGGCGGAAACCCGCATGACGACCGCGGCGGCCCCGTCCAGCGCCGGCAAGCCCGCGCTGGCGCAGGCCGGGGTTGCCGGCACCGTCGAAGCCAAGGGTGATTCAGCGAGTGTCGCCGCACCGCAGATGACCCGCGACAATGGCGCGCCGATCGGCGAGAACCGCCACTCGAAGGCGGCGGGCGACCTTGGCCCCGTCCTGCTTGAGGACACGACGCTGATCGAGAAGCTCGCACGCTTCGACCGGGAGCGCGTGCCCGAGCGCGTCGTCCATGCCCGCGGAACCGGTGCCCACGGCGTGTTCACCGCGACCGCGGACATTTCGAGCATCACCGGTGCATCGCTGTTCATGCCCGGCAAGCAGACGCCGGTGTTCGTCCGCTTCTCGACCGTGATCCACCCCTCGGGCAGCCCCGAGGGCATGCGGGATCCGCGCGGCTTTGCGACCAAATTCTACACCGATCAGGGCAATTGGGATCTGGTCGGCAACAACCTGCCGATCTTCTTCATCCGCGACGCGATCCAGTTCCCGGACATGATCCACGCGCTCAAGCCCTCGCCGCTGACGAACAAGCAGGACCCCAATCGCTTCTTCGACTTCTTCTCGGCCACGCCCGAGGCGACCAACATGCTCGCGCATGTCTATTCGAACCTTGGTACGCCGGCATCCTACCGGACGATGGACGGCAACGGCGTCCATGCCTTCAAGCTCGTGAATGCCAAGGGCGAAACGGTGTTCGCCAAGTTCCGCTGGATCAGCCGCCAGGGCGTGCGCAACCTGAACGGCGCGCAGGTCGCGACCGCGACCTGGAACTACCTGACCGACGATCTTTATGGCGAGATCGGCAAGGGCAACTTCCCCGTCTGGGACCTGATGGTGCAGACGATGTCGGCGTCGGCGTTCGCCAAGCTCGACTATAATCCGTTCGACGACACCAAGGAATGGCTGGGCGTACCGTTCCGCAAGATCGGCGAGATGACGCTCAACAAGGTGCCGACCAACTTCTTCGACTATACCGAGCAGTCGGCGTTCGCACCGGCCAACCTCGTGCCGGGGATCGAGGCGTCGCCGGACCGGATGCTGCAGGGGCGGCTGTTTTCCTATTCGGACACGCAGCGCTATCGCATCGGCGCCAATGCGATGCAGTTGCCGGTCAATCGTCCGCTCGCGAGCGTCGTCAACAATTACCAGGACGGCCAGCTCGACCACGCCAACCGCGCGTCCGACGTGAATTATTTCCCGGCGGCGACCGCGGCAAAGTCGACCGATGCCCGCTTCCGCGCCGCGCCCTATGGCATCGACGCGACCGTCGATGCGAAGCCGATCGCCAAGACCAACAACTTCGCCCAGGCGGGCGAATTCTACCGGGCGCTGAAGCCGCAGGACAAGGCGGATCTGGTCACCAACCTGGCGGGTGATCTCAATGTCGTGACGTCGGCGCGGACGAAGACGATCATGGTCAGCTACTTTTACCAGGCCGACAAGGACTTCGGCACGCGCCTGGCAACCGCGGTGAACGTGCCGATCGCCGACGTGTCGCGCGCGGTGGCGGACTATCGCGCCGCCAACCCGGGCCAGGGCGCCCGCTGATCCCGGGGCAGGAGGCGCGGCATGGCGCGCGCCTCCTGCCGTGGCAGACTTCAAGGAATCGAGACCGACGATGCTGACTTATCTTGCCGCGCTGCTCGCCGCAGCCGGTCCACAGGCCGCTGCGACCGAGCGACGCACGCCCCCTGCGGTCGCGGCCTTGCCATCACCCGAGCGTCGCCAGCAGCTGCTGTTCGAGGCGGCGCGGCTCGGCCGCACGGACATGATCGATCCGCTGCTCAAGGCCGGCGCCGACATCAATGCCTATGACGAGCGCGGTTTCACGCCCGTGATCCTGGCGGCGTATAACGGACAGCTTGCCACGGTCGACGCGCTGATCGGCAAGGGCGCCGACGCCTGCCGTCCGGATCGCGACCAGGGCAACAGCGCGCAGATGGGTGTCGCGTTCAAGGGCGAGGATGCGATCGCGGCGCGGCTGCTGAAGGCAGGGTGCGACGTAAACGCGCGCAATCATGCCGGGCAGACCGCGCTGATGATGGCATCGCTCTTCAATCGCCGGGCACAGGTCGACCTGTTGCTGGCGGCGGGTGCGGACCGGACGATCGAGGACGCGGCGGGACGATCGGCAGGTTCGGTCGCGGCCGGGCAGGGCAACGCCGCGATGGCGGAACGCGTCAAGCGCTGACGCGACCTTGCTCGGGTGTTGCGCGCGCCACAGCGGGCCGTGTCGCTACCGTTCCGCATTGACGCGGCGCGGCATCCGGGGCCATCGCTTTGGCCATGACCAAGAGCAAGGGACGCACCGGCGCACACGCGCGCGCCAATATCCAGCCTGCGCCGACAGCCGCCGAGCTCGACGCAGCCAAGCACGAGGCCGTCCAGATCGAGGGGCGGCTCGCCGGCCTCGCGGCCGGGCATCCGTCGGTGAAGATCTGGAAGGCCCGCCTCCGGGCCGCGCAGGCGGTGATCGCTCGCGCGCCGCGCGACTGAGACCCTCGCGTAGGTGGGGCCGGGTCTGGATCACGGCGCAGTGGTGGTCGCGATCACACCGGAAGCTCATGTCAGTCCCGGGATTTACTCCGACAAGTGAAGCCGATAGCCTGTGTCTGAAGACGTGGCTGGGAGAGTGACATGGGTTGGACGCGTCGCGGTGCGCTAGGCGCAGGGATTGCGCTGGGGGCGGTGCCGCCATTCGCCCTGGCGGCGGCGGGTGCACCCTCGGCGGCGACCCCGTTTCCGCTGTCGCAGGTGCGGTTGCGGCCGTCGATCTTTCTGACGTCGGTGCAGGCGAACCAGCGCTATCTGCTGTCGCTCGATGCGAACCGTCTGCTGCACAATTTCCATGCCGGGGCAGGGTTGCCGACCAAGGGCGAAGTCTATGGCGGATGGGAGTCACGCGGGATCGCCGGGCATTCGCTCGGTCATTATCTCAGCGCACTGTCCCTGATCTATGCGCAGACGGGGGACCAGCAATTCCGTGACCGCGCGGCCTATATCGTCGCCGAACTCAAGGCGATCCAGCGGAAGCAGGGCGATGGCTATGCCGGCGGGACGACCGTCGAGCGCGACGGCAAGACCGTCGATGGCAAGGTCGTGTACGAGGAACTGCGCAAGCGGGAGATCCGGTCGACCGGGTTCAGCCTGAACGAAGGATGGGTGCCGCTGTACACCTATCACAAGGTCATGGCGGGCGTGCTCGACGCGCACCGGCATGCCGGGCTTGCAGAGGGTCTGGCCGTGGCGATCAGGCTTGGGACCTATCTCGGCACGATCCTGGAAGGACTGAACGACGTCCAGGTGCAGGACATCCTGCGGACCGAACATGGCGGGCTGACCGAATCCTATGCCGAGCTGTACACGCGAACCGGCAATCGCCGCTGGCTGACGCTGGCCGAACGGCTGCGGCATCACGCGATCGTCGACCCGCTCAGGGACGCGCGCGACGACCTCGCGGGGCATCACGCCAACACCCAGATCCCGAAGATCGTGGGGGAGGCGCGGCTGCATGAGCTGACCGGCGATACCGATCATGCCAGGGTCGCCCGGTCGTTCTGGACGATCGTGACGCGCGACCACAGCTATGTCATCGGCGGGAATTCGGACCACGAGCATTTCGGCGAGCCGCGCAAGCTTGCCCAGCGGCTCGACCAGCAGACGTGCGAGGCGTGCAACAGCTACAACATGCTGCGCCTGACCCGGCATCTCTATGGCTGGACCGGCGATGCGCGCTATTTCGACTTTTACGAGCGCGTGCATCTCAACCACATCATGAGCCAGCAGCACCCCGACACGGGGATGTTCACCTATTTCACCGCGCTGGCGCCGGGCATGGGGCGTGTGCATTCGAGCCCGACCGAGGATTTCTGGTGCTGTGTCGGGTCGGGCATGGAGAGCCATTCGAAGCACGGCGAGAGCATCTACTGGAAGCGCGGCGATGCGGTTGCGATCAACCTCTATTATGCCTCCACGCTGGATGCCCCCGAGGCGAAGCTCGACATCGATACGCAATTCCCGCTCGGCGACACGGTGCGGATCGCCGTCAGGACAGCGCCGCGGACGCTGGCGCTCCGCGTGCCCGGCTGGTGCGCAGCGCCGCTGTTGCAGGTGAACGGCAGAACGGCCGGCGTGCGCGACGGCGCGTATCTGCTGCTGACCGGGCTGAAGGCGGGCGATCAGATTGCCTTGTCGCTGCCCATGCCGGTGCGCGTCGAATCGATGCCCGACGATCCCAGGCTGATCGCGTTCCTCAGCGGCCCGCTGGTCCTTGCGGCCGATATGGGCGCGGGGGACCGTCGGTCCGACGGGCCGGACCCCGCGCTCGTCACCGACCGGGCGGAACCTGTGCTGGCGGCGGCAGGCGGGTTGCACCGGTATCGACTGGGCGGGCAGGGCAAGCCGGGCGACCTGACGCTGCGACCGTTTTTTGCGCAGCATGACAACCGCACCGCGGTCTATTTCCGCCGGTTCGGCACCGCCGAGTGGCCGACTGCGCAGCTCGCCTGGGCGCGTGCGTCGCAGGAGCGGGCGGCGCTGGCCGCGCGGACGGTCGATGTCATCCGACTGGGCGAGCAGCAGCCCGAGGTCGACCACGCGTTCGCCGACAGCGGCAACTCTGCGGCGGTGTCGCATGTCGCCGACCGTAGCCGCAACGTGAACATCGGATATTTCGAATTCGACCTGGCGGTCGCGCCGGGGCCGCTGACGCTGCAGGTCGAATATGGCGGCGGACAGCGCAACAAGGATTTTCGGATCTCGGTCGACGGTATGCCGTTGGCGCGCGAGCGGCTCACGGGTGACGTCACCGCCGCCCGCAACGTCCGGACCTATACGCTGCCGCCCGAAACCACGCGCGGCAAGTCGAAAATCCGCGTCCGCTTCGAGTCCGACACATGGCAGGGGGTCGAGGTCTATACGGTGCGGACGATGCGATCCGAGACGATCTGACCGATACGCCGGTCGATAGGCCCCGGGGGATTTCAGGCTGGTCGGTTAGGCCCGGGAGCGGTATCGCGCCGTCCCGCGGATCGTCGATCGGAGACGTCATGAAGGTTGCGATCATTGGTGCAGGAATTGCGGGCCTGAGCTGTGCGCTGCGACTCCAGCAGGACGGCTGCGAGGTGACACTGTTCGACAAGGGACGCGGGGCGGGTGGTCGGATGGCGACGCGGCGGATCGAGACGCCCGGCGGCATGATCGCGTTCGACCATGGCGCGCAATATCTGACGATGCGCGACCCGGATTTCGTGGCGGCGATGCAGGGCTGGGCGGCGGCGGGCGTCGTCGCGCGCTGGCCCGCGGCGGGGCCCGATGCCTGGGTCGGGACGCCGGGGATGAACGCGATCGTCGGGCATCTTGCGGCGCAGACGGACGTGCGCTGGAACACCCAGGTCACCGCGCTGCGCAAGACGGCCGCGGGGTGGCAGCTCGATCCCGGCGACGCGGCGCTGTTCGACAGCGTCGTCGTCGCGATCCCTGCGGAACAGGCGGCGGCGCTCCTCGCACCGCATGACGCGGCGATGGCGCGCGTCGCGACGGACAGCCGGTCTGCGCCGTGCTGGACGGCGATGTTCGCGTTCGAGACGCCGCTATCGATTCCCGACGATGTGCTGAAGGATCGCGGCATCATCGGCTGGGCCGCGCGCAACAGCGCGAAACCCGGACGCGATGGTCCGGAGGCCTGGGTCGTCCAGGCGACGCCAGACTGGTCCCGCGATCATCTGGAAGACGCGGCGGAGACGGTGGTCGATCAGCTGCAGGCGGCGCTCGCCGCGCAGTGTGCCGACGCGCTGCCCGTGCCGATCGTCCGTGTCGGTCATCGTTGGCGCTATGCCCGCGCCGCGGCGGGCGAGTCCGGCTGCCTTTGGAATGCGGGCGAGGGGATCGGGGCGGCGGGCGACTGGCTGCTGGCGCCGCGGATCGAGAGCGGCTGGCTATCCGGCCGACGCCTTGCCGAGCAGATGCTGGCAGACGCGTAACGACGGATCCCAGCGCCGCGAGGTTCGTCACGCGGACCACGCATCGACGCGATCCGGTCATGGTCCGGCGCATGAAAATTGCCGCGAACCTTTGCGCGGCAGGCATTATCGGTTAACGGGGCCGCATGGCCACCCGTCCGCAGACCCTCTACGAAAAGATCTGGGCATCGCACGTCGTCGAACGGCGCGACGATGGCACCTGCTTGATCTATATCGATCGCCACCTTGTTCACGAGGTGACCAGCCCACAGGCGTTCGAAGGCCTGCGCGTCGCCGGACGGCGGGTGCGGCGGCCCGATCTTACGCTGGCGGTGCCCGATCACAATCTACCGACGACCGCACGCGTCGACGCCGCGGGCGTGCCGCTGCCGATCGCCGATCCCGAAAGCGCGCAGCAGCTCGACGCGCTGCGTCGCAACACGACCGAGTTCGGGATCGACTATATCGACGCGACCGCGGTGCAGCAGGGGATCGTGCATGTCGTCGGGCCGGAACTCGGCTTCACGCTGCCCGGCTCGACGCTGGTCTGCGGCGACAGCCACACCTCGGCGCATGGTGCGCTCGGCGCGCTCGCCTTCGGGATCGGCACCAGCGAGGTCGAGCATGTGCTCGCCACGCAGACGCTGTTGCTGAGCCAGTCGAAGACGATGGAGGTCCGCGTCGACGGCACGCTGGGCTTCGGCGTCAGCCCCAAGGACGTGATCCTCGCGATCGTCGGGCGGCTCGGTGCCGCGGGCGGGACCGGTCACGTGATCGAATATACCGGCGACGTGATCCGCGCGATGTCGATCGAGGGGCGGCTGACGGTCGCGAACATGTCGATCGAGGCGGGTGCGCGGGCCGGCCTCGTCGCGCCGGACGAGACGACGTTCGCCTATATCAAGGGCCGGCCGATGGCACCGAGCGGCGAATCCTGGGAGCGTGCGCTGGCCTGGTGGCGCACGCTGCCGAGCGATGCGGCGGCGACCTATGACAAGACGGTCGTGCTGCAGGCGAGCGATATCGCGCCGGGCCTGACCTGGGGCACTAGTCCCGAGGACGTCGTGCCGATCACCGGTCATGTCCCCGACCCGATGAGCTTTGCCGACCCCGCCAAGCAGGCGGCGGCGCGCAAGTCGCTCGACTATATGGGGCTGACGCCGGGTACCGCGATGCAGGACGTCGCGATTCAGCATGTCTTCATCGGCAGCTGCACGAACAGCCGGATCGAGGATCTGCGCGCGGCTGCGGCGATCGCGAACGGTCGGCGGGTCGCCGACGGTGTCCGCGCGCTGGTGGTCCCCGGATCCGGCCTTGTGAAGCGTCAGGCCGAGGCCGAGGGGCTCGACCGGATCTTCACCGGCGCAGGCTTCGAATGGCGCGAGCCTGGCTGCTCGATGTGCCTGGCGATGAACCCCGACAAGGTGCCGCCGGGCGAGCGTTGCGCCTCGACGAGCAACCGCAATTTCGTCGGGCGGCAGGGGCCGGGTGCGCGCACGCATCTCGTCTCGCCCGCGATGGCGGCCGCGGCCGCGGTCACGGGCCGGCTGAGCGACGTGCGCGACCTGATGGGACATGAGTTATGAAGCGTGTGATGATGCTGTTGATGGCCGGCGCGGTGATGAGTGGCGTTGCAGCCTATATGGCGGCAGCGCGGACGCTGCCGGGTACCGGACGTGTTGCCCCCGCCGAGACCGGCCCGCGATGAAGCCTGTTTCGACGGTTTCGGGGCACGCCTATCCCTGGGGGGCGAAGAACGTCGATACCGACGTGATCATCCCCGCGCACTGGCTGAAGACGATCACGCGGACGGGGCTGGGGCGCGGCGCGTTCGAGACGGTCCGTGCTCAGCCGGACAATGTGTTTGACGATCCGCGCTATGCCGGCGCGCCGATCCTGATCGCGGGCGATAATTTCGGCTGTGGGTCGAGCCGTGAGCACGCTGCCTGGGCGCTCGCCGACATGGGCATCGCCGCGGTGATCGCGCCGAGCTTCTCGGACATATTCTCGGGCAACGCGTTCAAGAACGGCATCATCGCCGTCGTCCTGCCGCAGGATGCGATCGACCGGCTGATCGAGGTGGCGCGGACCGACAGCGTGACGATCGACCTCGAATCGATGACCGTCACCACCCCGTTCCAGGACCGCTTCGTCTTCGAACTCGACGCGTTTCGTCGGCAATGCCTGATCGAAGGGCTGGACGAGGTCGGGCTGACACTGGCAAGAGATACCGCGATTTCGAAATTCGAGGAGGCGGTGGCCGAACATCGCCCCTTTCTGGAGAGGGAAAGCGGTTATGCGGGCATTGCTGTCGAAGGCGTCGGGCGGACCTGAAACTCTGATCTTGTCGGACCTGCCCGATCCGGTCGCCGCGCCGGGTCAGGTCGTGATCGCCGTCAAGGCCTGCGCGATCAACTTTCCAGACGTGCTGATCATCGAGGACAAATATCAGTTCAAGCCCGAACGCCCCTTTGCACCCGGCGGCGAAATCGCGGGTATCGTCGCAGAGGTCGGTGATGGGGTCGAGGGCTGGGCGGTCGGCGACCGGGCGATCGCAATGCTCGGCCATGGCGGGCTGTCCGAAAAGGTCGTCGCCGACCCGGCCAAGCTCTATCGCCTGCCCGAGGGGCGCGACTTTGCCGAGGGCGCTTCGCTGATCCTCACCTATGGCACGACGATCCATGCCTTGCTCGACCGCGGGCATTTGAAAGCGGGGCAGACGTTGCTCGTGCTGGGCGCGGCGGGCGGCGTCGGGCTTGCGGCGATCGAGCTTGGCAAGGCGTTCGGTGCGCGGGTCGTTGCTGCGGTCTCGTCCGAGGAGAAGGCCGCCGCCGCGCGTGCGGCGGGTGCCGACGAGACGATCGTCTATGCACGCGCGCCGTTCGACAAGGACCAGTCCAAGGCGCTGGCCGAGCAGTTCAAGGCAGCCGTCGGCAAGGCGGGTGCCGACGTGATTTACGATCCGGTCGGCGGGGACTATGCCGAGCCCGCGCTGCGCTCGATCGCCTGGGAGGGACGGTATCTGGTCGTCGGCTTCCCCGCCGGTATCCCGCGGCTGCCGCTCAACCTGACGTTGCTCAAGAGCTGCGACGTGTGTGGTGTGTTCTGGGGTGCGTTCGCTGCCCGTGACCCGAAGGCCAACCAGGCGCATATCGAAACTCTGTTCGAGCTATGGCGCGACGGCAAGATCGCGCCGCGGGTGACCGAGCGGTTCGCGCTGGAGGACGGTGGCAAGGCGATCGCGAAGATGGCCGCACGCGCCGCGATCGGGAAGCTGGTCGTCGAACTCGGCTGATGATGTCTCTCGCGCCGTGGCGGTTCAGAGCAGGCGCGAGATCGTCATGACGATCGCCATCCACAGGATCGCGGATGCGGCCGCACCGAGTGCCATGCCATGCGCGATCGAAGGGAAGCGACCGCGACCATGACCACCGGCACCGATCGGCGGCGCTGCGGGGTGACGCGATACGGCGGTGTCGGACGGCGGCGAAATGCTCCTTGGATGGTGGCCAGTCATTCTACTCTCCATGCCCGTGCCCTGTGTCACGTGACTGTCTTATAGATGATGGATGTGCCGGCATTGTTCCAGAGCCGCACCAAATTATTGCGGAGCCGCGGACCGCTACCTATCTGCTAAGCTCGACACGCCGGAGGGAACACGTGCGCCATGACGACTTTTGACGATCGCGAGCGATCTTTCGAGGCAAAATTTGCCCGTGACGATGAACTCGCATTCCGTGTCACGGCGCGGCGCAATCGGTTGCTGGGGCAATGGGCTGCGGCCGAGATGCGGCTGACGCGCGAAGAGGGCGACGCCTATGCGACAGCCCTGGTGCATGCCGATCTCGAAGGCGGGGGCGACGACGATGTCGTCCGCAAGCTGGTCGGCGACATGACTGCGGCGGGTCTTGACCATGACGAGGCGACGGTGCGCCGTGCGCTGGCGACGCAAATGATCGAGGCGCGTCGTCAATTAATGGAGGCCCAGTAATCCGATGCCGATGACCGCCGACGATATCCGCACGATGATTCGCGACGCCATTCCCGATGCCGAGGTCGAGATCACCGACCTGGCCGGGGACGGTGATCACTATGCTGCGCGCGTGACCAGCGCGAGTTTTGCCGGGCTGAGCCGGGTGAAGCAGCACAAGAGCGTTTACGACGCGCTGGGAGGCCGCATGGGCGGCGTTCTTCATGCGCTGCAACTGACCACCGTGATTGCATAAGGACGACGACATGACTGACGACACGCACGCGCGCATCGACGCGCTGGTGAAGGCCAACCCCGTGGTGCTCTTCATGAAGGGCAGCCCGCTATTCCCGCAATGCGGGTTTTCGAGCCGCGCGATCGCGATCCTCAACCATCTCGAGGTCGAGTTCGAAAGCGTCGACGTGCTGCAGGACCAGGGCATCCGCCAGGGCATCAAGGCCTATTCGGACTGGCCTACCATTCCGCAGCTTTATGTCGATGGCGAATTCCTCGGCGGATCGGACATCATGATGGAGATGTACGAGAGCGGCGAACTGAAGCAGGTCCTGGACGCGCAGAAGGCGGCAGGCTGAGTATTTGACGAGGCTCTGGATCGCGCGGGGGTATCTGGCCGCCGCGCGGTCGGGGCTTGAAGGGTGCCGGGTGAGGGTGGACCGGTGCGAGACCTGAATGACAGCGACCCGTCCACCCTGCATAAGCGCTGAACGCTCGGTAACGCATGAGACGGTGCAGACGATGTGCCAGTTCGCCCGAGTTGCGGGCTTTCCCCGGTCTCGGTGGTTAATCGGCCGCAGCGCCGGCCGCTGATCGTAAAGAAACCCGACACAGACGGTCATCGGCGTCGATCGCGAAACCGTAAGAAACTGACATTGACTACGACCGTAAACGAGCTGATTACAAGCGTAGTCAGTGAGGAGTGAGTCGTGGCCGAACGGATCAGTGATGCCGAGCACAGCGTCATGGAAGTGCTGTGGGACGAATCCCCGCTCAGCGCGCAGGATGTCGCCGAACGCGTCGACCCGGCGCGCGGCTGGAGTGCCAACACGGTCAAGACGTTGCTCGGGCGACTGATCGCGAAATCGGCGATCACGCATGAGGAAGATGGCCGGCGCTACCTCTATCGTCCCACCGTCAAGCGCGGTGACTATGTGGCGGGCGAGTCGCGGCGGCTGATGGACCGGCTGTTCGGCGGCAGGCTGACGCCGCTGGTCGCGCATCTCGCCGAACGCGACGAACTGACCGCGCAGGACATTGCCGAGATCGAGGCGTTGCTGAAGGATCTCAAAGCATGAGCGCGGGGCCAATCCTGTCCGGGGGGATCGGAGACGGCCCCGCCGCCGCCCTCCAGTCGATCGATACGGCCGCGCTCGCGGGATGGGCCAGCGACGCGCTGATCGCATCGACGCTGCTGATGCTCGTCGTGCTGCTGGTCCGCGCCCCGGTGCGCCGCGCCTTCGGGGCGCAGGTCGCCTATGCGCTCTGGGCGCTGCCCGTGTTGCGGCTCGTGCTGCCGTCGATGCCCGAGACGTGGCACGCGGCGGCGACGCCCATTACGCGCGCTGGCGAGACGATCAGCGTCTACATGATCGCGCCCGCTGCAACGGCCGCGACGACGGGGGCAACGATGGCTGCGGCGACACCGGATGTGGTGGAACCGTCGTTCGGCGCGGTCCTTGCGGGACTGTTCGGGGGCGGGCTCGGCAGCGCGCTGGGGGCCGCATGGGCGGTCGGGGCGCTTGGGCTGCTCGTCTGGCATCTGCTTCAGCATCGACGGTTCTGCCGGCAGATGCTCGACAGCGCGGACCGGCTCGACGACCGCGACGGGGTGCGCGTGATCGCCACCGCGGCGGCGCCGGGTCCGCTCGCCTTCGGTCTCGTCCGCCGCTACGTCGCGTTTCCGCGTGATTTCGCGGATCGCTATGACGCGGACGAGTGCGAATTGGCGCTCGCGCACGAGATTGGCCATCACCAGCGTGGCGACCTGTTCGCCAACTGGGTGGCGTTGATCGTGCTCGCGCTTCACTGGTTCAACCCGGTCGCCTGGCATGCGTTTCGTCGGTTCCGGGCGGACCAGGAGCTTGCCAACGACGCACGCGTGCTCGCCGGCCGATCCGCGGTCGACCGCCACATCTATGCCTGTGCGATCGTCAAGGCGGCGCATGGCGGCGCGGTGTCGGCCGCGTGTCACCTCCACACCATCACCGATCTGAAAGGGAGATTGCGCATGTTGACGACTTCTCGGATTTCACGCGGCCGGATCGCGACGGGGGCGGCCTCGGTCGGCCTGCTGGTCGCGACGGGGCTCGCGCTGACCGCTTCGGGCACCAAGGCCGCCACGGCGATCCGTGCCGGTGTCGAGGACCGCGTGGCGCCGGTCGTCCCGGCGGCGCCCCTGCCACCTCTGCCACCTCTGCCATCTATGCCAGTCTTGACCCCGGTCGCACCCGTGGCGCCTGTCGCGCCCGCTGCGCCGCTTACCGCACGCCCCGCCGACGCGCGTCAGGTCACGACGATCGTCACGCGCGACGGCAAGACCGTCAGCACGCGGGTCATCCGTGCGAAGCCGGGCAGCACGATCGTCGCGTCGGGGATGGTACCCGAGGTGACCGAACGCGCCTGCGTCGATGGCAAGGACGGGCCGGGCAAGCACTATGTGATCGACCGGACCGAAGGCGGCGTGCGCAAGATGGTCATCTGCACCAATCGCATCGAACAGGCCGCCGCCGACGCCGCCACCGCGGCGATCAATAGCCGCGAGATCGAGGCGAGCGCCTACGCCTCCGCACTCGCCAGTCTGAAGATCGCGCGGGCCTCGATCGAGAAGAACACCGACATGACCGCTGCGCAACGCCGCGAGGCGCTTGCCGGCATCGACGAGGGTCTGGCCGAGGTCCAGGCGGACATCGCCAAGCGGGATTGACCGGCATTCTGGGGTAGGGGGCGGTGCCTGCGGCCCTGGACTCTGACTTTCGTCCGGATGACGGGATCGGGGTGGTATCACAGGGTCGGGCGGCGGGGTCTTGGGTTCGGGTCTTGCCATGCGCGCCGCCAGCCGCCATTTCGGGGGCATGGCTGAGCATCCGACCGGCATCCCGATCCAGCTCGAGCCGCTCGTCGTCCGCGTGCTCGCGCCGAACGCGTCGCCCTATACCTTCACCGGCACGCAGACGCATATCGTCGGGACGACCGCGCTGGCGGTGATCGATCCCGGGCCCGACGATCCCGCGCATCTCGATGCCTTGCTGCGCGTGATCGATGGCCGCCCTCTTGCCGCGATCGTTGTCACGCATCATCACCGCGACCATAGTCCGGCAACGCGCCCGTTGCAGGCCGCGACCGGCGCGCCGATCGTCGGCGCCGCCGCGTTCGCGCCCGGTGTCGCGGCCAATAGTTCGTTCGACGCGCTCTATGCACCCGATCGCGTCCTGGCGGACGGCGAGACGGTCGGCGCGGCGGGCTGGACGCTCGAGGCGATCGCAACGCCGGGCCACACGTCGAACCATCTCGCCTTCGCCCTGCGCGAGAGCGGGGCGCTGTTCTCGGGCGATCACGTCATGGGCTGGTCGACCAGCGTCGTCGTGCCGCCCGATGGCGACATGACCGACTATATGGCGAGCCTCGAGCGGCTGCTGGGACGCGACGACCGTGTCTATTATCCAGGGCATGGCGAGGCGATCGAGCGGCCGCAGCGGCTGGTGCGCGGGATGCTCGGCCACCGCAAGCAGCGCGAGGGGCAGATCCTCCGTCTGCTGCGCGAGGCGCCGCGGGGTGTCGCGGCGCTGGTCGAGCGCATGTATGTCGGGCTCGATCCGCGGCTGGTGCCGGGCGCCGAGGGATCGGTGCTGGCGCATCTGTATGATCTGCGCGGTCGCGGGCTGGTCGGCGAGACGGAAGGGGATGGTGCATGGCGGATGGCGTGAACGAGGACAGCCGCGGCACGGAGTCTGCGCGGCGTGGCGGGGTCGGGTCGTTCCTGGCCAAGGCGGCGGGGGTGCTGGTGCTGCTCGCGCTGGCCGCGCTGATCGCGCTGTGGGGCGTGCAGCGGTACGTGCAGAGCCGGCTGACGCCCGACCCGACGACGATCGCGAGTGCGAGCTTGGAGGGGCTGCGCGAACAGAACCGGCTGTCGACCTTTGCCGCGCGGTTCGTCGCGGTGGTGACGTCGCGCCAGTCGCAACTGGGTTTCACCACCGAGAAGACGCTGATCATGCCGGGAATGGTCCGCTATGAGGTCGACCTCGGCAAGCTGTCGCAGCGCGATGTCGCCTGGGATGCCGCGACGCGGACGCTCGCGGTGCGATTGCCGCCGGTCGAGGTGGAGGGGCCGCAAATCGACCTCAATGCGCTGCGCGAATATGGTTCGGGCGGTGTGCTGGCGACGCTGACCGATGCGGAGAAGCGGCTCGACACCGCCAACCGGCGCGCGGGCCAGATCGAGCTGGTCCGCCAGGCGCGCGAGCCCGCGATGATCCGGCTGGCGCGCGACGCGACGCGGCGTGCGGTCGAGCGTAGCTTCGCGATGCCGCTGCGCGCGGCGGGAGTGGATGCGACCGTCAGCGTGCGCTTCGCCGACGAGGCGCAGGCGTCGACCGAGCGATGGGACACGTCGCGTTCGCTGCAGGACGTGCTAGGGAACCGCAACTAAACCGGGATACGACAATGGAACTCCACCAGAATTTTGCGGGCATCGACATTCGCGGCGAGATCGAGCGGCTCCGCAAGGAGAAGAACGCGATCATCCTCGCGCATTATTACCAGAAGCCCGAATTGCAGGACATTGCCGATTTCGTCGGCGACAGCCTCGACCTGTCGCGCAAGGCGGCGGCGACAGAGGCGGATGTCATCGCGTTCTGCGGCGTGCGGTTCATGGCGGAGACCGCCAAGATCCTGTCGCCCGACAAGATCGTCGTGCTGCCCGACATGGATGCCGGCTGCAGCCTCGAGGACAGCTGTCCCCCCGAACAGTTCGCGGCGTTCCGCGCCAAGCATCCCGATCACATCGCGCTGACGTACATCAACTGCTCGACCGAGGTGAAGGCGCTGTCCGACATCATCGTGACGTCCTCGTCGGCCGAGAAGATCCTGTCGCAGCTGCCCGCGGACCAGAAGATCATCTTCGGCCCAGACCGCAATCTCGGCGGCTATCTGGTCCGCAAGACCGGGCGCGAGATGCTGTTGTGGCCGGGCGTGTGCATCGTCCACGAGGCGTTCAGCGAAAGCGAGCTGCTCAAGCTCAAGGCCGCCAATCCGGGCGCGCCGATCGTCGCACATCCCGAATGCCCGCCGATCATCCTCGACCATGCCGATTATATCGGGTCGACGCGCGGCATCCTCGACTATGCGATCGCGATGCCCGGCGACACGCTGATCGTCGCGACCGAGCCGCATATCATCCACCAGATGGAAAAGGCGTTGCCGAACAAGCGCTTCATCGGTGCGCCCGGCGCCGACGGTAACTGTAACTGCAATATCTGCCCGTACATGGCGCTCAACACGATGGAGAAGCTGTACGTTGCGCTGCGCGATCTGTCGCCGCGGATCGAGATCGAGGAGGGGCTGCGGCTCCAGGCGAAGAAGAGCCTCGATGCGATGCTGGCGATGGCCTCGGGCACGGTCGGGATGGGCGATCTCGGCCCGGCGCAGACCAGCGGGACGCGTTCGTGAGCGCAGCGCTGGCGGGCTTCGACATCGATAGGTTCGTCGCTGCGACGCTGGCCGAGGATCTGGGCACGATCGGCGACATCACCTCTGCGGCGGTGATCCCCGCCGAGGCGCGCTTTGCCGGGGTGATGGACAGCCGCGACGCGATCACCGTCGCAGGCCTCGCCCTCGCCGATGCGTTCTTCCGCGCGCTCGATCCCGAGGTCCGGATCGAGCATCTCGTGGAGGACGGGCAGGCGGTCGCTGCGGGTACCGAGCTGATGCGGATCGAGGGCCGCGCGCGCGCGATGCTGACCGCCGAGCGGTCCGCGCTGAACACCGTCCAGCACCTGTCGGGTGTGGCGACGATGACGCAGGCCTATGTCGATCGGATGCAGGGCACCGGCGCCATCCTGCTCGACACGCGCAAGACCATCCCCGGGCTGCGCGTGCTCGAAAAATACGCGACCCGCATGGGCGGTGCGCAGAACCACCGCATGGGGCTGTGGGATGCGGCGATGATCAAGGACAATCACGTCGCGGTCGCCGGCGACGTCGGCGAGGCGGTGCGTCGGGCGAGGGATGCGGGCATCGCGCAGATCATCGTCGAGGTCGACCGTGTCGACCAGATCGAGCCCGCGCTGGCGGCGGGGGCAACGCATCTGCTGCTCGACAACATGCCACCCGAGATTCTCCGCGGTGCGGTCGCGCTGGTCGATGGCCGCGTGCCGACCGAAGCATCGGGCGGCGTGTCGCTCGACACGATCCGCGCGATCGCCGAGAGCGGGGTCACCTATGTCTCGGTCGGACGGCTGACCCAGTCCGCGCCCGCCGCCGATATCGGGCTCGATTTCGCGACGCTTTGATTGGCGCGCGGGGACTGGCGCGTGGGTAGAGACGCGGTATCGTGCCGCCACGACATGATCGCGAAATGAACAGGGTGAAGATGCGTCCCAAATCCGTTATATTGGCCGAATGGCTGTATCTCGCCTCGATCGGTCTGCTGATCGCGGTCAGCGTGCTGACCTGGGATGCCGCGGTTGCGCAGGGCGGCTTTGCACTGGCGGCAGGGGTGACGGCGTTCGGCGTCGGACTGTCGCTGCTGCTGCTGATCCTTACGACGCGCAGGGGTAGCCGGGTTGCCCTGTGGCTGCTCGTCGCGCTGACGGTACTCGGCGCCGCTGGGGTGATGCTGCAGGTCGCGACGGGGGTGCTTGCGACAGGGCTGATCGGGATGCTGACGATCGCGCAGCTCGTGCTGACGATCCTGCCGATCGTCCTGCTGTTCCGGCCGCGCGCGCGCGCCTGGTTCGACGAGGTCGCGGACCGCGGCGTCGACGACGATGCCGAGGAGGAGATCGAGGCATGACGCGGATGAACCGACTCGCGGGCATGATGATCGTCGCGGGGCTGTCCGCGCCGGGCATTGCCGCGGCGCAGGCCTATAGCTGTTCGGCGCCCATGGGCGGCATCGACCGCGTCCGCCCCGACCTGCCGTCCGCGCGCGAACCCGCGCGGATCCTGCCGATCGCGAGCTATACGCTCGCCATCACCTGGGCCCCGCAATATTGCCGCGAGAAAGGCGACCAGCCGAGCGCCAGGTTCCAGTGCGGGGCGGGCAACCGGTTCGGCTTCACGCTCCACGGCCTGTGGCCCGACGGCGCGGGCAAGACCTGGCCGCAATATTGTCGCGCGACCGCGATCGTCCCGCAGGCAGTGATCAAGCGCCAGCTCTGCACGACGCCGTCGGCGCAGCTGATCCAGCATGAATGGGCCAAGCACGGGACCTGCATGCCGGGCTATCAGCCCGCACGCTATTTCCGCCAGTCGAGCAGCCTCTACGCCAAGTTGCGCTATCCCGACATGGACACCCTGTCGCGAAGCCCGCTGACCGCCGGACAGTTTGCGGCGGCGATGGCGAAGGCCAATCCGGGACTTAACGCGGCAATGATGCGCGTCACGACGACCAAGCAGGGCTGGCTCGACGAGCTATGGATCTGCCTCGACACCGCCTTCCGCTACAAGCGCTGCCCCGCGTACGCAGGCGGGGTTACGCAGGGCACGCCGATCAGGATCTGGCGCGGCGAGGGCTGACCCGTACTCAGCCGGCCAGCGTGACAGTTGAGGGGTGGTGCTTGTCGAGGTGACGCTTAATGATCCGCAGGTTGCGCGTGTTCGATCGGAACATGAAATCTGCGGCGTCGCCGACGAACGGCACCAGTCCGAGCGCCGCATCGAACCCGACATTGCCCATCATCCGGGCGAGCTGGAACTTCGACATGCCGAGGTTGCGCGCCTCCCAGACGAGCCAGCTTCCCATCAGCGCACCGATCAGGTCGCCGACGACGGGAATGAGCCCGACGATCGCATCGAGCCCGATCGAGCGGTTGATCCCGGGGACCATGAACGCGCGTTCGAGAATCCGCTCCAGCGCCTCGACCCGGGCGCGGACCGAGGCCGGGTCCTGACCGATCGCGAAGCTGCTGGCCAGCGTGGCGGGATCGATGCGAGTGGCATTGTTGGTCATGCTACTCACTTGGTGTCGGGACGAAGCCTGTTCAACGGGTGCCACGCGCGGCTGTTCGGCTGCCATTGTTGCAGCCGCGTCGCGACCAGCGACCAGCGGAGCGGCCGTGCGAGCGGAATGAAGGGCACGTCCTCGTTCAGTGCGGCATCGGCCGCCGCAATCCGCTGGCTGCGTTCGGCAAGCGTCGGTGCCGCACGCGCGGCGTCGAGTGCCGCCTGCGCGGGGGCGCTGCAGACGATGCAGGCGTTCGCCAGATACCAGCGCGCGCTATCATAGGGCGCCACCAGATCGATCAGTCGCAGATCGGCGGGGGCGTCGATCGCGACGCGCTCGGGCAGGATGCCGATCCGGAGCAGGGCGGCGGCGACATGCGCGTAGAGGATGGTCGCGCCCGATCCGGCGGGCAGGGCGATCCGCATCGCGATCGGCCCGCTCTGCGCCTGCTCGCGCCACGTCGCGACCCGTAACCGGGCACCCGCGCGGCGCTCGTCTTGGTTCAGCAGCGTCCATGACGGCACCTGCGGGAGCCCGGCGGAGTCGAGCGGTTCGGCGAGGATGCGGTCGGCCGCCTCCCAATTGGGGGCGATCGCGGCGGTCAGCGCGCTGCGATCGATCGCCTGCGAGATCGCGGCGCGGTTCGCCGCCTCGGCAAGGAAGCCCGTCCGCGAAACGATCGCGAGCCCGAACAACCCGACCGCGGGGTCGACCCGGATCGCGGCGGGGGCGATATCGGCCGTCGCGAGAAGCGGCCAGTCGGCGAAGCTGCCGCCGCTGACCAGGTCCGAGTCGCGATGCGCAAACCGCGCGATCGCCCGCGCGGCGCGCTCGCCGATCAGACGGACGTCACGTTCGGGCTGCATCTCGAGCTGGTCTTCGGGGTCGGCGCGGTTGAGATCATAGACCGGGCGCAGCAGCGGCGCGGCGCCGGGCTGGGCGATGCGGAACGGGCCGCTGCCGCCGGGCGGGCGCAGACGCAGCAGGGCAAGTTCGGGCTGAGCGAACAGCTTGAGCAGGTCGGGACGCGGCCGCGACAGCCGGACCTCGATCACCTGCGGCGTCATCACGACGATCTCGTCGACCGCGCTGAGAAAGGGGGCGAGTGGATTGCGCGATGCCGGCACGATCTGGCGTTTGAGCATCGCGACAATCTGGTCCGCGGTGATGCGGCTACCGTCGCTCCACGTGGCTTCGCGCAGGCGGAAAATATAGCTCATGCCATCATCGATGACGATCCAACGTTCGGCCAGGCCGGGCTCAATCTGGCCGGCAGCATCGAACCGGACCAGCCCCTGCGCCGTCGAATCGATCAACAGGCGCGAGGGGAGGTCGATCGGGCCTCGGCGGGCATCCGCGGCAGCGGGCACCCCACCGATCGCGCTGACGACGACCGCGCCCGAGTCGCGGCGCCGGTTGCAGGCCGCCGGTGCGAAGAGCAGCGCGGCGGCACAGGCAAGCGTGATGGTGCGGACGGCGGGACTCGAACCCGCACTCCAGGGGAGGGAGATTTTAAGTCTCCTGCGTCTACCGGTTTCGCCACGTCCGCACACTGGAGTCAGAAAGACGAGGTCGAGCGCAGGGTCAACCCATGTTGGACCCGCAGGTGCCGCTCAATCGACGTTAAGACGCGAGCGCATTTCCTTGCCGGGCTTGAAATAGGGGACGCGCTTGGCGTCGACAGCGACGACTTCGCCGGTCCGGGGATTGCGTCCGGTCCGCGCATCGCGCGCGCGCGTGGAAAATGCGCCGAAGCCGCGCAGTTCGACCCGGCCGTCGGCGGCCAGGCGCTTCGAGATCTCGTCGAAGAAACACGAGACGATCAATTCGACCTCGCGCGGCTCCAGGTCCGGATGCGCATCGGTCAGTTTTTGAACAAGCTCAGATCTGATCATGGTAACGAGCCCCCGCCCATATGTGATAATACTGATTTAGGTCAGTAATTGGGGCGATAGCACCAAATGAGTTTCAAGCCAAAAGCAAAAGGGACCGAAATGCATCGAGCATCCCGGTCCCAATTCGCTTACTTCTTTTCGGCTTCCGTGCGGGCCTTGAGAGCCTCGCCCAGGATGTTGCCGAGGGTCGCGCCGGAATCCGACGAACCATACTGAGCGACAGCCTGCTTCTCTTCGGAGATCTGCATCGCCTTGATCGAGAAGGTCGGCTTCTTCGAACGATCGAAGCCCGTCACCATCGCGTCGAACTTCTGGCCGACCTGGAAACGCTCCGGACGCTGCTCGTCGCGATCGCGACCCAGATCCGTGCGCTTGATGAAGCCGGTCGCGCCATCGTCGCCCTGCTGAACTTCGAGGCCCGCGTCGCGGACTTCGAGAACGGTGACCGTGACGATCGCGTTCTTGTTCAGCTTGTCGCCTGCTGCTGCGATGCCGCCGGCCGAAGGCCCGCCGCGCTCGAGCTGCTTCATGCCGAGCGAGATACGCTCCTTCTCGGCGTCGATGTCGAGCACGACGGCCTCGACGGTCTCACCCTTGCGATGCAGGTTGAGCGCGTCCTCGCCCGAAACGCCCCAGGCGATGTCGGACATGTGGACCATGCCGTCGACGTCGTTGTCGAGGCCGATGAACAGACCGAATTCGGTCGCGTTCTTGACTTCGCCCTCAACGGTCGAGCCGATCGGATGCGCGGCCGCGAAGGCCTCCCACGGATTGGCCTGAGCCTGCTTGAGGCCGAGCGAGATGCGACGCTTCTCGGAATCGACTTCGAGGACCATGACGTCGACTTCCTGCGAGGTCGACACGATCTTGCCGGGATGGACGTTCTTCTTGGTCCAGGACATTTCCGACACGTGGACAAGGCCTTCGATGCCCGCTTCCAGCTCGACGAACGCACCATACTCGGTGATGTTCGTGACGCGGCCGGTGAGCTTGGCGCCGACCGGATACTTGACCATCGCGCCATCCCAGGGATCGCTCTCCAGCTGCTTCATGCCGAGGCTGATGCGCTGGGTGTCCTTGTTGATGCGGATGATCTGCACCTTGACGGTGTCGCCGATGTTCAGGACTTCGCTCGGGTGACCGACGCGCTTGTAGCTGAGATCGGTGACGTGCAGCAGGCCATCGATGCCGCCGAGGTCAACGAACGCACCGTAATCGGTGATGTTCTTGACGACGCCGTCGATGATCTGGCCCTCGGCGAGGCTGAGGATCAGGCCCGAACGCTGCTCTGCGCGCGTCTCTTCGAGAACGGCGCGACGCGACACGACGATGTTGCCGCGCTTGCGGTCCATCTTCAGGATCTGGAACGGCTGGGGGATGTCCATCAGCGGGGTGACGTCGCGCACGGGGCGGATGTCGACCTGCGAGCCCGGCAGGAACGCGACGGCGCCGTTCAGGTCGACGGTGAAGCCACCCTTCACGCGGCCGAAGATCACGCCCTCGACGCGGGTCGTCTTCGAGAATTCGGTTTCCAGCTTGTCCCATGCGGCTTCGCGGCGCGCACGGTCGCGGCTGAGCATCGCTTCGCCATGGACGTTCTCGACGCGGTCGACATAGACTTCGACTTCGTCGCCGACCTTCAGGTCAGCCTTCTGGCCCGGCGCTGCGAATTCGCGAAGCGGCACGCGGCCTTCCGACTTCAGACCGACGTCGATGACGGCCATGTCGTTCTCGATGCCGGTCACGGTGCCATGCACCACGCGGCCCTCGAAGCTGTCGGCGTCGCCGAGCGTCTCGTTCAGCATCGCGGCGAAATCGTCGCGCGACGGCATTACCTGGGTTGCCATAGAATTCAGTAATCCTAGTCTGTTTCCGGCCAAGCGGTTGGATCCGCTGGTCTTGGCCTTCGTTGCCGCGACGACCGAACGCCGGCACGGCATCCGGACGGCACGAGGCGCAGAGGACGTAGACGCTGAATGCGAAAACGGCGCGTGAGAGTCAGAGGTCTCCGCGCCTTCCTCCACGAGCATCGCTCGCCGGACGCTCCTGTGTAGCGGAAACCCCGTCTCGGAGCAAGTTCGCCGCTGCAGCGTTAGGGGCGGCTTACAACAGGAGCGAAGATTTGAGCGAACGCGGCATTCTCGTGCTGGGCTGGATCGCCACGGCGACGGCAATCGTGATGTACCTGTCGTATATCGACCAGATCATGCTGAACCTGGCCGGTCAGAAGGGATCGGTGGTCCAGCCGTTCGCGACGATGGTCAATTGCGGGCTGTGGGTCGCGTATGGCGTGCTGAAGCCGAAGCGCGACTGGCCGATCGCGGTGGCGAACTTCCCGGGGGTGGTGCTGGGCGCGATCACGCTGGCGACGGCGTTGTAAGGGGGGCGGCTTCGGAACGAGTGCCGGCTCTCCGCCCCCTTGGTCTCCCGCGAAGGCGGGAGCCCAGTCTGGGTCCCCGCCTTCGCGGGGAAACGCTGTTGGTTTACCGCAGCTTCCCCCAACCACCACCCCGGCGAAGGCCGGGGCCCAGTTGGGAGACGTCGCTGACTAAGGGCAGCGCTCCGTTACTGCGACCTTTCCAACTGGGCCCCGGCCTACGCCGGGGTGGTGTTGCTCTAAGCGGGAAGCGAAAGACTTAACCCGCAGCCTTCTTCGCCCGCTGCGCCTCGACCAGCGCCACCGCGCGCTGCACCGACGCTTCGATCGACAGGAAGCTCGTATCGAGCAGCGCCGCGTCCGGCGCCATCACCAGCGGTGCGATCGAGCGCCCGCTGTCGCGCGCATCCCGCGCCCGGATGTCCGCCAGCACGCGGTCCTTGCTCGCCGTCCCGCCACGTGCCTGCAATTCAGCATGGCGCCGCTGCGCGCGGATATTGGGGGTCGCCTTCACGAACAGCTTGGCATCCGCATCCGGCGCGATCACCGTGCCGATATCGCGCCCGTCGAGAATTGCGCCACCCGCCTGCGCGGCAAACCGCTTCTGCCGCTGCATCAGCGCCGCGCGGACCAGCGGATGTGCGGACACGATCGAGGCCATCGCCCCGACATCGTCGTCGCGCAGCGCCGGGTCCGTCATCACCGCATCGTCGAAGTCGCATGCGGCAACCGCATCGGCTTCCTGTTCGGGGTCCAGCCCCATCCGCGCCACGTTCAGCGCGACCGCGCGGTAGAGCAAGCCGGTATCGAGATAGGGGAGGCCGTAATGCTTCGCCAGGGCGCGCGCGATCGTGCCCTTGCCCGATGCCGCCGGACCGTCGACTGCGATGATCATCTTAATTCCCCTGGCCGGTCGCCCGACCCGTTAATTCGTCGAGCGACCGGAAGAACACGGGATAGCTCGTCGCCACCGGCGATATGTCGTCGATCGTGATGGGCTCGGCGCTGCCAAGTCCAGCCACCACCATGCTCATTGCGATGCGATGATCGAGTTTCGAGGCGACCCGAGCGCCACCGCGAATCGCCGCCCCGCCCGAACCCGTGATCGCCATGCCGTCTTCGAATTCCTCGCACGTCACGCCGCACGCCTCGAGCGCGATCCGCATCGTCGTGATCCGGTCCGATTCCTTCACCCGCAGCTCGTGCGCGCCCCTGGCGACGGTCGTGCCGGACGCAAACGCCGCGGCGACGAACAGCACCGGATATTCGTCGATCATGCTCGGCGCGAGATCGGCCGGCACCTCGATCGCGGTCAGCGCGGCATGGCGGACGCGCAGGTCGGCGACGGGCTCGCCGCCGACGGTCCGCGGATCGAGCTCGGTGATGTCCGCGCCCATCATGCGCAGCGCCGTGACGATGCCGATCCGTGTCGGGTTCAGCCCGACATTGCGCACGACGATGTCCGACCCCGGCACGATCGACGCCGCGACCAGCCAGAAGGCTGAGGACGACGGATCGCCCGGCACGACGATATCCTGCGGGGTCAGCTCCGCCTCGCCGGTGATCGAGATCACGCGGCCTTGGTCCGTTTCCTCGACGGTCAGCTGCGCGCCGAACCCGGTCAGCATCCGCTCGCTGTGATCGCGCGTCGCGACCGGCTCGATCACCGTGGTGATGCCGGGCGTGTTGAGCCCCGCCAGCAGGATCGCCGACTTCACCTGCGCCGACGCGACCGGCAACGTGTAGGTGATCGGCACCGCGGGGCAGATCCCGCGCACCATCAGCGGCAGCTTGCCGCCGGGCGACGCGGTGATGTCCGCGCCCATCTGCGACAGCGGCTCGATCACGCGGCCCATCGGTCGTCCCGACAGCGAGGCGTCACCGGTGAAGGTGCAGGTGATCGGGTGGCTCGACACCAGCCCCATCAGCAGCCGCGTCGAGGTGCCCGAATTGCCCATCTCCAGCGCGGTCTCGGGCTGGAGCAGCCCGCCGACACCGACGCCGTCGACGACCCAGATGCCGTCGTCCTGCCGCTCGATCGTCGCGCCCATCGCGCGCATCGCCGCCGCGGTGGCGAGCACGTCCTCGCCCTCCAGCAGGCCGGTGATCCGGCTGGTCCCGACCGCGAGGCTCGCGAACATCAGCGCGCGGTGGCTGATCGACTTGTCACCGGGGACCGCGATCGAACCGGTCAACGGACCGCGCGCGACGACGTCCAGCGGTTGGGGGAGGGGGTGTGTCATGGGGCCGGGCTTTTGACAGTGGCCTTGCGCTATGGCAAGGCGCGCCCACTTTGCGGGGGCATCCCCCACAATCTATCCATTCGAAAGGTTCTATCGGCATGATCAAGCCGGAATGGGGCACGAAGCGTTCGTGTCCGAAATGCGCGACGCGTTTCTACGACCTCGAAAAGGCCGACCCCGTCACCTGCATCGAATGCGGGTATGCGTGGGAGCCCGAGCCGATCCTGAAGTCGAAGCAGCCGCTGCCGTTCGAGGTCGCCAAGCCCGACACCAAGAAGCCCGATGCGGATCTCGAGGGTGACGAGGAAGAGGATATCGCCTCGATCACCGGCGAGGACGAAGAGCCGTCCGCGGACGACGAAGTCGATCTGGGCGGCGACGACGACCTTGGCGTCGAGACGCCGCAGGACGAGCACGAGCGTTGAGATAAAGAAATTTGGCAGGCGGCGTTTACGCCGCTTGCCAACCCGGGCGGCTCCGGTTAGTGAGCCGCCTCCCAACGGGAATGGGGCCGTAGCTCAGCTGGGAGAGCGTTCGCATGGCATGCGAAAGGTCAGGGGTTCGATCCCCCTCGGCTCCACCATTCTCGTTGATACGCGACGCGGTCGCGGTCCCTTATTTATGATGGATACCCCGCAGCGGGTCGTACTGCCGTTGTGCGGTGACGGGCGTCAATAGGTCGCCTGGAAGGTCTCGGTGGCGACGCTGAGACCATGGGTCAGTGCGTGTACGGATTCGAGCTGCTGGCCGATCCGCCGGGCCAAGCTGATGAAGCGCTGGTTTCGGACTTCGAGATGTTCGACGCTGTCGGTCATCGCGCGCGCGGTGAGCGCGGTTTCGTCGATCGCGGCGGTGATCGCGAGAATGCGCTCGCTCTGACTATGTGCGGTGTCGGTCACGATGACCGCGCGAGCCTGGATATCGGCGATGTCGTGCGCGATCGCGCGATTCGCCGCGACGACGTCGCGCGTCGCGATCTGCATCGCCGAGATCTGCGGCTCGATCCGCGCGACCGCATCGGACGTCTGCGTGGCAAGCGTCTTCACCTCGGCTGCGACCACTGCGAAGCCGCGCCCGGCCTCTCCGCTGCGCGCCGCCTCGATCGCGGCGTTGAGCGCGACGAGGCTAGTCTGCCGGGCGACCGCGCGGATGATGTCGAGGATCGAGCCGATCGATCCGGCACGGTCCGACAGCCCTTGCGACAGGGCGACCGTCTCGTGCGCATGCGCCATCGCACCGCTGGCGGCGCTGCTGGTGTGGCGGACCTGGTCGACGACCGTGTCGATCATGCCCGCCATCATCGCCGAGGTCTGTGCGGCATCCTGCATCGCGGCGGTGGATTGCTGCGCGGCGACGACGACGTCGCCCAAATCGCGGACGATCAGTTCGAGTTCGGCTTCGCCCGCGCGGCCCATCGCTTGGCCTTCCGCCGCCGCGGCATCGGTTTCGGTGACGACGGTCGCGATCTCCTTGCGGAACCGTTCCGCCTGCGCGGCTTGCGCCGCGACGACGTCGGTCAGCCGTCGCTCGACCGTGACGTCGCGGTAGGTGATTACCGCGCAGTGCCCGGGCAGCGGGGCGAAGTTGATATGCAGGATCGTCCCGTCGTCGAAATGATGATCGATATCGACGCTTTCCTGCCGGGCCTGCCAGCGACGATGATTGTCGACCACCGTCGCGATCCGTGCCGCGGACCAGCCGACGGCTCCGAGAAAGTCCGCCATGTCCATGCCGATCATGACGCGGTCCGGGTCGAAGCGGAACAGCGCCCCCACGCGTGGATTGACCAGCGCGATCCGCTCCGCCGGGTCGAAGACCACGACGCCGTCCGCGACCGCGGTCATCGCGATCGCCAGCAAGACGTCGGGGGGCATCGATCCGGTGCCTGGCGCGGCTTCCACCGCTGGCAAGGGGCGGGGGATTACGGCATGTCGCGTCTGCATCACCGCGGACTAGCCCAAAATGGTTTTAAGTCCGTTACTTAACCCCGATCCGTTACCCTTTACGACGGGCGTTACCGTGTCGCGGGCGGAGTCCGCCGGGCGGTCAGGATGCGGATCGGTGCGGCGATCATCTGGCCCTTCATCACGCCTTCGCCCTTGGTCGGCGAGGTGGGCGCGGCGAGGATCCCGCGGACAATGTCCATGCCCTGGACAACGTGGCCAAAGGCGGCAAAGCCCGTATTGTCGCCCGGCTTCTCGGGATGCGCGTCGAGGAAGGGGATCGCGCCGACAGTGATGAAGACGTCGGCGCGGCCGGTCCCCGGCGCCAGCCGTGCGAGCGAAATCGTGCCGTCGGTGTGGAGCACGCCGGTCTTGCTGGTCGGCTCGTGCGCGATCGGCGGGAAGGCCCGCTTGGGATCGCCCTCGATCCCGCCCTGGATCAGTCCCGTATCTGGCCCCAGCCGCAGTGCGCGATAGAAGGTCGTGCCGTCGAGCTTGCGCGCGTCGACATAGCGCAGGAAATTCGCGGTGGTGATCGGAGCGCGCTCTTTCTCGAGCTCGAGCACGATCGGGCCGAGGCTGGTGGTCAGGGTCACGCCGATGGTCGCGGGGCGCGGCGTCGCAACGGGCACCGGTGGCGACGCATCTGCGGGCCCGGTGGCTGGCGTGATGGCAGGCGCTGGCACTGATGGCACCTCTTGCGCGGCAAGCGGGGTGCTGCCCAGCAGGGTGGCGAGGACGGCGTATCGCAGCATGTCGAAACTCCTGAATTCTGTCCCATTCGCGGACGGGTTAAAATGGGACGATTTTGTCGCTGGTCGAAAAGGTAAACACCGCGTTAACCGGTCGCCATGACCCGACGCCTAGTCCTGACCAACGAAGCCGCGCGCCACCCGTTTCGACGGACGCTGCCCCCGCCCGCGATCGCAGCGCCGGGCGGGCGCGACGATCAGGACGTCAAGCTGTTCGTGCTGAGCTTCGCGGCCTTCTTCACCTGCTTCTACAGCTTCATTTTCTGATCACGGGCAGGCAGGTTTCGGCATCGTCGTCACAGGCGCGGTGCAGCTTCTGCGCGATCCAGGCAGATACCAGGCACATGCCGGCGACCAGGAACAGCAGATCCTCGGGTGTCACGCCCGCCATCGTGATGCCGATGACCGCGATCGACCCGATCGTCATCGCGCCCGAATTGACAACGTTGTTCGCCGCCACCGTCCGCGCGGTCTGATCCTTTTCGACCGTCGTCGTCAGGAACGCGTAGAGCGGGACGACGAACATGCCGCCGGTGATCGCGATCATCATCAGCGTGCCGAGCACCGGCCAGGCGCGCGGCTGTGCGAGGAATCCGGCCCAGTCGTAGAAATGGCCCGGCGCTGCCGGGGTCCAGGTCCGCACCAGGACCGAGAAGATAAGGACGAACACGCCCATCGCGATCACCGAGGCGGGTGCGTAGCGCGCCGAGATCCGGCCCTTGAGCATCGTGTTGATCACCACCGAACCGATCGCGACGCCGATCGAGAACACTGCGATCACGAAGCTCGCGACCCGCTCGTCCGCTGTCAGCACGTTCTTGACCAGCGGCGGGAAGATCACGATCAGCACCGCCCCGATCGTCCAGAAGAAGCTGATCGCGCAGATCGCCAGGAACAGCCGCGGGATGTGCATCGTCGCGCTGATCAGCCGCCACGACGCGGTGAACGGGTTGTAGTTGAGCACCAGGGGTGGGCCTTCGCGTGGCGCCGGCGGCACCTGGCGACCCGCGAACCAGCCGATCACCGCGATCGCCAGCACCGCGATCGCCGCGCGTTCGATATGATCGGTCATGAACCCGGCGGTGATCGTCCCCATCAGGATCGCCAGATAGGTACCGGCCTCGACCAGCCCGGTGCCGCCGAGCACGTCGCATGGCGGCAGATGCTGCGGCAGGATCGCGTATTTGATCGGCCCGAAGAACGTCGAATGCACCCCCAGGCACAGTACCGCCCCGAGCATCAGCCCAAGGCCGATCGTCGAATGGCCGCTGCGCGCCACCATCAGCCCCGCCGCGCCGAGCGCCATGATGCCGATCTCCGCGCTCTTCACGAGCCGGATGATCCGCGCCTTGTCATGGCTGTCCGCAAGCTGCCCGGCGAGTGCCGAGAGCAGGAAGAAGGGGATGATCGCAATTCCGGTGGCGAGTGCGTTGAAATTCGCCTCCATCCGCGGATCGTTGAAGATCGCATAGGTCGCGAACAACACCATCGACGTCTTGAACAGATTGTCGTTGAAGGCGCCCAGAAACTGTGTCGTGAACAGGGGCAGGAAGCGTCGTTGCTTCAGCAACCCGAGTGCGTTGCGCATGCGAGAAAAGGCCCTGATCGTGGCAATAAGACTGCCGCGGCCTTAGCCCAGCGGGGGCGGTAGGCCAATGGTTTAGCGCCGCCCGCGTCGGCCGGGTGTCCGCGTACGGGATCCGGACGAGGCCTCGCGCCACGGTCCGGTGTCCGCGCTTGCCGCACATTAGTCGGCACCGATCGGTAAAACCCGGTTTCGCCAAGGGCATGACCGGAGTAGGGAAGGCGGGGTGTGGACCCTGCCCAACCTTCTGACGCTGTCGCGCATTGTCGCGGTACCCCTTCTCGTCGGCTTTCTGTGGTGGCCCGGCTGGGCGGCCGGCTACGGCATCGCCTTCGCGCTCTACTGCCTGATGGGCATCACCGATTATTTCGACGGCTATCTCGCGCGGTCGAACGGTGCGGTGTCGCGCCTCGGGATCTTCCTCGATCCGATCGCGGACAAGATCATGGTCGCCGCGGTCATCCTGATCCTGGTCGGCACGCGCGATATTGCGGGCGTCCATGTGATCGCCGCGCTCGTCATCCTGCTCCGCGAGATCGCGGTGTCGGGCTTGCGCGAATTCCTGGCGCAGGTGCAGGTGTCCGTGCCCGTCTCGCAGCTCGCGAAATGGAAGACGACGCTGCAGCTGGTCGCGCTGGGCGGACTGATCCTCGCGGGCGCGCTGCCCGACATGCCATGGGTGCACGGCGTCGGCCTCGCCGCGCTCTGGGGGGCTGCGGTCCTGACGCTGGTGACGGGCTGGGATTATCTGCGCGTCGGCCTGAAGCATATGGATTGAGCGCATGACGGTGACGATGGTGTATTTTGCGTGGGTCCGCGAACGGATCGGGACGGGCGAGGAGCGCGTCGATCCGCCCGCATCGGTGACCACGATCGCCGAACTGGTCGACTGGCTCGCGCTGTCCAGCCCGGGCCATGCCGCCGCCTTTGCCGATCCCGCCCGGCTGCGCGCCGCCCTTGATCAGGCGTTCGTGCCGATCGATACCCCGATCGCCGGCGCGCGCGAGATCGCACTCTTCCCTCCGGTGACGGGCGGATGATCCGGATCATCGTCCAGACCGCGCCGATCGATGTGCAGGCGGAGATCACTCAGGCCGAAACTGCCGGCGAACGCGGCGCGGGCGCGGTGGCGACGTTCACTGGTCTCGTGCGCGCAGATGACGGCGTCGAGACGCTCGAACTGGAACATTATCCCGGTGCGACCGAGGCTGCGCTCACCAAGGTGGCGACGGGTGCCATCGAGCGTTGGGGGCTGAGTGCGGTGACGATCGTCCACCGGGTCGGGCCGATGCATCCGGGTGAACGGATCGTCTTCGTGGCGGCGGCGTCCGCACACCGCGCTGCGTCGCTCGAGGCCTGTGCCTATCTGATCGATCGGTTGAAGACCGATGCGCCGTTCTGGAAACGCGAGACCCGCGGCACACAGACCAGCTGGGTCGAAGCGCGCGACGCCGACAAGGACGCCGCCGCGCGCTGGACCTCATAGACGGCGTTAGCCGATCTTGGGAACGCTCATGCCGTTGGTGAGATGGACGACACCGTTGGTCGCCTTGACATCTGCCGTGTCGACATAGGCCTTGCTGCCAGCAACGTCCGTCAGTTCGATATTGCCGTTCGGACCCACCGATGCCGTCAGCGGCTGGCCGGCCAGCGTCGTGAGGACGGCCTTGCCGCCACCCGACGTGATCTGCGCCTTCAGCTGATCCGACGTCACGGCGCCTGCGACGACGTGATACTTCAGGATCGTCGCCAGCGTGGGCTTCGCCTCCGGCTTCATCAGCGTGTCGAGTGCGCCGGCGGGAAGCCGCGTGAACGCCTCATCGCTCGGTGCGAAAACGGTAAAGGGACCGGGGCCCGCAAGCGTCGTGCCGAGGCCGGCCGCAGTCACCAGCTTGGTGAGCGTCGCGCGATTTGGGAGCGTCGGCAGCGCTGCCGCGATCGTCGCGGTCGCTGCAGGCTGTGCTGCGGCGGGTGCTGCTGGAGCGCCGGTCATCGGCGCGGCGGTACCGGCCTGTGCAGGGGCCTGCATTGGGGCCTGTGCGGGCGCCGTGCCAGTTGGCGCGGTCTGTGCGGGCGTCGTGCCGCTCGGCGCGGTCTGTGCGATTGCCGGTGCAGCCGCGAAAAGCGCTGCGGCAAGGACGAGAGGGGTCTTGGTGATCATGGATTTCTCCTGGCTGAAACAATCGTGCAATAAATTCTGCGATAGAACGTATGGAGTCACGCGGCGGTTTGCCAAGTTACGGTCGCGCCAACAGGACCAAGTGCGCCGTTGACGCGACGAAGTGTTAGCGCGCTATCACAGCTCGCTCAAGACAAGCGGGGTACGATTACCCCGTTGACGACATGGACTATGCCATTCGACTGACGCACATCGGCGGTCTCGATATAACTTTTGTTACCGTTGACGTCGGTGAGTGCAATGATATCTCCGACGAGGGTCACCGTGATTGCATCACCTTCGACAGTCGTCAGTGCGGCAGTGCCGCCACCCGCCGCGACACGCGCCTTCAGGTCGGCAGCGGTGATGTCGCCGGGCACGACGTGATAGGTCAGCACTTTCGCCAGCGATGCCTTATTCTCGGGCTTGAGCAAGGTCTGGACCATGCCGGGCGCGAGCCGGCCGAACGCGGCGTCGGTCGGTGCGAAAACGGTGAACGGCCCGGTCCCGGACAGCGTCGCGGTAAGGTCCGCAGCCTTCAGCGCGGTGACCAGCGTCGCGAGATTGGGTGCGGCGGAGGCATTGTCGACGATCGTCCGCGTCGCGATCATCGGCACGCCGCCGACGGTCGGGTTGGCAACGGCGATCGGCCCGTTGGGCGTCGACAGTGCGGGGTTGGCGGGGGGCGGCGCAGTCGGCGTGCCGAGGTCGCTGTTGCCGCTGCTGCACGCGGCGAGCGCGAGCGCGACGAGACCCGTGGTACCCAGGCCAATATACAGGGGGCGCATGTTCGACATCGAAATCTGTCTCCTCAAACGGGCGCTTGCGAACCGCAACTACGGTTGAGCCCGGAAATTGTTGCAGTGCGGGCCAGCGCGGCCGGTCAGCGCGCGTCGGCAAGCGCCTTGGCGAGCAACTGGAAATCCTTCTCGCGCGGCGAGGCCTTGCGCCATACCAGCGCGATCCGGCGAAACGCGTTCTCGGCGTCGAGCGGCAGCGCCGTGATCCCGGTATTTTCGAGGATCCCGGCGTTCAGCGCCATCTCAGGCAGCATCGTGATGCCCAGGCCATTGTCGACCATCTGCACGATCGTGTGCAGCGACGTGCCCATCATCGTCGCCTCGGCGCGAATTTCGGGGCGGTTGCACGCGGCGAGCGCATGATCCTTCAGGCAATGCCCGTCCTCGAGCAGCAACAGCCGGGTCTCGTCGATCGCCGAGGCGGGAATGGCGGAGGCGGGGATCGAGGTCCGGTCCGCGGGCACGTCCTCGGTCGGGAAGGCGACGAACAGCCGGTCGTCGAACAGGGGCTCGAACGCGACTTCGCCACAGGCATAGGGCAGGGCGAGCAATACGCAGTCGGTGCGGCCGTTGTGCAGCCCCTCGCACGCCGCGCCGCTCGGCTCCTCGCGCAGGAACAGCTTGAGGTCGGGATAGTCGCGTCGCAGCCGCGGCAGGATGCGCGGGAGCATGAACGGCGCGATCGTCGGGATCACGCTCATCCGCATGTCGCCCGACAGCGGCCGGCCGGCGGCGCGCGCCATGTCGCCCAGTTCCTCCGCCTCGCGCAGCACGCGGCGCGCCTTGTCCGCGATCCGATCCCCCAACGGGGTAAAGCGGACGACGCGGCGCGTTCGCTCGACGAGTACTACCCCGATCAGCGTCTCGAGCTCGCGCAGCCCTGCCGACAGCGTCGACTGGGTCACGAAACAGGCCTCGGCAGCACGGCCGAAATGGCCATGATCCTTCAATGCGACGAGATATTGGAGTTGCTTGAGCGTGGGGAGATAGGTTGCAGCCATTGATCGCCCATATCGATCGTGCACCCCCGTTTGTCCATGCCGGGTCAATAATGAGACCGTCAGCGCGGGCGTCCGCCACGGTGTTGCCCCCGCCCGCTGGAAATCGCCCCTGTGAACGCCTAAATGAGCGGACCGCCAAGGGGAATGCGCATGTTCAGCCGGTTAGGGGCTTATCTCGACTCGATCCGGGCGCGTGACCCGGCGCCGCATTCTCGCGCGGAGATCATGCTCTACCCCGGCGTCTGGGCGCTGGGGATGCACCGCATCGCACATCGGCTGTATAGCGGGCAGAATTTCTTCCTCGCGCGGTGCGTCAATCATTTGTCGCGCTTCCTGACCGCGATCGACATCCATCCCGGCGCGACGATCGGGCGCAATTTTTTCATCGATCACGGCTTCGTCGTGATCGGCGAGACTTCGCTGATCGGCGACGACGTGACGATCTATCAATGCGTGACGCTGGGCGGGACGAGCCCTGACAATGGCGTTGCGGGCAAGCGCCACCCGACCATTTCGGACGGCGCGATCATCGGATCGGGCGCGCAGGTTCTCGGGCCGATCACGCTCGGCCGCCGCTCGCGAGTCGGCGCGAATGCGGTCGTGACGCGCGACGTCCCCGAGGGCACGACCGTCGTCGGCATCCCGGCGCGCGCGACGACGGTAGAGGGCGGCGCCGCACCCGAGGCCCCGCGCTTCGTGCCCTATGGCACGCCGTGCACCGAGGCCTTCGACCCGGCCACGCAGAAGATGGAGATCATGCGCTGTGAGCTGGAGATGATGCGCAAGCGTCTGGATTCGCTGCTCGCCGATCAGGACCTGTCGACCGATCGCGACGGGCTCCGCCGCGGCCCGGTCGAACAGGATCTGCGCGATCGGGCCTGATCCGTCCTGATGAACAACGTCACGCCCTTCCCGACCCGCAATACCGCCCCCACCCAGATCGGCTTCGATCGGCTCGAACTGATGCGGATCCTCGACCTCTACGGACGCATGGTCGCGGCGGGGCATTGGCGGGACTATGCAATCGATCTCGGCCGCGAGGCAGCGGTGTTCGCCTGTTTCCGCCGCGCGGCCGAGCGCCCCGAATTCCGGATCGAGAAACGCCCCGCGCTTCGCAACCGCCAGGGCATGTGGGCCTTGGTCGGCGAAGGCGGGGCGGTGATCAAGCGGGGCCATGACCTCGGCCCGATCCTCGCCCCGGTCGAACGACGGCTGATGAAGCTCGTCGAAAGCTGAGCCCGCCGGCGCGGTGGTCAGCCGCGCTGGAGCTTCGCCAAGATCGTCATCGCCTGGTCGGCGCCCGATTGCGGAACGATCTCGCCGTTGCGGTCGGTGATCGCCGCCCAGTTGGCGGCCACCCCTTCGACCGACAGATCGTCGCCCGACAGCGACGCGCCCGGCGTCAGCGTGACATAGGCGGCTTGGAACACGCCCGCGCCGGCGCCGAGGATCATGTTGGTCGGGGCATCCTCCGACACCAGGAAGACCGCGCCCGGCGCGACCTTGTCGGGGGAGAAGGCCTTGAACGCCTCTTCGGGAAAGATGTCCTGCGTCATCCGCGTGCCTGCGGTCGGCGCGATCGTGTTGACGCGGATGTTGTTCTTCGCCCCTTCGATCGCGAGCGTCTTGGTCAGGCCGGCAAGCCCGAGCTTGGCGGCGCCGTAATTGGCCTGGCCGAAATTGCCGTACAGTCCGGTCGACGACGCGGTCATCAGGATGCGACCGTAATTCTGCGCGCGCATCCCGTCCCAGACCGCCTTGGTCGCGTTGGCCGATCCGTTCAGATGGACGTCGACGACGAAGGCGAAATCGGCGGGGTCCATCTTGGCGAAGCTTTTGTCGCGCAGCACGCCGGCATTGTTGATGAGGATATGGACGCCGCCCCATTTTTCGGACGCACGCGCCACCATCTCGACCATCTGGTCATAGTCGGTGACGCTGCCCCCGTTGGCGATTGCCTCGCCGCCCGCGCCCTCGATCTTCTCGACGACCTTCAGCGCTGCGTCAGACTGTCCCGTACCGTCGCGCGAGGCGCCCAGATCGTTGACGACAACCTTTGCACCGCGCCGGGCGAGCTCGAGCGCATATTCGCGGCCGAGCCCGCCGCCTGCGCCGGTGACGATCGCAACGCGGCCAGCAAAACCGAAGGATCCAAAGCTGTCGGACATGGAAAAAGGCGCCCCTCTCTTATCGTGGAGCGCCTTTCCTAGAACGTAAAGCAGTCGGCGCAAGCCGCGGCGTTAGCCACAGCTCGCACCGATGCGAATCGCTTACTTACCGCCGCGGTTCTTGCAGCCATCCTTGACGGTGCGCGAGCAGGTTGGATACTCGGCAGGAGCCGGGGTCGGCGGCGTCACCGTCGGCTGACCGAAGACGATGTTCGCACCACCGGGTGCAGCCATCGGGGCCTGGGGCGCTGCGGGCGGCGGCGGTGCCATCGCTGGATCGGCAGGGGCTGCAGGATCGGCTGCCATCGCCGGATCGGCGGGAGCGGCGGGATCTGCGGCTGGCGGTGCCATTGCCGGATCGGCGGGCGCGGTCTGGGCGGCCGGGTCTGCTGGCGGCATCGTCTGCGGCGCGGTCTGCGCGAGCACGGGCGAGGCGAGCAACGCTGCAGCGGCGAGAAGAATGGACTTCATGCGAATCTCCTGAATACTTGGAGCGCAAATTCGTTAGCGCCACGGTTGAACGCACTAAAACCCGCTTGGGTCCTTCGTTTCGCGTCCGATTCTAACCGGCTTGTCTTGGTCCTGCACTAATGACGCGGTCGGCGACCGCTTGCGGGACCCCGACTTTCACCCGCCAGTATCAAGCGAATAGCCAGCCGAGCGCACCGTCCGGATAATATCGGGACGTTCGCCGGTGTTGATCGCTTTCCGCAGCCGCCGGATATGCACGTCGACGGTGCGCGATTCGATGTCCGAATCATGGCCCCACACCGCATCGAGCAGCCGTTCGCGCGAGAAGACCCAGCCGGGATGTTCGAGGAAATGCTTGAGCAGCCGGAACTCGGTCGGCCCGAGTGCGACAACCTCGCCCGAGCGGCGGACCTTGTGGCCGACCGTGTCCATCTCGATGTCGGCATAGCTCAGCGCTTCGCCGGCAAGCGCGGGGCGGACGCGGCGCAGCACCGCGCCGACGCGCGCGACCAGCTCGCGCGGCGAGAAGGGCTTGGTGACGTAATCGTCGGCGCCGGTCTCGAGCCCGCGGACACGGTCTTCCTCTTCCCCACGCGCGGTCAGCATGATGATCGGCACGTTCTGCGTCTCGGGCGCGCGACGCAGGCGGCGGCACACCTCGATCCCCGACAGGCCTTCGACCATCCAGTCGAGCAGGACGATGTCGGGCACCTTCTCACGCGCGAGGAGCAGCGCCTCTTCGCCATCGGGGGTGTGCGCGATCTCGAAATCCTCGCGCTTGAAATGCCAGACCAGCAGTTCGGCGAGCGCCGCGTCGTCCTCGACCAGCAGCATCCTTGCACGGGCCATGTCGATTACTCCTGTATGCCGCCGCGGTCGCGGTCGGCCATCTGGGTGCCGGTCGCGGCAAAATAGACCATCTCGGCGACGTTGGTCGCGTGGTCGCCGATCCGTTCGAGATTCTTCGCGACGAACAGCAGGTGCGCGACCTGGCTGATCGTCTTGGGATTTTCGACCATGTAGGTCACCAGCGTGCGAAAGATGCTGTCGTAGAAATCGTCGAGCGCGGCGTCGCTTTCGACGACGAGCATCGCCGCCTCGAAATCGCGTGCGGCAAAGGCGTCGAGCACGTCATGGACCATCTCGCTCGCCATCCGGCCCATGGCGGGCAGGATCGAGATCGGGTCGATCCGGTGCTCGCTTTCGATCATCGGCACGCGCTTGGCGATGTTCTTGGCATAATCGCCGATCCGCTCGACGACGCCCGCGATCTTCAGCGCGGCGACGACCTCGCGCAGGTCGATCGCCATCGGTGCGCGCAGTGCGATGATCTGCACCGCCAGCCGCTCGACCTCCGCCTCGATCGCGTCGATCTGCTTGTCCGCCGCGCGGACCTCGCGTGCGAGCGCGACGTCGTTGCGCTGGAGCGCCTTCATCGCATTGGCGATCGCGTCCTCGGCGAGGCCACCCATCTGCGAGATGAGGCCGCGCAGGCGGCCGATCTCGTCGTCGAAGACCTTTACGGTGTGCGTGTTCATCGATCCCGTCCCCATCAGCCGTAGCGGCCGGTGATGTAATCCTTGGTGCGTTCCTCGCGCGGATTGGTGAAGATGGCGGAGGTGTCGCCATATTCGACCAAGGTGCCGAGGTGGAAGAAGGCGGTGCGCTGGCTGACGCGGGCCGCCTGCTGCATGTTGTGCGTGACGATCACGATCGCATAGCGGCCGCGCAGCTCGTGGATCAGCTCCTCGATCTTGGCGGTCGCGATCGGATCGAGCGCGCTGCACGGCTCGTCCATCAGGATCACCTCGGGATCGACCGCGATGGCGCGCGCGATGCACAGCCGCTGCTGCTGTCCGCCCGACAAGGCGGTACCGCTGTCGGTCAGGCGATCCTTCACCTCGTCCCAGAGACCCGCACGCCGCAGCGACTTCTCGACGATCTGGTCGAGGTCACTCTTGGCACCCGCGAGCCCGTGGATGCGCGGGCCGTAGGCGACGTTCTCGTAGATCGACTTGGGGAAGGGGTTCGGCTTCTGGAACACCATGCCGACGCGTGCGCGCAGCTGGACCACGTCCATGTCGGGGGAATAGATGTCGTGGCCGTCGAGCTCGATCTTCCCCTCGACCCGCGCGCTGGCGACGGTGTCGTTCATGCGGTTGAGCGTGCGCAGGAAGGTCGACTTGCCGCAGCCCGACGGGCCGATGAACGCGGTGACATTGTCCATGTCGACGTCGATCGACACATTGTCGATCGCGCGTTTCTGCCCGTAATAGACGCTGACGTCGCGCGCGGTCATCTTGTGGTTGGTCATCACCAGCGGGTCTCGAATTTGTTGCGGAGGTAGATCGCGACGCCGTTCATCGCGAGCAGGAAGACGAGCAGGACGATGATCGCGGCCGAGGTCTTCTCGATGAAGCCGCGGCTGACCTGGTCGGACCAGAGGAAGATCTGGACGGGTAGTACTGTCGCGGGATCGCGCAGTCCCGATGGCGGCGCGGCGATGAACGCACGCATGCCGATCATCAGCAGCGGTGCTGTTTCGCCGAGTGCGCGCGCCATGCCGATGATCGTGCCGGTGAGGATGCCGGGCAGCGCGAGCGGCAGGACATGGTGGAACACGACCTGCACCGGCGACGCGCCGATCCCGAGCGCTGCGTCGCGGATCGATGGCGGCACCGCCTTGATCGCGTTGCGCCCGGCGATCACGATCACCGGCATCGTCATCAGCGCGAGCGTCAGCCCGCCGACCAGCGGCGCCGATCGCGGCATGCCGAAGGTGCCAAGGAACACCGCGAGCCCGAGCAGCCCGAAGATGATCGAGGGCACCGCGGCAAGGTTGTTGATCGACACCTCGATCAGGTCGGTCCAGCGGTTCTTCGGGGCATATTCCTCGAGATACAGCGCGGACAGGACACCGATCGGGAAGGCGAGCAGCAGCGTGACGATCATCGTCAGCAGCGAGCCCTTGAACGCCCCCCAGATGCCGACGCGCGTCGCATCGGTCGAATCGGCGGTGGTCAGGAACGTCATGCTCAGCCCGCGCGTCAGCACGCCGCGCGCCTTGAGCCGGGCGACGACCGCCTCCGCTTCGGGCGGGCCATCGCCCTTGGCGGCCATGTCGACCGGGCTGGCGACGGGCACCGCGATCACCGTCTTGCGCGAAAGCAGACCGGGATCAGCCTTGAGCGCATCGCGTACCGTCACCCACGCGCCGTCCGACAACAGGCCTTCGCCATCCTTGCCGAACGCGCGCGTCGCCGCGCTGTCGACCGCACCCTCGAGACCGGCGCTGGCGAGCGCGAGATCGGCGCCGCGGCTTGTCAGCCGTGCGGGTTCGATCGGCAGCGCGGCGGTGGCGAAATCGATCGGCAGCGCGACGCGCGTCTCGACGAACCCGCTCGCGCCCTGCCACAGCATCGACGACAGCAGGAAGGCGAGGAAGCCCGCGGAGAGCCAGACCGCGGCCAGCCCGGCGAGGCGGAACCGGCGCTCGGCGGCATAGCGGCGGCGGATGCGGCTCTGCATCGCCTTCGTGGTCCAGTCGGTCGGCACGCGCGCCGTGGCGGGCTTCGCCGAGGCCGTAGCGTCTGGCGTACCGATGAAGGGGGTGACGCTATTCATAGGCTTCGCGGTACCGTTTCACGACCGTCAGCGCGACGATGTTGAGGAGCAGGGTGACGACGAACAGGGTCAGCCCCAGCGCGAAGGCGGCGAGCGTCTTGGCGCTGTCGAACTCGGCCTCGCCGGTCAGCAGGTCGACGATCTGCTTGGTGACCGTCGTCGTGCTGGCGAACGGGTTGAGCGTCAGCGTCGCGACACCGCTCGCGGCCATCACGACGATCATCGTCTCACCGATCGCGCGGCTGACCGCGAGGAGGACGCCGCCGACCACGCCGGGCAGCGCGGCGGGGAGCAGTACGCGGCGGATCGTCTCGGACGAGGTTGCACCCATCGCCAGGCTGCCGTCGCGCATCGACGAGGGGACCGCGGCGATCGAATCATCGGCCATCGACGACACGAACGGGATGATCATGATCCCCATCACGAGCCCGGCGGCGAGCGCGCTCTCCGACGAGGCCCAGCTGATCCCGATCCACACCGCGAAATCGCGCACCGCCGGCGCCACCGTCAGCGCGGCGAAATAGCCGTAGACGACGGTCGGCACACCCGCGAGCACCTCGAGGATCGGCTTCATCCATTTGCGCGTGGTCGGGGCGGCATATTGCGTGAGGTAGATCGCGCTCATCAGCCCGAACGGGATCGCGACGATCATCGCGATCACCGCGCCGATGAAGAACGTCCCCCAGAACAGCGGCACCGCGCCGAGCGATGCGCCGGGATCGCGCGCGTCGACGACCTGCGGGCTCCAGTGCGTGCCGAACAGGAAGTCGGTGATCGGCACGATCGAGAAGAAGCGCGCGGATTCGTAGAGCAGCGAGGCGACGATGCCGACCGTGGTCAGGATCGCGATCAGCGACGCGCCGAGCAGCAGGATCATCACGATCCGCTCGACCCGCGTCCGCGCGCCGAAGCCCGGCCGCACGCGCAGGAACGCGAACGCACCGCCGGCAAAGGTGAGCAACAGCGCGAGCGCGGTCGCGATCCAGTCGTAGCGCGACTGCGCGGCGGCATAGACCGGCGACAGGACGCGCGCGAGCTCGTGGAACGCGCCGAAGCTTCGTCCCTCCGCCAGGCTGCGCGCCTCGGACAGGATCGAGGCACGGTCGAAGCCGGGCGGGGGCAGCTGCACCGCGGCGGGGCTGGCCAGCACGGTGTCGGTCACGAGTGCGGGTGCGACCATCGACCAGCCGACCAGGAAGAGCAGCGGCGGGATCGCGGTCCACAGCGCGACATACCAGCCGTGATGCGCGGGCAGCGAGCTGAACCGCGCGGTGTTGCCGACCCGGAACCGCGCGGCGCGCATTCGTGCGCTCAGCCACGCGATCAGGCCGAGCCCGAGAACGAGGAAGAAGAGGGCGAGCGCCGACATCAGGCCGTCTCCACCGGTTTCGGGGCGGCGGTCGTGTTCCAGTAGTGCATCACGACAGTACCGCCGGGTCGAGAATCGTCTCGTTGGCGATGATCGCCGCCGACCGGGCCTGGACCGCGGGCGGTGCGGCGATCAGGCCGCGCTTCACCAGCGGTCCGGTCGCGCCCCAGTTGGCGGCATAGAGCTTCAGGAACGTCCGCAGGCCCGGGATCGCGCTGAGATGCGACTTCTTCACATAGATGTAGAGCGGGCGTGACCCCGGATAACGATTGTCGGCGATCGTCGCATAGGTCGGCTCGACGCCGGAAATCGCGACGCCGTTCACGTCATTCTTGTTCTCTTCGAGATAGCTGTAGCCGAACACGCCGATCGCATTGGGGTTCGACTGGAGCTTCTGGACGATCAGATTGTCGTTCTCGCCCGCATCGACATACATCCCGTCCTCGCGGACGCGGGTGCACAGCGCCTTGTGCGCATCGGGATCGGACTTGGCGAGCGGCTTGGCGGCGGGATCGCTCGATTCGCAGCCCTTGGTCAGGATCAGCTCGGCGAGCGCGTCGCGCGTGCCGCTGGTCGCGGGCGGGCCATAGACCTGGATCGGCACCGGCGGCAGCGCGGGGTTCACGTCGCGCCATACGCGCGCGGTGTTCGGCCGGCCGCCGGGGCTGGCGGCGAGCGCCTTGTACAGGTCGGTCGGGGTCAGCTGCATCTTCGGGCCGTTCTTGGCCTCGGCAAAGGCGATGCCGTCGATCCCAACCTGGATTTCCAGGATCTGGCCGGCGCCGTTGGCGGCGCAATCCTTATACTCGCTCGCCTTCATCCGCCGCGACGCATCCTCGATATCGGGATGGCCGGCGCCGATGCCTGCGCAGAACAGCTTCATCCCCGCGCCGGTGCCGGTCGATTCGATCACCGGTGCCTTGGCATCGGGATCGTTGGCGACAAGCTGTTCGGCGATCATCGTCGTGAAGGGGTAGACCGTCGACGATCCGACCGCGGTGATCTGATCGCGCGAGCCCGCGCCGCCGCCATTCGCCTGGTCGACGCATCCGCCGATCAGCGTCGCGCCCGCCAGTGCCGTGACCGCCAGTCCTGAAATCGCCCCGAAACGCTGCACGTCAATTCCCGTCATGCCTGCCCGATAGCGCGGCTAGACCGGATCCTGTGTGACAGTCGCGTTACCGTTTGATGACACGCGACGAATTGGCGGGGCCGGCACCGGCTGGCGGCAGGATCACCGCGACCGTCGTGCCGACCCCGACCTGGCTTGCAATGTCGAGGCGCCCGCGATGCCGCTCGACGATATGCTTGACGATCGCCAGCCCCAGTCCGGTACCGCCGAGCGACCGGCTGCGCCCGGCATCGGCACGGTAGAATCGCTCGGTCAGTCGCGGGATGTGCACTGCGGCGATGCCGTCGCCCTCGTCGCGTACCGCCAGCCTGACCATGCCGGTCACGTCGCGTGCCAGGGTGATCGTCACCGGCGTCCCCGCGCGGCCATATTTCATCGCGTTGCCGACCAGATTGTGCAGCATCTGCGACAGCTGCACGCGGTCGCCCGACACCGGGGGGACGGCGGGCTCGATCGTCGCGACCAGATCAAGGCCGCGGTTGCCCGCGCCGTCGGCCAGTTCGGCCCGCACGTCGCCGACCAGAATGGCCAGGTCGATCGGCGTGTCGGGGACGCGGTATTTCTCCGCCTCGATCCGGCTGAGCGAGATCAGATCTTCGATCAGCCGCAGCATCCGCTTGGCCTCGTCGTCCATCACCTTGAGGAAGCGCGCGCGGATCGCCGGATCCTCGCCCGCTTCCTCGCTCAGCGTCTCGATGAAGCCGAGGATCGAGGCGAGCGGCGTGCGCAGTTCGTGGCTCGCATTGGCGACGAAATCGACGCGCATCCGTTCGGCGGCGTAATTGCCGGTCTGGTCGATCAGATGGACGATGCGCTGGCCGTCGGACAATTCGCCGACGCGCATTTCCCAGCGCTGGTCGCGGGTGCCAAGGCCGACCAGCTCGATCGGCGGGGTCTCGCCCAGCGCGGCGGGGGACGACAGCGCTTCGGCCGCGGCGGGGTGGCGGATAGCCACGCGCGCATCGTCACCAATGATGTGTTCGCCGAGCAGCGCGCGCGCAGCGCGGTTGGCGAGCACGACGCGGCCGTCGCGGACCAGCAGCACGGGCTCGACGATCAGGTCGAGCGTCTCGTCGAGGATCGCCGGATTGACGGGCGCGGGATCTGCGGCGGCGGGCGGCTCGTCCCCGGTTCCGGCAGCAACGAGCGCGGCGGCGATCCCGCCGACCAGCGCGACCAGCCCCGCCTGGATCGACGTGCCGATCGCGAATACCGCGATTGCGGCGCCACCGGCCACGATGATCGCCCAAAAGGTGCGCAGTCCAAATCCGGTCAACATGCGCGCGTGTCTAGGCCATTCGCAGCCCCGCGCGCCAGCCCGTCCCGCAGCGGCACAGCGCCGGCCCCATCGCCCCCTCCAAAGCCCGGTTGCTTGCGCGAGGTTCATGATTGTGAAAGGGCATGATGCTAGCGGAGACCCGATGAGCGACGACACGCGCCCCGACACCGATCCGATCGAGACGACGCCGTCGCGCCGCCGCGTCCTGACGCTCGGCGCGGTCGGTGCCGCTGCGGTCGTGTCGATCCGTCCGGCGCTGGCGCAGACCGCGGGATCGGTGCTCAATTGCGACATTCCGGTGCCCGATGCGGGCCGCGCGGGCAGCTTCATCGATGCGCAGGGCAAAATCGTGCCATCGGGGACCAAGGGCGCTTTCGCGGGCGCCAGCCGGCCGTTCAAGGGCGAGGAGGTCCGGCGCGTGCTCAACAGCGGCGGCCAGCTGCCCGGCACCGATTCCGAACGCAGCCGTGCCTATGTAAATTACATCCGCCGGTTGCAGCGCGGCCAGGGCGGCTTCACCTGCTTCGCCTCGTTGCAGATGCCGCGCGGCTGAGGCCGTGGACGACGCCGCACCGGGGCCGATCTACCGCGCCGACCCGCCCGGCGGGCTGGTCCTCGCCCCGCTCGACGCGTTCACCGCGGTCTATCACCGGCGATCGGGCATGACTCACCTGCTGACCGAACCCGCGCCGCAGATCCTGGCGATCCTCGGCGAGGCCGGGCTGTTGCTGGAGGCGCTGCTCGACCGGCTGGCGGGTGACTATGATCTCGCCGACGCCACAGCTTCGGCGCTGGCGGCGCGGCTCGACGAGCTGGTCGCCGCCGGGCTTGTCGCAACGTCGTGAGACACGCCTTCGCGCTGCGCATCGGTCCGATCGGATTCCGGATCGGATCGGACTGGCGCGCGCCGATCGACCAGCTGCGCAGTCTCTACCGCGATTATCCCGCGCCGCAGGACGGGGTGGCGGATTACACCGTCCGTCTCTTTGCACGTCGACCCTGGCGGCGGTGGCTTCGCCCGTCGGTCGAGATCGGCGGCGATTACATGCTGCCCGAGGCCGCGCCGCTGCCGCTGCGGCACGGGCTGCTGGCCGCCGAAATGGCGATGAACCTCCAGATGGCGCTCGGCGCACGCCGCCACCTGTTGCTCCATGCCTCTGCGGTCGAACGCGATGGCCGGGCGGTGCTGATGACCGGGGTGTCGGGTGCGGGCAAATCGACTCTGGCGACGCTGCTTGCGGCGCGGGGCTGGCGGTTCATGGGCGATGAGTTCGCGTTGCTCGACCCCGCGACCGGGCTGCTTCACGCCTTTCCGCGACTGATCAGCCTGAAGAATGCGGCGATCCCGGCGGCCGAGGCGGCCTGGCCAGACGCGCGGATGGGGCCGCTGATGGCGGCGACTCCGAAGGGCGATATCCGCCACATGGTCCCCGACGCACGCGCGATCGCCGCGATGGACCAGCCGGCGACCCCCGCCTTGCTGCTGTTTCCCCGCTACGGCGATGCGGCGGCGGTCCGGCCGGTGCCGCCCGCCGAGGCGTTCGTGCGGATGACGCAGGCCTCGACCAACTATGTCGCGCTTGGCGAGGCGGGGTTCACCGCGATGACCCGCCTGATCGCGCAGATCCCCGCGGTCGCGATCGACTATCCCGACGGTGCCAGCGGGGTCGCGCAGGTCGAGGCGTTATGCGCGGCGCTGTGACAGACCTCCCGCATACCGTGGTGGCGGACGCAAGCCTGCTCGCCGGTGCGCTCGCCGATCCGGGACGCGTCATGGCGCTCGACGCGGAAGGCTGGACCAGCCTTCTGACGATCGCCCGGGCCGAACAGCTGATCGGGACGCTGGCGCTGCGTCTCGATGGCCTGCCGCTGCCGCGCGCGGTCGAAGCGATCCTCGGCGATGCACGCGCCGCCGCGGAACAGGGTCGCCGCGCGGCACTGTGGGAGGCGGAGATGGCGCGGCGCGCACTCGCACCGCTCGGCTGCCCGGTCGTGCTCCTCAAGGGGACGGCCTATGCCGCAGCGGGACTGATGGCGGGGCAGGGCCGGTCGATCGGCGATCTCGACATCCTCGTGCCGCGGGCGGCGCTCGACCGGGTCGAGGCGGCGGTGCTCGGCGCGGGGTGGGAATGGGTGAAGCCCGATCCGTATGACGACGCCTATTACCGGCGCTGGATGCACGAGCTGCCGCCGCTGATTCACCGCGAGCGCGACCGAATGATCGACGTCCATCACACGATCCTGCCGCTCACCGCGCGGGTCACGCCCGATCCTGCGCGCCTGATCGCGGACAGCGTGCCGCTCGGCAACGGCCTGCGCACGCTGTCGCCCAATGGCATGATCGTCCATGCCGCCGCGCATCTGTTCGCGGACGGCGACCTGGCGGGCGGCCTGCGCAATTTGTGGGACATTCGCTGTCTGGTCGAGGAATTCGGCACCGAGGGGCTTGCAGAGGAGGCGGCGCGGCATGGTCTGCGCCGTCCCGTCTCGCGCGCGCTGCGCCTCGTCGACAGCGTTTTCGCCGGGGGCCGGCTGGCGGGCAGCGACCGCCTCTATGTGCGGCGGCTGACCGCGCGCGACGGCTGGGGGCGGCCGACCCGCCCGGTCACGCGGCTGGCCTTCTACGTCCGGTCGCACGCGCTGCGGATGCCACCGGCGATGCTCACGCGCCATCTGTGGACGAAGTGGCGCAAGGCCTGAGCGCCCGCGCGGGGGATCAGTGCAGCGTGCGCAGCCGCGGCGGCCGTGTCCGCCGCACCATCGCGATGATGGCGACGACGACGGCGATCGCGATCGTGTCGGCGATCCAGTCGCGAATGTCGCAGTCGCGGTGCAGCGACGGGATCGACTGCGCCACCTCGACCATCGCGCCGAGGAAGGACAGGCGTTCGAGCACCTTGCGTCCGCGCGCAGCGGGATAGGCGAACGACGCCAGCGCGGCGAGCGTCGCGAAGGCCAGCATGTGCTTAAACGTGTCGCCGAACTGGTCGATCGGCAGGTGCGGCGGCTTGGGGAGGAGTGCCATCGTCACGGCGAAGAGGATCGCCAGCGCCAGCGCAATCTTGAAGAACCCGGTCAGGTCGCGATCGCGGCCGTTCACGCTGCGGTGCGCCGGGCGAGGTCGTCGAGCGCGGGGATCAGCGCATCGAATCCGTCGATCACCGCCTCTGCCCCAAGCTCGTCGACCGGCTGCATCAGAAAGCCGAAGCTGCACGCGATCGTCGGCAACCCTGCCGCCTGTCCCGCTTGGATATCGAAGATCGAATCGCCGACGAACGCCGCGCGGGGGGCGGCACCTTGCGCCCCGGCGCGCTTCGCGTCCGCCACCACGGCGCACTGGCGCACCATTTCGTGGATCGGCATCGGCGACGGCTTGCCCTCCGCCATCGTGTCGCCGCCGAGGATGCAGGCGAACCGGTCGGTCAGGCCGAGTTCGTCGAGCACGGTGCGCGCGAATCGTTCGATCTTGTTGGTGACGATCCCGATCGTGACGCCGCGCGCCGCCAGCGCGTCGAGCGCCTCGATCACCCCGGGATAGGGCCGTGTCAGCACACAGATATGCGCCTCGTAATAGGCGAGCAGCGCGGCGTGCAGCCGGTCGAGCATCGCCTCGTCATAGCCGCCGGTCGCGGTCAGCCCTTGTTTCAGCATGTGCCGCGCGCCGCCGCCGATCATCGGCTTGACCTGTTCGACGCTCAGCGCCGGCCGGTTCGCAAGCGCGAGTGCATGATTGACCGCCGCGGTCAGGTCGCCGCTGGTGTCGAGCAGGGTGCCGTCAAGGTCGAACCCGACGATATCGAATGAAAAATGCGTCATCGCCGTGATGCCTGCCAGCGCGGCTATGGAATTGGCAAGGCTTTCGTGGCAGCGGTCCTTCCATGACGACGCATATGCACGACCAGTCCATCGCGGTGATCATCCTGGCGGCCGGCAAGGGCACCCGGATGAAGTCCGACTTGCACAAGGTGCTGCACCCGATCGCGGGGCGGCCGATGCTGCACCATCTGGTCGCAAGCGCGGCGACGCTGCACCCGGCGCGCACCGTCGTGGTGACGGGTGCCGGGCGCGAGCAGGTCGAGCGTGCGGTCGCCCCGCTGGGGATCGCCACCGCGCTGCAGGCCGAACAGCTCGGCACCGGCCACGCCGTGGCGCAGGCGCGCGACGCGCTGGCCGGGTTCGAGGGCGATGTGCTCATTCTCTATGGTGACGTCCCGCTCGTGACCGCCGCGACGATGCAGCGGATGATCGACCGGTTGCACGGCGACGACGCGCCCGCGGCGGTCGTGCTCGGCTTCCGTCCCGCCGATCCCGGCGCCTATGGCCGCGTCATCGCCGATGCCGCCGGCCGGATCGACCGGATGGTCGAATATAAGGACGCCTCCGACGCCGAGCGTGCCGAGACATTGTGCAATTCGGGGCTGATGGCGGTCCATTCGCGCGACCTGTTCGCGTTGCTCGCGCGCGTCGGCAATGACAATGCGGCGGGCGAATATTATCTGCCCGACATCGTCATGCTCGCTGCCGCCGACGGCCGGGCCTCGGCGGTGATCGAGACGGGCGAAGGCGAGGTGGCGGGCGTCAACAGTCGCGGCGAGCTCGCCGCGGTTGAGGCGGCCTGGCAGGCGACGCGCCGTGCCGCCGCGATGGCGGACGGCGCGACGCTGATCGCGCCCGACACGGTCTGGTTCGCGCACGACACCTTGCTCGGGCGTGACGTGACGATCGAGCCGAACGTCGTGTTCGGCCCCGGTGTTCGCGTCGCGGATGGCGCCGTCATCCATGCCTTCAGCCATGTCGAGGGCGCGAAGATCGGCGAGAAGGCGGATGTCGGCCCGTTCGCGCGCCTGCGGCCCGGGGCGGATCTCGGCGCCGGATCACGCGTCGGCAATTTCGTCGAAGTAAAGAAGGCGACGATTGGCGTCGGCGCGAAGGTCAATCATCTGAGCTATATCGGCGATGCCGAGATCGGCGCGCGCGCGAACATCGGCGCGGGCACGATCACCTGCAATTACGACGGTTACTTCAAATACCGTACCGTCGTCGGCGAGGACGCATTCATCGGCTCGAATTCCGCGCTGGTCGCGCCGGTGATCGTCGGCCGCGGCGCGATCGTCGCGGCGGGGTCGGTGCTCACGCGCGACGTCGACGCCGACGCACTCGCGCTCGTCCGTCCGCCCCAGGTCGACAAGCCCGGCTGGGCGGCGCGATTCCGCGAAATGATGGTGGCCCGCAAAGCCGCTCGTCGGTGACGCCCCGCGCGACCGATCGCACGCGGTTCCCGACCTGACCAGATCATGCGGAGCGTGTCGCACGCCTCGCTCGACAAGACGAATGGATAGATAGCATGTGTGGCATCGTGGGAATCCTGAGCACTGACGACGTTGCCGAGCGGTTGCTCGACGGTCTCAAGCGGCTCGAATATCGCGGCTATGACTCGGCCGGCATCGCGACCGATCATGACGGCGCGATCGAGCGGCGGCGCGCATCGGGCAAGCTGGTCAACCTCGCCAACGAGCTCGCCTCGCATCCGCTGCCCGGCAGGACCGGCATCGCGCACACGCGCTGGGCGACGCATGGCGGACCGACCACCAACAACGCGCATCCGCACGCGACCGGCGAGGTCGCGGTCGTCCACAACGGCATCATCGAGAATTTCAAACCGCTGCGCGACGAACTGATCGCGCGCGGCCGGACCTTCACCAGCGAGACCGACACCGAAGTCGTCGCGCATCTGATCAGCGAAAAGGTCGAGGCCGGCAGCGATCCGATCTCGGCGGTGCGCGAGATCCTGCCGCGGCTGCACGGCGCGTTCGCGTTAGCGATCCTCTTCCGCCAGCATCCCGACCTGCTGATCGGCGCGCGGCTCGGCTCGCCTTTGGTCGTCGGCCACGGCGAGGGCGAGATGTTCCTCGGGTCGGACGCGCTCGCGCTCGCGCCGCTGACTCAGCGTATCGCCTATCTCGACGAAGGCGACTGGGTCGTGCTGACGCGCGACGGCGCGCAGGTCTATGACCGCGACAACGCGCCCGTCGAGCGCGCGATCACGCTGTCGGGGATCACCGGCGAGGTGATCTCGAAGGGCAACCACAAGCATTACATGCTCAAGGAGATCTACGAGCAGCCGATCGTCGTCGCGCAGACGCTGCGTTCGTATCTGAAGCGGATGGAGGGCGAGGTCTCGCTGCCGATCCCCGAATTCGACCTGTCGACCATCAAGCGCGTGACGATCGTCGCGTGCGGGACGAGCTTCTATGCGGGCATGGTCGCCAAATACTGGTTCGAACAGTTCGCGCGCGTGCCCGTCGACCTCGATGTCGCGTCCGAGTTTCGTTACCGCGCGCCGGTGATGGAGGAGGGCGGCCTTGCGCTGTTCATCTCGCAATCGGGCGAGACCGCGGACACGCTGGCCGCGCTGCGCCACGCCAAGGCCGAGGGGCAGAAGATCGCGGTTGTCGTCAACGTGCCGACCAGCAGCATGGCACGCGAGGCGGACCTGTTGCTGCCGACGCATGCCGGCCCCGAGATCGGCGTCGCGTCGACCAAGGCGTTCACCTGCCAGCTTGCGGTGCTTGCCGCGCTCGCGGCCAATCTGGCGCGCGCGAAGGGCCTCCTGACCCGCGAGCAGGAGCGCGAGATCGTCCGTCACCTCGCCGAGGCGCCCGCCGCGCTCAACGGCGCGCTCGCCTATGACGAGGCGATCGAGGCGATGGCGCACACCGTCGCGGGTGCGCGCGACGTGCTGTATCTCGGGCGCGGTACGGATTATCCGCTCGCGCTGGAGGGTGCGCTGAAGCTAAAGGAAATCAGCTATATCCACGCCGAGGGCTATGCCGCGGGCGAGATGAAGCACGGCCCGATCGCGTTGATCGACGAGCATGTGCCCGTCATCGTCATCGCACCGTCGGGGCCGCTGTTCGACAAGACCGTCAGCAACATGCAGGAGGTGATGGCGCGCGGTGGCAAGGTCGTGCTGATCAGCGACTATGACGGCATCCAGGCGGCGGGCGAGGGCTGCATGGCAACGATCACCATGCCCAAGGTCCACCCGCTGATCGCGCCTCTGGTCTATGCGGTGCCGGTCCAGCTGCTCGCCTACCACGTCGCAGTGCTCAAGGGGACCGACGTCGATCAGCCGCGCAACTTGGCGAAGTCGGTCACCGTCGAATAAGGGCGCCGCGGCTCAGGCCGCCTCGCGGTGGGGCAATGGCGGCATCTGGTCGTCGCCATTGAACCGCGCGATCCAGGGCAGGACGTCCTGCGCTTCGAGCGGGCGGGCGAAGACATAGCCCTGTGCCTCGTCGCACGCCATCCGCGTCAGCGTGTCGACGGCGCCGACGGTCTCCACGCCCTCGGCGACCACGCGGAAGCCGAGCTTCTTCGACAGCGAGATCATCGTCGCGATCACCGTCCGGCTGCGGGCGTCGTCGGTGTCGAGCGGGTCGACGAACGACTTGTCGATCTTGACCACGCTCGCGGGCAGCGTCTGGAGATAGGCCAGGCTGCTGTGGCCGGTCCCGAAATCGTCGATCGCGACGCGGACCCCGGTCGCCGCCAGTGCCTCGAGCCTGGCGAGCGATTGCGCCGAATTCTCCATCATCGCGCTTTCGGTCACCTCGACTTCGAGCATGTCGGGCGCGACATTGTGCGCGTCGAGCGCCGCGGCGATTGCCGCGACGAGTCCGTCCTCGTCGAGATTGGTCGCCGAGATGTTGATCGACAGAGGCAGCGAGACGCCACACGCCTGCCACGCCGCCAGCTGACGCAGGGCGGTGTCGAGGACGAATGCGGTGGTCGGCTTGGCCAGCGTGGTCCGTTCGACGATCGGGATGAACTCCGCGGGCGATACGTCGCCCAGCGTCGGGTCGTTCCAGCGCAGCAACGCTTCCGCCCCGACGCAGCGACGTGATCCGAGGTCGATCCGCGGCTGATAGACCAGGCGGAGCGACGCGCCGTCCTCCAGCGCTGTGCCGAACGCGCTGAGCAACACGATATTGCGCCGGTATTCGGAATCGTTCGACGTCGCATAGACGCTGATCAGGCTGTCCTTGGCCTGCGCATCCTGCGCGGCGCTGTGCGCGGCGCGCAGGATTTCCTGTGACCGGATCGCGCCCAGCGTCACGGGGACGATCCCGGCCGCCATCGTCGTCACGAACCGCGCGATCGAGCCCGCGGCACTGACCGCGAGCCCGGCGCTCACCACGTCGAGATAGCCGGGCATGGTCGCACCCGGCGAGGACAGGAAGGCAAACTGGGTCGCGGCCACGTGATAGAGCGTTCGCGCGGATCCCAGTTGCTCGCGCAAGGTCCGCGCCGATTCCTTGACGAGCGTTTCGATATAGCCGGCGCCCATCACCCGGATCAACGCATTCAGTTGGTCGGCACGGGCGAGGTCGAGCAGCACGACGAAGCGCTGCTCGCCGGGCGTGTCACGCGCCAGGTCGTCGAGATCTTCCAGAAACCGGAAGCGGTTGGGTAGCGCGCTGACCGGATCGACCCGCCCGACCGCATGCTGGAGGTCGATCTGCGCCATGACCATCGCCGCAAGGTCGGTCAGCGCGGCAAGCTCCTCGGGCGAGGCGGTTCGGGGTTCGGCGCCCAGCACGCAGAGCGACCCGAGCCCATGGCCCTCCCGCGTGATCAGCGGCGCACCCGCATAGAAACGGATGCCGGACTGCGCGAGCGGGCTGTTGGCATAGAAGCCGTCGGCCGCCAGGTCGGGTATCACCAGCCCCTGCGTCGTCTCGGCGACCTCCGCGCACGGGGCCTTGGCCCGCGCGATGTGGTCGTGCGTGATCCCGACGCGCGACTTGAACCATTGCCGGTCGGTATCGGTCAGCGAGATTGCGGCGATCGGCAACCCAAAGATCTGGCCCGCCATCCGGGTGATGCGATCGAAGCTTTCGCTGGCGCTGGTGTCGAGCAGGCGCAATTGGCGCAATGCATCAAGCCGTGCCGCCTCTTCATACGCCCGCATTTCTATGCTCCAGTCGCCAGCATTATGCGCAACGAGTCGACTTGCGCGATAGACTTATGTTGTTAACATGGAGTAAATTACAGCAACTTGACGGATCTGCCCCGCCGGACGAATTGCTGCAGCCAAAGCATTGGTTTGGGGACAGGGATGAGCGAAATACCATTGGTGGCCGGGATCGAACTTGGCGGGACCAAGTGCATCTGCATCCTGGCGCGAGGGCCCGATGCGATCGAGGAAATCGTACGAATTCCGACAACTCGCCCCGATGAGACGCTCGCCGCGATCGAAGCCGTGCTCGACCGCTGGAGCGGATTCGTCGCGATCGGAATTGCGAGCTTTGGCCCGGTCGGGATCGACCGGCGCGGTGGTGACTACGGCCATATCACCTCGACGCCCAAGCCCGGTTGGGCGGGGACCGACGTCGCCGGGCGCCTGCAGCGTCGCTATGCGGTGCCGACCGGCTTCCATACCGACGTCGTCGGCGCGGCGCTGGCCGAGGCACGCTGGGGCGCGGCGCAGGGCCTGGCGGATATCGCCTATGTGACGGTCGGCACCGGGGTCGGCGCGGGGCTGATCGCGGGGCATCGACCGGTCGACGGGCTGATGCATTCGGAACTCGGGCATATCCGGCCGGTCCGAACGCCGGGCGACGACTGGATCGGCAGTTGCCCGTTTCACGGCGCCTGCCTCGAGGGACTCGTGTCGGGGCCGGCGATCGCCGCGCGGCTCGGCCATCCCGCCGATGAGGCCCCCGCCGATCATCCGGTCTGGACGGGCGTCGCGGAGGCGCTTGGCCAGTTGTGCCACACGCTCGTGCTCACCGGGATTCCGCGCAGGATCGTCATCGGTGGCGGGGTAATGGGCGCCGGCCATCTGTTTCCGCGGGTCCGTGCCGCGCTGACGCGCAGTCTCGGGGGGTATATCGCATTGCCCGAGCCGACGCTGGTCGATACGTTCGTCGTACCGCCGGCACTCGGCGGCAATGCCGGCCCGCTCGGCGCGATTATCCTTGGTGGCCAAGCGCTTGGTGACTCGGTCGGAGGGTCGGGAAGCTCGGCCTTCATGTCATATTAATTACAGATGCCTACCCACCGGGCCGCGCGATAGGGCCTGGAAAACCGCCTATACGGGCGGGGTCAGGTATCGCGAGGAACGGTGTCCGATGCGTATTCTGATTGTCGACGACGAACCCGGAGTTCATGACGACTACGCCCGTGCGATTCTCGGGACGGAACCGGCGGCGGCTGACCCGCAGGCCGACGCGTTTTCGATAACCTCCGTCGGGACCGGCATCGACGCGATCGCCGCGGTCGAATCCGCCATCGCCGAGCCCGCGCCGTTCGCGGTCGCCTTCCTCGATCTGCAGATGGCGTCGGGGCTCGACGTCTGCGAGACGGCGCGCCGGATCCGTGAACTGGACCCCGACATCAATTTCGTGATCGTCACCGCGCTCGACGGTGCCTCGCTCGCCGGGATCGCCAAGGTGGCCGGGCCGGTCGACAAGGTCTTCCATATCGCCAAGCCGTTCGTCGGCGCCGAGCTGCGCCAGACCGCGCTGGCACTGACGCAGCGCTGGCAGTTCGACCATGACTGCAACGCGGTGCGTGCAGCGCTCGTGCGGCAGGTGGCGCAGCTCGAGGTCCGGGCCGCCGAGCTGGCGGCCAATGAAAGCCGTGCGATCCATCTGGCGACGCATGATTCGCTGACCGACGCGCCCAACCGGCTGGCGTTCCTCCGCGCGCTTGCCGAACGCACCCGCGCGGATGGGTGGTTCGCGACGGTGATGATCGATCTCGACCGGTTCAAGCTGGTCAACGACACGCTGGGGCACCTTGCCGGCGACGCGCTGATCCGCGAGATCTGCGCGATCCTCGGCCGGTCCTCGCCCGAGGGTGCGCTGGTCGCGCGGCTTGGCGGCGACGAATTCGGTGTGTTGTTCAGCACTGCGGACGAGACCAGCGCCTTGCTCGCCTGCGAACGGATGATCGCGGCCTGTTCGGTCAGCCTCCAGGTCTTTGGCAGTTCCGTCCAGGGCGGCGCCTCGGCCGGGCTGGTCGTGACGCATGGCGGGCAGGGCAGCGACCCGGTCGACGTCATGCGGCGGGCCGATCTCGCGCTCAACGACGCCAAACGGAGCGGCCGGCGCATGGCGCGCGTGTTCGACGAGAGCATGGACGAGGATATCCGCTTCCGCCGGCGCGTTGAAAGCGGGCTCGGCGAAGCGATCGCAAACAACGAGCTCAGCCTGGTGTTCCAGCCGATCGTGTCGCGCGAATCGATCGAAGTGGTCGGGTTCGAGGCGCTGCTGCGCTGGAACACGATGGCTTACGGCCCGATCAGCCCGGGCCTGTTCATGCCGATCGCGGAGGAATCGAACCTCATCCACGATCTGGGCGACTGGGTGCTGCGCAACGCGCTCGCGGTCCTGACACAGTGGCCGGGGCAGTATGTCTCGGTCAATTTCAGCCCGCGACAGTTCCGGCGCCACCATTTCGTCGACTATGTCAGCGAGAGCGTCCGCCGTGCCGGGGTGGATCCCGGCCGGTTGCAGATCGAGATTACCGAGACCGCGATCTTCGACGATGCCGAGCGTGCGGCAGAGACGCTGGGCGCACTGCGCCGCATGGGGTTCCGCATCGCGCTCGACGATTTCGGGACGGGCTATTCGAGCCTGCACAACATCCGCACCTTCGCGCTCGACTGCCTGAAGATCGACCGCAGCTTCATTGAGGGGATGGGCCGCGAGCGCGAAAGCGCGGCGATCGTTCATTCGATCATCAGTCTGGGCCGCGCACTCGGCATCGGGGTCATCGCCGAAGGGGTTGAGACCGAGGCGCAGGTTCAGGCCTTGCGCCTGGCGGGGGCCAGCCATCTCCAGGGCTTCTTCTTCTCGCACCCGGTACCTGCTGCGATCGCCCGGACCATGGCGGAAGCACGCGGTCTCGGCGGGGATCCCGCCGCTGCGCCCCGCGTCATGGCACCGTCGCAGGGCGTCTGACCCCACACCCGCGAATCGAGCGGTGGGTTAGAGCAGGACGGGCTGCGCGTCGTCCGGCTCGTCGCCGACCAGCCCCGACAGGGTGAGGCCGAGCAGGCGGACGCCCTGCGGTACCGGAAGCTGCGCCATCAGCAGGTCCAGTCCGGCGGCGACGAACGCAGCCTTGTCGACCACCGCGGCGCTCGACGAGCGGGCGCGCGTGATCGTCCGGAAATCGGCATGGCGCAGTTTCAGCGTGACCGTCCGCCCGCGCGTGGCGTGCCGCTCGATCCGCACCCACGCCGCATCCGCAACCCGGTGCAACGCCTCGCGCAGCGCTGCCGGATCGCTCAGATTGGTCTCGAACGTCCGCTCCGCACCGACCGACTTGGCGGCACGGTTGACGCGCACCGGGCGGTGATCGATCCCGCGTGCTGCCCCGTACAGATAGTCCGCATAGCTGCCGAAATGCGCCTGGAGGAACGCCAGCGGGCGTTCGAGCAGATCTGCGCCGGTCAGGATGCCGAGCTGTTCCATGCGCTTGGCGGTGACCGGGCCGACGCCGTGGAACCGCTTGACCGGCAGCGACGCGACGAACGCGGCCCCGCGCTTCGGCGTGATGACGCAGATCCCGTCGGGCTTGTTCTGGTCCGACGCCAGCTTGGCGATGAACTTGTTGTAGCTGACCCCGGCGGAGGCGGTCAGCCCGGTATCGGCCTTGATCCGCGCGCGGATTTCCTCGGCGATCGCCTGCGCCGATCCGACCCCGCGGATATCGGCGGTGACGTCGAGATACGCCTCGTCGAGCGACAGCGGTTCGACGAGCGGGGTGAAATGCGCGAAGATCGCCCGGATCTGGTCGGATACCGCGCGGTACACGTCGAAGCGCGGCGGCACGAAGACGAGATCGGGACAGCGCCTGAGCGCGGTGACCGACGGCATCGCGCTGTGCACCCCGAAGGTCCGCGCCTCGTAGCTCGCGGCAGCGACCACCCCGCGCGCGCGCGAACCGCCCACCGCGACCGGCCGTCCCTTCAATGTCGGGTCGTCGCGCTGTTCGACCGAGGCATAGAAGGCGTCCATGTCGACATGGATGATCTTGCGCTGCACCGGCGGCGGGGTAGGAGAAGCGGCCATCTGCACCGCAGATAGGTTCTGACGATGCGCGGAAACAGAGCGTCGTTACGGCGTTGAACGAATTCGGCCGGGCGCAAGCGGCGACGACAAGGGGACCTGGACGTGCGGATCGGAACCGAATGCTGGCGTATCGAACGCGCGAACCAGATGTCCGTGATCGTCGATGCGGAGGAATATTTCCGCCAGGCGCGCGTCGCCATGCTCAACGCCAAGCGGCGGATCATGCTGATCGGCTGGGATTTCGATGCGCGGATCCAGCTCGAACCCGGGGTCGACCGCCCCGGCGAACCGCCGACGCTCGGCGCCTTCATCCTGTGGCTGGTCGAACGCGAGCCCGAGCTCGAGATCTTCCTGCTCCGCTGGGACACCGGTGCGATCAAGTCGCTGTTCCGCGGCTCGACCCTGTTCACGATGCTGAAGTGGATGCGGCACCCGCGTATTCACACCAAGCTCGACGGGCATCATCCGACCGCGGGGTCGCATCACCAGAAGATCGTGATCATCGACGACTGCCTCGCCTTTTGTGGCGGGATCGACATGACCGGCGACCGCTGGGACACGCGCGAGCATCGCCATGACGATGCGCGGCGGCGGCGTCCCTCGGGCCGTCCCTACAAGCCGTGGCACGACGCGATCAGCGCGGTCGCAGGCCCTGTCGCGACCGCATTGGGGCAGCTGTTCCGCGACCGCTGGGTGCTGGCCGGCGGCGTGCCGATCGCCGAGGCGAACCCTGGCGCGGCGTGCTGGCCCGACGAGCTCGGCGTGCATTTCCGCGATGTCGACGTCGCGATCGCGCGGACCGAACCCGAAATGGACGATCAGGTCCCGGTGCATGAGAGCGAGGCGTTGTTCCTCGCGCAGATCGCCGGTGCCAAACGGCATCTCTATATCGAGAGCCAGTATTTCGCGTCGCGCAAGATCGCCGAGGCGGTCGCACGCCGTCTCGACGAGGCGGACGGGCCCGAGATCGTGATCATCAACCCGGTGACTGCGCAGGGGTGGCTCGAGCCGATCGCGATGGACACTGCGCGCGCGCGCCTCATGACCGCGCTGGCGCACCGCGACGTCCACAAGCGACTGCGCATGTATCATCCCTACACCAGCGGCGGGGAGGCGATCTATTGCCATGCCAAGATCCTGATCGCGGACGACCAGATCTTCCGGCTCGGGTCGTCGAACATGAACAACCGTTCGCTGCGGCTCGACACCGAATGCGACCTCGCGATCCGCGCGCATGACGAGGCGACGAGCACGGGGATCACCGCGATCCGCAACGACCTGATCGCCGAGCATCTGGCGGTCGATGTCGAGGTGGTGACCACGATGATCGCCGAGACCGGGTCGCTGATCGAGACGATCGAGCGGCTGCGCGGGCAGGGCAAGTCACTGCGCGCCTATGAGGCGCCCGATCTGACCGCGGTCGAGGAATGGCTGGCGGACAATGAGGTGCTCGATCCCGAGGGGCCCGAGGAGATGTTCGAGAGCTTCGCGAAGCGCGGCCTGTTCCGCCGCCTCCGCCACCGCCGCCCGAAGAAGAAGTGAGCGATCCTCCCCCGCTAGGGGGAGGATCAGATTAGATTAGAACAGCCCTTCGATCAGCCCATCCGCATCGAGCCGGATCGCTTCGGCTGCGGGAACGCGCGGGAGGCCAGGCATCGTCATGATCTCGCCGCAGATCGCGACGACGAAGCCCGCGCCCGCCGCCAGCCGAACCTCGCGCACCGGCACGATATGCCCGGTCGGCGCGCCGAGCAGCGCGGGGTCGCTCGAGAAGCTGTACTGCGTCTTGGCAAGGCAGACGGGCAGGTGGCCATAGCCGGCATCCTCCCAGCGCTTGAGCTGCGCGAGCACGCTGGGCTCGGCGACCGCAGGTTCCGCGCGGTAGATCCGCCGAGCGACCGTGTCGATCTTGTCGAACAGCGACAGATCGTCCCCATAAAGCGGCGCGAAATTCGCGGCATGCGTGTCGCACAGCTCGGCCACCGCGTCGGCGAGCTTGGTTGCCCCCGCGCCGCCCTCGGCCCAGTGGCGGCACAGGATCGCGCGGGCGCCGTGCGCGCTCGCCGCCTCGTGCACGACCGCGATCTCGGCCTCGCTGTCGGTATGGAAATGGTTGATCGCGACGACCGCGGGAACGCCGAACTGGCGGATATTCTCGATATGGCGGACGAGATTGACCGCACCGCGCCGGACCGCCTCGACGTCCTCCGCGCCGAGATCGGCCTTGGCGACCCCGCCGTTCATCTTGAGCGCGCGGACTGTCGCGACGATCACCACCGCATCGGGGGACAGCCCCGCCTGGCGGCATTTGATGTCGAAGAACTTCTCCGCGCCCAGATCCGCGCCGAAGCCCGCCTCGGTCACGACATAGTCGCCCAGCGCCAGCGCCGCGCGCGTCGCGATCAGCGAGTTGCAGCCATGCGCGATATTGGCGAACGGCCCGCCGTGAAGGAAGGCAGGGTTGCCCTCGAGCGTCTGGACGAGGTTCGGCTTGATCGCCTCGGCCAGCAGGACCGCCATCGCGCCGTCCGCCTTCAGGTCGCGCGCGGTGATGGGGCTGCGATCGCGCGTGTAGGCGACGACGATGTCACCCAGCCGCCGCTCCATGTCCGCGAGATTTTCGCTGAGGCACAGGATCGCCATGACCTCGGAGGCGACGGTGATGTCGAACCCCGATTCGCGCGGATAGCCGTTGGCAACTCCGCCGATCGACTGGACGATGTCACGCAGCGCACGGTCGTTCATGTCGAGCACGCGGCGCCACACCACGCGCCGCACGTCGATCTGCAGCGCGTTGCCCCAATGGATATGATTGTCGATCATCGCCGCGAGCAGGTTGTGCGCCGCGGTGATCGCGTGGAAATCGCCGGTGAAATGGAGGTTGATGTCCTCCATCGGCGCGACCTGTGCCCGCCCGCCGCCGGTCGCGCCGCCCTTGGTCCCGAAGCACGGCCCGAGCGACGGTTCGCGCAGCGCCAGCACCGTCTTGCGCCCCGTCAGGTTCAGCGCATCAGCCAGCCCGACCGAGGTCGTCGTCTTGCCCTCGCCCGCGGGCGTCGGGTTGATCGCGGTGACGAGCACCAGCCGGCCGCGTTGCGCCCCCTCGCGGCGGCCATGCGCTTCGAGCCAGTCGAGTGCGATCTTGGCCTTGAACCGGCCGTAAGGCTCGACCGCGTCGTCGGGGATGCCGAGCGCGTCGGCAACCCGCGCGATGGGGCGCAGCGCGACGCTGCGGGCGATGGCAATGTCGGTTGTCATGGGGCTAGTTCTTCAGTTTCCAGCCGCTTTTGAGCAGCATGTAGCACAGGGTGGCGAGCACGACGTCGATCGCCAGGATGACGACGCCGCCGACGATCACCGGCGAATCGGCAACGCCCAGAAAGCCGTAGCGAAAGCCCGAGATGATGTAGAAGAACGGATTGACGTGGCTGAACGCGCGGAACGCGGGCGCCAACGTGTCGACCGAATAGAAGGTGCCCGACAGCAGCGAGAGCGGCGCGACGACGAAGTTGGTGACCGCGGCGGCATGGTCGAACTTGTCCGCCCAGATCGACGTCAGCACGCCGAGCAGCGCGAGGAAGGTCGCGCCAAGCAGGCCGAACCACAGGATCGCGAGCGGCGCATGCGGCGTAACGTGCACGCCCGGATACAGCGCCATCGCCGCCCAGACGACGCACCCGACCAGCACCGCACGGGTCACCGCACCGCCGACCAGCGCTGCGAGCAGCTCGGCGGTCGACAGCGGCGGCTGAAGATAGTCGACGATCGTGCCCTGCATCTTGCCGACGAGCAGCGAGAAGCTCGCATTGGCGAAGGCGGGGCCCATCATGCCCTGGCTGATGATCAGCCCGGGGGCGATGAAATCGGCGAACATCACGGTCTCGCCGCCGACCAGCACGGGGCGTTTGGCGCCCGTCGCGATGGTGAAAACGATCAGGAACAGCAATGTCGTCATCGCCGGCGCCCACACCGTCTGCAGCTGGACCTTGAAGAACCGGCGCACCTCCTTGATATAGAGGGTACGAAGTCCCTCCCAGTTCACGTTGCGAATGACGGGAACGCCGGGGGCGGATTGCACCGCCGACTGGATTTCACCGATTGGGGGCTGGCTGCTCATGGGGGTTGCGGGTAATCGCTGCCGCTGTCGCCCGCAACCCGGTTGACGAAGACTATACCGGCCGACCCGAAGACTGAGGAACGAACATGTCCTGGACCGACGAGCGTATCGAGACGCTCAAGACGATGTGGGAAGCCGGCCAGACCGCCAGCCAGATCGCCGAAGCGCTGGGTGGCGTCAGCCGCAACGCCGTGATCGGCAAGGCGCACCGCCTTGAGCTTCAGGCGCGCCCGTCGCCGGTGAAGCCCAACGATCCCGACGCGAAGAACGCAGAAGCGAAGGTCGCGGAGGCGAAGGCGGCCGAGGCCAGGCCGGCCGAGTCGCCCGTCGTCGACACGCCGCCCGCGGTCGCCGCCAAACCTGTCGCCGCAGCGCCGGCTCCGGCGCCTGAACCCGCTCCCGTTGCCGCCGCACCCGAGCCGGCGCCGCGAACGGCACCCGTCGCCGCCGATGCGGATGAGGACGCCGACGAGGACGAGGATGAGGACGACGACGCGGTCGAACCCGCCGCCGCACCGGTCCGCGCACCGCAGCCGATCCTCCGCTCGATCGGACCCGGCGGCTTTCTCCGCCAGGCGCCCGGCGAGCAGCAGCCGCCGAGCACGCCCGCCCCGCCGCGGCGTCTCGTCCCCGCCAAGCCTTCGCCCGAAATGGCGGGCAAGACGAGCCTGCTCGAGCTCAACGACCGCATCTGCAAATGGCCGCTCGGCCATCCGGGCGAGCCCGATTTCCACTTTTGCGGTGACAAGGTGAACCCGGGCTTCCCCTACTGCGTCGCGCATTGCGGTCACGCCTATCAGGCCCAGCTGCCCCGCCGCGACCGCCGCCCGACGCCGCCACTCCCCTTCGGCGGCCCGCGCGCACGCTAAGATGGGGGGGGGCGGTCTCGCTCTCCGTGCTTCGGATGTATGCCTGTAGCGGAGCCAATCCCCAGCACCACCCCGGCGGAGGCCGGGGCCCAGTTGGGAAGGCTGTAGAAAAGGTGGGCAACACGTAGTTACCTCGGTCCCCAACTGGGCCCCGGCCTTCGCCGGGGTGGATTTTGGGGTATCGCTGACCAGAACGTTGGGCCGCTTCTCGCTGGGAGGCGGCCTTTTTCTTGGATTTGCCAGGCTCTAAACTCAAGATCTGCGGGTCCCGCCGCCGAACACCCCAGCACCACCCCGGCGAAGGCCGGGGCCCAGTTGGGAAGGCCGTAGTAACGGCTGGCAACGCGTAATTGCCTCGGTCCCCCAACTGGGCCCCGGCCTTCGCCGGGGTGGTGTTTTGCGGAGACCATATTCACGAAAAAGGGCCGCCTCCCGTGTGGGAAGCGACCCTCTGTCCCTACCCGCGCCGCGGCGAAGCCGCGTCGTCGGACGTCGCTGGTGCGACGCCGGCCGAGCTCGGGTGAGGTGACGCCTTCTGGCGTCACCTTACCCTGCGCTTAGAACCGGAATGCCGCCGTCGCGCGCAGGCTGTGCCAGCGGAACTTGTCGTCGCTGCGACGAAAGTCCGTGCCGGTCGTGTTCGGCGCCAGCACGAACGGGTTCGTCGCCGGCTGCGTGCCCTGCGTCACGCGGACGCGGAAATCGTCGTCCTGATACTGGTGGAACATATATTCCATGCCGACCGAGATGTTCGGCGTGACCTTCTGCTCGATGCCGCCGCCGCCGAGGATGCCGAACTGCTGGCGCTTGCCGCTCTGCTGATAGGCGTTGCCGGTGTTGGTGCTGTAGAAATCCCGGTCGATCTTGGCATAGCCCGCACCGAACGTGCCGTAGAACAGTGTGGTGTTAACCGCATAGCCTGCACGGCCGCGGATCGAGGCTTCCCAGTCGACGCTGCGCGTCATCACGTAGCTGGCAGGCGTCGTCGAGAAGGCGGTGACGCTGTCGGTGATCTCGCTCTTGCCGAATTCGCCGACCACGCCGACGACGATGTTGCCGCGCTGCGTGTCCATGCCGACGCGGCCATAATACGCGGCGCCGTCCTTGTCCTTGCGGCAGCCGCGGCCACCGGTCAGCGTCGTCGCGGTCGTCGCGCCGTTGCAGAACCCGCTGCTGAACGCGTTGGCGCCGGCTGCCGTCGTCACCGCATCCCCGAACCGCCCGTCGAGATTGCGATCGAACAGGATCGACGATCCTGCATCGTTTGGCTGTACGTCATAACCGCCCGCTGCGCCGACATAGAGACCGTTGAACGGTGCGTCCTCGGTCGTCTCCTGCGCAAATGCCGGCGATGCCGTGAGACCGAGAATGACCGCGCCAGCGAGGCCGGCATAGAGGGATGTGCGCATGTAAGCTCCGGATATGATTGATCTAAGACAGCCAAGAAACGGGGCGCCCCGCCAATATATCCGCGAACATGACAGAAAGTTCATGTTGTGGCTTTTCCGCAACAGCGGTTGCGCGCTTGCACGGATCGCTGGCTAAGCCATATACCACGTCATGCCAGAAGACCTGCCCGAAGGCCTGTTCACGACCCCGTCAAAGACCGCCCCGACCTATGACGCGTCCTCGATCGAGGTGCTCGAGGGGCTCGAACCCGTCCGCCGCCGCCCGGGCATGTATGTCGGCGGCACCGACGAGCGCGCGCTGCACCACCTCGCCGCCGAAGTGCTCGACAATGCGATGGACGAGGCGGTCGCGGGTCACGCGACGCGGATCGAGGTCACGCTCGAGCCCGGCAACCGGCTGACGATCGTCGACAATGGCCGCGGGATCCCGGTCGATCCGCATCCCAAATTCCCCGACAAGTCCGCGCTCGAGGTGATCCTTTCGACGCTGCATTCGGGCGGCAAGTTCGCGGGCAAGGCCTATGCGACCTCGGGCGGTCTGCACGGCGTCGGCATCAGCGTCGTCAACGCGCTGTCGTCCGACACTGTCGTCGAGGTCGCGCGCGACCGCCAGCTTTATCGCCAGCGCTTCGCCAAGGGGCAGACGCTCGGCCCGATCGAGCGGCTCGGGACCACCCCCAACCGCCGCGGCACCAGCGTCGCCTTCACCCCCGACACCGAGATCTTCGGCAACGAGCTGCACTTCAAGCCGCAGCGGCTGCACAAGCTCGTCCGGTCCAAGGCCTATCTGTTCGCGGGCGTCGAGATTCGCTGGCACTGCGCGCCCGAACTGATCAGCGACGATACGCCCGCGCAGGCGGTGTTCCAGTTCCCCGGCGGGCTCGCCGACCATCTGCGCGACCAAGTCGCGGGCCGCGAATGCGCGACCGCCGACTTCTTCTCCGGCTCGCAGGATTTCCCGAGCGCGCAGGGCGAGACGCAAGGGCGCGTCGAATGGGCGATCGCCTGGCCGCTGTGGAGCGACGGCTCGTACAGCTGGTATTGCAACACCATCCCGACCCCCGATGGCGGCACGCACGAACAGGGCCTGCGCCAGGCGCTGGTGCGCGGCCTGCGCGCGTTCGGCGATCTGGTTGGCAACAAGAAGACGAAGGATATCAGTGCGGACGACGTGATGATCGGCAGCGAGCTGATGCTGTCGGTGTTCATCCGCGAACCGCAATTCCAGAGCCAGACCAAGGATCGCCTGACCAGCCCCGAGGCCGCGGGCCTCGTCGAGAAGGCGGTGCGCGACCATTTCGACCATTTCCTCAGCCACAATATGGACCGCGGCAAGGCACTGCTGAACTATGTGCTCGAGCGGATGGACGAGCGCCTGCGCCGCAAGCAGGAACGCGACGTCAAGCGCAAGACCGCGACGTCCGCCCGCAAATTGCGGCTGCCCGGCAAGCTGACCGACTGTTCCGCCAACTCGCCCGAGGGCACCGAGCTGTTCATCGTCGAGGGCGATTCGGCTGGCGGCTCGGCCAAGCAGGCGCGCGACCGCAAGACGCAGGCGATCCTGCCGATCCGCGGCAAGATCCTGAACGTCGCGTCCGCGACCAGTGCGAAGATCTTCGCGAACCAGGAAATCGCCGACCTGACGCTGGCGCTCGGCTGCGGCACGCGGAAGGACTGCGTGGCGGACAATCTGCGCTACGAGCGCGTCGTCATCATGACCGACGCCGACGTCGACGGCGCGCATATCGCGACGCTGCTGATGACCTTCTTTTTCCAGGAAATGCCCGACATCGTCCGCCGCGGGCACCTCTATCTCGCGCAGCCGCCGCTCTATCGCCTGACCGTCGGCACCAAGAGCATCTATGCCCGCGACGACGCGCACCGCGCCGAACTCGAACGCACCGTGTTCAAGGGCAAGAAGGTCGATGTCGGCCGGTTCAAGGGCCTTGGCGAGATGAACCCCGGCCAGCTCCGCGAGACGACGATGGACCCCGCGACGCGGGGCATGCTGCGCATCACCCTGCCGCAGGAATATGAGGAGCGGGCAGGGGTGAAGGACCTGGTCGACCGCCTGATGGGCAACAACCCCGCGCACCGCTTTGCCTTCATTCAGGAAAATGCCGGCCGGCTCGACGAGGAAGCGATCGACGCGTGACCATTGGGGCAAGCGGGGGCCGTTCGATAGCCGCCCCCGCTTGCCTCCGGAATCACTGCCTGTGCGCGACCATCGTCGAGGTCTTCCCGTGTTTCAGGTCGTTGACCGCGGTGGTCATCGTCGTGCCGTCGGGCGAGAGCGACATGCTATACGTACCGATCGGCCTATCGCCCTCGTAATCGGTTTCGAACAGAGTCGTCGGTCCGGTCTGTTTCAGGGCGACCTTCGTCCAGCCCGGATCCCCGGTCACCGTTGCCGGCGGACCGTCGATCGTCGCGGCATAGGATATGCCAGTCGGCGTCGAGAAGGCCATGGTCTTCCCGTCCTGTGCGAAGGTGAAGACGAGGCCCGTGTCGGATACCTGCGTTTCCGTGGTTTCGCGCCACGCACCCGATAACGCATGGGCACCCGCCGGGGCGGGAGCGACGCGCGCATTGACCGTCGTTCCCGTCACCTCCACGCCACTCGGTGCGGTCCGGTCGACAAAGGCGGAGGACGAACTCTGCCCGTCCGCGGCCAGCGTCACCGTCGCCTCGGCGACCGTCTTTCCGCTCTTCCGGAACGCCCGCTTGACCGTCGTCGCATCCACCACCGCGACCGATGCCTCGTCATAATAGGGATTGCCGACGATCGGGTGAAACGCGCCATCGGCGGGGAATTTCATCGCGGGCTTGCACGTCGTGCAGCTGAAGGTGCCCGCCTGCAGGAGGATGATCGAGGGCTTCTCTGCAGGCTTGCTCGCCTTCACATCTCCCTTCCAGGTGCCGTCGAACACGCCCTTGGCAAGCGCGGGGGTGGTGGCAAGAGCCATGGCCAGCATCACTGCCAGGCCGGTCGCATAGCGTTTCATACGTCAACCTCCTCTCGATGGGGACGCGACTGGGCTTGCGCCGGCGCGTTTGCGACGTCGGATGGAGCCAAGGGGAAGATTGCGCGTGCTGCCGGGGCGCCGCAAGCGGAGTCCGCGCCTTGGTACGGATCAGACAGGGCTGCGTCGGACGTCCGCGGTGTTGACGCCCATCCCCCGTCACCGGTATTAGGCGCCTCCGGGGCGGTCCATCACGGGCCGCCCTTCTCGTTTCGAAGAGGAAGCGCCTGTGACCATCACCCCGCTCATGCCCGTCTACCCGCGGTGTGGCGTGCGTCCGGTCCGAGGCGAGGGCGCCTATCTGTTCGGTGAGGACGGCCAGCAATATCTCGACTTTGCCAGCGGCATCGCGGTCAATGCGCTCGGCCATGGCCACCCGCATCTGACCAAGGCGATCGCCGACCAGGCCGCGACGCTGATGCACGTGTCGAACCTGTACGGGTCACCGCAGGGCGAGCATCTCGCGCAGCGGCTCGTCGACAATACGTTTGCCGACACCGTGTTCTTTACCAATTCGGGAGCGGAAGCGGTCGAGTGCGCGATCAAGACCGCGCGCCGCTATCATTTCGCGAACGGCAATCCCGAGCGTCATACGCTGATCACGTTCGATACCGCGTTCCACGGCCGCACGCTCGGGACGATCTCGGCGACCAATCAGGCCAAGATGCGCGACGGGTTCGAACCGCTGCTGCCGGGCTTCGCCTATGCCAAGTTCAACGACCTCGAAGGCGCGCTCGCGCTGATCGACGACCATACCGCAGGGTTCCTGGTCGAGCCGATCCAGGGCGAGGGCGGTATCCGCCAGGCGAGCCCCGAATTCCTCCAGGGCCTGCGCAAGGCGTGCGACGAGCATGGCCTGCTGCTGGTGCTCGACGAGGTCCAGTGCGGCTATGGCCGGACGGGCAAGCTGTTCGCGCACGAGCTTTACGGCATCACCCCCGACATCATGTCGGTCGCCAAGGGGATCGGCGGCGGCTTCCCGCTCGGGGCGTGCCTTGCGACCGAGGAGGCGGCCAAGGGCATGGTCGCGGGCACGCACGGTTCGACCTATGGCGGCAACCCGCTCGGGATGGCGGCGGGCGAGGCGGTGCTCGACGTGATCCTCGAGGACGGGTTTCTGGAGCATGTCGCGACGATGGGCGACCGGTTGCGCCAGGGGCTCGAGCAGATGATCCCCAATCACGATCACCTGTTCGACAGCGTGCGCGGCACCGGGCTGATGCTCGGGCTGAAGCTGAAAAGCGACAGCCGTGCGTTCGTCGCGTTCGCACGCGATCATCACAACCTGCTGCTGGTCGCAGCGGGCGAGAACGTCATCCGCATCCTGCCGCCGCTGGTGATCGACGAGAGCCATATCGCCGAATGCATCGACAAGCTGTCGACCGCCGCGCGCGTTTATGTGCCCGCCGCCGACGATTGAGCGCCTTTGCGCGGTCACTAAACCCCGTTCGTCCTGAGTAGCCACTGAGCGAAGTCGAAGTGGCGTATCGAAGGACTGGCCCGCTTGGGGCACTGTCCTTCGATATGGGTCTTCGGCTTCGCTCAGCCCCTACTCAGGACGAACGGAACTTCTTACGGGGTCGTTACCATGAACAACCGCCATTTCCTGAATCTCACCGACGCCGGCCCCGACGGCGTCGCCGCGATGCTTGCCGACGCGCTCGATCGCAAGGCCGCGCGCGCCGGCTTCCCCAAGGGCCGCACGGATGCTGACGCCCCGCTTGCCGGCCACACGCTGGCGATGGTGTTCGAAAAAAACTCGACGCGTACACGGTTCAGCTTCGACATGGCGATCCGCCAGCTCGGTGGGACGTCGATCGTCGCCGATGCCGGCAGCATGCAGCTCGGGCGCGGCGAATCGATCGCCGACACCGCGCGCGTGCTGTCGGGCTATGTCGACGCGATCATGATCCGCACCGACGATCATGCCAAGGTCGAGGAGATGGCGCATCATGCCAGCGTCCCCGTCATCAACGGGCTGACCGACGCGTCGCATCCGTGCCAGATCATGGCCGACCTGCTGACGATCATCGAAAGCGGCAAGGCGCTGCCCGGGCTAAAGGTCGCGTGGCTGGGCGATGGCAACAACGTGCTCGCCTCGATCGTCGAGGCCGCCGGGCTGATGCAGTTCGACGTCGTCGCCGCCTGCCCGCAGGGGTTCCAGCCCGAAGAGGAGGCGATCGTCCGCGCCTCGGGCCGCGCGCGCGTCGTCGCCGATCCGCGCGAGGCGGTCGAAGGTGCAGACATCATCGTCACCGACACCTGGATCTCGATGGGGCAGGCCAATGCCGAGAGCAAGCTGAAGGCCCTTGCCCCCTATCAGGTCGACGCCGCGCTGATGGCGCTCGCGCGGCCCAATGCGAAGTTCCTCCACTGCCTCCCTGCGCATCGCGGCGAGGAGGTCACGCCCGAGGTGATCGACGGCCCGCAGTCGCTGATCTGGCAGGAGGCCGAAAACCGCCTCCACGCGCAGAAATCGGTGCTGCGCTGGTGCTTCGGGCAGATCGGCTGAAGCGCCCGGTTGGTTGATCGGGCGCAGGTCAGCCCCCATTTCCGTCATTCCCGCGGAGGCGGGAATCCATAAACTCCGAGCTGGTGGTGAGACCACCAGCGTATGTCGCTTTGGATCCCTGCCTGCGCGGGGATGACGCCGCGACGGGGGATGCCGAAGGAACGATGGTGAACGACCCCAACATGACCGATCTCGACCGCGCGCTGGCATTCGCGATCCCCGCGCGCAGTGCCCGTGGCCGGATCGTCCGGCTCGGTACCGCGCTCGACGAGGTGCTCGCCGCGCACGCCTATCCGCCTGCGATCGAGAAGCTGCTCGCCGAGGCGCTGACGCTCGCCGCGCTGATCGGCTCGACGCTGAAGGACGCGAGCGGCCAGCTGACGATGCAGACCAGGACCGACAATGGCGTCGTGCAGCTGCTGGTCTGCGATTATCGCGGCGGCGAGGTGCGCGGCTATATCGAATACGATGCGGACAAGCTTGCCCAGGCGCCCGCCGAGCCGACCCTGTTCGCCTTGTTCGGCCAGGGCTATCTCGCGATCACCTTCGACATGGCGAGCAGCAACGAACGGTATCAGGGCATCGTCCCGCTCGACGGCGATACGCTGTCTGAGGCCGCGCAGAGCTATTTCACCCAGTCCGAGCAGATCCCGACGATGGTCCGCACCGGCATGGCGAAGGGCCCCGACGGGCGCTGCGTCGCGGGCGGCCTGTTCCTCCAGCATCTTCCTGAGGGCGAGGACGGCCGCGAGCGGCTTCACACCAAGCTCGACCATCCCGAATGGGAGCATGTCGCGACGCTCGGCAACACGATGGGCGCGGACGAGCTGACCGATGCGGCGCTGCCGCTCGAGACGCTGGTGTGGCGGTTGTTCAACGAGGACAGCGACGTCCGCATCCTCGCCGATATTCCCATCACGCGCGGCTGCCGGTGCGATCCCGACTATATCCGGGGCGTGATCGCGAAATTCCCGATCGACGAACGTCGCGACATGGCGGACGAGAGTGGCTTCATCCAGGTAGATTGCGCATTCTGTGCAAAGAAATTCCCGGTTCCGGTCGAGGAATGACGCGTTTCTCAGGCGCGCGACGGCGGGAAATTGCGCGGCGTTAATGCGCTGTTTACCGCGCCGAGCTATACCTCCCTCGTGCTTTAGAGATTTCAGCACGTTTCTCCCTTGAGGCTGCTATTAGCGCCAACCTTTCAGGGCCGCCTTCGGGCGGCCCTTTCTTTTTGCCGCGGTCTGGCCTAGCGCGTCGCGCATCATGACATCATCAGCTCCCTTAGCGGTCGCCCTCGTCTCGGGCGGCCTCGACTCGATGGTTTCCGCCGCCATGCTGCGGGAATCCGGCCGGCGCCTGCTCGCGCTGTCGTTCGATTATAACCAGCGCCACCGCGTCGAGCTCGACGCCGCGCGCCGCGTCGCCACCGCGCTCGGCGCCGAACGCCATATCGTCCTGCCGATGGACCTGTCCGCGTTCGGCGGCTCGGCGCTCACCGCCGATATCGACGTACCCAAGGACGGTGTCGGCACCGATGATGCCGGTGGCATCCCCGTCACCTATGTCCCCGCGCGCAACACGATCTTCCTCAGCCTCGCGCTCGGCTGGGCCGAGGCGGCGGGTGCGCGCGACATCTATATCGGCGTCAACGCGCTCGATTATTCGGGCTATCCCGATTGCCGCCCCGAATTCATCGCCGCGTTCGAAGGGCTCGCCGAACTCGCGACCAAGGCCGGCGTCGAGGGCGACCCGTTCCGCATCCAGGCGCCGCTCCAGCACATGACCAAGGCGGATATCGTCCGCGAGGGCACGCGGCTCGGGCTCGACCTCGGGCTCAGCTGGTCGTGCTACGACCCGACGCCCGACGGCAAGCATTGCGGCGAGTGCGACAGCTGCCGGCTCCGCTCGCGCGGCTTCGACGAGGCGGGGATCGCGGATCCCACCGTCTATGCGGTCAAGCCGGTCTGACATGAGTTACGCGGTCAAGGAAATGTTCCTGACACTGCAGGGGGAGGGCGTGAATGCCGGCCGCCGGGCGGTGTTCGTGCGCTTTGCCGGGTGCAATCTGTGGTCGGGACGCGAACAGGACCGCGCGACCGCGGTCTGCCGGTTCTGCGACACCGATTTCGTCGGTACCGACGGACTGGGTGGCGGCAAGTTCGCCGATGCGCGTGCGCTGGCGGACGCGGTTGCGGGGTTCTGGGGCACGGGCACACAAGATCGGTTCGTCGTGCTCACCGGGGGCGAACCGATGCTCCAGACCGACGATGCGATCGTCGATGCGCTTCACACCGCGGGCTTCCGGATCGCGATCGAGAGCAACGGCACCTTGCCGGTCCATCCCGGCATCGACTGGGTATGTATCAGCCCGAAGGCGGGCAGCGTCGTCGTCCAGCGTCACGGCGACGAGCTGAAGCTGGTCTGGCCGCAGCCCGGTACCGACATCGCCGATATCGAGACATGGGATTTCGCGAACCTGCTGCTCCAGCCGCTCGACGACCCGCAGGCGGATGCCAATCGCGATGCCTGTGTCGCGCTGGTGATGGAGCGTCCGCAATGGCGGTTGTCGCTCCAGACGCACAAGATGCTGGGGCTGCGTTAGGCCGCCTGCCCGCTCCGGCAGGGAAGCCCCCGGCTCAAGGGCCGGGGGGTAATCGTTCAGCGGTTGGCGATGCCAACGCCCGCCGCGGGGGGCCAGTCGAGCGCGCCGCACTTCTTGGCGACCCATTCCGCCTTCTTGTTCCAGCAGATCGGGTCGAGCCGCGGCATCTTCACCCGGTCGCGGCCGATATAGCGCGGGAAACGCTGCTCGCCCCAGGGGATCAGGCTGTTGCGCAGCTCGCGCGTGCGCTGCAGCGTCAGGTCGCCGAACTTGCCGCGCGGCGTGAACAGCGCGTCGCGGCCGATCGATGCGGTCGTCTGGCAAAAGCCATATTGCGCGGCGACGGTCGCGAAGTTCGAATAGGTGCGCGTGCCGAACTGGTCGAGCGCAGCCTGACCGGCCTTGACGCCCTTGGCCTTGTTGACGCGCAGGAAGTATTTGCCGAGCGTGTCGAAGGCGCCCTGCAGTTCGGTGCCGTGATCGGCGAGGATCGCATTGTAGTTCGACACCGTCAGCAGCGTCGGTTCGAACTGGCACTGGAGGGCCGCGACGTTCAGCGCCGCGCGCATGTGCCAGACCATCGCCGCGCGCTTCTCCGCGCTAGTGGCGTCGGGCATCGCCTGGCCGAGATCGGCCTCGTCCCCGGTCACCGCCGGCGCGGAGAAATCGCGCGATTGCAGAAAAAACTGGGCCGAGGCGGGCTGAGCCAACGCCATCGAGCCGCTCGCCGCGCAGAGCGCCAGCGCAGTACGCACCATCTTCATTCCCAACTCCCCGGGCATTCCATCCCGAGATTTCTAAAGCGTTTCTTGCCAACTCCCAACTGTTTTGAGGGGCCCGGCAGCCGATCGCGGCTTCGGGTACGGTCCGGGCCGCAGATTTCCGTCGCAGCCGAAACGAGATCGCGCGCCGGGCGACCGATTGGGCTCTCTATTCCCCCGGACATCCGGGCCGTCATGCGGTGGACCCAGCCCCAACGACAAGAGGCCGCCCGGTTTCCCGGACGGCCTCCCGCATCACGTAATTTTCCGAAACCGGAAAATTACATCATGTTGTTGGTCATCATGGTGTCGTTCGACATCATCGTGTCGTTCGCCATCATGCCGTCGTTCATCGCGCCGTCAACGGCGGTCATGTTGTCGGTCATCGTGTCCATGCCTTCGGTGGCATTCATGTCGGTGACCATCGTGTTGTCGGTCGTGGTCTCGGTCTTCGGACCGCATGCCGAAACGGCAAGCGCTGCGCTGGCGATCAGCGAACCGGTCAGAACCTTGGAGATGAGTGAACGCATTTGGAAGCTCCCTAGATAGAGGATTTGGTAGGCCTGGAGGCCAGGTATATACCCAAATCGTAGTGGACATTAATCTGTAAAGGCCTGGCCCTCAAGCCTCGTTTTCTTGAGCCAAAGAAAGTGTTTCAAGGAACACGCCGCTCGTCAACGTCAGGGCAGCGTCAAAAGTTGCCATGTCGACATTCGTACCGAGCGATTTCAGACTGGTAACGGGGTATTCCGCAAGCCCGCACGGCACGATTCCGCCGAAATGCGTCAGGTCCGGATCGATGTTGACCGCAAAGCCGTGCAGCGTCACCCAGCGCTTCACGCGCACGCCGATCGCACCGATCTTCGCCTCGCGGCAGCCGAGATTGGGATCGCGCGTCCAGATGCCGACACGGCCCTCGACCGAAAACGCGGCGACGCCAACCTCGCCGAGCGCCGCGATCACCCAGTCCTCGACCGCGTGGACGAACCGCCGGACGTCGCGCCCGCGCTGTCCGAGGTCGAGCACCAGATAGCCGATCCGCTGCCCCGGCCCGTGATAGGTGTATTTGCCGCCCCGTCCGGTATCGAACACGGGAAAGCGCGGATCGACGAGGTCAACCGGATCCGCGCTCGTCCCCGCGGTGTAGACCGGCGGGTGCTCGAGCAGCCAGATCAGCTCGCGCGCATCGCCGGTGGTCACCGCGGCGGCGCGCGCCTCCATCTCGGCGAGCGCGGCGGCATAGGGGGTCAGGCCGGTATCGGTCCGCCATTCGAGCCCGTCGGTTCGCGACAGTGGATCGGCGGGCGCGAGGCGGCCGGAGGTCGGGAAGGGGGAAGCGGTCACGCGACCCATCTGCGCACTCGCCGCCGGTGATGCAAGCGGGCGGGGGCTTGTCACGCCGGCTGGTCCAACCGTCGCGGGAGTGGTCAAGGCCTGGGGCTTGGGCTACGTCGCGGCGGTATCGGGCATGCGTGCCAGGCGGCGAACGGGGAACAGGCGGATGGGAAGAGGCGTAAAAATCGGCACGGTCTGGGATCGTACCACCGAGGTACTGTCCGGGCGTAGCGGCCAGATCGCGGCGGTGGCGTTGCCGACCCTGGTCCTCCCGCCGGTCGTCAACAATGCGCTCGTCCTGCTCGTTCCGCCGCAGCCGGCGGTGCAGCTCGTCGCCGGCATCGTCGCCGTGGCGTCCGCGTTGCTCGCGATCCTGGGGTCGCTCGCGATCCTCGCGCTGGCGACGCAACCCTCTACCGACCGCACCGAGGCCTATCGTCAGGCGCGGGCGCGGCTGCTGCCCGCGCTCGGCGTGTCGCTCGTCGTCGGGCTGATTGCGCTCGTCCTGATGGCGCCGGTGTTCATCGCGCTGATCGCGTCGCATTTCGACTTTGCCGCCGCGTCCGCTGCCGCCAGCGCGCCCGCGCGAATGCCGCAGCTGCCGCGTGCGACGGCGATGTTCGTCGTGCTCTACAGCCTTGCACTGATCCTGCTCGCCATCTGGGCCAGTGCGCGGCTGATGCTGCTGACCGCGGTCGTGCTCAACGAACGGCTCGGGCTCGGCGCGATCCGCCGCTCGATCGCGCTGACCCGCGGGCTCACCTGGAAGCTGATCGGCGTGCTTCTGCTGTTCGGGATCGTGTTCGCGATCGCCACCTTCGCCGCTCAGGCCGTTGTCGGGCTCGTCTTTCGCCTGATCCTCGGCGGGGACCAGATCCCGACCGCGATGTTCCTTGCCGGGATCGCCGGCGCGCTTGCCAGTGCGGCGCTGATGGCGCTCGCCTATGTCTTCACGGCACAGCTCTATGTCGCCACCCGAGAGAAACCGATCACCGAATGAAAATCGACTTTACGGGCGTGTTGAAAGACGCCTGGGCCCTGTTCAAGCGCGACCGCGATCTGCTGCTCCGGATCGCCGGGCCCTTCCTGTTCCTGCCTGCCTTCGCGCTCGCGCTCGTCGTGCCCGACCCGCCGCTGCCCGATGCGGCGACGCGCGGCGACGAGGCGCAGGCGCTGGTCTGGGCGCAGGCGGTGACCGACTGGGCGGGGGCGAATGGCGGCTGGTACTGCCTGGCCTATGCGCTCAGCTTCTTCGGCATGGCGGCGGTCTATACGCTGTATCTCGACCGTGACCGGGTCGATATCGGCACAGCGCTCAGGCGTTCTGCCACGCTCCTGCCGCGCTATCTGCTCGCGATGATCCTGGTGTCGCTGCCAGCGGGGGCGGGGCTGCTTCTCTATGCGATTCCCGGCCTCTACATTCTTGGCCGGACGATGATGACCGGGCCGGTGCTTGTCGCCGAGGGCCCGATCGGCGCGTTCGCCGCGATCCGGCGCAGCCTGTCGCTGACGCGCGGCGCCGGCCTGCCGCTCATGTCGCTCGCCGCGTTCGGCTATATGAGCGGCTGGCTGCTCGGCATGCCCTTCATGGCGCTCGATGGCGCGATGCGCGATGGTGGACAGGGTAATCCGGTGGCGATCGCGCTCGTCGATGCCGGCGCGGCGGCGGCTGCCACCGCCTCGGGGGTTGCGATGGCGCTGATCGCGGTGTCGGTCTATCGGCGGCTGGCGCGCTAGGCGGTCGCGGACCGGCGTGATCCGCCCGCGGGTCTAGCGGCGTCCGCCCAGAAACGGGATCTGCGGCGCGACATCGGCGGGCAGCATCCCGGTGGCGCGCGGATCGGGAAAGGTCTCGATCGTCCGCCGCGTCGCGACGAATCCCTGCGCGCGGTAGAAGCCGAGCGCGTTTGGATGGTCGAGCGTACAGGTGTGCAGCCAGACCCGCTCGACACCCCTGGTCCAGGCCCGCGCAAGCGTCTCCGCCATCAGCCACCGGCCATGTCCCTGGCCGGCGAGTTCGGGGATCAGCCCGAAATAGGAAATCTCGCAAGCGCCCGTCCGGCGCAGGTCGAGTTCGAGCATCCCCACCTCGATCCCCGCCGGATCGATCACCGCATGCACGGCAATGCCCGGATCGCGAAGGATCGCGGCGAGCGCGGCATCGTCCATCGCCAGCCGCGAGAACCACAGCCAGCGCGATCCGACCCGGGCGAACAGCGCGCGATAACCCTCCAGCGTCGGCCGCTCCCAGCGCAGCAGCCGCAGTCGCGACGTCGGCATCGGCCTGAGCGGCGGCTTGCGCGGCATTTCGAGCGTGGTCACGATCGTGGCGAGCACGTCGTCCGCGACGGGGATCAGCGCCACCGGCCCCCGCTCACGACCATGTGGCGCGGGGCGGCAGGCTCATCAGGATCGCCTCGATATTGCCCCCGGTCTTCAGCCCGAACAGCGTGCCGCGGTCATAGACGAGGTTGAACTCGGCATAACGACCGCGCCATTCGAGCATCGCGGCCTCGTCCTGCGGTGTGAACGGCGTGTCCATCCGCCGCCGGACAATCCGCGGATAGGCGTCGAGAAACGCCTCGCCGACGTCGCGCGTGAACGCGAAATTGGCATCGAAATTGCCGTCAAGATGATCGAAGAAGATCCCGCCGACGCCGCGGTTCACCTTGCGGTGGGGGATCTGGAAATAGGTCTCCGCCCAGTCCCGGAAGCGCGGGTAGTAGGCCGGGTCGTGCGCGTCGCAGGCGGCCTTCATCGTCGCATGGAAATCGGCGGTGTCCTCGGCGATCGGCAGCGGCGGGTTGAGATCGCCGCCGCCGCCGAACCAGCGCTTGGTCGTGTTGAGGAAGCGGCAGTTCATGTGCACCGCGGGGACGTGCGGGTTGGCCATGTGCGCGACCAGGCTGATCCCTGTCGCGAAGAACCGTGGATCCTCGCCCGCGCCGTGGATCGACTTGGCGAACTCGCCCTCGAAAATGCCGCCGACGGTCGAGACGTTGACGCCGACCTTTTCAAACACCTTGCCCTTCATGACGCCGCGCACGCCGCCACCGCCGGGTTCACCCGACGGATCGATCCGGTCCCAGGGGGTATAGTCGAACACGGCATCCGACCCGGCCTCGCGCTCGATCGTCTCGAACTCCGCGCAGATCCGGTCGCGCAGCGATTCGAACCAAATGCGGGCGGCGGCTTGCTGGGGGTCGAGCTCGGTCATGGTACCGTCCTACAAATCCTGGTCGGGGCGGGGAAGGGGCGCGTTCGCCCGACACTCCCCCCGGTAGGTCAGGCGGGCCAGCCGTCTGTTTGCCGCAACGCCTCTGCCGCGACGATCGCGGTCGCGACCGAGATGTTCATCGACCGCAGGCCGGGACGCATCGGGATCAGCACGCGCAGGTCGGCGCGGGCATGGACGTCGTCAGGCACGCCCGCGCCCTCGCTGCCCATCAGCAGCACGTCGTCGGTCTGGAACGTCGCTGTGTCAAGTCGCACCGCGCCCTTCGTCGTCAGCAGGACGATGCGCCCGCGGACCTGGTCGCGAAACGCCGCCCAGTCGACATGCCGGACGATCTCGACCGCGCCGACATAGTCCATCCCGGAGCGCGCGACCGCCTTTTCGTTCCAGGTGAACCCCATCGGCTCGATCAGATCGACCGCGAGTCCGAGACAGGCGGCGGTCCGCAAAATGGCGCCGACATTGCCGGCGATATCAGGTTGGTAGAGGGCGATACGCATACCGTTGCCTCTAATCCGGAACGCGCTGCAGTCAAAATGCTGTTGGCAAAGCGGGCTTGCGCCGTCTATCACCTATAGGCCTCCGTGGGGACGGTCGGGCAGGATGGGCGTGCGGTGCGGCGAACCGGCATGCGCATCGGGCCACGAGAATAAAGATAAACTGCAAGGGCGAGATGAATGGCGATAGTCGACGACATGGTTCCACCCGGCGAGTCGCCTGAACCGTTTCACGAAGAGGCGCACGATCCGCGCCGCCGCGATTTCATCAATATCGCCGCCGTATCCTTCGCCGGGGTCGGCGCCGTCGCGATCGTCCTGCCGCTGATCAACCAGATGAACCCGTCGGCCGACGTGCTGGCGCAGTCGACCACCGAGATCGACCTGTCGAAGATCCTGCCGGGCCAGGCGATCAAGACGAGCTTCCGCAAGCAGCCGCTGTTCGTGCGCAACCTGACGCCGAAGGAAATCAGCGAGGCCGACGCGGTCGACGTATCGACGCTGCGCGACCCGCAGACGCTCGCGGAGCGGACCAAGGCGGGCAAGAAGAACTGGCTGATCACGCTGGGCGTCTGCACGCATCTCGGTTGCGTCCCGCTCGGCGCTGGCGAGGGTGAGAACAAGGGCCCGTTTGGCGGCTATTTCTGCCCGTGCCACGGCTCGGCCTACGATACCGCCGCGCGCATCCGCAAGGGCCCCGCACCGACCAACCTTCAGGTGCCGGACTATGCCTTCAACTCCGACACCGTCGTCACGGTAGGCTGAGGAAACAACCATGAGCTTTCCCTGGGCCAAGCAATACGAACCGAAGCTGCCGCTGACGCGGTGGCTGGATGAACGGCTTCCCGTTCCCCGGCTCGTCTACAACGCGGTCGGCGCCGGTTACCCGGTCCCGCGCAATCTCAATTATTTCTGGAACTTCGGCGTCCTTGCCGGCGCCGCGCTGGCGATCCAGATCATCACCGGCATCACGCTGGCGATGCATTACGCCGCCAACGGCGCGGTCGCGTTCGACTCGGTCGAACACATCATGCGCGACGTCAATGCGGGCTGGTTCCTGCGCTATGCGCACGCCAACGGCGCGTCGATGTTCTTCATCGTCGTCTACACGCACATCTTCCGCGGACTCTATTACGGCTCGTACAAGGCGCCGCGCGAGATGGTCTGGCTGCTCGGCGTGACGATCTTCCTGCTGATGATGGCGACCGCATTCATGGGCTATGTCCTTCCCTGGGGGCAGATGAGCTTCTGGGGCGCGCAGGTCATCACCGGGTTCTTCTCGGCGATTCCGCTGGTCGGCGACACCATCCGCATCTGGCTGCTCGGCGGATTCGCGCCGGACAACGCCGCGCTCAACCGCTTCTTCTCGCTGCACTATCTGCTGCCGTTCGTGATCGCGGGCGTCATCATCCTGCACATCTGGGCGCTGCACATCCCGGGGTCGAACAACCCGACCGGCGTCGACGTGAAGGGCAAACAGGATACGGTGCCGTTCCACCCCTATTACACTGCGAAGGACGGCTTCGGGCTCGGCATCTTCCTGCTGGTGTTCGCCGGCCTGCTGTTCTTCTTCCCGAACTATCTCGGCCATCCGGACAATTACATCCCGGCAAACCCGCTTTCGACGCCCGCGCACATCGTCCCCGAATGGTATTTCTGGCCGTTCTACGCGATCCTGCGCGCCTTTACCGCGGACTTCATCCTGCCGGCAAAGCTGTGGGGCGTGCTGGCGATGTTCGGCTCGATCCTGCTGCTGTTCTTCCTGCCGTGGCTCGACAATTCGCCGGTCCGCTCGATGAACTACCGCCCCAAGGCGCGGATCGCGTTCTGGGTGCTGGTCGCCGACATCCTGATCCTGGGCTATTGCGGCGGTGCACCGGCGACGGCGACCTATGTGATCCTCAGCCAGATCTGCGCTGCCTATTATTTCGCGCATTTCCTGATCATCCTGCCGCTGATCTCGCGGTCCGAACGGCCCCGGCCGCTGCCCAATTCGATCACCGAGGCGGTGCTGGCCAAGCGTGGCGGGACGAGCCCGGCGCACACCGCGCTCTCCCCCAAGCCCGCGCACTGATACGGACTAGAGGATACATATATGGTTCGTCTCATCGCATCCCTGGTCGGCGCCGCCTTTGTGCTGGTGCTCGGCATCGCGCTCTTCAGCAGCGTGTCGGGCGTCATCACCGACCCCGTCGCGCCGTCTGCCGAGAGCGTCGCGCACAAGCATCCCAAGGAGCTCGAGCTCGCCTCGAACGGCGTCTTCGGCAAGTTCGACCGCCGTCAACTCCAGCGCGGGTTCCAGGTCTACAAGGAAGTCTGCTCAGCCTGCCACTCGCTGCGGCTGGTGTCGTTCCGCGATCTCCAGAAGATCGGCTATTCGGAGCCCGAGGTTAAGGCGATCGCCAACCAGTGGGTGATCGAACAGCCGACGATCAACCCCGAAACCGGCGAGGCCGCGACCCGCAAGAACATCCCGTCGGATCGCTTCCCGTCGCCGTTCGCCAACGAGGTCGCTGCCCGCGCCGCCAACAACAACGCGCTGCCACCCGATCTCTCGCTGATCACCAAGGCGCGCGAGGAGGGCACCGCCTATGTCCACTCGCTGCTGACGGGCTACACCGATCAGCCCGCGGCGTTGCTCAAGCAGTTCCCGGACATCAAGACGCCCGAGGGTCTCTACTACAACCCGTATTTCGCGAACCTCAACATCGCGATGCCACCGCCGATCACCGCGGCCGATCAGGTGGCCTATGCGGACGGGACCAAGGCGACGAAGGAACAGATGTCGGCAGACGTCTCGGCCTTCCTGACCTGGACGGCAGAGCCGAACTTGGAGTCGCGGCACGCCGTCGGCGTCGCGTCGATCCTCTTCATCCTCGTCTTCTGCGGCCTTGCCTGGGGCGCCTATCAAAACGTCTGGCGTGACGTGAAGCATTGATCCCACGCCGCGGCTATCGCGGTATCAGGGCGTGAAGGACGGCGGATCGGGGCAACCCGGTCCGCCGTTTCGCGTTTGGCGACCCGCTGGCTGCCCGTGTCCGTGCCTGTGTCCCGGCGCCACGCCCCCATGGCCCACCTGTGGTCCCGGCGCGCGTCAGCCGTCGTTCATGGAACCTGCGGTAGGTCGGTATTGTTGTGCGACCAATGGCGGCGCGTTGGGTCCGCTCTCCAGGTACGGGAGATTTTCGATGTTTTTCAAGCGACCAGGACTGGTCAGTCTCGCCATTGGTGTCGGCCTCGGCGTGGCCGGTTGCACCGATGGGTATGGCTATGGCGGCGGCGGGATCGGCTATGCGAGCGATCCCTATTATGGCGGCGGCTACGGCAACGGCTATTATGATGGTTACGGCGGCGGATACGGGGCCGGTTATGCCGGCGTCGGGCTCGGCTCCTATTATGGCTGGTATGGCGACTATTATTATCCGGGTACCGGCGGATACGTCTATGATCGCAACCGTCGTCCGCACCGCTGGAACGGTGCGCAGCAGCGCTACTGGCAGGGGCGTCGCGGCAATTATCGCGGTGCCGGCAACTGGGGCAATTTCGCCCGCGGCAACAGCCCCGCCGCGCGCGACTATCGCCAGGACCGGCGTGGCGCGAACCGCGACTTCCGTCAGGGTCGGCGCGAGGACCGCAACCAGCTGCGCGACGGTCAGATCACGCGCGAGCAATATCGCGGCGAACGACGTGAAGCGCGGCAGAGCTATCGTGGCGAGGCACGCCAGGACCGGCGTGAATATCGTCAGGAGCGCGGCAATGGCGGCGGGTTCCGCGGTCGTGGCGGCGGCGGCGGCGGCCGGGGCGGCGCCTATATGAACGTCCCCGTCCCGAAGTGACGGATCAGGATGCAGGCGCGCCGGTCGGGCGCGTCTGCATCAGCGCGTTCGACACGAACGTCATCACCATGACATCGTCCTGATTGAACACCTGCATCCGGCTTTTCACGATCCCCATTTCTGGGCGGCTGGCGGAAACCCGTTTGTCGAGCACCTCGGTCACGCAGCGCAGCGTGTCCCCCGGATAGACGGGCTTCAGCCACTTCAGTTCATCGATCCCGGGCGATCCGAGACTCGCCTGACGGTGCTCACCAATATGCTCGACCAGCATCGCCATCGTCATCGCGCAGCTATGCCAGCCGCTTGCGGACAGCCGGCCGAAGTGCGTCTTCGCCGCGGCCTCGTCGGACAGATGAAAGGGCTGCGGGTCGTATTTCTCGGCAAAGGCGATCACCTCGTCGCGCGTCACCGGATAGTGGCCGAACGCCGCGGTCGCCCCGACTGCGATATCTTCGAAATACTGCACGCCCGCTGCTCCTCCTATCGTCGCAGCACCTTTTGGAAGGGCGCGTCGTTGCCGTCCAGCCCCGGTTCCGCGGGCAGCCCGATCAGGTCGCGGAGCAGTGGCTCGACCGCGACATTGTCGAAGCTCGCGATGGTCTTGCCACCGATGAAGGCAGGACCGTTGGCGATGAACAGCGCGCGCATTTCGGGGGCGGCATTGTCATAGCCGTGCGAGCCGCCAGCCGAGACCCTGGTGGGCGTCGTCCGATCGACGCGCCAGCCGACATCGGCGAGGCACAGATAGCTCGGGACACGCGGATTGCGGCCATAATGGAACCGCGCCGGGATCTCCGCCTTGCGCCAGCATTGCAGGTGGTCGTGCTTCCGAAGCAGTCTGGCCTCGAGTGCTGCCTCATGCCCGGGCACCGCGAACAGCGTCGCATAGGCGCCCGTCTCGACGAGGCGATAGTCGGCCGGCGCCGCGATCCGGTCCATCGCGACGACGCGCGTGCTGCTGGTCGCCGCCATGCCGTGATCCGACACGATGACCAGATTGGCCGGCTGGCCGAGCGTCGCGAGCCCTTCGACGAGGCTGCCGATGCTGCCATCCACCTCGGCGGCTGCCTGCGTTGTCAGGGGGGAGTCGGGGCCATTGTCGTGCGCGGCCATGTCGACGGTATCGAAATACAGCGTCACCAGCTTCGGCCGGATTGTGGCGGGTCGCCGCATCCAGTCGAGGACGGCGTTGACGCGTTGCGTGGCGCTGATCTGCTGGTTGAACTGCTGCCAGTCCTGCGGCCGGGTGCCGCCGTCGATCGCGCCGTGGCTGTTGGGCTTCGGCGTGCCGCCGACCGCGACATTGGCGCCCGGCCAGAACATCGTCGCGCTCCGGATTCCCGCCTTTTCGGCGTCGACCCAGATCGGCGAGCTTTGGCTCCACCAGAAGGGATCGTCGCTCGCCATGGTGAATTTCTCACCGGGCCGCGCGGGATCCTCCATCGTGTTGCCGATGATGCCGCTGCGATCGGGTCTGAGCCCGGTCACCAGGGTCCAGTGATTGGGGAAGGTGACGCTCGGGAAGGACGGTCGCATCGCCGCAAAGACGCCGCCGGCGCGCAACCGGTTCAGGTTCGGCGTGACGCCCCGGTCGAGATAATCGGGGCGGAAGCCATCGATCGACACGAGGATCGTCACCGGTGCCCGGACCGCCAGCGGCTGCGCGCCCTGAGGAGCGGCCGTGGCGGTCGCGGGGGCAGCCTGAGTCACCGGCGCCAGGGCAGGGGGCGTGGCCGGATAGGCACAGCCACCGAGCGCGAGTGCCAGAGCTGAAAACGTCGCGTGTCTCATGCCGTCTGTTCTGCTCGCTACGCCCGCCCCCGGCGCGTGACTACACACGCAGGGGGCGTGACATTGTTGGGATCAGCTGTGTAGGAAGTGCATCACGTCGCCGTCATGGACGACATAGGCCTTGCCCTCGGCGCGCAGCTTGCCCGCCTCGCGCGCCTTCGATTCCCCGCCCAGCGCGATGAAGTCGTCGAACGCGATCGTCTCGGCGCGGATGAAGCCCTTCTCGAAATCGCCGTGGATCTCGCCCGCCGCCTGCGGCGCGGTCGCGCCCGCATGGACGGTCCAGGCGCGTGCCTCTTTCGGGCCGACCGTGAAGAAGGTCAGGAGGTGGAGCAGCTTGTAGCCTGCGGTGATGACGCGAGCGAGGCCGGTCTCTTCCAGCCCCAGCTCGCCCAGGAATTCGCCGCGATCTTCGGCGGGCATCGTCGCGATCTCGGCCTCGATCGCTGCCGACACGACGACCGCCTCGGCACCCTCGGCCGCGGCCTTCTCGAACACGCGCGCCGACAGCGCATTGCCGTTCGCGGCATCGCCCTCGTCGACGTTGCAGACGTACAGGACGGGCTTGGCGGTCAGCAGCTGCGCCTGTGCGAACACGCGCGCCTCGTCCTCGTCCTTGGGTACCGTCAGCCGCGCGGGCTTGCCCTCGCGGAGCAGCTCGAGCGCCTGGCCGAGCACGGCGGCGCCGATCTTGGCCTCCTTGTCGCCCTGCATGCCCTTCTTGGCGAGGTTGGGGACGCGCTTCTCGAGGCTCTCGAGATCGCTCAGCATCAGCTCGGTCTCGACCGTTTCGGCATCGGCGATCGGATCGACCTTGTTGTCGACATGCGTCACGTCGCCATTTTCGAAACAGCGCAGCACATGGACGATCGCGTCGACCTCACGGATGTTGCCGAGGAACTGGTTGCCGAGCCCTTCGCCCTTCGACGCGCCGCGCACGAGGCCGGCGATGTCGACGAAGCCGAGCTGGGTCTCGATGATCTTCTGCGAGCCGGCGATCTTCGCCAGCGCGTCGAGCCGCTTGTCGGGCACGCCGACATTGCCGACGTTCGGCTCGATGGTGCAGAACGGATAGTTCGCCGCCTGCGCCGCGGCCGTCTCGGTCAGCGCGTTGAAGAGGGTGGACTTGCCGACGTTCGGCAGCCCCACGATGCCGCAGCGAAAACCCATGATATGCCCTTGGTATAAGATTGTGCGGGCGCTTTAGGCGACCGCGCGAAGGAACGCCAGCAAGGACGCCTGCGCATGACTGGGTGCGACCTCCATTATCCCCACCACCCCGGCGAAGGCTGGGGCCCAGGTGGGGGACGTTGCTCATGAAGGTCGGCACGCCGTTACTGCGACCTTTCCAACTGGGCCCCGGCCTGCGCCGGGGTGGTCGCTGATTTTAACGCCCGACTGATCGACCTAAACGATTGCCGCAATGCAGCAAAATTATCGTACCGCTCGGTAGATATTGCGAGTCCCGTGCGTATATCGCGCTCTGCCAGTCAGATTTAGGAATAGCATGACCACCACCGCCAAGGGCTACGCCGCCCAGTCGCCCGAGACGCCGCTCGCACCGTTCAGCTTCGAACGCCGCGCGCCGGGCAAGACCGACGTCGCGATCGACATCGCGTTCTGCGGCGTCTGCCATTCGGACCTCCATACCGCCAAGGGCGAGTGGGAAGGCACGTTGTATCCGTGCGTTCCGGGCCATGAGATCGTCGGCCGCGTCACTGCGGTCGGTGACGACGTCACCAAGTTCAAGGTCGGCGACATCGCCGGCGTCGGCTGCATGGTCGACAGCTGCGGCCAGTGCCCGTCCTGCACCGATGGCGAGGAGCAATATTGCGAGACGACCGGGTTCGTCGGCACGTATAATGGCCCCGATCCCGTGCTCGGCGGTCACACGTTCGGCGGCTATTCGGACCATATCGTCGTCGACGAGGGCTTCGTGCTGAAGGTCTCGCATCCCGAGGCCGATCTCGCCGCGGTCGCGCCGCTGCTCTGCGCCGGGATCACGACCTATTCGCCGCTGAAGCACTGGAAGGTCGGCCCGGGCCAGAAGGTCGGCATCGTCGGTCTCGGCGGTCTCGGTCACATGGGCGTCAAGATCGCCAACGCGATGGGCGCCGAGGTCTACGTCTTCTCGACCTCGCCCAACAAGCGCGACGACGCCAAGCGCTTGGGCGCCAAGGACCTGATCGTGTCGAAGGATGCCGATGCGATGGCGGAGCATGCGAACAGCTTCGACTTCATCCTCAACACTGTTGCTGCGCCGCACAATCTCGACCCGTTCCTCGAGCTGCTCAAGCGCGACGGCACGATGACTCTGGTCGGCGTGCCCGCCGAGCCGCACCCGTCGCCGTCGGTCGGCAATCTGATCTTCCGCCGTCGCCAGCTGGCAGGCTCGCTGATCGGCGGGATCGCGGAGACGCAGGAAATGCTCGATTTCTGCAACGAGCACGGGCTGGTCTCGGACATCGAGATGATCAAGATGGACGAGATCGAGCCGGCCTATGACCGCATGGTCAAGAGCGACGTGAAGTATCGCTTCGTCATCGACATGGCGTCGATGAAGACGGCGGCCTGATCGGGCAGGGGGCGGCGCTTGCCGCGAGCGCCGCTTCCCCCAATTACCTCCCCGGCGAAGGCGGGGTCCAGGTGGGAAGGCCAATGTGATGCAGGCCAGCCCTTCGTTAGCGACCTTTCGCAACTGGGCCCCGGCCTTCGCCGGGGAACGGTCGTTTCAAACGATCACTCGGCGCCTACCTCACCACCGATAATTGAAGCTGATGCTGATCCGCTCGCCCTTCGCAGCATTCGGCACGACCTCATGCCGCAGCCAGCTCTCCCACAAAAACACGCTCCCGGGCTTCGGCACCGCATAGACGAACGTCCGCAGATCCTCCGGCGCGTCGTCGAGCCGGGTCGGCGCGGCCATCATCATCGGCAGCCGCGGATCCTCAAGCTTAAGCGCGCCCGCGCCTTCGGGAATCGTCACGTACATCGTGCCCGACACGACGCTCTGCGGATGGATATGCCCCGAATGCGCGCCGCCGGGCTTCAGGACGTTCACCCACAGGCTGTCGAGCTTGAGTTTCCGCCCACCAAGATCGAACGCGCAGTCCTTGGCGAACGCCGCGACATGCTTGTTGAGCAACCGCACCAGATCGCCGAACCGCGGATCGCGCAACGGCAGGTCGTTCAGCGACGCGTAGGACGTGTACCCGCGATAGCCATGCGCCTTCGACCACGCGACGCCCGCGCGGTCCGCCTTGGACAGTTCGAGCGCCGCGTCCTCCAGCTCCTCAACCAGATCGTCATCGCCGAGATCGGCCTCGTAGAACCGCGTGGCGAAAAGCGAGCGGGTGGTCATGGTTGCATCCTCACAGCGACATCATTCATGAAGCGGACGTCGTCGCCCGCCGCCAGCCACGCCGCCTCCGCGGCGATCGCGCCGAGCATGTCGGACAGCGGCTCGATCTCGGTCTTGGCGTAATTGCCGAGCACATAGCCGGTGACCCGGTCCTTGTGACCCGGATGCCCGATGCCGAGCCGCACGCGGCGGAAATCGGGGCCCAGATGCTGGTCGGTCGAGCGCAGCCCGTTATGCCCCGCGGTCCCGCCGCCGGTCTTCACCTTGACGCGGAAGGGGGCGATGTCGAGCTCGTCGTGGAATACCGTCAGCGCATCGACGTCCAGCTTGTAGAAGCGCAGCGCCTCGCCGATCGCGCGGCCGCTCTCGTTCATGAAGGTCGCGGGCTTCAGCAGCAGGATCTTTTCCGATCCGATCCGGCCTTCCTGCGTCCAGCCCTGAAACTGCTTCTTGACCGCGCCGAAGCCGTGCACCGCGGCAATCGCGTCGGCGACCATGAACCCGACATTGTGCCGGTGCATCGCATATTGCGCCCCCGGATTGCCGAGTCCCGCCCAGATCTGCACGTGTGATTCTCCAAAAACGATCGTTGCCCGCGCCCCAAACCGTCATTTTCGCGGAGGCGGGAACCCATAGTGGCAAACCTCTCGATTCCATATGAAGGTCCGAGGGTCTGGATCCCCGCCTGCGCGGGGATGACGGTTTTTTGGGTGAGCGGAATGGCTTGCAAAACGAAACGGGCGGGAAAGCCCTAGCTTTCCCGCCCGCCAGATCATCCGAAAACGAAGGAGATTAGTCCTTCTTCTGCGGCGTGATCTTGTCGTCGTCGTTGTGATCGTCGTTAGGCTCGACCACGGGCTCTTCGTCCGAAGCAGCCTCAGCAGCCTGCGCCTCGGCGACTTCAGCCTCGAGCTCTTCGTCCTCGACGGTCGGGACGGTCGGCGGCACGATCGTGGCGATCGCGAAGTCGCGGTCGTCGATCGCGGGCGTCGCGCCCTTGGGCAGCGTCACGTCGCTGATGTGGATCGAATCGCCGATTTCCATGCCGGCGAGCGAAATCGAGATCTCGCTCGGGATGTCCGATGCGTCGACGACCAGCTCGATCTCATGACGCGTGATGTTGAGGACGCCCTTGCCCTTCTTGATGCCGGGGGCATCGTCTTCGTCCGTGAACACGATCGGCACCGCGACGGTGACGGTCGAATGCTCGCCGATGCGCAGGAAATCGACATGGATCGGGCGATCCGTGACCGGGTGGAACGCAACGTCCTTCGGCAGCGTGCGCACGCCGTTGACCATCACGACCGAATTCATGAAGTGGCCGGTCATCAGCGCCTTCATCAGCGCCTTTTCCTCGAGGTGAACCGAGGTGGGTTCCTTGTTCAGGCCGTAGATCACGGCAGGCACGCGGCCATCACGACGCAGCGCCCGGGAGGCTCCCTTGCCAACCCGGTCACGCGTCTCGGCTGCGAGCGTCAACTGGTCGCTCATCGATATTCTCCGAAACTCGTTTGTTGTTCTTCCCGCCCACGCCTCCAGGGATGACCATGGACCGGAAGCGCGGGCGCATAGCGGAAGTGCACGTTTTAATCAACTACACCCTCTCCCCCCGGGGGAGAGGGAGGGGCCCGCGTGCTCTTGCACGTGGGAGGGTGAGGGCACGGTGTGCCCGAAACGCGTGCCCTCACCCTTCCGTCGCCTGCGGCTCCTCCCTCCCTCTCCCCCGAGGGGAGAGGGATTCGGTCGCTCAATACTGCACCCGCTCCGCCTTCACCCCGAGCTTCGCCAGTTGCGCCTGAACGCTGTCCTGCCCCGCCAAATGCCCCGCGCCGACCGCGACGAACACCGTCCCCGGCGACTTCATCCGGTTCGCGACCCACTCCGCCCATCGGGCATTGCGATCGACCAGCAGGACCTTCGCCACCTCGGGCGAATCCTTCAGGCTTTCGTTCATCTCCTTGGCGAGCGCCTCGGGATCGCCCTTCGCCCATTCGTCGACCATCGTCGCCATCGTCGTCTCGAGCTTGGGGAGTTCGTCGATCGTGCTGCCGAGGAACTGCAGCTGTGCCTGTTGAGACAGCCCGCCGAAATAGCCCAGCTGCTGCTCCGCCGTCTCCAGCCCCGTCACCGGCTTGCCCGCCGCCTTGGCCGCGGCAGTGATGACCTGCTCGGGCCCGTTCGCGGCGTCATAGCCAAGCTTTGACAGCGGCGCGATCGACAGGTTGGTCGCCGCGAGCCAAGGCCGGAACCGGTCGAACGCGTTCGCCGGCAGCCCCAGATCGGTCACCGCCTTGGCATAGGCCGCGCGCTTGTCCGCCGGGATCTGCTCGGTCAACGTCGGCCCGTCCTTGGTCACGCCGGTTGCCATGACCAGGGTCTGCATCTTGGCGGGATCGGGCATGACCAGTTCGAGTACGACCTGCTGCGAGCGGTCGAACGCGGTCTTCACCGCCTCGTCGAACCACGTCATGCCGGGTTTCAGCACATGGATCGTCCCGAACAGATAGATCGTCGTGTCCTTGTCCTTCACCACCCACAGGGCGGGATCGGCATCGTTGGCGGCCTGCGCGGGTTTGGGCGCGACCTGTGCACAGGCGGGCAGCGCGAACGCCATCGCGATGGCGGACAGCGTCGAGCGCAGCGGGGCGGATCGGAGCGACGCGAGTCGGGAAAACAGCTTCAAGGGGAGGGCATCCTCATCGTTGGTCGGCCCCATGTAGGATGCGCGATCGCAACGCACCACTTGCCTCGCGCACCCCCATCCGCCAAAGCCCGCGCGTGACCCAGCCCCTGAAAAAGCCTCTTAGCTTCCAGCGCATGATCCTCACGCTCCATGACTATTGGAGTGATCACGGGTGCCTGATCCTGCAGCCCTATGACATGGAAATGGGTGCGGGCACCTTCCACACCGCAACGACGCTCCGCGCGCTCGGGCCGAAACCGTGGAATGCCGCGTTCGTCCAGCCCTGTCGCCGGCCGACCGACGGCCGCTACGGCGAGAACCCCAACCGGCTCCAGCATTATTACCAGTATCAGGTGATCCTGAAGCCATCCCCCGCGAACCTCCAGGAGCTGTACCTCGGGTCGCTCGCGGCGATCGGCATCGACATGCTCAAGCACGACATCCGCTTCGTCGAGGACGATTGGGAGAGCCCGACGCTCGGCGCGTGGGGGCTCGGCTGGGAGGTCTGGTGCGACGGCATGGAGGTGACGCAGTTCACCTATTTCCAGCAGATGGGCGGCTTCGACATGAAGCCCGTCGCGGGTGAGCTGACCTACGGGCTCGAGCGGCTGGCGATGTATATCCAGGACAAGGACAGCGTCTACGACCTCGCGTTCAACGACGCCGGGGTCACCTATGGCGAGGTGTTCCTGGAGAATGAGCAGGAGATGTCGAAGTGGAACTTCGAGGTCGCCGACACGGACTCGCTGTTCGACCAGTTCCGCAAGCATGTCGCCGAATGCGAGAACAGCTTGAGCCACAAGCTGCCGATCCCGGCCTATGAGCAGGCGATCAAGGCCAGCCACATCTTCAACCTGCTGCAGGCGCGCGGTGTGATCTCGGTCGCCGAACGCCAGGCCTATATGGGCCGCGTCCGCGACCTCGCCAAAGGCTCCTGCGCTGCGTGGATGGACAAGCACGGATGGGCGGCATGACCCGTCCTCGTGCCGCAGGCTGTATCTCTTCTTCTCTCCGCGTCCTCTGCGCCTCTGCGCGAACAGAATCTCGCGCAGAGGCGCAGAGAGCGCAGAGTGTTTTTGCTCCGACCGGTGAGCCCGAATGACCGACTTCCTCCTGGAGCTCCGCTCCGAAGAAATTCCCGCCCGCATGCAGGCGAAGGCGCGTGAAGACCTTGCCAGGCTGTTCAGCGCCGAGCTCGCCAAGGCCGGGATCGCCACCAGCGATATCGTCACTTACGCGACGCCGCGCCGCCTGGCGCTGATCGCACGCGACCTGCCGATCGAGACCGCCGCCGTCTCCGAAGAGGTGAAGGGCCCCAAGACGTCGGCACCCCCGCAGGCGCTCGAAGGGTTCCTGCGCAAGACCGGCCTCACGCGCGAGCAGCTGGTCGATCGCGGCGGCACGTTCTTCGCGGTCACCGAAAAGCCCGGCCGCGCCACCGCGGACGTGCTTGCCGAGGCGATCCCCGCGATCGTCCGCGCGTTTCCCTGGCCCAAGTCGATGCGCTGGGGCGATGCCTCCGCCAGCACCGAATCGCTGCGCTGGGTCCGCCCGCTGCAGGGCATCGTCGCGCTGCTCGGCGAGACGATCGTGCCGTTCGAGATCGCCGGCATCGCAAGCGGCGCTGCCACGCTCGGCCACCGCTTCCACCATCCGTACCAGATCACGATTGGCGGCGCGCACGACTATGTCGAGAAGCTGCGCGCCTGCCACGTCATCGTCGACCAGGACGAGCGCGCGACGCTGATCCGCGATCACGCGCGCGAGGCGGCGATGCAGGCCGGGCTCGAACTGATCGAGGACGAGGGCCTCGTCGCCGAGAATGCCGGGCTCACCGAATGGCCGATCCCGCTGCTCGGCCGGTTCGATCCCGCGTTTCTCGACGTGCCGCCCGAGGTGATCCAGCTCACCGCGCGCGTGAACCAGAAATATTTCGTCTGCCGCAGCGCCGACGGGACCCTAGCGAACGCGTTCGTCTGTACCGCTAACATCGCTGCGCACGACGGTGGCGCGAAGATCGTCGAGGGCAACCGCAAGGTCCTCGCCGCGCGTCTGTCGGATGCGAAGTTCTTCTACGACACCGACCTGAAGATGCCGCTCGAAGAGCAGGCGGATAAGCTCGAGAAGATCGTCTTTCACGAGAAGCTCGGTACGGTGGCGGACAAGGTCGACCGCGTCGCCAAGCTCGCACGCTGGTTGGTCGAAGAGGGTATCGTCGGGGGTACGAGTTCGTCCTCCGCTACCTCTTCGTTCCCCGGCGAAGGCCGGGGCCCAGTTGGGAACGGCGCCTTGGCTGAGGCCGTCGCGTCGTCACAACAGCCTTCCCACCTGGACCCCGGCCTCCGCCGGGGAACAGAAGAAGCGCCCGAGGTCCGGGCGGAACTCGCCACCCTCGCCGAGCGCGCCGCGCGTCTCGCCAAGGCGGATCTCGTCACCGGCATGGTCGGCGAGTTTCCCGAATTGCAGGGCCTGATGGGCGGCTACTACGCCGCAGCCCAGGGCGAGCACCCCGCCGTCGCCGCCGCGATCCGCGACCATTACAAGCCGGTCGGGCAGGGCGATGATGTCCCGACTGACCCGGTGACGGTCGCGGTCAGCCTGGCGGACAAGCTGGATACGCTATTCTCGTTCTTTGCCGTGAAGCTATTTCCAACTGGCTCGAAAGACCCGTTCGCTTTGCGAAGGGCCGCTCTGGGTGTCTTGCGGACGATTCAAACGGCCAATCTCAAATTCAAGATCGACGCGGCAGCTCGCGCCTGGTCTGGGGAAGAGAATGCTGCGCTCGGTATAGTACTCTCCGACTTTCTGCATGATCGCCTCGGCGTTCAGCTGCGCGAAGCCGGCATCCGCTATGATTACGTCCAAGCTTCCACCGGTTGGGGCACTGGAAGCGACGACCGCATTGATCGGGTCGAAGCGCGGGCCAAAGCGCTTGCGAATTTTATATCGACCGAGGACGGGAAGAACCTGCTCGCCGGTTACAAGCGCGCCGCCAATATCCTGAAGAAGGAAGCCCCTTCTGCTCCCCCTCTCCGCGCAGGTGAGAGGGAGCAGTATGCGCCCGAACCCGCAGAGGCCGCGCTCCAGTCCGCGCTCGACGCCGCCGAACCCCGCGCAACTGCAGCAATCGCGGGCGAAGATTTCGCCGCGGCGATGGCCGCGCTCGCATCGCTGCGGGCGCCGATCGATGCGTTCTTTGATAGCGTTATCGTCAACGACCCCGATCCCGCCAAGCGCTCCGCCCGTCTCGCGCTACTTGAGCGTATTCGCGCCGCAGTGCACAACGTCGCGGACTTTTCGAAGATCGAGGGCTGACCCGCCCCGCCTGCAAAGACAATCTCTGCCGCCTTGCGCGCAACAACACCTAGAGGACCTGCGATGACCCAATATGTGTACCGTTTCGGCGGCGGTGTTTCGGACGGCGGCAAGGGCGACAAGAACCTGCTCGGCGGCAAGGGCGCGAACCTCGCCGAGATGGCGTCGATCGGCCTGCCGGTGCCCCCGGGCTTCACGATCTCGACCGATTTCTGCGCGGTCTATTATGACGAGGGCGGCCAGTTCCCGCAGGGCCTGCGCGACGAGGTCGCGACCGGCCTCGCGCATATCGAGGGCGTGACCGGCAAGGTGTTCGGCGACGCCGCCGACCCGCTGCTCGTTTCGGTCCGCTCGGGTGCCCGCGCCTCGATGCCGGGGATGATGGACACCGTCCTCAACCTCGGGCTCAACGACGAGACGGTCGAGGGCCTTGCCGCCAAGGCCGAGGACGCGCGCTTCGCGTGGGACAGCTATCGCCGCTTCATCCAGATGTATGCCGACGTCGTCCTCGAGCTCGATCACGGCGCGTTCGAGGAAGCGCTCGAGATCGCCAAGGAAGACCAGGGCTTCACGCTCGACACCGAGCTGAGCGCGGACGACCTGCGCGCGCTGGTGACCGAGTATAAGGGCCTTGTTGAAAAGCTCTGGGGCAAGCCCTTCCCGCAGGACGTCCACGACCAGCTCTGGGGCGCGGTCGGCGCGGTGTTCGGTTCGTGGCAGTCGGAGCGGGCGAAGGTCTATCGCCGGCTCAACGACATTCCCGCCAGCTGGGGCACCGCGGTCAACATCCAGGCGATGGTGTTCGGCAACATGGGCGACACGTCGGCGACCGGCGTCGCGTTCACGCGCGATCCGTCGAAGGGCGACCGCGCCTATTACGGCGAGTTCCTGATCAATGCGCAGGGCGAGGACGTCGTCGCGGGCATCCGCACCCCGCAATATCTGACCAAGGTCGCGCGCGAGGACGCCGGCGCCAAGGCCGCCTCGATGGAAGAGGCGATGCCCGAGGTGTACGGCCAGCTCGCGGGCGTGTTCGACACGCTCGAAAACCATTACCGCGACATGCAGGACATCGAGTTCACGGTCGAGAAGACCAAGCTCTGGATGCTCCAGACGCGCGCGGGCAAGCGCACCGCCAAGGCCGCGCTCAAGATCGCGGTCGACATGGCGAATGAGGGCCTGATCACGCGCGAGGAAGCGATCCTGCGCGTCGAGCCGATGGCGCTCGACCAGCTCCTTCACCCGACGCTCGATCCCAATGCCAAGCGCGACGTGCTGACCAAAGGGCTTCCCGCCTCGCCGGGCGCGGCCTCGGGCGCGGTGGTGTTCGATGCGGATGCGGCGGAGAAGAAGGCCGCCGACGGCGTCGCGGTGATCCTCGTCCGGACCGAAACCTCGCCCGACGACATTCATGGGATGCACGCCGCGCGCGGCATCCTGACCGCACGCGGCGGGATGACCAGCCATGCGGCGGTCGTCGCACGCGGCATGGGGCGCCCGTGCGTCTCGGGCGCGGGGACGCTGTCGATCGACACCAAGGCGAAGATCATGCGCTGCGGCGGCCGCGAGGTGAAGGAGGGCGACCTGCTCACGATCGACGGCAGCACCGGCGAGGTGATGATCGGCGCGGTCGCGACCGTGCAGCCCGAGCTGTCGGGTGATTTCGGCACGCTGATGACCTGGGCGGACGAGGTTCGTCGCCTCAAGGTCCGCGCCAATGCCGAGACGCCCGAGGATTGCCGGGTCGCGCGCGAGTTCGGCGCGGAAGGCGTCGGGCTGTGCCGCACCGAGCACATGTTCTTCGAGAGCAGCCGCATCACCAACGTCCGCCAGATGATCTTGGCGAGCGACGAGAAGGGCCGCCGCGCCGCGCTCGAGAAGCTGCTGCCCGAACAGCGCAAGGACTTCACCGAGATCCTCGAGGTGATGGCCGGGCTGCCGGTGACGATCCGCCTGCTCGATCCGCCGCTCCACGAATTCCTGCCGCACGAGGAGTCCGAATTCGCCGAAGTCGCGACCGCGGCCGGGATCGACGTCGACACGCTCAAGCGTCGCGCGGCCGAGCTGCACGAGTTCAACCCGATGCTCGGTCATCGCGGCTGCCGTCTCGGCGTGACCTATCCCGAGATCTACGAGATGCAGGCGCGTGCGATCTTCGAGGCGGCGGTCGACGTCGCGGAGAAGTCTGGCGCGGCCCCGATCCCCGAGGTCATGATCCCGCTGGTGGCGACCCGCCGCGAGCTGGAGCTGATGAAGGCGGTCGTCGACAAGGCGGCGCAGGCGGTGTTCGCCGACAAGGGCCGGACGATCGAATATCTGGTCGGCACGATGATCGAGCTGCCCCGCGCCGCGCTGCGCGCAGGCGAGATCGCGGAAGTCGGCGAATTCTTCTCGTTCGGCACCAACGACCTGACGCAGACGACGCTGGGCGTCAGCCGCGACGACGCGGCGCGGTTCCTCGGCGCCTATGTCGAACAGGGCATCTATGCGAAGGACCCGTTCGTCAGCATCGACGTCGAGGGTGTCGGTGAACTGATCGAGATCGCCGCAGAGCGTGGCCGCAAGACGCGCTCGGGCATCAAGCTCGGCATCTGCGGCGAGCATGGCGGCGACCCGGCGAGCATCGCGTTCTGCGAGAAGGTCGGCCTCGATTACGTCTCGGCCAGCCCGTACCGCGTGCCGATCGCGCGGCTCGCGGCGGCGCAGGCGGCGCTGAACAAGCAGTAACCAACCACCCCGGCGGAGGCCGGGGCCCAGGTGGAATGTCCAGAGTAACTAGGGACCCTCCACAGTTACCAAACATTCCCAACTGGGCCCCGGCCTCCGCCGGGGTAGTGCAAAAGAGTGTTTCCCCGCGAAGGCGGAGATCCAGAATGGGCTCCCGCCTTCGCGGGAGAACAAAGTTTTGGGGGGGACGGCGCCCCCCGAACCCTCACCGACGCTGGTTGAAGTCGAACCAGCCGCGCTTGGTGCCGTCGGTCGCATAGCCCGGCCGCCCCGTTGCATAGCCGTCCGAATAGGCCACATCCCGATCCCGAGAGACCGGCGCCGCCGTCGTCCGTGCGACGGGCGCTGCCATTGGGGCCGCCACCGGCGCTGCCGCTGCCGCCTTCACCAGCCGCGCATTCTCGTGCTCCGCCTCGACCGCACGCTGTTCGGCGGCACTCGCGCGCAGGTCGGTCTCCTTGCGGGTCGCGCCATGCGCATCGCGCTCGGCAAGATAGCGCGCCTTCCACTTCTTGCCGCCGGGATGGCTGGCGAGGCCCAGCAACCAGCCCGCGATCAGGACCAGCCCCAGTGCGGCGAACTGCGTCGGTGTGGAAAACAACGGCATCGTGAAAACCCTCCTGTTACGGGGGCTCAACGAACCGCTGCGGCTGGGGTTGCCTCAGCTCTTGAGCAACGCATCCGAGATCGAACAGGCCGCGGGCCCGAGGATGACGACGAACAGCACGGGCAGGATGAACAGGATTAGCGGCACGGTCATGATCGCCGGCAGCCGCGCGGCCTTTTCCTCGGCGCGCATCATCCGTTCGTTGCGAAATTCGTTCGACAGCACGCGGAGTGCCGAGGCGAGGGGGGTGCCGTATTTTTCGGTCTGGACCATGGTCGTGACGACGCCCTTCACCGCGTCGAGCTTGACCCGGCCGGCGAGATTCTCGAACGCGCTGCGCCGGTCGGTCAGGAAGCCCAGTTCGATCGCGGTCAGCGTGAATTCCTCGCCCAGTTCGGGATAGGCACGGCCGAGTTCGCGCGCGACGCGGTGGAACGCCGCATCGATCGTCAGCCCCGCCTCCGCACAGATCACCAGCAGGTCGAGCGCGTCGGGCAGGCCCTTGCGGATCGCATCGGTGCGCTTGGTGATCTTGTTGTCGAGATACAGGTCGGGGGCCTTGTAGCTGAGGATGAAGCTGACCGCGACGAGACCGTATTTCTTGAGCGGGCTCCACGTCGCGAAGCCGTCCGTGCCATAGACCCAGATGACCATCGCGCCGCCGATCACGATCGGCAGGACGAGCCGGCCGAAGATCACCGCGGGCGCCCATTCCTTCGACCGGATCCCCGCCTGCGCCAGCTTGACCTGGACCGCCTTGACCTGGCTGTCCTGCAAGACCTTCATCGACGACAGCCAGCCGCGCATACGGTCGGCGGCATCGTGGCGCTGCACGAGCTTGGCGCGCCGCTTGGTCGACGCCGTGATGCCCGCTTTCAACTGTTCACGACGATCGTTGAGCGCCTTGACCCGCTTGGCCATCGGATCGCTGACCGTGGTGGCGGCATAGATCGCCACCATCACCGCGAAGGCGGCGACTCCCGACAGGATCGTCGCGACCCACAGGACGTCGAATCCGAGCAGCATAGGTCCGGCGGTCTCACCCATCATCCTGCTCCTAAATCTCGAAGCTGATCATCTTGGACATGATGAACGACCCGATCGCCATCCAGCACAGCCCGCCCATGCCGATCACCATCAGCCGCTCGTCGATGAAGAACTTCTGCATGTACGTCCCGTTGATGAACCAGATCAGCCCGAACACGATGAACGGCAGCGCGCCGATGATATAGGCCGACGCCTTGGACTCGGACGACATCGCCTTGATCTTCAGCTTCATCTGCGCGCGCATCCGCAATACGTGGGCGAGATTGGCGAGCGTCTCGGCCAGATTGCCGCCGGTCTCGCGCTGGATCGCGATGGTGATGACGAAGAACTGGAATTCGGGCGTGCCGAGCCGGTCCGCGGTCTCCTGCAGCGCGACGTCCATCGTCCGGCCGATCTTCATCTTGTCGCTGACCGATCGGAATTCCTCGCCGACCGGACCGTCGACCTCGGCGCCGACGACGCCGATCGTCTCGCTGATCGGCAGACCGGAGCGCAAGCCGCGCACCAGCAGCTCGATCGCGTCGGGAAACTTCTGTGTGAACTTGGCTACCCGGCGCTTGAGGACCTTGCCGACCACCAGATGCGGGATGCCGATGCCGACGAACAGGCCGACGAACAGCGCGAGGAAGATCGGCATGCCACGCACCAGCATCAGGAACGCAACGACCAGCGTCAGCCCCGCGGTCGCCATGCCATATTGTCCGACGGTCCAGTCCTTGCCGGTCATCGCCAGCCGCTTGGCAAGCTCGGCACGGTTGGGCAGGAACCGCCCGACCGCCAGATCCATCCGCGTGTCGCCCGCCATCGCGATCCGGCGCATCTGCGCCTCGGGCATGGCGACGCCGTCGCCGTGGCGCAGACGCAGCGACGCGACCCGGCGTGTCTGCGCGCGCCCGGTGGAGGGACCGGCAAAGGCGAACACCAGCAGGCCGAGCACGGTGCAGCCGCCCAGCGCGACCATGATGACGGGAAGCATGTCCATCGCCGCCTAGGCCTTCCGTGGCCGATCGGCGTGCATCCGCGGCCGGCGCGGCGTCACGACTTGACCGCCCGCTTGGCCATCAGCCCCTTCAGGTCGCTGAACTTGCCGAGCAGCGAGACGCCGCCCGACCGGCGGGGCGTCTTGGCGCTCGCCGCCTCCGTGCCGGTGGCATCGACCGCGACCATCAGTTCGGTGACGAGCGCGACGATCGGTACGATCGTCTTCGACGTCTTGCCGGCCTCGACGATCGGCTTGCCGAGCTTGGCGGCCTGCGCCGCGAGCTTCTGGTCGAACACCACGACATGATCGATCCGCCGCTCGATCGAGCCCTCGAAATCCTTGCGACTGATCTCGAGCTGGCCGCCGGCATGCATCCGGTTGGCGAGCACGAGTACCCGGGTCTTCGGCGCGTTGGACTTCATCCATGACAGCAGGCGGATCGTGTCGCGCGCCGCCGCCAGCGTCAGGTCGGTGATGAGCACTGCGAGGTGGACCTCGCTGATCAGATGAGGATGCTGGACCAGCATGCCGCGCGGCAGGTCGACGATGGTGCAGTCGAACGCCGCACACATCTCCTCCTGCAGCTGGTAGAAGGCGGCGCCGTCGGTCATCAGCGGCGCGTTGATCGGCGCCTCCGCGCTCAGCACCGACAGCTTCTCCGACGCCTTGACCATCGCGCGCTCGATGAACAGCCCGTCGATCCGGCTCGGATTCTCGATCGCATCGGTCAGTCCGCGGCCCGGCTCGAGATCGAGCGACAGCGCGCCGGTGCCGAAATGCACGTCGAGATCGAGCAGCGCGGTCGCGCGCTGTTCCTTCTCCGCGATCAGCCAGGCGACCGACGTCGCGATCGTCGATGCGCCGACGCCGCCGCGCGTGCCGATGATCGCGATCGAGCATTGCGGACGCGCCGGGGCATGTTCGACATGTTTGGGCGCGCTGAGCATCGCCTGCGCATGGCCGAACGCCTCGCGCAGCATGTCGGGGTGCAGCGGCTTGAGCAGATAGTCCTGGATCCCGCTGGCGACGAGATCGCGGTACAGCCGGACATCGTTCACCTGGCCTGCCGCGATCACCACCGTGCCGGGCTCGCACACTTCGGCCAGGGCGTTGATGTCGTTGAGCGGATCGCCCGATTCGGCGAGGTCGACGAACAGGATCTGCGGGCTGGCGGACACTGACAGCGACTGGATCGCGTTGCGCAGTCCGCCCTTGCTGACCTTGTCGACCGACCAGCCGAGCTCGGCCGCGATCGGGCGCAGCGCCTCGGCGGTCGCCTCGTCGCAGACATAGGCGGCGAAGGGTTCGCGGTGCGCGATGCCTGCGGGCTTCCAGGGTGCGTTCATCACTTGCCCCCTGCGGTTTCGGACCGCAGCGCGTTGTTTGCGCCGGTCGGCACCGCGCGGCGATACACATCGATCGCCTTGAACGAGGAGGCCGGGTCATAGGTCTCGGCGTCGCCGGAGCCGCGGACGAGATCCTCGGGCCGCGCGACCATCGCCGCGAGGTTGCGGTTCATCGCGCACCCATAGTTGGACGAGGTGTGGCTGGCGATGTCGATGCTCGCGTCGCGCGACCAGTCGGGGCAGCCGGGGACATCGGCGCGCATCCGCGTGACGACGATCCGGATCGCGCCGGGGCTGACCGGCGCCTGCGTGACCGGGGTGTCGGGGGACAGCAACAGGCCATAGCCCGCGACGACGTCGGCGATCTCCGCGCGCGCCATCGGTGCTTCGCCCGCAGGATCGTCGATCGCGACGCGGTCGCCATAGCCGACCCGCATCGTCGTCATCCAGCCCGCCAGCCGCCGCGCCTCGCCCTGCGCCAGCGTGCCGCCGGCGGTGCCGAGGTCGAGCGCATAATTGGCGCGGCTCACGACCGGCTGGTGGACCGATTCGAGACCGCGATTCTCGGTTCCCATACAGCCGCCGAGCAGCAGCGCAGATCCGAGCGATAGCAGCAGGATCGGGTGTTTCGTCATCGTGCGAAGTCCTTGAAACATGGCGCGGCGCGGGATCAGTTGGAGAAGCCGGGCATCGGTGCGGCGCCCTTGCTCGTCTTCGGCTTGGTGCCCGTCTGGATGGCCGGCTGCTGCGGGTCGCGAGTCGGCATGGGGCCGATCGGCGCGGCAGCGCCGATCGCGGGGTTGGCATAGCCCATCGGCGCGACGCTCGGCACCGGCCGGCGCCCGCCCGTCGTTCCGCCGCCGAGATCGCCGAGCAGGACCCGGCCGGCATCGGTCGGTGCCTTGTAGCCGTCGGTGGGCAGCGCGATGTCCGCCGGGTTGTTGACCGGCTTGACCAGATAGGGGGTGATGATCACCACCAGTTCGGTCTCGTTGCGCTGGAAGCTGTTGGAGCGGAACAGCGCGCCGATGATCGGCAGGCTCGCGAGCCCCGGCGTCTTGTCGTAGGTGTTGTTGTGGTTGTTCGACAGCAGCCCGCTGATCATCATGCTCTGGCCCGAGCCGAGCTCGACCGTCGTCTCGGTCCGCCGCGTCGTCAGCCCCGGCACCCGCGTGCCGTTCAGCGTGACCGCGTTGGAATAATCGAGCTGCGACACTTCGGGGCGGACGCGCAACGAGATGCGACCGTCCGAGAGCACGGTCGGGGTGTAGGCGAGGCTGACGCCATATTGCTTATACTCGACCGACACCGTGCCCAGCGCCTGCGCGATCGGGATCGGCACTTCGCCGCCCGCGAGGAACGTCCCGGTCTCGCCCGACAGCGCGGTGAGGTTCGGGTTGGCGAGCGTGGAGACCTGTCCGGTCTGCTCGCCAAGGTCGATCGCCGCGAGCAGGTCGAGCCCGAGCAGGCGCCCGGCCATCCCGATCGTGGAGCCGGTGGTGGACTTGGCAGGGAAGCCGAACAGCGTGTTGCCGGGCACCGCGCCGTTCGCGTCGATCGCCGCGCCGGGAACCCCGACGACGCCGGGGACCGTGGTGATGGTGCCTTGCCGCCCCTGCGCGATGTTAAAGAGGAAATTGCCCGACCCGCGGCTGGTCAGGTTGACGCCGATCGTCTTGACGAAGCTGCGCGAAACCTCGGCGACGCGGACCTGCAGGTTGACCTGGAGCGGCGTCGCGGTCTTGAGCCGCGACAGGACCTTGGTCGCATCGCCGACGAAGGCCTGGACCAGCCGTTCGGCCTCCGCTGCATCCTCGGGCGCGGCGACCGTGCCGGTGAGCAGGACCAGCCCGTTCATCGGCGTCGCGACGACCTGCGCATCGGGCATCGCCAGCCCGAGCATCTGCTGGACCGAATCGAGATTATTGCCGACTCGTACCGTCGAGCTGTAGACGATCGCGCCGCCCTTGGCGGTCGCCGAGATCGTCGTCTCGCCGGTCTTCTTGCCGAAGATGTAGAGCTGGGTCGGCGAGCGGACCTGGACGTCGGCGATCGTGTCGTCGGCGACAAACAGGTCGCTCATCGGCCGCGACAGCGTCACCAGTCGGCCACGCCCGGTATTGACCTGAACCAGCCCAGCGGGAGCGGCCGAGACCTGCGCCTGCGCGATGGCCGGCGCGGAGGGCGCGGTACCTGCCGCGGCGAGCACCGCGGCGAACGACCAGCCGAGCGACGCCCGCATCCCTGTCATGCTCGTACGCATCTTACTTCCCCCCCACCGGAACGATGGTCATGCTGTTGCCGCGGGCGACCCGGACGACCGGGCCCGACGCGATCGCGCCCGAAGGGGCTCCCGCCGGCGCGCCGCCGGGCACGCCAGCCGGCATCATCATCTGTGCCGAGCCGCCCGGACCGCCGGACGCGACCGCCTTGCCCGGCACGGTGCTGCGCTGGTAGCGCGACACGTCCGCGCCGGTGACGTAGCTGCTCGCACCCGACGACGGCTGGCTCGCGAGACGTAGCAGCATCGCGCGCTCCGCCTTGGGATCCGACCCCGCGGGCACGCTCACGTTGCCCGACGCGATCGCGTCCTCGAGCTCGCCCGCATTGTCCGCGATCGACCGCAGCGACAGCGACAGCGTGCCCACCGTCTGCGCGACCGCGATCTCCTCGGCCATCTTGGGCGTCGTCTCGACCGTGACCGTCGAGAAGGTGCTGACGACGGTCTTGCCGTCGTCGCCGACCTTGTTGTCGGTGCGCTGGTCGGTCGCGAGCACGCGCACGTTGCGCATGATCGTCTCCGACACCTTCAGCGGATCACCGTCACCGCCACCCGACACTGCCTGGGTCAGGACCAGATCGATCCGGTCGCCCGGGAACACGAAGCCCGCGACCGACGCCTGTTCCGAGACGGGGACGGTCACCGCGCGCATGCCGGGCCCGAGCGCGGCCGCGAGGAAGCCGCGGTCGCCGGGCTTGACCAGCGCGCCCTGCGTCACCGGCTGGCCCGCGGTGATCATGTTGCGCACCACGGTGCCCTGCAGCGCCTTCAGGTCGGTCTTGTCCTTCAGGTAATAGGCGTTGTCGACGAGCTCCTTGGGCCAGGGCTGGAACTTCAATGCGGTCGCATCGAGGATCGTGCCGACCGGGAGCGCGCGGGTCGCGACCAGCACTTCCGGGCCGTCGATCACGGCGGGCTGCATCGCCACCGCGGTCGCCTGCGGGGCTGCGCTGCCCGCGATCAGCGTGCGGGCGAAGAAGGCCGTGACCGCCGCCACGATCAACGCACCGACCAGCAATATGAGCTTGCGACTATCCATGACTCATCGTGCCTTTCGGGCGCCGTGTGATTGATCGAACATTAAGTATCTACCGCAGGGAGTTAAGGAGTGGTTCGTGGACCGCGACGAGCCCTGCAAAGGCGATCGCGATGCCGTAGGGCACCTCGATCGCGGCGTTTTCGACGCCCGAATCGGCGCGCCGCATGGCCAGCTTCCTTGCGATCAGCATCCCCGCGGTCAGCACGCCGCCCGCGATCGACATCACCATCAGCATCGCCATGAACGCGCCGAACGGTAGCCACAGCGACAGCGCGACGATCAGCTTGACGTCGCCGCCGCCCATCAGCCCGAAATGAAAAGCGATGCAGAACAGCGCGAAGACCGCCGCGGCGATCCCGATCTGGATCGCCATGTCGGGCCAGGGTGACAGGCCGTTGGCCCACCACCACAAGGGCGCGAGCAGCACGATCGCGGCGGTCTTCGCATTGGCGATCTCCCGCGTCCGTGCGTCCTCGATCGCAGCGAGGACAAGCAGCCCGGCGAGCAGAAAAAGTAGAATTGGAAGAGTAAACGTCGACCCCATGCACTACATTTAGCGGGTATGGCTTTCGAAAAAGTAACTGTGTCGCCGATGTTCGATTCTGATCCGACCTCCGGGCCCGCCTCCGGTCCGGCCCGTCCGCATGCCCGCACCACCGTCGCACCGATCGTGCCAGCCGCGAGTCGGCGCGCGATTCCCGACGATGCCCGCGTCAGTCGCTGGGTCGCGCCCGACGGCTGGAGCCTGAGGCGGTTCGACTGGCCGGCACCGAACGCGCGCGGACGCTTTCTCTTCCAGGCCGGTCGCGGCGACAGTTTCGAGAAATATCTCGAGACGATCGCGCATCTGCGCAGCGTCGGCTGGTCAGTGACCTCGCTCGACTGGCGCGGGCAGGGCGGGTCGGGGCGGCTGTCCCCCGACCCCTATGTCGGCCATGTCGACGACTTCGCGACCTACGATGCCGATCTCGCCGGCTTCTGGCATCAATGGCGCGGCGAAGGCGATGGCGACATCCCGACGGCGATCCTTGGCCATTCGATGGGCGGGCTGATGGTGATGCGCGCGCTGACGGCGGGGACGATCGACCCGGCGGCGGCGATCCTCGTCGCACCGATGCTGGGCCTTCGCTCTCCCCTCGGCGCGCGGCTGAGCGGCCGGATCGCGCGCTACATGGCGCGGCGTGCGCCGATCCGCGCGGCCTGGCGCCAGAACGAGCGGCCCGGGCCCGTCGCCTCGCGTCAGCGTCTGCTCACCCACGACGCCGACCGCTATCACGACGAACGCTGGTGGCACGAGGCGCAGCCCGACCTGCAGCTCGGTCCGCCGAGCTGGACCTGGCTGTCCGAAGCATTCGCCGGGTCCGCTGCGCTCGCCTGTGATCCGCGCGTCGAGACGATCGCTACGCCGGTGCTGATGCTGCTCGCGGATGCCGACAAGCTGGTCGATCCGCATGCCGCGGTCCGGATCGTCGAGCGGCTGCGCGACGCGCGGCTGGTGCGCTTCGGGCCTGAATCGGCGCATGAGATCCTGCGCGAATCGGATGCTGTGCGTGACCGCGCGCTGGCCGCGCTCGACGCGTTTCTCGACGACACGGTGCCGCGCCGATGAGCGTATACGACGTCGCGATCGTCGGTGCGGGTATGGCCGGCGTCAGCCTCGCCGCGATGCTCGCGCCGCATGCGCGCGTGCTGCTGCTCGAGGCGGAGGACATGCCGGGCTACCACGCGACGGGGCGGTCCGCGGCTTTCTGGTCGGAAACCTATGGTGGCCCCGGCATCCAGCCGCTGACGACCGCGTCGGGGCCGGTGCTCAGGGCCGGCGGGCATCTTCAGCCGCTGGGTTCGCTTCATATCGGTCGTGCGCAGGACGCGCCCGCGATCGACAGGTTTCTGGCCGAATTCAGCGACAGCGACGTGCAGCTCGACCGGATCGATCCGGCGGCGTGCCTTCCCGGGCTGCGCCCCGACTGGACGCTCGGGGTGCACGAGCCGAGTTGCGCCTATATCGATGTCGCCGGGCTGCATGCGCACGACCTGGCGACCGCGCGGCGGGGCGGGGCGGATCTCGTGACCGGCGCTGCGCTGCAGGCCGCCCGGCGCGACTCGGGCCAGTGGAGCATCGAGACGCCCGCGGGGACGTTTCGCGCCGCGGTACTGGTCAATGCGGCGGGGGCCTGGGCCGATAGCGTCGCGCGGCGTGCGGGTGTGGCACCGATCGGACTTCAGCCCTACCGGCGGACGATGGTCCAGCTGCGGACCGATCCCGCAGCCGCGGCGGGCATGCCGCATGTCGCCGACATTTCAGGCGGCTTCTATTTCAAGCCCGAGCCCGGCGGGCGCCTCTGGCTGAGCCCGCATGACGAGACGCCGACCGACCCCTGCGATGCCGCGCCCGAGGAGATCGACGTCGCGATCGCGATCGACCGGCTCGAACAGGCGGTCGACTGGCAGGTCACACAGGTCGAACGCCGCTGGGCGGGCCTGCGGACCTTCGCGCCCGACCGGCTGCCGGTCTATGGTTTCGACCCGAGCGAACCCGGCTTCTTCTGGTGCGCGGGGCAGGGCGGCTTCGGCATCCAGACCGCACCGGCGGCAGCGCGCCTTGCGGCCGCGTTGCTGCTCGGGACGCCGCCTGATCCTGCGGTGGCGGGGATCGATCCGCACCGCTATTCGCCCCGTCGTTTCTAACGCCGTTTCGTGTCAGCCTAGCGGCGGCCAGGCGTCATCGCCGCAATCGCGGCGTTGCTGGCCAGCGTGTCGGCGCGTTCGTTCTCGGGGTGGCCGGCATGGCCCTTGACCCATTGCCATTCGATCTTGTGCCGCGCGACCGCGGCGAGCAGCGCGTGCCACAGCTCGGCATTCTTCACCGGCTTCTTGTCCGCGGTCCTCCAGCCGTTGCGCTGCCAGCCCTTCACCCATTTGGTCAGGCCATCCATCACATATTTGCTGTCGGTGTACAGCGTCACCGCGCAGGGCCGGGTGAGGATGTTGAGCGCCTTGATCGCCGCGGTCATCTCCATCCGGTTGTTCGTCGTCTGCGGCTCGCCGCCCGACAATTCCTTCTCGTGCGCGCCCATCCGGATCACCGCGCCCCAGCCGCCCGGTCCCGGATTCCCCTTGCACGCGCCATCAGTATAGATCTCGACCTTGGTCATCGTTGTCGCGGTAGCGTCGTCGGTCATGCGAACAGGTCGTCCTTGAGATAGGCTTCGAGCCGCCGCCAATAGGCGAGCGGATCCTTGCGCGTCACCAGCGCATCGGCCGGCGTGTTGACCCAGTCCCAGGCGCGCGTCAGCAGGAAGCGCAGGCAGGCGCCCTGCGCGAGGATCGGCAGCGCGGCACGCTCCGCCTCGGACAGCGCGAACCGGCTTTCATAGCCTGCGATCAGCGCGGCGCCGATCGCGGGATCGTAACGCTCGCCGGTCGCATCGAACGCCCAGGCGCTGTGCATCACTGCCAGATCATAGGCGCGGATGTCGGTGCAGGCGAAGTAGAAGTCGATCACCCCGGTCACGCGGTCGCCGAGCATCAGGACATTGTCGGGGAACAGGTCCGTATGGATCGCCGCCACCGGCAGGTCGCGCGGCCACTGCGCGAGCACCCGCGCCAGCGCTGCCTCGATCCGCGCGAACAGCCCCGGTGCGATCGTGTCGATCCCAGCACCGCACCGCTCGAGCAGCGGGCGCCAGGTGTCGGCGCCCAGCGGGTTGGCGCGGGTCAGTGCGAAGTCCGCCAGCCCGGCATGGAGCTGGCCCATCGCCGCGCCGGCCGCCCGTGCCTGTGCGGGGGTCGGGTGCGACACCGACACGCCGGTCAGGAACTCGATCAGACAGGCCGAGCGCCCGGCGAGCTGCTGGATCGCGGTACCGTCGCGATCGGGCAGCGCGCGCGGCACCGGATTGCCCGCCTCGGCCAGATGATCGAGCATCGCGAGGAAGAAGGGCAGGTCGTCGGTCGACGTCCATTCCTCGTACAGCGTCAGGATGAAGCGGTCCGCAGTGGTCTCGACCAGGTAGTTGCTGTTCTGCACCCCCTCGGCGATCCCCTTGGCAGAGACCAGCGCACCCTGGTCGTACCGCGCGAGGAACGTTCCGAGCGCCTCGGCCGAGACCTGCGTATAGACCGCCATGCTAGGCGGCGGCTTCGAGCCCGCGGGGCAGCTTGAAGGCGATCGTCTCGCGCGTCGTCTCGACCTCGCGCTCGGACACCTCGAACCGCTCGGCAAGGCGCGTGACGAGTTCGCGGACGAGCAGCTCGGGCGCGGACGCACCTGCGGTGATGCCGAGCGTGCCGACTCCGGCGAGGAAATCCCAGTCGAGTTCGCTGGCGCGCTGGATCAGCATCGCCGGCGTGCCCTCGCGCTGCGCGACCTCGACCAGCCGCACCGAATTGGACGAATTGGGCGCGCCGATCACCAGCATCGCGTCACACCCATGCGCGATCGCCTTGACTGCAGCCTGGCGGTTCGAGGTCGCGTAACAGATGTCCTCGCCACGCGGCGGCAGCATCTCGGGGAAGCGTCGCTGCAGCGTCGAGACGACCGCCGCGGTGTCGTCGACCGACAGCGTGGTCTGCGTCAGGAAGGCGAGATTGGCGGGGTCGATCGGCGCGAAAACTTCCGCATCCTCGACCGTTTCGATCAGCGACATCGCGCCCTCGGGCACTTGGCCGAAGGTGCCGATCACCTCGGGATGGCCGGCATGGCCGATGAACACGATGTGCTGCCCCTGCGCAACCAGCCGCTCGGCCTGGCGATGGACCTTTGAGACCAGCGGGCAGGTCGCATCGAGATATTCGAGCCCGCGCGCCTGCGCGTCGAGCGGCACCGATTTGGGAACGCCGTGCGCGGAGAACACCACCGGCGCATCGTCGGGCACCTCGCTCAGATCCTCGACGAACACCGCGCCCTGCGCCTTCAGCGTGTCGACGACAAACTTGTTGTGGACGATCTCGTGGCGGACATAGACCGGCGCGCCGTGCTTCTCGATTGCCAGCTCGACGATGCGGATCGCGCGGTCGACGCCGGCGCAGAAGCCGCGCGGCGCGGCGATCAGCAGTTCGAGCGCGGGTTTGTCGCCGCGCATGGCCGGCTCAGCGGCCGAGGTTGCGGGGTTTGCGATGGGCTCTGGGGGGATGCTCATAGTCGTCGGGCTCTACGCGATTGCTTGCCTGGACGAAAGCCGGTTCCTATGGTGCGCGGTGACAGGGGCCGGTGCGGTTGCGCAGGCCCTTTCGCTCGTTCGAGAAGGTACGCGTCCCCGTGAAAGCCCCCATCCTTGCCGCTTCGATCCTCGCGCTCGCCCTGGGCGGTTGCGCTTCCAAGGGAGAGATCGACGCGACCGGCGGCATCTCCGCGATCCGCACCGCGTGCCCGACCGTGGCGGTGCCCGCCGCGACCGGGGACATCACCGTGTTCGACCCCGTCACCAGTCGCGATCAGTCGGCGATCGACGTCACCGCGCTGATGACCAATGTCCGTTCGACCTGCGTCGACGCGAACGACCCGATCCTGACGAACGTGACGTTCACCGTCCAGGCGCGGCGTGCGCGGGCCGACGCGGCGCGCGACGTCGTGCTGCCCTATTTCGTGACCGTGGTGCGCGGCGGCAGCGCGGTCGTCGCCAAGCGCGTCGGCCGTGTGACGCTGCATTTCGATGCCGGCCAGCTGCGGGCGGAGGCGAATGCGCAGGGTACGGCAACGATCACGCGTGCGGCGGCGACGCTGTCGGCGGACGTGCGCGAGAAGCTGACGCGCAAGCGTAAGGCCGGCGACGAGGATGCGGCGGTCGATCCGCTGAGCACGCCCGAGGTGCGGCAGGCGGTACTGCGCGCCAGTTTCGAGACGCTGGTCGGGTTCCAGCTGACCGCCGACCAGCTGAAGTACAACGCCACCCGCTGAGTCACCACCATCCCGTCATCCTGACGAAAGTCCGGATCCAGAGCCAAGCTGCGGCCCGTGCGTGATCCTGGATCCTGACTTTCGTCAGGATGACGGGGCATGAGGCCGCCGCGATCGCAGCAAAAGAACGATCACGCCAAACCGCCGATTGACTAAGATTGTGCGGCGCGGCACAGCTTGACGCGTCGATGCCGGGCAACCGGCATGGCACCGCGCGGGAGAGCGTTTCCTGGTCCTTTGAGGATCGGCCCTGAAAGGGGCAGGGGGCCGCCGAAGGAGCAACCACCCCGGAATCTCTCAGGCACCAGAGACCGCGCGGGGCTGATCGACACTCTGGAAAGCGTCCTGGCGTCCGCGCCGAGGGCCACCGAAGGGGTAAGCCGCCAATCAGGCGGTGAAAGCTCTCAGGTTCCGTGACAGAGGGGGTCGGATCGCAGCACCATAGGGTGCCGCGCGCCCCTTCGACGGAGACCGACATGAGCGACGCCGATATTCGAGACTATGCCAGCATCATCGACGAGGCCGACGATTACGTCGAGCCCGAGGTGCTGCCGTTGCCGCTCGACGCGTGGCACCGCGCGAACGGCGCGCGGATGGTCGAATTCGCCGGCTATCAGATGCCGATCCAGTATGACGGCATCATGGCCGAACACGCCTGGACGCGCGAATCGGCCGGCCTGTTCGACGTCAGCCATATGGGCCAGCTCGTCTTTTCGGGCGAAGGCGTCGCGAGCGCGCTCGAAACCGTGCTGCCGGGCGACATCGCCGGGCTTGGCGAGGGCAAGATGCGCTATTCGCTGCTGCTTGCGCAGGATGGCGGCATCCTCGACGACCTGATGGCGACGCGCCTGCCCGACGATCAGCCCTCGCCCTTCTCCGCGCAGGACGTCGAGCCCGAGGCGTACGACCCGCTCCACCCGTCGCCGACCGCGAGCGGCAGCTTCTACGTCGTCGTCAACGGCGCGACCAAATATGACGATGTCAGCTATCTGATCGAGCATCTGCCCGACGACGTCACGATCAACATCCTCGAGGACCAGGCGCTGCTTGCGGTGCAGGGTCCCAAGGCGGTCGCGGCGGTTGCTCAGATTGTCCCCGGCATCGACGGCCTCGTGTTCATGACCGCGGGCGCGTTCCACTGGAACGACGTGCCGCTCTGGATCAGCCGATCGGGCTATACCGGCGAGGACGGCGTCGAGATCTCGATCCCCGCCGAGCACGCCGTCGCGTTCGCCGACGCGCTGCTCGCCCTTCCCGAGATCAAGCCGATCGGCCTTGGCGCACGCGATTCGCTGCGTCTCGAAGCCGGTTTGCCGCTCTACGGCCACGATCTCGATCCCGAGACCACGCCGGTGATGGCGGACCTCGGTTTCGCGTTGTCCAAGCGTCGCCGCGAAGCCGCCGACTTCCCCGGCGCCCAGCGTATCCTCTCGCAGCGCGAGAATGGCCCCGCCACCAAGCGCGTCGGCCTGATCGTCGAGGGACGCCAGCCCGCGCGCGAGGGGTCCGAGGTGATCGACGACACCGGCGCGACGATCGGTCGCCTCACCAGCGGCGGGTTCGCGCCGACGCTCGGGAAGCCGATCGCGATGGCCTATGTGCCGCTCGCGCTGGCGACGCCTGGCACCCGCATCGAGATCGCACAGCGCGGCAAGGTCCATAGCGCGACCGTCACCGCGATGCCCTTCATTCCCCACCGCTACGTCCGCGCAGGAGCCAAGTGATATGAGCCGTTATTTTACGCAGGATCACGAGTGGGTCGATGTCGACGGTGACGTCGGCACGGTCGGCATCAGCGAATACGCGCAGAGCCAGCTTGGCGACGTCGTGTTCGTCGAGGTTCCCGAGGCCGGCAAGCAGCTGACCAAGGGCGCCGATGCCGCGGTTGTCGAATCGGTCAAGGCCGCCTCGGACGTCTATTCGCCGGTGTCGGGCACCGTCATCGAGGGCAACACTGCGCTCGCCGACGATTCGAGCCTGGTGAATTCGGACGCCGAAGCCGCCGGCTGGTTCTTCAAGCTGACGCTCAGCGATCCGAGCGAGCTCGACAGCCTGATGGACGAAGCTGCCTACGCGGCGTTCGTCGAAGGGCTTTAATTCGTCAAAGCCCCTCCCCTTCAGGGGAGGGGTTGGGGTGGGGTAGTGCGACAGACGCGCCGCCTGTGGAAACGCCCCACCCCCGACCCCTCCCCTGAAGGGGAGGGGCAAGGAGACCAAAATGCGCTACCTTCCCCTGACCCAGCCCGACCGCGAGGCGATGCTTGCCGTCATCGGTGCCGCGACGATCGATGACCTCTTCGTCGACGTTCCCGAGGCCGCACGCCTCGACGGCCCCGTCCGCGACCTGCCGATGCATGCTTCCGAAATGGCGGTCGAACGTCACATGTCGGCGCTCGCCAAGAAGAACCTGACCGCAGGGGAAGCGCCGTTCTTCCTCGGCTGCGGCGCGTACAAGCATCACGTGCCCGCCAGCGTCGATCACCTGATCCAGCGCGGCGAGTTCCTGACCGCCTACACGCCCTACCAGCCCGAGATCGCGCAGGGCACGCTGCAGATGCTGTTCGAGTTCCAGACTCAGGTCGCGCGGCTGCTCGGCACCGACGTCGCCAATGCGTCGATGTACGACGGCTCGACCGCGTGCTGGGAAGCGATCGTGATGGCGCGGCGTATCACCAAGCGCGGCAAGGCGATCCTGTCGGCGGGGCTGCACCCGCATTACGTGTCGGTGTCGAACACGATGGCCAGGTTCACCGGCGACGTGCTTGATACGACCGACCCGCGGCTGGTGCCCGAGATGGACATCGACCGGCTGATCGCGAAGATCGACGACGACACGTCGTGCGTGGTCGTCCAGTATCCCGACATTCTCGGCCGCATCGCCGATCTGCGTCCGCTCGCGGATGCGTGCCATGCCAAGAAGGCGCTGCTGATCGCGGTCGTCACCGAGCCCGTCGCGCTCGGCGCGATCACCTCGCCCGGCGAGATGGACGCGGACATCGTCGTCGGCGAGGGGCAGTCGCTCGGCGTCGGCCTCCAGTTCGGCGGGCCCTATGTCGGCCTGTTCGGCTGCAAGGACAAATATGTCCGCCAGATGCCCGGCCGGCTTTGCGGCGAAACCGTCGACGCCGATGGCCGTCGCGGGTTCGTGCTGACTCTGTCGACGCGCGAACAGCATATCCGCCGCGAAAAAGCGACGTCGAACATCTGCACCAACTCGGGGCTCTGCGCGCTGGCCTTCTCGATCCACATGACGTTGCTGGGTGAAGCGGGACTGCGAGAGCTGGCCGAGATCAACCATGCGGGTGCCGTGGCCGCCGCCGAGCGCCTGTCGCAGATCCCCGGCGTCGAACTGATCAACGACAGCTTCTTCAACGAATTCACGCTGAAGTTGCCGGTTGAGGCGCGTCCAGTCGTCCGCACGCTCGCCGATCGCGGCATCCTCGCGGGTGTCTCGCTCGGGCGTCTCTATCCCGGCAAGGACGAGCTCGCGAACGGCCTCGTCATCGCCGTGACCGAAACGACCACCGCGGAAGACGTCGAAACGCTTGCGTCCGCACTATCCACCGTACTTGGGGAGATACTGGCATGAGCATCAACCAGAGCGGCTGGCGCCCGACCGCGCCCGAGCAGGGCAAGGGCAACGTCCCCGCCAGCGTCACCGGCAACAAGGCGCTGATGCTCGAGGAAGCGCTGATCTTCGAGATCGGCGACAGCCACACTACCGGCGTCGACTTCGCGACCGCGCCCGCACGTGCGACGACCAGCAAGCTCGGCCCGCTGGCACGCAAGGCCCCGATCGGCCTCCCCGGTCTTTCGGAACCCGAGACCGTCCGCCATTACACGCGCCTGTCGCGCCAGAATTACGGCATTGATCTCGGCTTCTTCCCGCTCGGCAGTTGCACGATGAAGCACAACCCGCGCCTCAACGAGAAGATGGCGCGGTTGCCCGGATTCTCCGACGTCCACCCGCTCCAGCCGGTCGACACCGTGCAGGGCGCGCTCGAGGTCATCCACCAGCTCGCGCACTGGCTCGTTACGCTCACCGGCATGACCAGCGTCGCGATGAGTCCGAAGGCCGGCGCGCACGGCGAACTCTGCGGGATCCTCGCGATCCGTGCCGCGCTCGAAGCCAAGGGTGAGGGGCACCGCAAGGTCATCCTCGTCCCCGAGAGCGCGCACGGTACCAATCCCGCCACCGCGGCATTCGCCGGCTATGGCGTCGAGGATATCCCCGCCACCGCCGAGGGTCGCGTCGACACCGAAGCGCTGAAGGCCCGGCTCGGCCCCGACGTCGCGGGCGTGATGATCACCAACCCCAACACCTGCGGGCTGTTCGAGCGTGACATGCGCGAGATTTCAGACGCGGTGCATGCGGCGGGCGGCTTCGTCTATTGCGACGGTGCGAACTTCAACGCGATCGTCGGTCGCGTTCGCCCGGGCGATCTCGGCATCGATGCGATGCACATCAACCTTCACAAGACCTTCTCGACCCCGCATGGCGGCGGCGGTCCGGGCTCGGGTCCGGTGGTGTTCTCGGCGGCGCTCACGCCCTATGCCCCGCTGCCCTTCGTCGAAAAGCAGGGCGAGACCTTCGTCCTCGTCGAGGAGGAAACCGCAGGCGAACACCATGCCGGCAGCTTCGGCCGCATGGTCGCGTTCCACGGCCAGATGGGCATGTTCACGCGCGCGCTGACCTACATCCTCAGCCACGGCGCCGACGGTCTGCGCCAGGTGTCGGAGGATGCGGTGCTCAACGCGAACTACATCCTGCGCAGCCTCGACGACACGCTCGACGCGCCGTTCGGCCCATCGGGTCCGTGCATGCACGAGGCGCTGTTCTCAGACTCGGGGCTCGCCGAGGGCTTCTCGACGATCGACGTCGCCAAGGGGCTGATCGACGAGGGCTTCCACCCGATGACGATGTACTTCCCGCTCGTCGTCCACGGCGCGATGCTGGTCGAGCCGACCGAGACCGAGTCGAAGGCGGCGCTCGACCAGTTCATCGCCGCGCTGCGCTCGGTCGCCGAACGCGCCAAGGCGGGCGACCCCAGCCTCAAGACCGCGCCGCACTTCGCCCCCCGCGCGCGCCTCGACGAGACGCTCGCGGCGCGCAAGCCCGTGCTGGTCTGGAAGGATCCCGTGCCGCTTGCGCAGGCGGCGGAGTAGGCCCCGAGCCAGCGACACCCCGGCTTTCCGAAACATGGCGGAGACGGAGCGCGCCCTACGCGCTCCGTCATCCCATCCGCTCCCGTCATCCTGACGAAAGTCAGGACCCAGGGTAACCGAGCGCTACCGTTTGTGACTCTGGGTCCTGACTTTCGTCAGGATGACGGAGATCACGTCAGTTCAGGCGATCGCGCGATCGGTTTCGTCCTGCCGGCGGACATGTTCGCGCCAGACGATGTAGAGGCCGCTCGCGACGATGACGGGGGCGCCGAACCAGGTCGCCTCGGCGGGCAGCGTGTCGAACACCAGCCAGCCGAGCAATGTCGCCCATAACAGGCTCGAATAATCCATCGGCACCACCACCGACACCGGCCCGAGCCGCAACGAGGTCGTCATCGCGATCTGCGCGAGGCCGCCGAAGACCCCGACGCTCGCAAGGCAGGCCCAGGTCACGAGATCATGCGACTCCGCTGCGCGCGCGTAGATCACCGACAGCGGCACCAGCGACAGCGCGGAGAACCAGAACACCGTCGTCAGCGCGCTCTCGGTCTTGCCGATCTGCCGGAGCAGGATCGACACGCTTGCCGTCCCGAACGCGCCCGCCAGCGCACAGCCCGCACCCCATAACGGAAAATGATCGCCGCTACCGGGCTGCGCGACGATCAGCACGCCCGCAAACCCCGCCGCCACCGCCGCCCAGCGATGCCAGCCGGTCGGCTCGCGCAGCACCAGCGCGCCAAGGATCGTGGCGAAGATCGGCACGGTGAAGCCGATCGTCGTCGCTTCCGCCAGCGGCAGCGCGACGATCCCGTTGAAGGTGAACGCCATCGCCGACAGCCCGACGACCGCGCGGATGACGTGCGCGGGCAGGCGCTTGGTCGCGATCGAGGGCAGGCCAGGCCCGGCGAGGATCACCCCGGACACCAGCAGGCACGCGCCGAACTGGCGGAAGAACAGGATCTCCGACACGCTCGCGCCGTGGCGTTCGGCCAGCTTGATCGCGGTGTTCATCAGCGCGAAGATCACGACCGACAGCAACCGCATGCCGATGGCGGGAAGGATGCGGTCCGAGGGCATGGCCTGCACCTACGCAAACCGCGCCCGCGATCCCACCCGAAACATCCGTCATCCTGACGAAAGTCAGGATCCAGAGCCAGAAGCGCTACGGGTGGTATCTTGGATCCTGACTTTCGTCAGGATGACGGCGGAGCGTGGGATCCACGCCGCAACGCATAGTGACGAACCCAGTCGCACCCGCTATCCGCGACGCCATGATAAAGCGCGCACTCCCCGTCACCCGAGAGGCGGATTTCTCCGCCTGGTACCAGGCCGTCATCACCGAGGCCGACCTCGCCGAGGAATCCGGCGTCCGCGGCTGCATGGTCATCCGCCCCTGGGGCTATGGCATCTGGGAGCGGATCCAGCGACTGCTCGACGACCGTATCAAGGCGACGGGGCATGAAAATTGCTATTTCCCGCTCTTCATCCCGCTCTCCTATTTCGAGAAGGAGGCCGAGCATGTCGACGGATTCGCCAAGGAAATGGCGGTCGTCACGCATCACCGGCTGAAGGCCGACGGCTATGGCCGGCTCGTGCCAGATCCCGACGCCAAGCTCGAGGAGCCGCTGGTTGTGCGCCCTACGTCGGAGATGGTCATCGGCGCCGCGTTCGCGCGCTGGGTCCAGTCGTGGCGCGACCTGCCCGTGCTGATCAACCAGTGGGCCAATGTCGTCCGCTGGGAAATGCGCACGCGCATGTTCCTGCGCACCAGCGAGTTCCTCTGGCAGGAGGGGCATACCGCGCACGCAACCGTCGACGAGGCGCGCGACGAGACGCTCAAGATGCTCGAAGTCTACCGCGACTTCGCCGAAGAGTGCCTCGGCCTCCACGTGATCGCGGGCGAGAAGCCCGAGAATGAGCGCTTCCCGGGCGCGGTCGCGACCTATTCGATCGAGGCGATGATGCAGGACGGCAAGGCGCTCCAGGCGGGCACCTCGCATTTCCTCGGCACCAATTTCGCCTCGGCGCAGAACATCCGCTTCCAGAACGCAGCTGGCGAGTTTGAGCTGGCCAACACAACCAGCTGGGGCGTGTCGACGCGGATGATCGGCGGCGTCATCATGGTTCACGGCGACGACGACGGCCTGCGCGTGCCGCCGATGATCGCGCCGTGGCAGGTGGTGATCGTGCCGATGCTGCGCGACAATCCCGACGACGCGGCGATCGTCGACTATTGCAAGTCGCTTCAGGCCGAACTCGCCAAGCAGTCCGCGCTCGGCGAGCCGGTCCGTGCGCTGCTCGATCGGAAACCCGCCAAGGCGGCGACCAAGCGCTGGGGCTGGGTCAAGAAGGGCGCACCGATCGTGATCGAGGTCGGCGGCCGCGACATGGCGGGCGGCAACGTCTCGGTCATCCGCCGCGACCGGCTCTACCGCGAGGACGGCAAGCTCGACAGCGTCGCCACCTCGCGCGATGCCTTTGTCGAAGCGGTGTCGGGCATGCTGGCGGACGTGCAGGGGGCGTTGCACGTCGAGTCGGTGGAGCGGCTGCGCGCCAACATCGTGCCGATCGACGACTTTGCGGCGCTCGAGACTCACTTTGCCGACGGCGTGAAGAACCCGGGCTGGGTCGATGTGCGCTGGGCGAAGCCGACGGGCGCGGCGCTCGACTCGGTTGTCGAGCGGTTGAAGGCGCTCAAGCTGACGATCCGCAACGCGCCGATCGGCCAGACCGGATGCGACGATGGCGCCTGCATCTTCACCGGTCAGCCCGCGGTCGAGCGTATCCTGATCGCCCGCGCCTATTGATCCTCCGGGACGCCCTCGTGAACCACGACGGCGTCCTCACGCTTTTCGGGACGGATATAGATCGAGGCGAGCATCGGCACCGCAGCGCGGAGCTCGCCTTCCATCGCCTCGATCATCGTCTCGCCTTCGCCCATCGTCAGCGTGTCGACGAAGTCCGCGCTGATCGCTGCGAAGATGCTGTCGGGCGCGGTGTGGATCGTCCGGACATGGTTCACCGCGGCGATCGCCGGGTGCGCCGCGACGATGCCGCGAATCGTCGCGATCACGGCAGAGTCCGCGCGCTCGCCGATCAGCAGCCCCTTCGATTCGCGTGCCAGGATCACCGCGACGAGCGCGAGGATCAGGCCGATCAGGATCGACGCGACGCCGTCGATCCGGGGGTCGGCAAAGGCGTGGCTGGCCCAGATGCCGAACCCGGCGATCAGCAGCCCCGCCAGCGCCGCCGAATCCTCGAACAGGACGATGAAGCCTGCCGGGTCCTTCGAGCGATGGATCGCGGTCCACCAGCCCGAATCCCCCTTGGACTTGGCGAATTCCCGGACCGCGATCGTCCAGCTCGTACCCTCGAGCAGCACCGCGACGCCCAGAACGATATAGGCGATGAGAGGGTCGGACAGCGGCTCGGGCCGCAGCATGTGCCGATACCCTTCATAGATCGACACGCCCGCGCCCACCGCGAAGATGAGGATCGCGACGACGAACGCCCAGAAATAGAGCTCGCGGCCATAGCCGAACGGGTGGGCCGCATCCGCCGGCTGCTTCGCCCGCGATTGGCCGTACAGCAGCAGGATCTGATTGCCGCTGTCGACCAGCGAATGGACACCCTCGGTCAGCATCGAGGACGACCCGGTCAGCCCCGCGGCGACGAATTTTGCGACGGCAATGCCCAGATTGGCGGCAAGCGCCCCGTAAAGGACGATATCGTCCTTGATCTTGTTGAGAATTCCATCGGCCATACCGCCTCCTAGGCGAGGACGGGGGCGTCGGCCAGACGCGGAAAAGCCCATCGATGCCTGTGCACCAATGGGCCCTTTTCCTCCCCAGGAAATCGCTCGGTCCGACGTGCGCGCTTCTCAGCGAAATGCCCGTCGAACGGTGGCGGTCAGCCGAGCCGGCCGAGCCGGTGATAGAGCGCGCTGAGGCGGCTCAGCTTGACGTCGTCGACCGAAACCTTGGTGATCAATTCCCCGATCGCTTCCTTGAGCAATTCGAAATCTGCGGTCGAGAAAACGGCGCGGGCGCGCATTGGTTCGGTCGTCATGCCCATCTCCTTCATGGCGAATGTGTCTCCCCGTTTACAAACTCGAGCAACCGGGGCGACGATAGCAGCATAAAGCCTGAGGTTTGCGGGGTTTGGAAGGGTGAGCGGCAGCCTGGCCGGGTTGTGCTGTCGTTGGGCGTTGCGCGGACCCTGTCTGTCTGTAACTATCGTGACAAAGACGGGGAGGCGGAATGGCTGAGCGCAAATTACTGGCAGGGCACGCGATCAGGCGGCTGCGGCGCGGTGCCGGACTGACCCAGGCAGCGATGGCGGAGATGCTCTCGATCAGCCCGAGCTACCTTAATCTGGTCGAGCGCAACCAGCGGCCGATTTCCGCAACGCTATTGATCAAACTGGCGGAAAGCTTCGACTTCGATCCGCGGACCCTGGCGGCGGCCGAACCGGGCGGCGGTTCGGAGGCGATCCGCCGTCGTCTGGCGCACCCCATGTTCGCCGACCTGGCGATCGACCGCAACGAGGTCGAGGAATGGCTGGCCAGCGCGCCCGGTGGTGCCGAGGCCTTTGCGCGCGTGTTCGACCGGATGGGAGAGGGGGATGGTGCGATTGCGCCATCCGACGACCCGGTCGCACTGGTGCGCCGCGAGATCGAGCGGTGGCGGAATCACTTTGCCGATCTCGACGCCGCCGCCGAAGCGCTGGCGGACGAGCTGCGGCTGGGTGCCGGCGACCTTTACGGGGCGATCACCGAGCGCCTACGCGCCAAACACGGCATCACGATCCGCGTCCTGCCTGCCGACGTGCTGCCCGACACGCTGCGGCGGCTCGATCTCCATGCCCGCCAGCTGCAACTGAGCGAGGTGCTCGACCCCGCCTCACGGACGTTCGCGGTCGCGTTCCAGCTCGGCCAGATCGAGGCACAGGCCGAGATCGATGCGCTGGCCAAGGCCGCAGGCTTCACCGACCGGGCCGCCGAGCGACTGTACCGACGCCATCTGCTTAGCTATTTCGCGGCGGCGGTGATGATGCCCTATGCGCGGTTCCTGCGCGGCTGCGAGGCGACCGGCTACGATATCGAGCTGCTGCAGCGACGGTTTGGCGCAGGGTTCGAGCAGGTCGCGCACCGGCTGACGACGTTGCAGCGGGTGGGCGCGCGGGGGCTTCCCTTCTTCATGATCCGGATCGACCGCGCCGGGCAGGCGTCGAAGCGCTATCCCGGCGCGAGCGGCGCGGCACTGGTCGAGGCGGAGGGCCGGTGCCCGCTGTGGCAACTCCATCACGCGTTCGATCGTCCGGGGGACCTGGTGGTGCAGCTGGTCGAGATGGAGGACGGAGCGCGCTGGCTGACGATGGCGCGGACGGTGCGTCCGCAGGGGCGCCGCTTCGGTACGGTGCGTGCCGAGTTTGCAATCGGACTGGGAGTCGAGGCGGCACTCGCGCGCGGGCTGGTCGCTGCGAGCGGTATCGATCTGACGGGCGCGGCCATGCCGATCGGCATTGGCTGTCGCGGATGCTTCCGCGCGGATTGCCCGCAGCGCTCGGCAGCTCCCGCAGGCCGGGCTTTGATCGTCAACGAACGCGAGCGTCGCACCTCGGCCCTGACGTTCGTCGGCGACTGAACGGCCGATACGGCTGGACGCGCCAGGAATGCGACAGGACGCATGTGATGCGACGAAAATCCGCCTCGGCGATGCGTCCGAATTCGCCGCCGACCGTTCATAGCGGGTTCGCGCCTCACGCGTCCCGACCTGCCCAGGCGGACCGATCGTGAGCCGACCCTGAATTTGTGTATGGGGTTTCCATTGTTCGCACCGCCATTGATCAGACGCCCCGCTGCGGGGATCGTTCTGATCGTCGAAGATCATCTGCTTGTTCAAATCACCGCAACGGCGCGGATCGAGGACGCCGGACTGTCGACGCTCGTCGCAGGCGATGCGGACGAGGCGATGGCGATTCTGACGTCGCGTGACGATGTCGCGGCGGTATTCACCGATATCGACATGCCGGGCTCGATGGACGGACTGGCCCTCGCCGCGATCATCCGCCGGCGCTGGCCGCAGATCCAGGTCGTCGTCACGTCCGGCCAGCGGCCGAGCAAAGCCGCAGGTCTGCCCGACGGCGTCGCCTTCTTTCAGAAACCCTACGACTATTCGAACCTGGTGAACCATTTCCGCTGAGGCATAGACCGCGCCCGGTCACCCGGGCGCGGGACGCATCACGCCCCCGCCAGAGTCAACGCCGAAAGCTGCGCATCCGAAAGCTCCAGCGTCATCGCGGGCAGCAGATCCTCGATCTGACGCGCGCTGGTCGCACTCGCGATCGGTGCGGTGATCCCGGGTTGTGCCAGGAGCCACGCGAGCGCGACCTGCGCGTGGCTGGCGCCCGTGTCAGAGACGACCGCATCCATCGCCTCGAGGACCGCCTTGCCCTTTCCGTCGAGGAGGTCGCGCATGCCACCGCCGCGAACGCTTGCGCCCAGATCGTCGGGCGTGCGGTATTTGCCGGTGAGGAAGCCCGATGCGAGACCGTAATAGGGAAGAACGCCAATATTTTCGGTCACGCAGTAATCCTGCAATTCGCCTTCGAACTTGTCGCGGCTGACGAGATTATATTCGGGCTGGAGGACATGATAGCGCGGCAGGTCGCTGGCCTTTGCGGCGTCCACCGCGGATTTCAGGCGTGCGGCGTGGAAGTTCGACACGCCGATCACGCGCACCTTCCCGGCATCGACGAGCTTACCGAAGGCCTCGAGGACAGCCTCCTGCGGCACCGTGTCGTCATCCTGATGCGCGTAATAGAGATCGATGCGATCCGTGCCGAGACGCCTGAGCGATGCTTCGGCCGCTGCCGCGATACGCGCCGGCTGGAGCTTTTCGCCACCTTCACCCGGCAACATGCCGACCTTGGTCGCGATCAGTACGTCATCGCGCCTGCCGCTAGTCCGCAGCCAGTCGCCGATCATCGTTTCGGATTCGCCACCCTCATGGCCGTCTACCCATGACGAATACATGTCGGCAGTGTCGATCATCGTCCCGCCACCCGCGACGAACGCGTCGAGGACCGCAAAGCTGGCGGTCTTGTCCGCTGTCCATCCGAACACATTCCCCCCGAGAACGAGGGGGGCGATCTTGAGATCGGTCGAGCCGAGGCGGCGATTCATCATTGAGGCTGGTCGCTTTGCGAAGAGGAAGGGGACGGTGTCGTGCCGTTGGCCGTCGAGTTGCCAACAGGGGGTAGGCCGTCGGGGCGCATGCTGTTCGCGTCGAGCATGGTCGCGGCATCGTTGAGTTGCGCTGCCTCGTCCCGCGTGACCGCGCCGGGGTGTTCCGGAGTCTGGGAACAGGCGCCCAGCAGGGCGAGCGACAGAACCGCCCCGAGCCGGCCGCCAGACGGGAGTCCCGTTGATAGTCCTCGTCCGGACCAGACAGGCCGGGAGCGCAAGACCATCGACCGGATCGCGGTCGGACGACGCGGTGCGGGGCGATCCGTGACGGGGATTAGTCCTTGATCGCGTTGCCGGCGCGGGTCAGTGCGTTACCCGTGGCGTCTGCTGCGCGATCGGCACTGTTGTTGATCGCAGCACCCGCACGGTCTGCATTGGCCTCTGCGCGCTCACCGGCGCGGTCGGCACTGGCGTCAAGACGGTCAGCGGCGTTGTCCATGCGCGCACCGGCATTGTCGAGCGATGCTTCAGCCGAGCCGAGCGCACGATCGCTGGCGGCATCGACATCGGCAACCGCATTCTGGGTCGTTGCGCTTGCGTCGGCCGCGATGGCGTTCGCCGCTTCCGCGGTCTCGTTCTGCGCATTGTTGCTGCACGCTGCGAGGCCGGCCGTCAGGACCAGCGCGGGGATCAGAAACTTCTTCATGAATAACACTCCCATCATCAAATTCGGCGTCGATCCGGACGGACCTGGCGCTTGTGAGCCGGATGCTTTCCAGTTCATCGCGTGTTCGAACGCGGACCAAGCGTTTCCGATCCGTCGACGTTGGGACGACCCTGGGGCCAGCATTCCTCCAGCGACACGCGACGGCCTGCGTTGACCTCATATAAAGAATTCTTTATATGACTGCCCATGACGATGGCGCTCGAAATCTTCCGTGCGATGGCGGATGCGACCCGATTGCGTATTCTCGCGCTTCTGCGTCGCATGGAGCTGTCGGTTGGCGAACTCGCGCAGGTGCTCGGGCAGAGCCAGCCGCGCGTGTCGCGCCATGTGAAGATCCTGTGCGATGCCGGTCTGGCGGAGCGTCGCAAGGAGGGCAGCTGGGTATTCGTCGGCGTGGGGCGCAGCGATGTCGTCGATCCGGTCGCTGCTGCTCTCGATAGCTGGGCCAGGGCAGAACCCGATCACTGGGCGGTTGCCGACGCGGCACGGCTTGCTGCAGTACGCGCCGATCGGGCGGCGAGCGCGGCGGCGTGGTTCGAGGGGCATGCCGACGAATGGGATGCGATCCGTTCGCTGCACGTCGCCGAAAGCGAGGTCGAGGCGGCGATGGCGGCGATGCTCGGCGATGCGCGGGTTGGTACGCTGATCGACATCGGCACGGGGACGGGTCGGATGCTCGAGCTGTTCGGTGGACATGCCCGTCTCGCGCTGGGAATCGATCGTAGTTCGGAGATGCTGCGTCTGGCGCGCGCCAAGCTGCACGACATGGCGCATGCCGAATTACGGCAGGCGGATCTGTACGCGCTGCCGCTCGACGACGGGGCGGCGGACGTCGCGATCCTGCATCACGTGCTCCATTTCGCACAGCAGCCGGGCGCCGCGGTCCGCGAGGCGGCACGCGTGCTGGCGCCGGGCGGGCGGTTGCTGATCGCGGATTTCGCGAGCCACGACCGCGAGGAATTGCGGTTGAGCGATGCGCATACGCGTCTCGGCTTTGCCGACGATCAGATGACGGCTTGGTTCGACGCGGCCGGTTTGCAGACCGCGCGCGTCGAGACGCTCGAGGGCGGTGAGCTGACGGTGAAATTATGGCTCGGCCGCAGGATTGGCCTGAGTTTGCGTGAGGTGAAGGCGGCATGACGACAATCACTATTCCCCAACTGGCCGAGGCGCGTCGTGCGCTCGAAGAACCTCTTTTCGCCGACCTGGCGGGCGACGTGGGGATCAGCTTCGAATTCTTTCCGCCGAAAAGCGACAAGATGGACGCCCAGCTGTGGGACGCGATCCGCACGCTGGAGCCGCTCGGTCCCGATTTCGTGTCGGTGACCTATGGCGCGGGCGGGTCGACGCGCGAGCGGACGCACGCGACCGTTGCGCGGATCCAGCGCGAGACGTCGATGAACGCCGCCGCACACCTGACCTGCGTCGAGGCGACCAAGGCCGAGATCGATCAGGTTGCCGAGGAATATTGGGCAGCCGGCGTACGGCACATCGTCGCCCTGCGCGGCGACATGCCGACGCTGGGTCAGCCCTATCAGGCGCATCCCGGCGGGTATGAGAATGCGGCCGCGCTGGTCGCCGGACTGGCACGGCTGCATCCGTTCGAGATTTCGGTCGCGGCCTATCCCGAATGCCACCCCGAATCCGGCGGGCATGACGTCGATCTCGACAACCTGAAGCGCAAGCTCGATGCGGGCGCGACGCGGGCGATCACGCAGTTCTTCTTCTCGCCCGAAGCCTATTTCCGGTTCCGCGACCGGGTCGCCGCAGCCGGAATCACCGCGCAGATCCTCCCGGGTATCCTCCCGGTCTCGAACGTCGCGCAGACGCGCAAATTCGCGAACGCGTGCGGGGCGGAGATTCCGGCCTGGATGGATCGGCTGTTCGAGGGGCTCGACGATCATCCGGCGGCCCGACAGCTGGTTGCGGCGACGATCGCGGCCGAGATGTGCCGGCGGCTCTATGCCGGGGGCGTGAAGGATTTCCACTTCTACACGCTCAACCGCGCCGAACTCGCCTATGCTATCTGTCACATGCTCGGCGTCCGCGCGAAGCCGAGCGAAAAGGTCGCCGCGGCGTAATTCATCCCCCCTCCCGCAAGCGGGAGGGGCCGGGGGTGGGCTCGCGTTCGCCCCCAAAGATACCGCCCGAGGATAGCGGGCGCCCACCCCCGACCCCTCCCGCTTGCGGGAGGGGGGAGTCCAATCGATGACACCACGTGAACGTTTCAACGCGGAAGCCGCCAAGCGCATCCTGATCACCGACGGCGCGTTCGGCACCGAGATCCAGAACTGGAAGCTCGACGAGGCGGCCTATGCGGGCGACCTCGGGCTCAGCCACGACCAGAAGGGCAACAACGACATTCTGGCGATCACCAGGCCGGACGTGCCCCAGACGATCACGCGCGAATATCTCGACGCGGGCTCGGACATCGTCTCGACCAACACGTTCAGCGCGAACATCATCAGCCAGGCGGATTACGGTGCCGAGCATCTGGTCCGCGCGATCAACGTCGAAAGCGCGAAGATCGCACGGGCGCTCGCGACCGAATATGAAGCAAAGGACGGCCGGCCGCGGTTCGTGGCGGGTGCGATCGGGCCGACCAACAAGACGCTGTCGCTGTCCCCCGACGTCAACGATCCGGGCTATCGGGAGATCGACTTCGATTATCTGAAGGGCGTCTACCGCGAACAGATCGACGCGTTGCTCGAAGGCGGCGAGGGGGTCGGGGTCGACTTCATCCTGATCGAGACGGTGTTCGATACGCTCAACGCCAAGGCCGGAATCATGGCCGCGATCGAGGCGGGCGACGATCTCGGGCGCGACGTGCCGATCATGTTGTCGATGACGCTGACCGATCTGTCGGGCCGAAACCTGTCGGGGCACACGGTCGAGGCGTTCTGGCACGCGGTGCGGCATGCCAAGCCGATCACGATCGGGCTCAACTGCTCGTTCGGTGCGGAGCAGCTGCGGCCGCATGTGAAGACCCTGTCCGGCATCGCCGACACGCTGATCATGATCTACCCGAACGCCGGGCTGCCCAACGAACTCGGCGAATATGACGAGATGCCGGCGACGACCGCCGGGCTGGTCGGCGAATGGGCGGTGGCCAAGCAGGTCAACGTGCTCGGCGGCTGCTGTGGCTCGACCCCTGCGCATATCAAGGCGATGGCCGACGGTGTGCGCGGGCTGGAACCGCGCGCAGTCTCGCGGCCCGAGGTGCGGACCAAGCTCGCCGGGCTCGAACCGTTCACGATGGCGGCATAATCACTGCTCCCTCTCCCCTGTGGGGAGAGGGCCNGGGGGCCAGAAGAAATGAACCGATGACCACTCCCTCCTCCACGTCCTTCGTCAACATCGGCGAGCGAACCAACGTCACCGGCTCGGCCCGCTTCAAGAAGCTGATCATGGCGGGCGACTATCCCGCCGCGGTCGAGGTCGCGCGCCAGCAGGTCGAGAGCGGCGCGCAGGTGCTCGACGTCAACATGGACGAGGGGTTGCTCGACGCGCACCACGCGATGACGACGTTCCTGAAGCTAATCGCCGCCGAACCCGACATCGCGCGCATCCCGTTCATGGTCGACAGCTCGAAATGGAGCGTGATCGAGGCGGGACTGAAGTGCGTTTCGGGCAAGCCGATCGTCAATTCGATCAGCATGAAGGAGGGCGAGGAGCAGTTCCTTGCCCAAGCGCGCAAGTGCATGGCCTATGGCGCCGCGGTGGTCGTGATGGCGTTCGACGAGGTCGGACAGGCTGACACCAAGGACCGCAAGGTCGAGATCTGCGAGCGCGCCTACAAGCTGCTCGTCGGCATCGGCTTCCCGCCCGAGGATATCATCTTCGATCCCAACGTCTTCGCTGTCGCGACGGGGATCGAGGAGCACGACAATTACGGCGTCGACTTCATCGAGGCGTGCCGCGAGATCAAGGCGCGCTGCCCGCACGTCCATATCTCGGGCGGGTTGTCGAACTTCAGCTTCTCGTTCCGCGGCAACGAGCCCGTGCGCCGCGCGATGCACAGCGTGTTCCTCTATTACGCGATCCCCGCGGGCATGGACATGGCGATCGTCAACGCCGGCCAGCTCGACATCTATGACGACATCGACCCCGAGCTGCGTCAGGCGGTCGAGGACGTCGTGCTCAACAAGGATCCCGAAGCGGGTGAGCGGCTCGTCCAGCTCGCCGAACGCTATCGCGGCACCGACGTCGTCGCCGAGAAGGCGGCGGCCGAATGGCGTTCGCTGGGCGTCAACAAGCGGCTCGAATATGCGCTGGTCAAGGGCATCGACCTGCACGTCGTCGAGGATACCGAGGAAGCGCGGCTGATCATCGACGGCAATGGCGGTCGTCCGATCGAGGTGATCGAAGGTCCTCTGATGGACGGCATGAACGTCGTCGGCGACCTGTTCGGCAGCGGCAAGATGTTCCTCCCGCAGGTCGTGAAATCGGCGCGCGTGATGAAGAAGGCGGTCGCGCATTTGCTGCCTTACATCGAGGCGGCCAAGGAGCCCGGCGCGCGCGGCAAGGGCAAGATCATCATGGCGACGGTCAAGGGCGACGTGCATGACATCGGCAAGAACATCGTCGGCGTGGTCCTGCAGTGCAACGGGTTCGACGTGGTCGATCTGGGCGTCATGGTCCCGTGGTCGAAGATCCTCGAGGCCGCGAACGAGAATGACGCGGACATGATCGGGCTGTCGGGCCTCATCACGCCGAGCCTCGACGAGATGGTGACGGTCGCCGAGGAGATGAAGCGCGCAGGCATGACGATGCCGCTGCTGATCGGCGGCGCGACCACGTCGAAAGTGCATACTGCGCTCAGGATTGCGCCCGCCTATGACGGCCCGGTGGTGCACGTGCTCGATGCGAGCCGCGCGGTGGGTGTCGCGTCGACGCTGGTCAGCGACACGATCCGCGACGAGTTCGTGACCAAGACCGCGGACGAATATGAAGCGGTGAGGGTGGCGCGTGCCAACAAGGGTCAGAGCGAGCTTATCCCGATCGAGACGGCGCGCGAGCGTGGGTTCGTCGCGGACTTCGCGTTGAAGCCCGGGGCGCCCGCGAAGCCCGGCGTGCATGTGTTCGCGGACTGGGACCTGACCGACCTGCGCGACTATATCGACTGGACGCCGTTCTTCCGCGCCTGGGAGCTGGCGGGCAACTTCCCGGCGATCCTGACCGACGAGGTCGTCGGCGAGAGCGCGAGTTCGCTCTATGCGGATGCGCAGGCGATGCTCGACACGATCGTCGCGGAGAAATGGCTGACGCCGCGCGGGGTCGTGGGGCTGTGGCCGGCGCGGCGCGAGGGGGACGATGTGGTCGTCTCGCACACGCGCGGCCACGACATGCCGCACGAGGACGTGCGCCTGCCGATGCTGCGCCAGCAGATTTCGAAGCGCGAGGGGCGCGCCAACATGTGCCTCGCCGATTTCGTCGATCCTGCGGGCGACTGGTTCGGTGGGTTCGCAGTCGGTATCCACGGGATCGACGCGCATATCGCGCGGTTCAAGGCGGGGCATGACGATTACAACGACATCCTGCTGAAGGCGCTCGCCGATCGCTTCGCCGAAGCCTTTGCCGAACGCCTGCACAAGCATGTCCGTCAGGAGCTGTGGGGTTATGCACCCGAGGAACAGCTGACCAACGACGCGCTGATCAAGGAACAGTATCGCGGCATCCGCCCGGCGCCGGGCTATCCCGCATGTCCCGATCACAGCCTGAAGCCGATCTTGTTCGACCTGCTCGATGCCGAGACCGCGACCGGGCTTGAACTGACCGAGAGCTTCGCGATGTTCCCGACCGCGGCCGTCTCGGGCTTTTATTTCGGCCACCCGCAGGCGGAGTATTTCGGTGTCGCCCGCGTCGGTCGCGACCAGCTGGAAGACTATGCGGCGCGCCGCGGCGTCGACCTGCCGATCGCGGAGCGCTGGCTGCGGCCGAACCTGGACTGAACCCCGAACCGTGACGTCACCCCGGCCTTCGCCGGGGTGGCGCCATGCTTATGGCTGTCAGGCGCTACGCCCGACCAACGATGCCAGCTTCTTCAATTTCGGTGCGACCATCGGTACGCTCAGCATCGTGCTCGCCAGCGCCATCAGCAGCAGGGCGGTGAAGGTTTCGTTGGTGATGATCGCCTTGTCGAGCAGGATGTTGACGAAGATGATCATGATCAGCGCCTTGGTCTGAAGCAGCCAGCCGATCGCTGATGCCTCGCCCGGGTGCCATTTGAGGATCCGCCCGGCGGCGTGAACGCCCGCCAGCTTGCCGCCGACCGAGGCGAACAACAGCAATGCGGCGGCGGCGAACACCGCAATCCCGCCGACCGCCCACTGCGTCTTCAGGCCGGTCGACAGGAAGAACACCGGCATCACCGCGAGCAGCACGAAGCGGCGGAAGTCGTCCATTCGGGCCTGGTCGAACCATTTCGCGTCGAGCACCGCGCCCGACAGGAACGCGCCGACCATGAAATGCAGACCCGCCCAGTCCGCGGCGAACCCGCAGCCGGCGAGCCAGATCAGGCTGACATACCAGCGATCGCGCTCAGGGATCCGCGCCATCAGCCGGCGGATCAGCAGGGTGGCGACCGCGAAGCCGATCAGAAAGCCCGCCTGCCGGCCAACCCGCTCCCAATCGAGCAGGATCAGCGCGAGCACGCCCCAGATCGCGATATCGTCGAGGCTGGCATAGCGCAGGATGCGCTGGCCGATCGGCTCACGCAGGACCTCGAGCTTTTCGAGGAACAGTACGAGGATCGGCAGCGCGGTGACCGCGCACGCCATGCCGATGCCGAGAATGACCTGCCACCGCGCGCCCGACACGCCCGCCCAGCCGGGATAGCGCAGCATCAGCACGGCGGCGATGCTGCCGGTCGCGAGCGGCACTGCCAGCGCGAGGCCGGCGGTGACCGCGGTCTCGCGGCGATGTCGCCATGCCGCACCGAGATCGAGCTCGATCCCTGCGACCCACACGAACATCATCACCGCCCACCAGGCGACGCCGTTCAGCGAGCCGATTGTCGCAGGCGTGAAGACCGTCGCATAATAATCGGGGAAGAGCGCGCCGAGCACGCCCGGTCCGAGCAGTATGCCGCCGACGATCTGCACCACGACCAGCGGTGCCCAGTAATCGGTCCGGCCCAGCCGCCAGACCAGATAGGGGACGCTGAAGATGATGAGCATCGCAAGGAGGAAGACCTCCGTCGGTGTCATGGCGTGCATGCATTCCCCCTCTCGCGCAGTCGGGGCCCCCCGCCGGCTTTATGCTGCGGGGTGGTATGCGGCCGGGCAGGCGGCGGCAATATGCTTCGGTACGGTCGAACCGGTGTCGATCCGTTTGCAGGCTGCGCCATTGCGGGACGTAGGGCGGGCCCCCGCTATCGGCAGCCGGGACGCATCCGCGCTAAGGACGGGGCGTGGCGGCGCAATCGTGGCTGGCCTATGAGGGAGTGCCCTGCTTGAACCGATCGCTCTTATTACTCGTGCTGGTTGCCGCGTCCGCCTCGGCCCAGGCGCCGGTGGGCCGCGCGTCGCCCTTTACCGTCGACGGGCAGGGTTTTGCGACGTTGCAGGAGGCTGTGTCGTCGATCCGGCTCGGCACCGCGACGATCCTGATCGCGCCGGGTACCTACCGGCAATGCGCGGTGCAGGCGGGCGGGCGGATCACCTTCAAGGCGGTGGAGCCGGGCACCGCGATCTTCGAAGGCGTGGCGTGTGAGGAGAAGGCGGCACTGGTGTTGCGCGGGCAGGGATCGGTCGTCGATGGCCTGGTCTTTCGTGGCTACAGCGTCCCCGACGGCAATGGCGCGGGGATCCGCACCGAGATGGGGGACCTCAGCGTCGTCAACGCGATGTTCCTCGACAGCCAGGAGGGCATCCTCGGTGGTGAGCCGAGCGGGCAGCGGATCACGATCGACCGGTCGACCTTTTCGGGGCTCGGCCAGTGCGACCAGTCGCCCAGCTGTTCGCATGCCGTGTATCTGGCGAACCAGGGCAGCGTGACGATCACCCGCTCGCGGTTCGAGCGCGGGACCGGCGGGCATTACGTCAAGCTGCGCGTGCCGACCGTCTCGATCACCGACAACAGCTTCGACGACAGCGCGGGGCGCAAGACCAACTACATGATCGACCTGCCCGAAGGCGCGACCGGGCTGATCGCGCGCAACACCTTCGTGCAGGGACGGCAGAAGGAAAACCACACCGGGCTGATCGTCGTCGCGGCGGAGGCGAAGACCTATCGCTCGACCGGGTTGCGCGTCGAGGACAATGACGCGCGACTGGCGCCGGGCGATGCGACCAGCCCGGCGTTCCTGGCGGATTACAGCCATGACCGGCTGGCGCTCGGGGCGAACCGGCTGGGGCCGGGGTTGCGGGCGTTCGAGACGCGGTAGTTTTTGGAAGAGCCGTCGGGAAAAGTGGGCCGGTAGCACCGCGTCCACACCCCCCGTCATCCCAGCTTTCGCTGGGATGACGGAAGGGGCGGGGTGGCGAGCCCCCTCAATTCGAGCAGGTGCTCGCCGCGCCCGCGTCGAGGTCGAGGCAGCGGCCGTCGAGCCCCGATACCGGCAGGCCGATTGTCGCGGCGAGCGTTGGCACGATGTCGACGGTTTCCACAGACAGCGGCTGTTCGAACCCGGCGATCCCCTTGCGCCAGAACAGCATCGGCACGCGGCGGTCATAATCCCAGGGGCTGCCGTGCGTCTCGACATAGCCGCCGGCGGGCGACACGATCGTCGTCACGCGCGGCTTGAGGAGCGTGACGAACTGGCCCGAGCGGCCCTCGGCATAGGAGGCGCGCGCGCGTTCGATCAGCGTCCAGGTCTCGGGCGGGGTGGTCGGCATCGGCGTCGCCATGATCTCGGCAGCCGAGAAGGCGGCGGCGACCTGCGGCAGCGCGCGATAGCGGCGCAGCGCCTCGGTCAGCACCCTGGCGCGTGTCTTGGCGGGCAGCGCATCGTCGATATAGACGTCGCCCTCGGTCCCAAGCAGGACGCTGCCGGGCAGGCCCAGATCCTTGGCGATCGCGGTGCCGACCTGCTTGGCGAGCACATTCTCGTCCATATGCGCCTCCATCGGCATCGCGCGCTGCTGCTGCCGCTCGGTCGCGTCGTGCGCGCCGTGATCCGCGGTCAGCACGACCTCGTAATCCACGCCGGTCTCGTCCAGCACCGCGAAGAAGCCGCCGAGCGTCTTGTCGAGCTCGGCCATCTGGATGCACATCTCGGACCCCTGCGTGCCGTAGGTGTGGCCGATATAATCGGTCGCCGACGCGCCGATGTCGATGATGTCGGTCTGCGGCCCCTGGCCGAGCTTCATGTCCTGGACCAGCGCGGCGGCCATTGCGAACACCGCGGCATCGGACGCGGGCGACACGCGGAAGCCCTTGGCGTCGCCCGCCTCGCGCTCAAAGCGGCCTTGGCCGTACGTCTTGCCTGCGATCACGATCGGGTGGTTCACGCCCGTGCAATAATCGGGCAGCGGCAGCGCGGCCTGGGGCAGCGCGATCAGCCTGGCGACCGCGGTGCGCGTGCGCTGCACAGCCGGCGGTACCGCGCGGCCCGCATAGGAGACATAGGTCTTGCCGTCCCACCACCAGAGCTCGTCGACCTTGTGGCCGCCCATCATCACCGCCGCACGATCCTTGCCCGCGACCGACACCGAGCGGGTGCGCGGATCGCGCGCCTTCATCATCTCGCCGAGCGTCGGTACCTTCAGGTGCATGTCGGACACGGTGTAGCTGTCATGCGTGCTGCCGGCGACGCGCTCGTCCTCCGAGCAATAGACGATCTTGTCGGGGCGGCCGGCGCGCTGGTCGACCCAGTTGTTTGCGATGATCCCGGTATGCGCGGGACGCATGCCCGTCAGGATGGTCGAGTGGCCGGGGCAGGTCTCGGTCGCGGCATGGCTCTGATAGCCGCTCGGAAACACCACCCCGTTCAGCAGGCGGGTGAAGCCACCGGTGAAGTGGTTGCGATATTGCTGGAACAGGTCGGCGGCGAACTGGTCGACCGAGATCGCCACGATCAGCTTGGGCGGCGTGGCGGGCGTCGGTGCCGCAACCGCCGGGGCCGGGGCCGGGGCCGGAGCGGTCTGCGCGGACGCGGTCACGGACGCGGCCGGGGTCAGGAGCAACGCGGCGATAAGTGCTTTCACGGACAGTCCTTTGACGAGCAGCAGCATGACTGCTTTCGGATGTAATGCGATGTCGTCCTCGCTATGGCTGTGGCCGATGAACGAAACAAGGATGGCCATGCGCAGTTTACGTTGCGTGCTGATGACGATGCTGCTCGCGCTGTGCAGCCTCGTGGCGACGCCGGCGCTGGCGGACTCGCTCAACGGGTCGAGCCGGCATCTGAGCATGCGCCTCGTTGCCGAAAGCGACCATCCGAAAGCGGGCGCACCGCTGACCATCGCGATTGCAACGACTCCCGATATGGGCTGGCACGGCTATTGGGCCAATCCAGGCGATGCGGGGTTTCCCGCGACGTTCGACTGGACACTCCCGCGCGGGGCGACGGCGGGGCAGCCCGAATGGCCCGTCCCGACGACGCTGCTCATCGCGGGGCTGATGAACTATGTCTACGAGGCGCCCTATGCGCCGCTCGTCACGATCCAGGTGCCGGCGGGGCTGGCGGCGGGCGCCAAGCTCCCGATCCGGCTGAAGACGTCCTATCTGGTCTGTTCGGCGACGATCTGCGTGCCCGAGGAGCAGGCGCTCTCGCTCGACCTGACGATCGGTGACGGCGCGCCGTCGCAGGCGAGCGCCTTTGCCGGCTGGCGGCGGGCGATCCCCAAGCCGCTCGATGCGGGCGCGACCTATGCGGTCGACCAGGGCGTGCTGCGCGTCGCGGTGCCGTTCCCCGCCGGGGCTAGGGCGCAGGACGCCTATTTCTTCCCGCTCACCACCGGCGTGATCGACAATGGCGCGCGCCAGACCGTGTCGCGGTCGGGCGATACGCTGACGATCGCGACGCGACTGGCGGCCAATGGCAAGGCCAATGCGCCGATCGAGGGTGTGCTGCGGATCGGCGACGCGCAGGGGCTCGCGGTCAGCGCCGCGCCCGGGGTCGTTGCGGCGGGGCCATCGGATGATGCGGGCGGGCTGTGGGCGACCGCACTGGCGGCGTTTGCGGGCGCGGTGCTCGGCGGGCTGATCCTCAACATCATGCCCTGCGTCTTCCCGATCCTGAGCCTGAAGGCGCTCAGCCTCGCGCGCGGTGGCGCCAGCGAACGCGAGGCGCGGCACGAGGCCCTGGCCTATACCGCGGGCGTCGTGCTGGTGTGCCTCGGCCTTGGCGCGGCGATCCTCGCGCTGCGTGCGGGCGGGTCTGCGGTCGGCTGGGCGTTCCAGTTGCAGCATCCCGCGGCGATCATCGTGCTGCTGCTGCTGAGCACCGCGATCGCGTTCAATCTGGCCGGGCTGTTCGAGGTGCCGACGCCGCGGTTCGCGGGCGAGAGCGGTGCGAGCGGTGCGTTTGCGACCGGTGCGCTGGCCGCATTCATCGCGACGCCGTGCACCGGGCCGTTCATGGGTGCAGCGCTGGGCGCGGCGCTCGTGCTGCCCTGGCCCGCGGCGATGGCGGTGTTCGCCGGGCTGGGACTCGGGCTGTCGCTGCCGTTTCTCGCGATCGGCTTCGTGCCGGCGTGGCGGCGCTGGCTGCCCAAGCCCGGCGCGTGGATGGAGACGTTCCGGCATGTCCTGTCGGTGCCGATGTTCCTGACCGCGATCGCACTCGCCTGGGTGCTGGGGCGCCAGACCGGCGTCGACAGCCTGACGCTCGCGCTCGTCGCGGTGCTGGCGATCGGCGCGGTGCTGTGGGTCGGCGGCACCCGGCAGCGCAAGGGCAAGGCGTTCGGCGCAGCGACGCTTGCCGCGCTGGCGATCGTGTTCGTCGGCAGCGCGGTCGTCATCGCCCGCGCGCCGCCGGCCGCGGCCAAGACGGCGGTCGCCGGCGACGAGGCGTTCAGCGAGGCGAAGCTTGCCGCGCTGCGCGCCGAGAAGCGCGGCGTGTTCGTCTATTTCACCGCCGACTGGTGCCTGACGTGCAAGGTCAACGAGAAGGCGGCGATCGAGACCGCCACGGTTCGCGACGCGTTCGCCAAGAACAAGGTCGCGGTGCTGATCGGCGACTGGACCGATGGCGACCCGGTCATGGGCCGCTTCATCGAGGCGCATAACCGTGCCGGCGTGCCGCTCTATCTCTATTATGCGCCGGGGGCGGCCGAGCCGACCGTCCTGCCGCAGGTCCTCACCCCGGCGCTGCTGGCGGGGCTGGGCGTCTAATCCGGCTTGTGCAGCGCGGTGAAGCGTTGCAGCATGGAACCGCAACGCTTGATGGGGAATTTACCATTTCGATGGGGAAACAAGCGTTCGACGAAATCATGGGGGCACCGGGCGATACCCGTGTCCGTCCCGAACTTGCCGCCTTGGGCCGCTGGATCGAGGAGACGCCCGACGCCGAGTTGCGGCGTCGCCAGCAGGCGGCTGAAACGACGTTTCGGCAGCTCGGCATTACCTTTGCCGTCTATGGCGAGAACGAGGCGGCCGAGCGGATCATTCCGTTCGACATCGTCCCGCGGGTCTTCCTGCATGACGAATGGACGCGGCTTTCCGAAGGGCTCGTCCAGCGTGTCGAGGCGATCAATGCGTTCCTCGAGGATATCTATGGCGAACGCCGCATCCTGAAGGAAGGGATCCTCCCCGAGGATCTCGTCATGGGCAATGCGCAGTTCCGTCCCGAAATCGCCGGGATGCGCCCGCCGCACGGGGTCTGGGCGCATATCTGCGGGATCGATCTGGTACGCACCGGACCCGACGACTTTTTCGTGCTCGAGGACAATGCGCGGACGCCCTCGGGGGTCAGCTACATGCTCGAGAATCGCGAGGCGATGCTGCGGCTCTGCCCCGAGCTGTTCCGCGAGTTTCGCGTCGCGGCGGTCGACAGCTATCCCGACCGGCTGCTTGAGACGATGAAGTCGGTTGCGCCGCACGGCGTCAGCGCACCGACCTGCGTCGTGCTGACGCCGGGGCATTATAACTCGGCCTATTACGAGCACAGCTTCCTCGCCGATACGATGGGCGTCGAGCTGGTCGAGGCGGCCGATCTGGTGGTCGACGACGATGTCGTATGGATGCGGACGATCGCGGGGCGCGTGAAGGTCGACGTGATCTATCGCCGGATCGACGACGATTATCTCGACCCGCTGGTCTTCCGTCCCGACAGCGCGCTCGGCGTGCCGGGGCTGATCGCGGCCTATGCCGCGGGCAATGTCGCGATCATCAACGCGCCGGGCAACGGCATCGCCGACGACAAGGCGATCTACAGCTACATGCCCGACATCGTGAAATTCTATTCAGGCGGCGAGTGCAAGTTGCCCAATGTCGAGACGTGGCGGTGCCGCGAGCCCCAGGCGCTGAAATATGTCCTCGACAATCTTGAGGACGTCGTCGTCAAGCTGGTCGACGGTTCGGGCGGCTATGGCATGCTGGTCGGCCCGACCGCGACGAAGCAGGAGATCGAGGATTTCCGTGCCGCGCTGATCGCCGAGCCGCATCGCTATATCGCGCAACCGACGCTCGCGCTGTCGACCGTACCGACGATGGCCGAATCCGGGCTGTGCCCGCGGCATGTCGATTTCCGGCCGTTTGTGCTGACCGGGTCGAAGGGCGTCCAGGTCGTGCCTGGCGGGCTGACCCGCGTCGCGCTGAAGCAGGGATCGTTGGTTGTGAATTCAAGCCAGGGTGGCGGCACGAAGGACAGCTTCGTCCTGATGGCGGATCAATCGCAGCGCATGGGGGGGGGCGGCATGACGCAGACGCTGGGCGGGATGACGCAGACCCTCGGCGAAGGCATGCCCGGGCCGGAGGCACAGTCCTGATGCTGTCGAGGACCGCCTCGTCCCTCTATTGGCTGGGACGCTATTTCGAACGTGCCGATTTCATCGCGCGGTTGGTCGAGGCGACGGTGCGCCTCGACGTGCTGTCGTCGCAGCCTGCGGGCGAGGCGGCCTGGGCATCGGCGCTGGCGGTCACCGAGACCGACGAGGCCTTTGCCAAGACCGGGGTGCCGGTCGGGCAGCGCGACGTGGTGCGCTTTCTCACGCTCGACGCCAGCCATCCGGGATCGATCGTCCGCTGCCTCGACATGGCGCGCAACAATGCCAAGGCGGTGCGGACCGCGCTGACGCGGGAATCATGGACCGCGATCAACCGTGCGTGGCTGTTGTTCGAAAACCGCGCGACCCCCGGCAGCACGACCGCGCAGCTCAACCTGGTCGAGGCGGTCAAGACCGAGACGCGCGGGTTCGAAGGTGCGATCCACCGCATGCTGCGCAATCAGACGACCTGGTTCATCCGGCTGGGCCAGGCGGTCGAGCGCGCGGACAACACCGCGCGGCTGCTCGACGTCAAATATCATATCCTCCTTCCGGAGGGACAGAAGCTGGGCGGCGCGATCGATCGCGACCAGTGGACGACCATATTGCAGACCGTGTCGGCGGTGACCGCCTATCGCTGGATGTACAATGACGGCCTTCGGCCGGCCGACGTGATCGATTTGTTGCTGGCGCGTGCGGAGTTGCCGCGTAGTCTTGCAGCCTCGGTCGAGGAGACGGTGGACGTGCTCAATCTGCTTGCGAAACGCACCGGCCAGCATGGCGAGGCGGACCGGATGGCGCGGCTTCGTGCCTCGCGGCTGGGGCGAACCCGATCCGGCGAGGTGATCGCATCGGGCTTGCACCAGTATCTGCAGGCCTTCATCCAGGAAAATGCGCTGCTCCACGGCGCGATCGGCCGGCAGTTCAAGTTCCTTTGATGCGGTTGTCGGTCGATCACCGCACGATCTATCGCTTCACCGAGCCGCAAAGCCGCCTCGTCCAGATGCTCCGCATGACCCCGCAGAACACGCATGATCAGACGGTCGCGCAGTGGCGGATCGATATCGATTGCGATGCCCGGCTGCGGCAGGGGCGCGACGGGTTCGGCAATGCCATCACGATGCTCTATATCGACGGCCCGATCGACGGGATCGAGATCGATGTCACGGGCGAGGTGTTGACCAGCCATTCCGACGGCGTCGTCCACGGCGCCTATGAGGTGCTGCCGCCGGCGTTGTTCCTCCGGCCGACCGAGACCACTGCGCAGGACAAGGCCATTGCCGATTTCGCCGCACGCGTCGCGACGCCCGCGCAGGGCCGGATCGGCGCGCTGCACCGGGTGAACGAGGCGTTGCACGAACGCTTTGCCGCCAATCCCGGCCGTCCCGAGCCAAATCTCGGCGCGGCGGCGGCGTTCCGGCTCGACAGCGCCACCTCGCGGGACTTTGCGCAGATGTTCATCGTCGCCGCACGTTCGCTGGGGGCGCCGGCGCGCTATGTGTCGGGCTATCTTTTGACAGAACGCGAGGACGATCACCGTCCGACGCCGCATGGCTGGGCGGAGGCGCATGTCGACGGGCTGGGCTGGATCGGGTTCGACCCGTTCACCGGCGACTGTCCAGAAGAGCATCACGTCCGGGTTGCGGTCGCCCTCGATGCCGCAGGGGCCGCGCCGGTGGCAGGATCGCGGCTCGGCGAGGGCGGCGAGCGGCTGGAGGTCGATGTCGTCGTGTCGCGGGATGATCAGTGACCGTCGGCGGCTAGTCCTTACCCTGCCCGGGGCCCTGCCCGGGGCCGTGCCCGGGGGCGGCCGCCAGCAGGTCATCCTCGCTCAGGCGGCTCCATCCGCCCGGGCCGAGCGCCTCGATCGGGCGGTACCGGATCTTGTATTCCATCCGGCCCGATCCCTTCACCCAATAGCCCAGATAGACATAGGGTAGCCCCGCACCGCGTGCGCGCAGGATGTGGTCGATGATGATGTAGTTGCCGAAGCCCGGCCGCGATGCGTCGTCCGCCGCGAAGAAGCTGTAGATCATCGACAGCCCGTCGGCCTGGCGATCGGTGAGGCAGGCGCCGACCAGCCGGCCGGGGGCACCGCCGATGCCCGGTTCGCGATACTCGACGATCAGCGAGTCGACGGGTGAATGCTCGACCATGTCGGCATAATCGTCCTCGTCCATCCCCGCCATGCCGCCGTCCGGATGACGCGCCGACAGATAGCGGCGCAGCAGCTGGAACTGTTCGTCGGTCGCCCATGCGCGACAGACGGTCGCGGTGATGTCTCCGTGCCGCTTGAGCAATTTGCGCTGCGTCGCATTGGGCGTGAATTCCGGCGTCACGACACGGACCGACACACAGGCGCTGCAGCCGGTGCAACTCGGCCGATAGGCGACGCCCTGGCTCCGTCGAAACCCGATCCGGCTCAGCGCGTCGTTGAGCTCGACCGCATGCGGGCCGTTCAGCTCGGTGAAGACCTTCCGCTCCTCCCGATTGGGCAGATAGGGGCAGGGGCCGGGGCTGGTCACGAAGAACCGGGGAAACCGAAAAGGCGCAGTCATCACGAAGTGCCCCTCTCTCGGCTTCAGCGCTCTCAAGGCGCGGGCGGTATATGATTCCTGTGCGGGCCGCTGGAAAGTGGGGCGGCCCGCGGTGGTAAAAGAAATTCCGGCGGCGTTGGCCGGGGATCAGGCCAGTTCGACCGTGCTCGTCTCATAGCCCGCCGCCTTCAGCGCGGTGACCAGCCGATCGAGATGCGCGCGATCGCGGGCCTCGCATTCGATATCTGTGATCAGCCCCTTTGCCGGCAGCGTCGTAAAGACGCGCTGATGATACACCTCGATGATGTTCACCCGCTCCTGATCGAAGATCCGGGCGACGTTGTACAGCGCGCCGGGCTGATCCTGCAGGCGGATGCGCAATCGTGCGAGCCGGCCCGAGCGTGCGAGATCGCGCAGCAGGACGTTGGCGAGCAGCCGCGTGTCGATATTGCCGCCGCACAGGATGATCCCGACGGTGCGCCCCTTGAAGCGCTCGGGATGCTGGAGCAGCGCGGCGAGGCCGGCGGCACCGGCGCCCTCGACGACCGTCTTCTCGATCTGGAGCAGCAGGCTGACCGCCATCTCCAGGCTGCGCTCGCTGACCAGGACGATGTCCTCGACGAGTTCGGCGACCATTTTCGAGGTGATGCCGCCGGGCTCCTTGACCGCGATCCCCTCGGCCAGCGTGTCGCCGGCGCAGGGCATCGTCGTCCCGTTGATGCGGTTGTACATCGACGGGAACAGCTCGGCCTCGACGCCGACCACCTCGATCGCGTGACCGCCCTGCGCGGCGTTGGCCCGCGTCACGGTCGCGACGCCCGAGATCAGGCCGCCGCCGCCGATCGGGACGACCATCATGTCGATCTCGGGCACGTCCTCGAGCATCTCGATCGCGGTCGTGCCCTGGCCGGCAATGACGCGGGCGTCGTCGAAGGGATGGACGAAGGTGAAGCCGCATTCGCCCTCGAGGATGCGGGCATGCGCATAGGCGGCGTCGAAGGTGTCGCCGAACAGCACGACCTTGGCGCCATGCCCTTCGGTCTGCGTGACCTTCACGGTCGGCGTGTTGGTCGGCATGACGATCGTCGCAGGGATGCCGAGCCGGTTGGCGTGATAGGCAAGACCCTGTGCGTGATTGCCCGCCGACGCGGCGATCACGCCCTTCGCGCACGCCTCGGGCGACAGCTGCAACAGCGTGTTGAGCGCGCCGCGTTCCTTGTAGGCCGCGGTGAACTGAAGATTCTCGAACTTCAGATAAACCGTCGCGCCGGTCATCTGGCTCAGCGTCCGGCTGATCAGCGTCGGCGTGCGGACGATCGAGGCGCGGATCCGGTCATGCGCGGCGCGGACGTCGTCGATGGACACGGGAAGGGTGGGTGCCGCTACGGCAGCGAGGGTAGCCATAGGCGTTGCGCTAGACCATCTGGCGCGCAGGGGAAACACCGCTTATGCGCTTGATCCATGGCAAAACTGGCATTCATCGGGACTGGCGTGATGGGCGCGCCGATGGCGGGGCATCTCGTCGCGGCAGGGCACGACGTCACCGTCTATAATCGCTCCCAGGCCAAGGCTTTGGCATGGGCCGATAAATATGGCGGATCGGTCGCCGACACGCCGGCTCTGGCAGCACGCGATGCGGATGCGGTGTTCACCTGTGTCGGCAATGACGATGATCTTGCCGCGGTAACATTGGGTGAGGACGGCGCGTTCGCGGCGATGCGCGACGACGCGGTGTTCGTCGACCATACGACCGTGTCCGCCGCGATCGCCCGGCGGCTGGCGAAGGCGCGCGCGTTCGCCGTCGATGCGCCGGTGTCGGGCGGGCAGGCGGGTGCCGAGAACGGCACATTGTCGATCATGTGCGGCGGTTCCGCCGACGCCATGGCGAAGGCCGAGCCGTATATGCAGGCCTATGCCGCGCGCATCGTGCATGTCGGCGACGCGGGCGCGGGCCAGACGACCAAGATGTGCAACCAGATCGCGATCGCCGGGGTGATCCAGGGCGTGTCCGAATCGATCCGCTTCGCGCAGAATGCCGGGCTCGACCTCGACAAGGTGTTCGAGGCGATTTCGGGCGGCGCGGCGCAGAGCTGGCAGATGGTCAATCGCTGGCCGACGATGGCGAAGGAAGATTTCGACTTCGGCTTTGCGGTCGACTGGATGCGCAAGGATCTGGGGCTCGCGCTCGACGAGGCGCGGCGCAACGGTGCCGTTCTGCCGGTCGCGGCGCTGGTCGATCAATTCTATGCCGATGTGCAGGCCATGGGCGGCGCGCGGCAGGATACGAGTGCGTTGGTGCGGAGATTGCCGAAGTGAAGCCTGTCCTGTTCGCAAGTGCCGCCCTGTCGCTGTTCGCCACCCCGGCGCTGGCCGACGGGATCGTCGACAACGTCAACGGCCTGACCATCACCGAGGGCGGCAAGATCGTCCGGTTCAAGGCGATCCTGGTCGACAAGGACGGCCGCGTGACCCGGCTGGTGCCGCCGGGGGAGGAGCCCCCCAAGCTCAGCCGCAAGGAATTGAAGAAGAACGCGGGCAAGCCGCTCTATGACTGGCGCACCGACATGGGCGGCAAGACCGTGCTGCCCGGCTTCGTCGATGCGCATGGCCATGTGATCGAGCTCGGCTTCGGCGCGCTGTCGCTCGATCTGTCGGCAGCGACCTCGCTCGACGACGCAAAGTCGCGGATCGCCGCCTATGTCGCGGCCAATCCCGATCGCAAATGGGTGCTCGGCCGCGGCTGGAACCAGGAAGCCTGGGGGCTCGGGCGGTTCCCGACCGCCGCGGATCTCGACTCGGTGTCGGGCGGCCATCCGATCTGGCTGTCGCGCGCGGACGGCCATGCCGGCTGGGCGAACAGCGTCGCGATGCGCGAGGCGGGGGTCACCGGTGCCACGGTCGCCCCGGCGGGCGGGCGGATCGAGAAGAGCGGCGGCGCGCCGTCGGGCGTGTTCGTCGATGCCGCGCAATCGCTGGTCGAGAAGGTCGTGCCGCAACCGCTGCCCAAGGAGCGCGATGCGGCCTTCCTTACTGCTCAGCGGATCCTGCTCGGGTACGGCGTCACCGCGGTCGCCGACATGGGCACCACGCTCGACGACTGGCTGACCTATCGCCGGATGGCGGATATCGGCGGGTTGCGCGTCCGGATCATGAGCTATGCGCTGGGGGTCGAGACCGCTGGGCGGATCGGCGGCAAGGGGCCGACGCCGTGGCTGTATGACGACCATCTGCGGATGGGCGGGGTGAAGCTCTATGCCGATGGCGCGCTCGGCTCGCGCGGCGCGTGGTTGCTGAAACCCTATGCCGATGCACCGGGGCAGACCGGGCTGGGCTTCCTGACCGATGCGCAGCTCCAGAACCAGATGAGCCGCGCGGCGATGGACGGGTTCCAGGTCGCGGTGCATGCAATCGGCGATCGCGCGGACCAGCAGGTGCTCGACGCGATCCAGGTCGAGAGCGAGACCTACAAGGGCGACCGGCGCTGGCGTGTCGAGCATGCGCAGATCGTCGATCCCGCCGACCTGCCGCGCTTCGGCAAGTTCGGCACGATCGCCTCGATGCAGCCCACCCACCAGACCAGCGACCGGACGATGGCGGAAGCGCGGCTCGGACCGGGGCGGCTGACCGGCGCCTATGCGTGGAAGTCGATGCTGGCGAACGGATCGAAGCTCGCCTTTGGTACCGATTTCCCGGTCGAGAAGCCCGATCCGTTCGCCACCTGGGCCGCCGCATTTACGCGGCAGGATGCGAACGGCCAGCCGCAGGGCGGGTGGCAGCCGCAGGAGCTCATCTCGCGCGAACAGGCGTGGTGGGCGATGACGGGCGCCGCCGCCTATGCGGGGTTTGCGGAAACGAAGTTCGGTGCGCTCGCCGCCGGGCAGCGCGCAGACTTCATCGTCGTCGACCGCGATCCGATGATCGCTTCGCCGACCGAACTGCGCGCGATCAAGGTTGCCGAGACTTGGGTCGGCGGCGAGAAGGTCTGGGTTCGGAAATAGCCGGCCGGTAGCGTCAAAGGTCGCCGCTGGCATCCTTCGATGCGCGCGCGTTGATCCGCGCCCAGACCGCCTTGTGTTCGGCCTTCGCGTAGAGCGCAGCCCGTTGGCGGGGCGGTGCGGCTGCGAGAGTGGTCGGCAGGTCGGGGAAAGTCGCCAGGACGAGCCGCAACCGCGCCTCGCGCTCGCGTTGCATCGTCGGCGTGATCGACGGGGGCGAAATGTTCGTGCGCGGCGTCCAGCCGGGATTTCCGGGAAACGGCGCGCTGGTACCTATTAAGCCGCTAGGGCCAGGGACGCCAAGTTGCGCAGAAGCGGCCGCAGAACAGGCAATCAGTCCGACGGCGAGCAGGATAGTTTTCATGGAACACCTCCGATGAAGACTAAACTGACACCATCAGGCAAGGTTGCAAGCCTAAACCTGTGGAGTGAAGCGGCGCGACCTTGGACTTTGGGTCGCGCAGCCGAGCAGATCAGGCGACTTGCGCTTCGACCATCTCATCGGGTTCGCGCAGGACATAGCCGCGGCCCCAGACGGTCTCGATGTAGTTTTCGCCATCGCACGCTAGGCTGAGCTTCTTCCGCAGCTTGCAGATGAAGACGTCGATGATCTTGAGTTCAGGTTCGTCCATCCCGCCATAGAGGTGGTTGAGGAACATTTCCTTGGTCAGCGTGGTGCCCTTGCGCAGCGAGAGCAGCTCGAGCATCGCATATTCCTTGCCGGTCAGGTGAACGCGGCTGCCATCGACCTCGACCGTCTTGGCATCGAGGTTCACGGCGAGCTTGCCAGTGCGGATGACCGACTGCGAATGGCCCTTCGAGCGGCGCACAACGGCATGGATCCGCGCGACGAGTTCCTCGCGGTGGAACGGCTTGGTGACGTAATCGTCCGCGCCGAACCCGAAGCTGCGAACCTTGGAGTCCATTTCGTTGACGCCCGACAGGATCAACACCGGCGTCGCAACACGCGCAACACGAAGACGCTTCAGAACATCATAGCCGTGCATGTCGGGCAAGTTCAGATCGAGCAGGATGATGTCGTAATCATACAGCTTGCCAAGATCGAGGCCCTCTTCGCCCAGATCGGTGATGTACACGTTGAAGCCCTCGGTCGTGAGCATAAGCTCAATGGCCTTGGCGGTGGTAGGCTCATCCTCGATCAGCAGCACGCGCATGGGTTGTCCCCCGTTTAGCGAAAACGCCAGCCCCTGCTAAGCGATCCGCCGTTGATTCATTAACCAAAGAACATCTGAAAGCAAAAGGTTAATTCCGTCTTAAATGAGAGCGTTATACGAACTCTTGGTACGGAACCGACCGAAACTCCGTGATCAGACCCCGGGAACCGAGTCGCGGCGCGGGCTCACGTCTTTGCCGGGTCGAGCGTGTGCCAGGCAAACCCGTCGCGCGCGAGCAGTTCGTCTGCCGCCGCCGGTCCGGTCGTACCCGCGGCGTAAGTGTCGGGTGCGCCTTCGCTTGCCCATGCGTCGAGGAACGGCTGGACCGCGGCCCATCCCGCCTCGATCGCGTCGGCGCGCTGGAACAGCGTCTGGTCGCCCGCGAACAGATCGTGGATCAGCGACTCATACCCGGTCATCGCGCCGATATCGAACGAGTCGGCATAGCGGAAAACCAGCGCGATCGGCGCGGTGTCGACCTCGAGCCCGGGGCGCTTGATATTGATATCCATGCTGAGCCCCTCGTCGGGCTGGATCTGGATGATCAGGCGGTTCGGCGGCAGCTTCTCGGCGGCGGTCGCGTGAAACTGTGCGAACGGCACGGGCTTGAAGGTGATCACGACCTCGGTATCGCGAATCTCCATCGCCTTGCCGGTGCGCAGGTAGAAGGGCACGCCCGCCCAGCGCCACGTGTCGACCATCAGCTTCAATGCGACATAGGTCTCGGTGGTGCTGTCGGGGGCAATGTCGGGCGATGCGGTGAAGGCGGGGATGGCGCGCTCGCCGATCGTCCCCGCACCATAGGCGCCGCGGACGCCGTTGCGGCGCGCCTTGGCGGGCGAATAAGCCCGAACGGCTTTCAGCACCTTGCCCTTTTCGTTGCGGATGGCCTCCGCGTCGAAACTCGCAGGGGGTTCCATCGCGACCATCGCCAGCAACTGGAACAGATGGTTCGGGACCATGTCGCGCAATGCGCCCGTCGCGTCGTAGAACGCACCGCGCGTGCCGACGTCGACGGTCTCGGCGGCGGTGATCTGGACATGCGCGATGCAGTCGGCATTCCAGACCCGCTCGATCATCATGTTCGCAAAGCGTGCGGTCATGATGTTCTGGACGGTTTCCTTGCCGAGGAAATGGTCGATGCGGTAGATCTGCGTCTCGGCGACGTGCGACAGGATGCGCGCGTTCAGCGCCTGCGCGGAAGCGAGGTCGTGGCCGAACGGCTTCTCGATCGCGATCCGGCGAAACGCGGATTTGCTTTCATGCGTCAGCCCGTTGGCCGCGAGCCGATCGACGATGTCGCCGAAGAACCGCGCGGGCACCGCGAGATAGAAGGCGGCGTTGCCCGATAGCCGGTCGCTCAGCCGTGCATAGACGTCGTCCTGTGTGAAATCGCCCTGCATATACTGGACGCGCGCCTGCAACCGGTCCCAGGCGGCCTCCTGCTCGGGCGAGGCATGCGCCGTGGTAGCGCTGGCGCGAAAGATGGCGAGCGCGGTGCGCAGCGTGTCGTCGTCGCCGGGTTCGATACCGATCCCGAGGACCGAAAAATCGTCACCGATCATGCCCAGCCGGGTCATGTTGGTCAGCGCCGGCATCAGCAACCGGCGGGTCAGGTCGCCCATCGCACCGAAGATGACGAGCGTGGTCGGCGGGGCGGGATGGATCGCGCCGGTCATGCGCGGCGGGTCCGGGGCGCGGTCTGGTAGGGGAGCATCGACATCCTTCCGTGGTGACGCAGAGCAATAGCCTGGCGACGGGCATTGTTCCGTCGGGCTCAACCTGCGCGGTTCAGCCGGGGTCGCGAAGCCGCGCGCCGAGGAACGCGATGAGCGCTTCGACCCGGGCCGGGCGGAGCGGGCTGGGTGGGGTGAGCAGGTGGAGGCCGATTGGCGCGGGCGCCCAGTCATCGAGCAGCGTCACCAGCGCACCGGACGCGAGCTGCGCCTCGATGATGAAATGGGGCAGCCGCGCGATGCCGAGACCGGCGACGAGCGCCGGGACGACCGCCTCGCCGCTATTGGCGGTGAGCTGACCCTGCAGCCGCACCGAAACGTCGCTTTCGCCGGCGCGCTGAAACCGCCAGGGACCGACGACGTTCGAATAGCCGATCAGGCGGTGTTCGCCGAGCTGCGCGGGATGCGTCGGCGTTCCGTGCGCCGCCAGATAGGCAGGCGCGGCGACGGTGTGCGCCTGGATGCTGCACAGCCGTCGCGCGCGCAGCGAACTGTCAGGCAGCTCGGCGATCCGCAGCGCCACGTCGAACCCTTCGGCGACGATGTCGACTCGCGAGTCGGACAGATGCAGGTCGATCTCGATGCCGGGATGCGCGGCCAGGAACTCGGCCAGCAGCGGCGCGACATTGGTGATCCCGAAACTCATCGGCGCCGCCAGTCGGACGCGCCCTGTCGGCGCGCTTGCGGCATCGTTCGCCGACTCCTCCGCCAGCCGCGCTTCGCCCAGGATCCGCGCGGCATGTTCGGCGAGTGGCTTGCCCGCCTCGGTCAGCGCGAGCCGGCGCGAGGTGCGATGAAACAGCGACTGGCCGAGATGCGCCTCGAGCCGGGTGATCGCCTTCGATACGGTCGCCTTGCTCAGTCCGATCGCGTCGGCGGCGGCGCTGAACGAGCGATGTTCGACGACGCTGGCAAAGATCGCCCAGGCTTCGAGGTCGGGAAGGCGCATCATTCACTCTCCGCAGCGGTCACGTTTGCTAGCAATCGAAACGATCGGTTTCCAGCGTTTCTATTTACGGTGCGATGCCAGTGTCTATCTTGGTGGCAACAAGTGGAGACCTCTGATGACGACCACGACTCTCAACACCGTAGACCGCCGCCCCTTCGACAGCCTGGGCCATGCCGATCATGGCTGGCTGAATGCGCGGCATCATTTCTCGTTTGCGAGCTATTATGACCCCGCCCGGATGGGATGGGGCGCGATCCGCGTCTGGAACGACGATCAGATCGCCGCCAATTCGGGCTTCCCGCCGCATCCGCATCAGGACATGGAGATCATCACCTATGTCCGCAGCGGCGCGATCACGCATCAGGACTCGCTCGGCAACAAGGGCCGCACCGAGGCCGGCGACGTCCAGGTGATGAGTGCCGGTTCGGGCGTCCGCCATGCCGAGTATAATCTGGAGCCCGAGACGACGACGATCTTCCAGATCTGGATCGAGCCCAGCCGCAAGGGTGGTTCGCCGAGCTGGGGTGCAAAGCCGTTCCCCAAGGGCGAGCGCTCGGGGCAGTTCGTGACGCTGGCAAGCGGCTTTGCCGATGACGGCGACGCGCTGCCGATTCGCGCGAATGCGCGGGTGCTGGCCGCGACGCTGAAGGCGGGCGACAGTGTCGACTATGCTGTGGGCGAGGGGCGTCACGCCTATCTTGTCCCGGCGACCGGCGCGATCACGATCGACGACGAGACCATCAACACCCGCGACGGTGCGGCACTTTCGGGCGGCCGGACGGTGCGGATCACGGCACTCGACGAGGCCGAGATCGTTCTGGTGGATTCCGAGTAATTTTACCGATGATCCTATGACCATTCCGGCCTGTGCCGGGATGGTCTGCCCTTGAGGAGACTGACATGACCAAGGTTCTGGTTCTCTACTATTCGTCCTACGGCCATATCGAGCAGATGGCGGATGCCGTCGCCGAAGGCGCGCGCGCGGGCGGCGCGGAAGTCGACATCCGCCGGGTCGCCGAGACCGCACCGCAGGCGGTCGTCGAGTCGGCGCATTTCAAGACCGACAGCGCGCATGCCGAGATCGAGGGCCCCGATGCACTGAAGGACTATGACGCGATCATCGTCGGTGCACCGACCCGGTTCGGGCGGATGCCTGCGCAGATGGCGTCTTTCTGGGACACGACCGGTGGCCTGTGGTTCTCCGGCGCGCTGGTCGGCAAGGTCGGCGGTGCGTTCACCTCGACCGCGAGCCAGCATGGCGGGCAGGAGACGACGTTGTTCTCCATCCTGACCAACCTGCTCCATCACGGCATGACGATCGTCGGCTTGGACTATGGCTTCCAGGGGCAGATGGGCGTCGACGCGGTCAAGGGCGGCTCGCCCTACGGCGCGACGACGATCTCCGATGGCGATGGCAGCCGGATGCCGAGCAGCGTCGAACTCGACGGTGCGCGCTACCAGGGCAAGCGGATCGCCGAGACGGCCGCGAAGCTGAAGTAAGCGCGAACGATCCCTCGGGGCGACCGGGGGGATCAGCGCTTGCGGCGTTTGCCCTTTTCGGACGGAAGCGCCGGGACGGGCGCGGCCGGCACCGCGGGTGCGACGACCGGCGGGGGCGCGGGCGGCAGGATCGCCGGGTCGGCGGGATAGAGCCGCCGCGCCCTGGCGAACACGAAGCGCGCCTTTGCCGCGCCGGGTGCATCGGCGGTCGCGCCGACCCAGCGCCAGTGCCATGGCTCCCATTTGACGTTCTGCTTGTTCCCGCCGGGGAAGGATTGTTCGAATCCGAACCGCGTCGCGTTCGCGCGCAGCCAGCGCGCGGCGGGAGTTGCCGCCATGCACGCCTCGGCATCGCGACAGCCATTGGCTGGCCGGATGGCGAAGTCGACGACATAGCCAGTCGAATGTTCGCTATAGCCCGGCGGCGCGACCGAGATTGCGCGTTCGGCTGCCGATGTTTCCGACTCGCGGCAGAACACGCTGCGCTGCTGCGCGATCGAACGCTGGCACGACAGGCCGCGCAATTCCCCCATCACCGCCGGGTCTGATTTGGCCGCAGCGAGCAGGCGAAGCAGGTCGGGCAGCATGTCGCGGCGGACCACGCAGGTCTGGCGGACGCCGAAGTCGGACGGGGCGGCGACCAGCTCGGACGGGGCGGCGTCGCCGTAAGGCAGATGCCCGAATGCGCGACCATCGGCGGCGATCGCCGCGCTCTGTCCGGCGCAGAGTTGCGCATTGGCGGCGGCCGGGATCAGCAGCAATGAAAGAACTAGGGGGCTACGCAACATCGTGCGGGCTCTGGCATGCGGGCGCAGATGCTGGCAAGGGCGGCACATGCATGGTGAACGCGTACTTTTCCTCGACGGCGAGGCCCTGATCATCGACAAGCCCGCCGGGCTGCCGGTCGATCCTCCTCGTGACGGCTCGCTGAGCCTCGAGAATCATCTCGAAAGTCTCAAATTTGGATTCCAGCGCTGGCCGATGCCGGTGCACCGGCTCGATCGCGACACGAGCGGCTGCCTGCTGCTGTCGCGCAATCCCAAGGCGCATGCGCGGTTGCAGCAGGCGTTCGAGCAGGGCCTGGTCTCGAAGCGCTATCTGGCGGTGCTCGACGGTGTCCCTGCCGAGGAAACCGGAACGATCGACATGCCGCTCGGCAAGATCAGCAGCGCCGAAGAGGGCTGGCGGATGGTCGAGGACGCCAAGGGCAAGGCGGCGCGCACCGGCTGGCGCGTGCTCGCGACGCGCGATGGGCGCTCGCTGGTCGAATTCATCCCCCAGACCGGGCGGACGCACCAGATCCGTGTTCATGCCGCGCTGGGCCTCGGCGCAGCGGTCGTCGGGGATCCGGTCTATGGGCAGAAGGATCGCCTGGGCATGATGCTCCACGCGCAGCGGCTGGTTGTACCGCGGCCGGGCAAGGCCGATGTCGTCGGTATCGCGCCGCTGCCAGAACGGTTCGCGACCGCGGGCTTCGGCGAGGAACCGGGCGTCGAGGCGACGCCGTCCCCGCAGGACGCGTCCGCGCCGGATCCGCGTCCCGAACCCGATAATGGCTGACGTGATCGACGCCTCCCTGCTTGAGGGGGCGATCGAGGAGAAGTTCCTCGCGGCCTCGGGGCCGGGCGGGCAGAACGTCAACAAGGTGGCGACCGCGTGCCAGTTGCGCGTCGACATATTCGCGCTGGGCCTGCACCCCGAAACCTATCGCCGGCTGAAGCTGGTCGCGGGCAGCCGGATGACCGCGGCGGGGGTGCTTGTCATCACAGCGCGTCGGTTTCGCACGCAGGAGGCCAATCGCGCCGATGCGCGCGACCGCGTGCTCGAACTGATCGCGCAGGCGCAGCACCGCGACGCGCACCGGGTCAAGACCAAGCCGTCCAGGGCCGCCAAGGCACGGCGGGTGGATACGAAGAAGGTCCGCAGTTCGGTCAAGGCCGGGCGCGGGCGGGTTCGCGAAGACTAACCGCAGACAAGAGGCGACGATGTACCAGTTCGATATTTCCGGCGGTTCGAAGGCCGATCTGTACCGCGACCTGCTCGCGGCGCTCGACGCGCTGACCGTGGACGAGCGCGATCCGATCGCGAACATGGCGAATGCGGCCGCGCTGGTCTGGGAATATCTGCCCGATCTCAACTGGGCGGGCTTCTATCGTGCGGTCGAGGGCGAGCTGGTCCTGGGGCCGTTCCAGGGCAAGGTCGCCTGTATCCGGATCGCGATGGGCAAGGGCGTGTGCGGCACTGCGGCGGCGGAGCGAACGACGCAGCTGGTCGAGGACGTCCATGCGTTTCCCGGGCATATCGCCTGCGACGCGGCGAGCCGGTCCGAGCTCGTCGTGCCGGTCGTCAGCGACGGCCGGTTGATCGGCGTGCTCGATCTCGACAGCCCCGAGCCGGCACGGTTCGATGCCGAGGATGCGGCCGGGTGCGAGGCGCTGGTCGCGTTGCTGGCGTCACGGATCGGCTGACCCCCTGACCTGACGCCTGCTCCGAATCGGGACCGGGTTGCGGCTGGCCGCGCTGGGGCGGCTTTGGTACGCACTGCGTCAGCATAGGACGCGGCCCTGGAGCGTGTCGTGCGTCAGGGGAGAAGATGTCATGCGCATGAAGGTGATCGTCGGTCTCGCACTGATCATGGCGGTGGCGGGCACGACGGCCGAGGCGCAGCGGCGTCCGGACGGGGCATCGCGGCCCGGTGCGACCTATTCCGTTCCTGCCCGCAGCGCGGTCAGCGTAAACCCGGAGCCCGCCGCGTCCAGCGACGCGCGCCGGGGCAGCAGCGTCGATGGTGGCTGGTCGGCCGGGGCGAACGCGCCGGGCGGCTGGAGCGGTTATCGTCGGCCGTACCGGGGTTGGGCGCTGCCGGCCTATTGGATCGCGCCCCGGTTCGGGATCGTCGACTGGCGCGACTATGGGTTGGCACCGCCGCCGCCGGGCTATCGCTGGACGCGCTATTTCGACGACGCGGTGCTGATCGATGCGCGGGGATCGATCTTCGATACGCGTACCGGGGTCGAATGGGACGGCGCGAATGGAGGCGATGCCGCCCCGCGCTATGACGTGCAAAGCTTCGACGGGCGGGCGGACGACCGGGTCTATGCCCGCCGCCAGCCGCGGCCGGTAACGCGGCGGACCTATGTGACGACCCGCGTCGAAGCGGCGCCGGACTTTGCGGGGGCCGCCTATCGCGACCAGCCATTGCCGCCCGTGCAGCAGCGTGGCGGGACATGGGTGTCGCCCGACGGGATGACCACCGTGACGACCACCGGCGGCGGCTATCCCGGCGGCACAGCCTATGCCGGCGACGGGACGACGACGGTCACCGTCCAGTCGGTGCCGGTCACGACGACCACGACGACGACCGAATATATCACCGAACCCGTGACCTACCGGCGGACGACCCCGCGTCGTGGACCGGGCCGGACGCGGGGCGGCACCCTGGGGTCGGCGCGCTAGCGCTCAGCGGCGGCGTTCGCGGCCCGCGAAGCTGACGACGCTCTCGCTGCCATCCGCGCCGAGTGCGGACACGCCGACGAAATGGTCGTCGACGGGGGTCTGGGCGAGCAGCGTCTCGGTGCCGGTGACGTCGCGCACGTCCTTCCAGTCCTGCGTGTCGTTGCGCCGCCAGCGGACGCGGTAGCCTGCCGCACCCGGAACCGCGGCCCATTTGACCTGGGTGTCGCGCGACAGGGCACCGGCGATCGATACGTCACCCGGTGCCGCGGGCGCGGCGGCGAGGCGGGCGAGCGTGGCGATGTTGATCGCGGTCACCTTGGCCAGATAGGGGAAGTCCATCCCGGCGATCGTGTCGCCATAGTCGACGCCGTTTTCGGTGCGCAGGTCCTGGTGCTGGCGATCCCAATTCTCCGCCGCGACCGAGAAGCGCACCGCGGGATAGCCGAGCTTCAGAAAGGGTTCGTGATCGCCGCCGCGGCCGAACCGGTCGGGGCGACGGTCGAGCATCACGTCGAGCCCGCCGGGAATCGTGCCCGCGACGCCGTCGATCGTCTTGGCGAGCGCGCGGCTGGGGCCATCGTCCTCGCCACCCTCGGCGCGACGACCGATCTGCGCGGCAAGGTCTTCGGATGCGCGAATGCCTTCGGAAAAGACGCGGACGCTCGACGCCATGCGGACGCCGCCCTGGCCGATCGTGTTGCCGACAATGTCGTTGTTGAGCATCGCGGTGACGGTCCAGCCGCGCGCCTTGGCGGTGTCGGCGAGCAGCTCGGCGCCCCACAGCCCCTGTTCCTCACCCGAAAAGACCGCATAGACGATGGTCGCGTCGAACTGCCGCTTTGACAGCGCGCGGGCGGCTTCGAGCACCAGCGCGACGCCCGACGCATTGTCGTTCGCGCCGGGCGCGTCGCTCGTCACGTTCATGACGTCGGTCACACGGCTGTCGATATGCGCGCCGACGATCACGACGCGATTCGGGTCGCGCCCCTTCTGGATGCCCAGCACGTCCTCGACATAGACGCCGGTCGGTGCGCGCGGACCCGACACGGTGCGGCCGATCCGCTCGACCGTGACGCAGCCGCCACAGGCGCGGCCGATCTCGGCGAAGCGCGCCGCAGCCCAGCTGCGTGCGGCGCCAATGCCGCGCTTCGGATCGGTGGTGGTCGATGCGGTGTGGCGCGTGCCGAACCCGACCATCGCGGTCACATCGGCCTTGAGGCGGGTGGCGGAGGGCGCGGGAAGCGCGGCGGCGGCTGCGGCGAGCAGCGGGAGGGCGAGGATCGGCATCGGCGTCACCGTGGCGGCTTCGGCCGGGGAGCTCAAGCGGGGAGTGTTGGATTCGCTTGGTTTAGCCCTTTGCCGCCGTCATCTCCCGCCGCCGTCAGCTGAGCCGGTCGATCGCCTCGCTGGTCAGCGACCCCGGGATGATCATGACCGGCACGGGCAGCGCACCCGCATCGGTGCCGGAAAAATGCGCGATCAGCGCACCCGGCGCACCGCTCGCCGCGGCGCCGAGCACCAGCGCGGCAATATTGGGGTTGGCAGCGATCATCTCGCGGATGATCTTGGGGCCTTCGCCCTCGCGCACGGTGATCGACGGGCGCAGATCCGATTCCTCAATCAGCGTGCCCGCCGCAGCCGCGACGAGGCCCTCGGCGTGGAGCCGCGCCTCCTCCTCGATCGTCGCCTGGACACCGCCGAACGCGATGAATTCCTGCGGCGGAATCAGCGTGAGGATCTCGACGCCGCCGCCGGTCTTCACCGCGCGTCGCGCCGCGAAGCGCAACGCGATACCGGCCTCGGGCGACTCGTCGATGACCACCAGATAGACACGCATCATATTCCCCTGTTTATCGGGCTTAGGTGCCGTGCAGATGCGGTTCGCGCAAGGGGAAGGCGGCTTCGCGGGGTTGACCCGGACGGGCGGGGGCGCGAGTAGGCATGCCGTTACGTAACGCCCTGGGGACCTCCATGTCGATCGAGATCAAAATGCCTGCCCTGTCGCCGACCATGGAGGAGGGCACCCTCGCCAAATGGCTGGTGAAGGAAGGCGATACGGTGAAGTCCGGCGACATCATGGCCGAGATCGAGACCGACAAAGCGACGATGGAATTCGAAGCGGTCGACGAAGGCGTGATCGCCAAGATCCTGGTGGCCGAGGCGACCGACAATGTGAAGGTCGGCACCGTCATCGCGATCCTGGCCGAGGAAGGCGAGGATGCGTCCTCGGTGTCCGCGCCGACCAAGAGCGAGACGCCCGTCCCCGCGGCCAAGGAATCGGAGGCCAAGCCCGATCCCAAGGATCCCAACGACACCGGCAGCGAGGCCAAGCCCGTCGCCCGGACCGAGACGTCGGCCGAGGATCATGGTCGTCCCGCCGATGCGGGCGCCGCATCCGAGTCCAAGCCCGATTCGAAGCCCGCCAGCGGTGATCGTGTGAAGGCGAGCCCGCTCGCCCGCCGCCTCGCCGCCGACAAGGGGATCGACCTTGGTTCGGTGTCGGGTTCGGGGCCGAAGGGTCGCATCGTCAAGGCTGATGTCGACAGCGCGAAGCCCGGGGCCGCACCTGCCGCCGCGACCGAAGCCGCCGCACCGGCCGCCTCCGCTGCCGCGCCAGCACCCGCAGCCAAGCCCGCGGTCGTGCCGGATATCCCGCACGAGTCGACCAAGCTCAGCAACGTGCGCAAGACGATCGCGCGCCGCCTGACCGAATCGAAGCAGACCGTTCCGCACATCTACCTGACCGTGGACGTGCGTCTCGACGCGCTGCTCAAGCTGCGCGGCGAGCTGAACAAGAGCCTCGAAGCGCGCGGCGTGAAGCTGTCGGTCAACGATCTGCTGATCAAGGCGCAGGCCGTCGCGCTGATGCAGGTCCCGACCTGCAACGTGATGTTCACGCCCGACCAGCTGATCAGCTTCCAGCGCGCCGACATCTCGGTTGCGGTCAGCACGCCGTCGGGTCTGATCACGCCGATCATCGTCGGTGCGGACACCGCCTCGCTGTCGTCGATCTCGACGCAGATGAAGGACCTCGCCGCCCGCGCACGCGACGGCAAGCTGAAGCCCGAGGAATATCAGGGCGGCACCGCCTCGATCAGCAACATGGGCATGTTCGGCATCACGCAGTTCGACGCGGTCATCAACCCGCCCCAGGCGATGATCCTCGCGATCGGTGCGGGCGAGAAGCGTCCCTATGTGATCGGCGACGAGCTCACCGTGGCGACCGTTATGTCGGCGACCGGCAGCTTCGACCACCGCGCGATCGACGGCGCGGACGGCGCGCAGTTCATGAAGGCGTTCAAGCATCTGGTCGAAAACCCGCTGGGCATGCTGGCGTAAGACCGTGACCGCTGTGGCCCCTCTCCCGTTCGCCCTGAGCGAAGTCGAAGGGCATGTGTCACATGGGCCTCGACTTCGCTCGGCACGAACGGGGTCGGGCCGGCGCGCGTCATGATCAGGACGCTCATCGAGATCCTGCATATCCTCGTCGGGCTCGGCGTCGCGGTCGCGATCACCTGGGCGGCGGCCTGGTCCTATCCGCTCGGGCAGGACGTGATCTGGTGGTGCGGGGCGGCGGCGATGGTCGTGACCGTGATCATGGGGATCGGGCCGCTGCGGCAGGCCCGCATCCTCGACCGACAGACCAGCAGGAGCCACGCGTGACCGACCTGCCCCCCGACAAGGCGCCGACGATCCGCGTCACCGCGATGCCCGCCGATGCCAACCCTTACGGCGACATCTTCGGCGGATGGCTGATGGGGCAGATGGATCTCGCCGCGGGGTCGGTGGCGTCGCGGCGCAGCGGCGGTCGCGCGGTCACGATCGCGGCCGATGCGATGAAATTCCACATGCCCGTCGTCGTCGGCGACGAAGTGTCGGTCTATGCAGAGCTGATCGCGGTCGGTCGCACCTCAATGACGATCGAGGTCGAGGCATGGCGCCGCGCGCGGCACAGCAACGACAGCTGCAAGGTGACACAGGCGCGCTTCATCTTCGTCGCGGTCTGCGACGACCGCAAACCGCGGCCCGTGCCGCCCGCTTCCAACTGATTCACTTGAAGGACTCTCCACGTGGCTGACACCTATGATCTGGTCATCCTTGGTTCGGGCCCCGGCGGCTATGTCGCGGCAATCCGCGCGAGCCAGCTCGGCCTCAAGGTCGCGATCGTCGAGCGCGAGCGCCTGGGCGGCATCTGCCTCAACTGGGGCTGCATCCCGACCAAGGCGCTGCTGCGCACGTCGGAAATCTATCACTACATGCAGAATGCCGAGAGCTATGGCCTGAAGGCGGACAATGTCGGCTTCGATCTCGCCAAGGTCGTCGACCGCAGCCGCAAGGTCGCGGGCCAGCTGAATGCGGGCGTGAAGGGCCTGATGAAGAAGAACAAGGTGACCGTCGTCGAAGGCGTCGGCACCGTGACCGCAAAGGGCAAGCTGAGCGTCAAGCAGGGCGACAAGACCGTCGAGCTCGAGGCCAAGAACATCATCGTCGCGACCGGCGCGCGCGCGCGCGACCTGCCGTTCGCCAAGGCCGACGGGAAGACGATCTGGACCTATCGCCACGCGATGGTGCCGACCGAGATGCCGACCAAGCTGCTGGTCATCGGATCGGGCGCGATCGGCGTCGAATTCGCCAGCTTCTACAACGACATGGGCGCCGATGTGACGATCGTCGAGATGCTCCCGCGGATCCTGCCGGTCGAGGACGAGGAAGTCTCCGCGTTCATGGACAAGGCGCTGACGAAGCAGGGGATAAAGCTCCTGACCGGCACCGGCCTCGAAGGCCTGGCGCCATCGGGCAGCGGCGTCACCGCGAAGATCAAGCACAAGGACGGCAAGGTCGTCGAGGAGACGTTCAGCCACGCAATCGTCGCGATCGGCATCGTCCCCAACACCGAGAATATCGGGCTGGAAGCGCTCGGCGTCGAGACCGACCGCGGGCACATCAAGACCGACGGCTATGGTCGCACCAATGTCGACGGCATCTGGGCGATCGGCGACGTCACCGGCGCGCCGTGGCTCGCGCACAAGGCCAGCCATGAGGGCATCATCGCGGTCGAGAAGATCGCGGGCGGGTCGCCGCACCAGATGGACAAGGCCAATATCCCCGGCTGCACCTATTCGCGCCCGCAGGTCGCGAGCGTCGGCATGACCGAGGCGAAGGCCAAGGAAGCCGGGTACGAGCTGAAGGTCGGCAAATTCCCGTTCATCGGCAACGGCAAGGCGATCGCGCTCGGCGAGGCCGAGGGCTTCGTGAAGACGGTGTTCGACGCGAAGACCGGGGAGCTGCTCGGCGCGCACATGGTCGGCGCGGAAGTCACCGAACTGATCCAGGGCTATGTCGTCGCGCGCCAGCTCGAGACGACCGAGGCCGAGCTGATGGAGACGGTGTTCGCCCATCCGACGCTCAGCGAGATGATGCACGAGAGCGTGCTGGGCGCCTACGGCCGCTCGATCCACTACTGAGCCCGACCGCGTGACGTCACCCCCGCTTCGGCGCGGCGGGTGGTGGCACCGATCACAATGCGGCGCGCGATCAGACCGATCGTGCGCCGTTTTGCCGTCGCCATGAGGCGATGAGCGTCCCGACCAAATTGGACCAATGAATCGACTTGCCGTTTATCGATAGGATCCATATCGTTTTGCAATATGCAGGCGGGGGCGGCGATGAACAGGGATCGGGTTCTTTGGGGGGCGACGGGGCTGCTTCGGCTGATGCTCGTCCTCAATATCGTCTGCGCCGCGGTGTTCGCGCTGGCGTTGCTGATGTCCTGGCCGATGCAGGACATGTTGAGCGCGCGGCTGGCGCATAAATACGGCGCGATGCTCGATCTGGACCAGGCGGTGCTGGCGATTCGCATGATGCTGTTCGTCGGCATTGCCGGCGGCGTCGCGCTGCATCCGATCTTCTCGAACCTGCTCCGCATCGTCGCGACGGTCGAGGCGGGGGATCCGTTCGTCGACGACAATGCCACGCGGCTCGCGCGGATTGGCTGGGCGCTGCTGGCGCTGCAATGCCTCGATCTCGCCTTTGGCGGCGTGGTCCGCTGGATTTCGCTGCTCAAGCTCGACGTGACCGGATGGACGCCGTCGCTGGGCGGGTGGATCGCGGTCGTGATGATCTTCGTGCTCGCGCGCGTCTTCCGGATCGGCGCGCGGATGCGCGACGACCTGGCGATGACGGTCTGATGTCGGTCGCGGTCAGCCTGGACGCCATGCTGCATGCGCGGCGGATGACGCTGACCGAGTTGTCGGAGGCGGTCGGCATCACGCTCGCCAATCTGTCGATCCTGAAGACGGGCAAGGCCAAGGCGATCCGCTTCACGACGCTGGAGGCAATCTGCCGCGTGCTCGACTGCCAGCCGGGCGACCTGCTGCGGGTCGTCGACGAGGATGAACGGGGCGAAGACGGAATTTAAACGGGGGGGATGGTCCGATGGACGCACTGGTTCTGGACGGGGTGACGAAACGGTTCGGCGAGAGGACCGCGGTCGACGCGCTGAGTTTTGCGGTACAGCCGGGGGAGATCTTCGGCTTTCTCGGCGGGAATGGCGCGGGCAAGACGACGTCGCTGCGCATGGTGCTCGATATCGTGCGGCCGACGGCGGGGCGGATATCGGTACTCGGCTGTCCGCCTGGCCGCGAGAATGCCGCCGATCTGGGGTTCATGCCCGAGGAACGCGGGCTGTACCGCGGGATGACCGCGATCGACACCGTCACCTATTTCGGGCGGCTGAAGGGCATGTCGGCGGTCGCAGCGCGCGCGAAGGGCCATGCGCTGCTCGACCGGTTCGGCCTTGCGGCATCGGCCAAGATGCAGATCGACAAGCTGTCCAAGGGTATGGCGCAGAAGGTCCAGCTCGCCGCGACGCTGGTCAACGGCCCGAAGCTGCTGCTGCTCGACGAACCCTTCTCGGGTCTCGACCCGGTGAACCAGGGGCTGCTGGAACACGAGATCCTGGAGGCCGCACGGGGCGGGGCGACCGTGGTGTTCTCGACGCATGTGATGCAGCATGCCGAGCGGCTGTGCGACCGGCTGTTGCTGCTCTCGCAAGGGCGCAAGGTGTTCGAAGGCACGCAGGCGGAGGCGCGCGGGCGGTTGCCGGCCCGCCTGACGATCGTCGCGCGCGATACGCCGATGCGATGTCCTGGCGTCGAGCGCGCGGAGCCCGGCGCGGCCGATGCGCAGGGCTGGCGCGATTATGACGTGACGCTGGCCGAGGGGATCGATCCTGCCGACGTGCTGCAATGCCTGACCGAGCAGGGCGTGACGCTGCGACGGTTCGACCAGCACCGCGTCAGCCTGCACGACGTCTTTCTCCATCTTGTCGGCATCCCTCCAGCCGGGCCTGCCGAGCCGGCTAAGGCGGAGCATGCAGCATGACCCACAATATCCTGCTCGTCGCGATGCGCGAGTTCCGACAGATCACGGGCATGCGCAGCTTCTGGCTGACGCTGCTGATCCTGCCGCTGGCACTGGCGGTCGGGCCGATCGCGAGCCGCCTGACGCAGTCCGAAAAGACCCAGCGCGTCATGCTGATCGATGCCGATGGCCGTGCCGCGGCGGCGATCCGCGCGCGGCTCGATACCGATCACCAGCGGCGGGTCCTGACCGCGCTGTCGCGTTACGCGCAGCGATACGGGCTCGATCGCGCCGATCCGGGCGCGCTGTGGGCGCAGCATGACCGGCTGTTCGGTGATGCCGATGTCGCGACGTTCGCCAAGGCGGGCGGCCTGCCTGCCGCGCTGGCGGCGATGCGGCCGGCGACGACCTCGGAAACGCCGAAGTTCGACGCGCCCGACGCCGATTTCGTGGTCCTGCCGACGCCGCCCGCCATCGCGCGCGCGGCGCCCGGCGCGCTCGATGCGCAGCTCAAGCCGCTGCTCCAGCCGGGCGAGTTCGGCGACAAGACGGCCAAGCCGCTCGACTATGCAGTCTATATCCCGCGCGGCTTCGGCGTGCAGACCGCCGACGTGCGACTGTGGTCGAGCGAGCAGCCCGGCGCGAATTTCGTCCAGCCCTTGCAGACCGTGCTCACGCAGGACCTGCGCACCGGCTATCTCGAGTCGACCGGGCTTGCGCGCGATCAGGCGCGTACCGCGACCAGTCTGGTCCCGGCGATCGCGGTCTCGACCCCGGCGCCTGGGGGCGGGCGCGAACGGATGCTCGTGCGATCGGTGGTGCCGTTGCTCAGCGCCTATATCCTGCTGATGTCACTGCTGTTGTCAGGCAACTGGATCCTCCAGGGGCTGGTCGAGGAGCGGTCGAACAAGCTGATCGAGACGGTGCTCGCCTGCATCAGTCCCGACGAGCTGCTCTATGGCAAGCTTGCGGGGACGGTCGCGGTCGGGCTGACGATGGTCCTGGTCTGGGGGCTGTGCGCGACCGGTGCCGCGGTGGCGACGCAGGGCGCGGTCGGCGCGTTCCTGCACGTCGCACTCGCGCCGCTCGCCTCGCCCTGGATCATCCTGGTGATGCTGTATTTCTTCCTCGCAGGCTATCTGATGGTGTCGATGATCCTGCTGGCGATCGGCGCGATGAGCGATTCGATGCGTGATGCGCAGAGCTATCTGACGCCCGTGCTGCTGGTCATCGCGATGCCGTTCACGGTCGTCGCGCAAGGCGTCCTGTCGAACAGCGGCGCGACCGCGATCAAGGTGCTGACCTGGATCCCGATCTACACGCCGTTCACGATGCTCGCGCGGCTCGGCAGCGGGGTTTCGACCATGGAGATCGTCGGCAGCGGCGTGCTGCTGGCGGTGTTCATCGGCATCGAGTTCGTCTTGCTCGCGCGTGTGTTTCGCGCCAGCCTGCTCAATGCGGGGCAGAAGCCCAACCTCGCCGCACTGGCCCGGTTGATGCAGCGTACGCCCGCCTGACGCATGCGTACCGTTCATATCATTTCGGGGATCCAACCCCGGTTTTCTGGAGGAGCTATGATGTCGTTCAATCGTATTTCGCGTCTGTCGCTGGGGGTGGCGCTGCTTGCCCTGTCCGCACCTGGGCTGGCCCAGACCGGCGCGCCGGGCGGCGCGCGCTATGGCAGCTTCGGGATCGACCTGACCGCTGCCGACAAGGCGGTGAAGCCAGGTGACGATTTCTGGACGCACGCCAATGGCGCCTGGGACAAGCGTACGGCGATCGCACCGGATCGCACGTCCGCGGGCGGCAGCGTGATCCTGGCGGATCAGGCCGAGCAGCAGGTCCGCGCGATCCTCGACGATGCCGCGCGCGATCCCGCCGCGGTCGGCGCCGGGGCCAAGCAGTTCGGCGATCTCTATGCGAGCTTCATGGACGAGGCCGCGATCGAGCGCGCCGGCGCCGCACCGCTCAAGCCCTATTTCGCGAAGATCGACGCCGCTACCGACAAGCAGAAGCTCCAGACCTTGTTCTCGACGGTCGGCTATGCGTCGCCGGTCGAGGTCGGTCAGCTGCCCGATCCCGCCGATCCGAAGCGCTACGCGGTGGCCGCAGGGCAGGGGTCGCTCGGCATGGGCGGCCGGGATTATTATCTCGAGCAGGGCGCCAAGTACGACACCTTCCGCACGGCGTATCGCGCCTATGTCGAGAAGATGCTGACGCTGTCCGGCGTGGCGGATGCGTCGGCCAGGGCGGACCGGATCGTCGCGCTCGAAACCGCGATGGCCAAGGTCCAGTGGTCGCCGGTCCAGTCGCGCGACCTGCAGGCGATGCTGAAGCCGATGGATGCGGCGGGCCGCAAGGCGCTGGCGCCCGATTTCGACTGGCCGCTGTTGCTGTCGACCGCGGGCTATGCGCAATTCCCGGTTGTCTACATGACCAACTCGACCGCGCTGACCGAGCTTGGCAAGATCTTTGCCGCGACGCCCGTGTCGACGTGGCAGGACTGGATGAAGTTTCGCCTCGCCTCCGCAAGCGCCGGTGCGCTGCCCAAGGCGTTCGATCAGGCGACGTTCGATTTCTACGGCAAGACGCTGGCCGATCAGCCGGAGCAACGCGCGCGGTGGAAGCGCGGCATCGCGCTGGTCAACGGCACGATGGGTGAAGCCGTCGGCGAAGTCTATGTGAAGCGGCATTACCCGCCCGAGAGCGAAGCGAAGATGGGCGAGTTGATCGCCAATCTGCGCGCGGCGTACAAGGAGCGGATCACCGCGAACAGCTGGATGGATGGCGCGACCAAGACCCAGGCGCTGGCCAAGCTCGCCGCGTTCGATCCGCGGATCGGCCATCCGGTCAAATATATCGACTATTCATCGCTCAACGTCGTCCGGGGCGATCCGGTCGGCAATGCGATGCGTGCGGGCGAATTCCAGCATCAGCTCGACCTCTCGCGGCTCGGCAAGCCCGTCGATCGTACGCTGTGGGGCATGACGCCGCAGACGGTGAACGCCTATTACGATCCGCTCAACAACCAGATCACCTTCCCCGCGGCGATCCTGCAGCCACCCTATTTTGATCCCAAGGCGGACGCGGCGGTCAATTACGGCGCGATCGGCGCGATCATCGGGCATGAGATGGGGCATGGTTTCGACGACCAGGGCAGCCAGTTCAGCGCGACGGGCAAGTTCGAGAACTGGTGGACGCCGGCCGCCCGCACCGCCTTCACGCAGCGCACCGCCGCGCTGTCGAAGCAGTTTGACGCCTATGAACCGATCCCGGGTGTCCGCGTGAAGGGTGCGTTGACGCTGGGCGAGAATATCGGCGATCTGGGTGGGGTCGAGACGGCCTATGCCGCCTATCAGAAATACCAGGCGGAGCATGGCAAGGCGCCCGTGATCGGTGGGCTGACCGGCGACCAGCGATTCTTCCTTGCTTATGCGCAAGCGTGGCAGGCAAAGCTGCGTGAGGGCGCAGCGCGCGCGCGGCTGCTCACCGATCCGCACTCGCCGCCCTTCTACCGCGTCAACGGGATCGTCCGTAATGTCGATGCCTGGTATACGGCGTTCGGGGTCAAACCCGGTGACGCGCTGTATCTGGCGCCCGGCGACCGCGTCCATATCTGGTAACATTTCGCGGGGCGTGTGGCCGTCCACACGCCCCGATTGTCTTGTGCGCACCACGCGCGACCCGGCCGTGATATCGCTATCCGAGATAGCGCCCGGCTGCGACCCGAATGCCGTTGCGCCCGACGAGGCCAGTGGATACGGGACCAAGCTAGCCTGACGGGCCGGCGGGTACTCAGCAACAAAGGTAAGCACTCGTGTCGCAAAACTCGGCTCGCAGCTGCCTGTTTGCTTAGGTTTAACAAAATCAATTTATGATTTGATTGCTTTCGTTTAAGTCTCACATCCTCGCTTTGTCTCTATTGTCTTCTAAATCAGATCAGCCTAACGGCGGTAGCGGTAGCATTCGTTTACAGATGCGCCGTTGCTGATGTGGTGCGTCTGATGCGCTGCGGCATGGGGAGGGGTTATGAAGGCGTTCGTTCTGAATTCGGGGCCACGTGGGCGTGTGGCGATCGCGATGCGGGTCGGTGTGTCGCTTGCGGCGTTGCTGGCAGCAGGCGCGGGCAGCGCTGCATGGGCGCAGGCGGAAACGCAGACCGTGTCGCCCGACACGACCCAGGCCGCGACGCCGGGACAGGAGGTCGGGCAACCCGCGGCCGATGCGACCTTGGACGGTGATATCGTCATCACCGGCCGTCGCGCCGCGCTCGAGGCGGCGGACGAGCGCAAGCGTCGCAGCGAGACGATCGTCGACTCGGTCGTCGCCGATGATGCTGGCAAGCTGCCCGACAACTCGATCACCGAAGTCCTGCAGCGCGTCTCGGGCGTCTCGATCGTCCGTTTTGCCGCACTGGGCGATCCCGACCATTATTCGGTCCAGGGGTCGGGCGTGCAGGTCCGTGGCCTGACGGGCGTCGCGTCGCGCCTGAACGGCCGCGAGATCTTCAGCGCGAACAACGGCCGCGCAATCCTGTGGAGCGATGTCACGCCCGAACTGATGGCGGCGGTCGACGTCTACAAGGCATCGACGGCTGACCTGATCGAAGGCGGCACCGGCGGCCAGATCGATCTGCGCACCAAGATGCCGTTCGACTTCAACGGCAAGTTCCACATTGCTGGCACCGGCGAACTCGCGCTCGGCGACATGGCGAACAAGGCGGATCCGTCGGGATCGGTCCTGATCACCGATTCGTTCGATACGCCGATCGGCCGGATCGGCCTGCTCGGCGACGTCGCGTTCAGCCAGTTCAGCTCGCTGTCGCAGTTCATCCGCGTCAGCCCGTATTTCAAGACCAAGCTCAGCGATGGCAACGAGCGGTACGTCCCCAGCGGCTTCGCCTATGGCGACGAGGCGTTTCAGTACAAGCGCTACGGCATCTATGGCGCGGCGCAGTGGCAGCCGGCCGAATCGCTGACCTTCACCGGCAGCTTCTTCCAGTCGCGCTACAAGAGCCAGTCGAGCGATTACGGCACGCAGCTGGATTCGCAGACTCTGGCGGTCGATCCGGCGAGCAGCTCGTTCGACAGCAACGGCCTGCTCACCAAGACGAGCGCGCTGTTCAACCGCGACACGGCGACGTTTGCCCCGACGGGTGGGGCGGTCAACAGCAGCGGCAACAAGGGGTTCGTCGAGAGCAACACGCGGACGCGCGATTATTCGCTGTCGTTCGTCTGGGCACCCACAGACAGCCATGTGTCGCTGAAGGGATCGCTGCAGCGCGTCGATTCGCGGCAGGTCTATGATCGTCTCGACATCTTCCGCGACGTCGGCTTCGGCCAGAGCTTCGGCATGGACCTGACGGGTGACCTGCCGCAGATCACCGTCAGTCCTGCGACGCAGGCGTCGTTCGCCGATCCGGCCAATTATTTCTGGACGGCGTCGATGCCGCACAACGAACGGAACAAGGGGCGGCTCGATTCAGGGCAGCTCGATGCCGAATATACGTTCGACAACAGCTTCTTCCGGTCGGTCAAGGTCGGCGGGCGCTATGCCAAGCGGACCGAGCGCGATCTGTCGAACGGCTATAACTGGACCGCGCTGGGTCGCGGCTGGAATGGCGATCCGCAGCTGACCTATGCCAATGCAGCGTCGGGCGACGTCGCCAGCCATGCATTCAAGGACTTCTTCCGTGGCAACACGACGCTGCCGGGCAACCTGATGTTCGCATCGGAGGATCTGGCGTCGCGCTTCAATGAAAACCGTACCGGGCTGGTGACTGCACCGCCCGCCGGCTTCTGCGGCCCTGCGACCGTTGACGACGACAACAACCCCGCGACACCGAACGTGGCCAGCCCTCTCTATAGCAATTGCTCGTCCAAGGGGCAGCTCCCGGTCACCGGCTATGGCGGCCAGTTCAACCCCGACGGCACGCTGGCGATCCGGCCTGTCGGGTTCGTCCTGCCGGGCGATCAGGTGAATAACCGTACCGAGAATATCGCGGGCTATGCACTGCTCCGCTTCGGGCCCGAGGAAGGCGCACGCGGCATTTCCGGTAACGTCGGCGTGCGTGTCGTGCATATCGAGAATGAAGGCAGCGGGTTCATCCAGCAGAATGGCGGGACCGTCTTCATCCGCGACGGCGCGCAGGTGACGCTGGCGAACACGTTCCTCGCCCGCGGCGGCAAGGCGGACTTCACGCGCGTGCTGCCGTCGATCAATCTCGAATATTCGCCGACCGACCGGATCAAGGTCCGCGGCGGGTACAACATCACGATGGATCTGCCGAGCTTCAACGCGCTGCGTGCGTCGGGTTCGATCGGCGTGGCGACGACCCCCAGCCAGACACCCGGCGGGATCGGCACGTTCAACAACTTCACCGCGGACACGGGCAATCCGTTGCTGAAGCCGACGCTGTCGAATAATGTCGACCTCTCGCTCGAATATTACGGCCGGGCGGGCACGTCCTTCCATCTGGCCCCGTTCTACAAGCGGCTGACCAACCTGCCGATCTATGCGCTGACCAGCCGGCAGGTCACGATCCAGTTCACTGACGGGACGACCGAGAATGTGGCTGCGTCGGCGACCGACTATGTCAATTCGACCAAGGCGGCGACCGTCAAGGGCGTCGAGGCCGGTGGCCGGTTCTTCCTCGACATGCTGCCCGGTGCGCTTGCCGGGATCGGGTTCGAGGGCAACTACACCTTCATCAAGAGCAGCAATCCGGGCGATGTCTATCGCGACATCACCGGCGCCGCTCGCAACGACGCGCCGCTGGTCGGGTTGTCGAAGCATAATCTGAACGCGACGCTGCTGTACGAGCGCAACCCGATCTCGTTGCGCGTCGCCTATTCCTGGCGCTCGCGCTATCTGTTGTCGACGAACAGCAACGGCACGAACGGCACATATACGTATTACAGCGCGCCGGGCGTCGTGACCAACCAGGATGGCGGCCAAGATGCGTCGACGCAGATCGCGTTGCCGATCTATGGCGGCAATTATGGCTCGGTCGATGCGGGTGTGCGGTTCAAGGTGAACGACCAGTTCTCGTTCGGCGTGCAGGGGACCAACCTGACCGCCGCGACGCAGCGGACGCTGATGGGTGGTTATCCCGGCGGCAAGCTGGTCGGGCGCAGCTGGTTCCAGGCCGATCGCCGCATCAGCACTGGCATAAACCTCGCCTTCTGATGATGATGCGTCCCCTGTCGACGCACGGTCGGCAGGGGACGGAGCGGAGCGCGTGATGCGGAAGAGGATCCTGATCGTTGGCGGCGGTACCGCCGGCTGGCTGACCGCGGGTTATCTGGCGAAACGGCTCGGCGCCGATCTGGCGGGCGGGGTCTCGATCACGCTGGTCGAATCCAAGGACATCGGCATCCTCGGCGTGGGGGAAGGGACCTTCCCGACGATCCGGCGGACGTTGGCGACGATCGGCATCGACGAGGCCGAGCTGATCCGGCGATGCGGCGCGACGTTCAAGCAGGGGGCGAAGTTCGTCCATTGGCGCCACGCGCCCGGACAGGGCCGCACCGATCATTACTCACACCCGTTCCAGGTCGCCGATGCGAGCGACGGGCTCGACCTGCTGCCCTATTGGCTGCTGGGGCATGGCGGCGCGGAGAATTGGGACGAGGTTTCCAATCCGCAGAAAAAGGCCGCCGACGCAATGCGCGCGCCCAAGCTCGCGACCAACCCCGATTATGTCGGGCCGCTCAACTACGCGTATCATTTCGATGCGGTGGCGCTCGCCGGGCTGTTGCGCGAGCATGCGGTCAGGAACGGTGTCTGGCATCTGACCGACACCGTGTCCGAGGTGCTGCTTGCGGAAGATGGTGCGATCAGCGGGGTGCGCACCGAGCGGAACGGGATGCTCGACGCCGATCTCTATATTGATTGCACGGGCTTTCGTGCCGAACTGATCGGCAAGGCGATGAAGGTGCCGTTCCGGTCCTGCCGCGACGTGCTGTTCTGCAACCGCGCGATCGCCGCGCAGCTGCCTTATGCAAAACCCGGCGATCCGATCGCATCCTATACGATTTCCACCGCGCAGGAGTCGGGCTGGATCTGGGACATCGGGCTCGATCGCAGGCGTGGCATCGGGCATGTCTATTCGTCCGACCATAGCGACGACGAGACTGCCGAGCGCGTGTTGCGCGGCTATCTCGGCGCGGGCGGCGACGAGGCCGAGGTGCGCCATTTCAAGTTCGATGCGGGGTACCGCGAGGTCAACTGGGTCAAGAATTGCGTCGCGGTCGGGCTGTCGAGCGGGTTTTTCGAGCCGCTCGAGGCGACGGGGATCGCCTTTGCCGAGGTCTCGGCGGGGATGATCGCGAACCTCTTTCCCTGGGGCAGCGACTACGAGACGTCGGCGCGCCAGTTCAACGCCAACATGCTACGCCGCTACGAGCGCGCGCTCGATTTCATCAAGCTGCATTACTGCATCTCGGAACGGCGCGACACGGCGTTCTGGCGCGACAATGTGGCCGACGCCTCGGTCCCCGACAGCCTGCTCGAGCTGCTCGACCGGTGGCGGTTCCGGCCACCCAACGAGCTCGACATCGACGGGCAGGTCGACATCTTCACCGACGCCAGCTGGCAATATGTCCTGTACGGCATGGGCTGGAAAACCGACCTGAGCGCAAAGGCCGGCGCGCTGCGCTATGCCGAGGATGCGCGGCGTGCGTTTGCCGAGGTCCGGCGTCAGGCCGACTATGCGGTCCGCAACCTGCCGTCGAACCGCGATCTGCTCACCTATGCGCAGCACCATCATTTCGGTGCGCGAGCGGCGGCGTGACGGATCCCGGCCCGGCCCGCATCACCCGGATCGTCATCGTCGGCGGGGGGACGGCGGGGTGGATGACCGCCGCCGCGATGACGCGGCTGGTCGAGAGCGGCGTCGCGGTGACGCTGGTTGAATCTGAGGAGATCGGCACGGTCGGGGTGGGCGAGGCGACGATCCCTTCGTTGCTCGACTATAACCGGATGCTCGGCATCGACGAGGACGACTTCGTCCGCGCGACGGGGGCGACGTTCAAGCTGGGCATCGAGTTTAGCGACTGGGGGCGGCTGGGCGACGCGTATTTCCACCCGTTCGGCACGCATGGCCGCGACGTCGAGGGGGTGGCCTTCCATCAGCTCTGGCTGCGTCAGGCCGGCCTCGCGCAACCCGGTATTCCGGGGCCTATCGGCGACTATTGCCTGTCCACGGTCGCGGCGCGCAATGGGCGTTTCACGCGACCATCGGCCAATCCGCAATCGGTCCTGTCGACGCTGTCCTATGCCTTCCACTTCGATGCCGCGCTCTATGCCAGATATCTGCGCGACCTTGCCGAGGCGGCGGGTGTGGTGCGGATCGAGGGGCGCGTGGCGGCGGTCGATCGGCAGGCCGGGACTGGCTTCATCGAAGCGGTCCGGCTCGCGGACGGGCGTGCGATCAACGGAGACCTGTTCATCGATTGCAGTGGGTTTCGATCGCTGCTGCTCGGCGACGCGATGGACGTCGGGTTCACGAGCTGGCAGCACTGGTTGCCGTGCGATCGCGCCTGGGCGGTGCCGAGTGCACCCCGCGATGCGCCGGCCCCGCATACGCGCGCGACCGCGGAAGCGGCCGGCTGGCGCTGGCGGATCCCGCTCCAGCACCGCGTCGGCAACGGCCATGTTTATGCGAGCGACCATGTCGACGACGAGACCGCGCTGCGGGTGCTGCTGGACGGACTGGACGGCCCGCCGCTCGCCGATCCGCGCCAGTTGCGGTTCGTCGCGGGGCGGCGCGACCGGCTGTGGGACCGGAATTGCGTCGCGATCGGGCTGGCCGGCGGCTTTCTCGAGCCGCTCGAATCGACGAGCATCCATCTGATCCAGTCGGGTATCGCGCGGCTGATGAGCCTGTTCCCCGATACCGGGTTCAGCGCGGTCGAGATCGCCGAATATAACCGGCAGATGCTCCGGGAGTATGATCAGGTCCGCGACTTCATCATCCTTCACTACCATGCGACGACGCGGACGGATTCGGCGTTCTGGCGTCATTGCCAGAGCATGACGCTGCCGCCGTCGCTGCAGGCCAAGCTCGATCTCTGGGCGGGACGGGCGCGGATCTTCCGCGAACAGGGCGAATTGTTCACGCCCGACAGCTGGATCGCGGTCCTGCTCGGGCAGGGTATCCGGCCGGCGTCGGTCGATCCGCTGACCGCAGGGCTGCCGGTGGCGGAGAGCGCCCTGTTCCTCGACCATGTGCGGGAGATGGTCGCTAAGACCGCCGAGGCGATGCCGCGCCACGCCGACTTCATCGCCCGGCATTGTGCGGCACCGCTGCGGACCGCGGCCTGATCCGAGCTACACGTCGCCGCGATCGCTAAAAAGCTTATTTGTCGGACAAAGCTTGCCCTTCCGCCTGATCGGGCTACCATGATGGCAATTCGTATAAGAACGGGAGCGGGTATGCGGTGGGCGTCGAGCGCGGGAATGGCTGCGTCAATAGTCGTAGCGTTGAGCACTCTGCCGGCTGCAGCGGCACCCGTTGCCCGTGGGGGCGAACGCCGCGTCGTCATCGATGCCGCCAAGGCCGCAGATCCGGTCGATCGATCCTTCGACCTGTCGATCGGCTCGGATTTCCCGGGCACGCTGATCCGCAGCGACAGCCAGGCGCAGCTCAAGACCGCGGTCGACGAGCTCGGCTTCCGCTACATCCGCTTCCACGACATCTTCCACGATGTCCTCGGCACGGTGCGCAAGACGGATGCGGGGATCGTCTATGACTGGACGAAGATCGACCAGCTCTATGATGCGCTGCTGGCGAAGAAGATCCGGCCTTTCGTCGAGCTCGGCTTCACGCCCAATGCGATGCGGACGTCGGAGCAGACGATCTTCTACTGGAAGGGCAATACCTCGCATCCCGATCCGGCTTTGTGGCGCGGGCTGATCGATGCCTATGTCCGCCATGTTCGGCAGCGTTATGGCGCCGACGAGGTTCGCCGCTGGTATTTCGAGGTCTGGAACGAGCCCAATCTCGACGGGTTCTGGGAAAAGGCCGATCAGAAAGCCTATTTCGATCTCTATGCGGACACCGCGCGGACGATCAAGGCGATCGATCCGGCGTTGCGGGTCGGCGGGTCATCGACCGCGGGCGCGGCCTGGGTGCCCGAGCTGCTCGCCTTTACAAAGCGGAACGCCGTGCCGATCGATTTCGTGACGACACACACCTATGGCGTCGAGGGCGGATTCCTCGACGAGGAGGGCAAGCAGGACACCAAGCTGTCGGCGTCGCCCGACGCGGTGGTCGGCGACGTGCGCCGCGTTCGCGAGCAGATCGAGGCGTCGGCCTATCCGGGGCTGCCGCTCTACTTCACCGAATGGAGCACGAGCTACACGCCGCGCGACTTCGTCCACGACAGCTATATCAGCGCGCCGTACATCCTGACCAAGCTGAAGCAGTCGCGGGCCTATGCGCAGGGTATGAGCTACTGGACCTATACCGACCTGTTCGAGGAGCCGGGGCCGCCCCCGACGCCCTTTCATGGCGGGTTCGGGTTGATGAACCGCGAAGGTATCCGCAAGCCGGCCTGGTTCGCGTATAAATATCTGAACGCGTTGAAGGGCCGCGCGATACCCGTGGCGGATGACACGGTGCTCGCCGCCGCCGATGGTCAGCGGATCGCGGCCGTGGTCTGGGACTGGCAACAGCCGGTCCAGACGCTGAGCAACAAGCCCTTCTACACCCGGCAGGTGCCCGCGGTCGCGGCCCGGCCGATCGCGCTGACCTTCGATCACGTGCCCGCGGGGACGTACCGGCTGACCATCCGCCGGACCGGTTATCGCCGGAACGACCCGCTCTCGCTCTATATCGACATGGGCATGCCCGCGTCGCTCGATGCCGCGCAGCGCAAGGGGCTCGAGCAGGCCACGCAGGACCTGCCCGAACAGGCGCGGACCGTCCGGGTGGGTCGCAACGGATCGACGCGCGTCACGGTGCCGATGCGCAGCAACGACATCGCGCTCGTCACGCTGGAACCCGCAGGCACCGCGGGCATCGAACAATAATCGGGCAAAAGGGGAGAAGACATGGCGGGATTTAGCAAGCGTGACGTGCTGACCGCACCGCTGCTCGGCGCCTTGGGGGTCGGCGCGGCGCGGCTGGGGGCTGCGGCGGCTCCGGCAGGCGCAGCACGCGGCGGCCCGGCAATCCCCGCGGGCCGCTTCGATGCGTCGGTCGCCTCGCTCAAGACCTATCAGACGCCCGACTGGTTTCGTGATGCGAAGTTCGGGATCTGGGCGCATTGGGGCCCGCAGGCGGTACCGCGTCAGGGCGACTGGTACGCCCGCTTCATGTATGTCCCCGGCCACCCGCATTACGAGCATCATCTCAAGACCTACGGCCATCCGTCGGAGCACGGCTATAAGGACCTGCTGCCGTTATGGACCGCGGACCGGTTCGATCCGGACGCGCTGATGGACAAATATGCCGCCGCGGGCGCCAAATACTTCGTCTCGATGGCGGTGCATCACGACAATTTCGACCTCTGGCGTTCCAAGCATCAGCGGTGGAACGCGGTGGCGATGGGGCCGAAGCGCGACGTCGTGGGGGAATGGAAGGCCGCGGCCACGCGGCGCGGGCTGCGCTTCGGCGTGTCCGAGCATCTCGCTGCGAGCTATACCTGGTGGTATCCGAACCAGATGTACGATCAGTTCTGGCCGAAGCTCGGGCAGGACTATGACGGTGTCGATCCCGCCAATGCCGATCTCTATCACGGCAATCGCGACGAGCCCTACCGCAACACGCCCGCCTCCTGGTACACCACGAACGCCGCCTATCAGCGGCACTGGTTCGACCGGATCGTCGATCTGGTCGACAGCTATCAGCCCGACCTGCTCTACTCGGATGGCGGGCTGCCGTTCGGGGCCGTAGGCCGCGCCCTTGTCGCGCATCTCTACAATGGCAGCATCGCACGGCGCGGCCGGCTCGATGCGGTCTATACCTGCAAGAATTCGGGGTCGGGGGAGTTCCACCGCGAGGCGTCGGTCGAGGATGTCGAGCGCGGGGTGCTCAAGGGCATTAATGCGCTGCCGTGGCAGACCGATACGTCGAATGGCGACTGGTTCTTCAATGACCGCCACCCCTACAAGACGACCAGCCAGATCGTCACGATGCTCGCCGATATCGTAAGCAAGAACGGCAACATGCTGCTCAACGTCGTGATGTATCCCGATGGCAGCCTGCCACCGGAGTCCGAGACGCTTCTGGCGGAACTGGCGCCGTGGATGGCGGTCAACGCGCCGGCGATCCATGGCACGCGGCCCTGGAAGATCTTCGGCGAGGGGCCGACCGAAACCGCCGCGGGCATGTTCTCGGAAAAAGCGGATTACACGCCGCGCGATATCCGGTTCACGACCAAGAAGGACCAGCTGTTCGCGATCACGCTCGGGGAGCCTGCGGGGACCGTGGCGATCGCCGCGCTGGCGCTTGGCAACCCGCACGAGCCGCGCGCGGTGCGGGCGGTCCGCCTGCTCGGCCATCGCGGGCCGATCCGCTTTCGTCAGACCGGGCAGGCGCTGGTGATCGACGTGCCCGCGACGCTCCCGACCCGCCACGCCAGCGCGTTCCGGATCGACTTTGCCTGAGCGTCAGGTCCCCGCGTCACCGATCCACCCATTCGCCAGCTTGGCGCAGTACCGGCGCCCCCCGACGGGGGGCATCGCTTCGATAAGGACGACCATCTCCATGTTACGTCGCCGCGCGCAATCCATTGCCCTGATGTTGACCCTTGCAACGGCCGCGCCGGCGCTGCTCGCGGCTCCTGCGGGCGCGCAGAGCGCCGCCGGCCATCCCGGCTGGCCCGGCAAGGGGCAGCTGTTCGTCGGCACCTGTTATCAGCCCGTCGACCGCAGCCCGGCGCAGATCACCAGCGATATCGCGGTGATGAAAGCGGCCGGGTTCAACATGGTCCGGATGGGGGATCTGGCCTGGGACTATTTCGAACCCGAAGAGGGGCGGTTCACCTTCGAGCGCTTCGACGATGTGCTGCGTCAGATGCAGGCGGCGGGCATCCGGGTCATCGTCGACATTCCGGGCCAGCCGGCACCGATCTGGCTGCACAAGCGCTATCCCGGCGTCGATATCGTCACGCAGGACGGGGTGCGGGTCAACGCCGCCTCGCGCTACTGGGACAATATCAGCGACCCCGATTATCGCCGCCTCGCCGGTCGTCTCGCCGAACGGATGATGCAGCGTTATGCCAAGCATCCCGCGGTGATCGCGCTGGGCTATGACAATGAGATCGGCAATGGCCAGATGTCCTATTCGGCGGCGGACCGGGATCGGTTCGTCGTCTGGCTGAAGCAGAAATACGGGACCATCGACGCGCTCAACACCGCCTGGGCGACGCAGCGCTGGTCCCGCCGGATCGGCGACTGGGATCAGGTCGACCTGCCCTATGGCCGGGGTCCGGGGCCCAATGAGCGCTATCTCGACCTGCGCCGCTTCTGGTCGGACGACACGATCGGCGCGTTGAAGGACCTCGAATCCATCCGCAAGCGCTTTGCCCCGAACCTGCCGGTCGCGTCGAACTTCTGGCCGACCGCAGGGACCAAGGGGTTCGATTATCTCCGCTCCTGGGAAGATGTCTCGACCTATGGCGCGCAGGGATTTTACCCCGGCGACCCGCTCGGTGCGGGGTTCGAAGTCATGATGAACCGGGCCGGGCACCAGACGCCGGTCTGGTTCAACGAGTTCACCGCCGGCGGCGGGGGCTATTACGGCACGCCCGGGCGGTCGCGGATGTGGGCGTATTTCGGGCTGCTGCATTATGCACAGACGGTCCTCGCCTGGACCTTCAATTCTCATCTCGGCGGAGAGGAGCAGGCCTTGTTCGGGCTGGTCGACCATGACGACCGGCCGTCGTGGAAGGTGGGCGAATTCGCGCAGATCGCACGCGAGTTCCGCCAGCTCCAGACGATGGGTTTCCCCCGCTACGACCCGCCACAGGTTGCGGTGCATTATTCGTTCGACACGATGTGGCTGACCAGCCCGCCGCCCGGGCCCAATACCACGCCCGAATATTTCAAGACGGACTACACCACCGCGGTCAAGGCCGCCTTTGCGCCGCTGTACCGCGACAATATCGATGCGGCGGTGATCGACATCGGCCACGACCCGATCGACAGCTACAAGCTCGTCATTGTGTCGAGCGCGTATCTGATCGATGCGAAGATCGCGGCGGCGCTACGGGGTTACGTCGAGCGCGGCGGCACGGTCGTCATGACGGGCTATTCGGCGAAGGTGGACGCGACCGGGAAATGGTTCGGCACGCCCCTGCCGGGCGGCATGACCGACGTGTTTGGGCTGCGGACCAACGCCTTTTACCGATCCGAACAGCCGCTCCGCGTCCGCTTCGAGGGCCGCGAACTCAGCGGCACGGACCCCTATTACGAGGTGCTCGAGCCGAGCACGGCAAAGGTCCTGGCGCGGTTCGAGAACACGCCCGACAAGAGCCCGGCGATCACCGTCAACACATTCGGCAAGGGGCAGGCGATCTATCTTGCGACCGCGGCGCAACCGGGGTTGATCGATCCGCTGATCCGGTCGCTCTACGCCCGCCTGAAGATCCAGACGGGGCCGGCAACTCCCGACGGGGTGGTCGCGCGGACGGTCGAAGGACGGACGCTCTACGTCAATACGACGTCCGGTGCGCTGAGCGTGGCGATGCCCGGCGCGAAGTCGGGTACGGCCCGCGACGTCCTCACGGGGCGGAAGCTGCCCGGCGCGCTCGACCTCGCGGGCTATGGCGTCGCCCTGGTCGAGTAAGGGGCGTCGCGCTGGGGGCTCGAGGCTGATGCTTCGAGCCCCAGCGCGACAACACTCGTCAGGCGGGCTGGCCATTGCCGCCGGTCGACCCGAAGATCTGCCCGGTCGAATAGCTGAGCGACGGATCAGCCGCTGCGACATAGAGCGCGGCGATTTCGGCCGGCTGGCCCGCACGCGCCATCGGCGAATCGCCGCCGAAGCTGCGCAGCTTTTCAGGCGTCGCGCCGCCGCTGACCTGCAACGGGGTCCAGAACGGGCCCGGCGCGACCGCATTGACGCGGATGCCGCGGCTCGCGACTTGCTTTGCCATGCTCTTGGTGAAGTTCAGCACTGCCGCGCGTGTGAGTGCATAATCGACGATGTCGGGCGACGGGTTGCCGGCCTGTTCCGACGAGGTGTTCACGATCACCGCGCCTGCACCCATCCGCTCGAGCGCGGCCTTGGTCAGCCAGAACGGCGCATAGACGTTGGTCTTCATCGTATCGTCGAAATCCTGGCTCGAGATATCGGCGATACCCGGGCGGGTCTGCTGGCGCGCGGCATTGTTGACGAGGATGTCGAGCCCGCCAAGCTGTTCGGCGGCCTGCTGCACCAGCTTGCGGCAGAAGCGTTCGTCACGCAGGTCGCCGGGAATCGCGACGGCCTTGCGCCCCTCGGCCCGGATCAGCGCGATGACTTCACGCGCGTCGGGTTCTTCGGCCGGCAGGTAGTTGATCGCGACGTCCGCGCCCTCGCGCGCATAGGCAATCGCCGCGGCACGCCCGATCCCGCTATCGCCGCCGGTGATTAGCGCTCGCTTGCCGGTCAGCTTGCCCGACCCCTTGTAGCTCGTCTCGCCATGATCGGGCCGCGGCGTCATCTTCGACGCAAGACCCGGCCAGGGCTGGCGCTGGACGGGATAGGGCGGCTTGGGATAGGCGGCAGCGGCAGGCGTCGGCGCGGCGGCGGGCTTGCCCCCACCCTGAGCCGCAGCGGCAACGGTGGTCGCGGCGAGCGCGCCAGCGGTGACGGCGGCGCCCGACACGAAGGTGCGGCGTGTTGGATCGGTCATGGTTCAGCTCCCGGGATGCGTGACATCCAAAGCGCCAAGTGACTGTGTCTGTTCCGGATCCTACCGAGATTGTTTCAGGGCGCGCACCGCGGTGCTTTGCGCAATCCCTAACTCGGTATCGCCGAGTGAAACACGCCGACGACCAGCAGGACAAGCACGAGCGAGACCGCGCTCGACAGTGCGACGAGGACGGCCGCGGCCTTGCGGTTCGTGTCGAGAAGGGTCGCGAACAGCGTGACGTTGCTCGCGATCGGGAACAGCGCGATCAGCCCGACGATGACGCGGTCGCGGGGTGCGAGGATGCCGATGAACGCGGCTTCGAGCGCAAGTGCGGTGGCGATCAGCACGAGTCCGCTGGCCTGCCTGACGCCGAGGATCCGCGTCATCATCCGGGGCCGCCAGTCGTCGCGGCCGGTCTCTGCAAGGTTGAGGCCGATGACCGCCATGCCGAGAACCGACACCAGCGTACCGGCAACCGACAGGATGGGTGACGCCGCCTCGGGCATCGTGACACCCGCCGATTTCGCGATGATCGCGCCGACGATCACATAGACGACGGGCACGCGCAGCGCCTTGGTCGCGGCCTTGCGCGTACCCTCCTTGGTCCGCGCGATCAGGAAATAGCCGATCGTGTCGCCGTACAGCGCGCTGCCGATATAGGCGCAGATCACCGTCGAGACGCCGACCTCGCCGAACAGCGCCTGGCTGACCGGCACGCCGAAGAACGCGACGTTGAAGAACGAGAAGGAGGCCGACAGCAATTTGGGATCGAAATCGTCGCCAAGCCGCTTGGCCAACCGGTAGGCAGGGATGCTCATCAGCGCGGCGACCGCGAACATCAGCGGGGGGATCACCAGCAACTGCTGCGTTTCCGCGCCGAGCACCTTGTCGATGACCAGCAAGGGGATGAGGCCGAAGACGAGGATGGTCGAGAACAGCTTCGCCGCCCAGGGCACACGCGCCCCGACGCCCCAGGCGAGCATGATCACGCCATAAAGCGGCAGCAGTGCCGCCGCGATGTTGCCGAGCGCGCTCATTGCTGGCGCAGGATATCGTCGATGGCGCGGCCCGCGCACTCGACATTGAACCAGACTGCGTTGGTGTCGCGCAACTCGCCGTTGAGCAACTGGCCGAGTGCGTAGATGCGTGGTGCGTCTCGGCTGGCGGAGATGATCCGGCAGGTCGCGCGGTGGGCGATGGCACCACCGACCGGGTGTGGTTGCAGCCAGTCCTTGGCGAGCAGATCCTTGACCAGCGATCCCTTCATCTCGGCGAGGGTGGTCGCCTGGCCGGTGGCGTTGACGACGATCGGCGTCTCGAGCGTGTCGCCCGTCGTGAACCGGACGACGAAGCCGGTGCCGGTCGGGCTGGCAATGGTTTCATCGACTCGTCCGCGGACGCTGAGCTGCCCGCGCGTCATCGCCTCGGCGAGGCGCCGCGCGTTCACCATCGGTGTGACGAAGCGCGCCCCGGCGAAATGCGGCGCCAGCCATTGCCCGAACCGTTTCTGGTCGGCGGGTCGCAACAGGTTCCAGATCGCGGTGGAATCATGGCGGGCGGCGGTCAATATGCGCTGGAACGGTTCGTCGCCGGCGTCAGCCGCGGCGATGTCGTGGAGCAGGGCGGCTTGGGCGTCGCCGTCGGCGCGATCCTCGGCCTGCCAGTCGATCGCGCGTCCTGCGGCAGTCTCGGCCTCGATGCGGAAGAGGCGGAACAGGTCCACGACCGAGAAAGCGGCGCCGCGTTCGCGGATATGCCGGTGGACGTTTTCCAGCGTGAGATGCTGACGGTCATACCCCGTCTCGGGTGCGGGAATTTCGACCCGCGGCAGCAGGCCTTCCTTCGAAATCAGATGGATATGTCCGCGGTGCCCTTCGTCGAGCAGCGTCATCACCGCGTCGATCGCGCTGAGACCGCTTCCGAGGATGACAACGGACTGATCGCTGTCGATCCCCCTGGTCATGCGGTCCGCGGGGTAGGGCGAATCGAAATAGCCGGGTTTGCCGTTCAGGGTGGCGAACCGGTCGGGATCGGGGGTGCCGATCGTCAGGAGAACGACGTCCGTCGCGATCGTCGATCCGTCCGAGAACGTGATGGTCGCCGCATCATGGTCGCCCTCGATGCTGACGGCTTCCTGATGGTGGATACGAACGTCGATCCTCGCGCGCCGGGCCTGGTCGAGCGCCTGGTCGAGGACCTCCTGCATATAGAGGCGATATTCCCGGCGCTCGGGATATTCGACGCCATCGGGGTCGAGCGGAGTCTCGGCTGCCGCGCGCCGCGCCTCGAGCCAGGTCCGGAAATGACCCGGCTCGCGGTCATAGAGCCCCATGAGACGGGATTCGGTATTCAGACGATGCCCCGGCTGTTCCGTGCCGAACGCCAGGCCGCGCGCAAGCTCGTCGTCCCGCTCGACCAGATGGATGACCCATCCGTCGCCCGGATCATAGCATAGTCGCGTGACGGCTTCGGCGAAGGCGGCGACGCCACAGGCCCCCATGCCGATAATAGTCAATGTTTTCGGCATGATATCCCATTCGCTGACGAACGGCGACAACGCGCGGGCGCTATATGGTGCCACGGCCGAGATGAAAATTTTGTCATGTCGGCGGCGCCTCGTTCCGGCGGTGGTTCGGTGGTTTTGTGGTGGTCACCAAGGCTGTTGCCGAGGGGATTGGTCGCGACATCGCCAAATTAATCCGCGGCGCTGGCAGCCTCATGGATATCGTTGATTGTGAGAGGGTTACACTCTTGTCATGTTCCGGGAGACATTATGAGGACGATCCTTGCCGCCGTCAGCGCATTGGGTTTGGCAGCTGGCGCGATGGCCCAGACCTCACCGCCGGTGCTAGGTCTGAAGACGCAGGCCGAGCCCTATGCGACCGCGTCCGTGGTCAACCACCCGAAGACGATCGGCTGGCCCGACGGGCGCAAACCCGTGGCGCCGCGGGGGTATGAGGTCATCAAGTTCGCGGGTGGTCTGGACTATCCGCGCCAAGCGCTGCTGCTGCCCAATGGCGACATGCTGGTCGCGGAGGCGCGCACGAAGCCCAAACTGGATGCCGAGCCCGACGTCGAGCGTGGCCAGGCGCTGTCGAAGACGACGGGCTTCAGCGCCAACCGTATCACCCTGTTGCGCGACGCGGACCGCGACGGAGTCGCGGAACAGCGTTTCGTGCTGATCGAGGGGCTCAATCAGCCGTTCGGGATGCAATATGCGAACGGGCGGCTTTACGTCGCCAATACCGACGGCGTCGTCAGCGTTCCGTTCTCGCCCGGCCAGACGCGGGTGACCGCAGCGCCGCAGCCGCTCGTGTCGCTGCCCGCGGGGGGCTACAACAATCATTGGACGCGCAACCTGTTGCTGAGCCCCGATGCGCGGACGCTGTACGTATCGGTCGGTTCCGCCTCGAATGTCGGCGAGCATGGCATGGACGAGGAGAAGCGACGAGCGGCCATCCTCGCGATCGATCTGCGTACCGGGCGCGAGCGTCTCTACGCGTCGGGGCTCCGAAACCCGGTCGGCATGGCCTGGGCGCCTGGTACGAACACTTTATGGGCTGCGGTCAACGAACGCGATCAGCTCGGCGACGATATCGCGCCCGACTATCTCGTCGGCGTTCGCGACGGCGGGTTCTATGGATGGCCTTACAGCTATTACGGCAAGCAGGATCCGCGTCACGCCAATACCAAGCGCGAGTTGCTGGCGACGACGTTGCTTCCCGATGTTGCCGTCGGGCCCCATGCCGCGGCGCTGGGCGTGGCGTTCGCTAAGGGAACGTCCGCCGCGCAACAGGTCGCCTATGTTGCGCGGCACGGATCGTGGAACCGGTCCGCGTTCATCGGCTATGACGTCCTCGCGGTCCCCTTTGCCAATGGCAGGCCGACCGCCGCGCCGCAGCCGTTCCTGACGGGGTTCGTTGCGAACGAGAAGACGGGCGAAGTCTATGGTCGACCGGTGAGCGTGCAGACGCGCGATGATGGCGCGATCTTCGTCGTCGACGATGCCGGGGATACCGTCTGGCTGGTGCGACGCACCGCGTGACCGCCAAGGCGCTGATCGTTCTGGCGGCGATGTGTGGGTGTTTCGACGCGTCCCGGGTGTCGGCGCAGACCGTGCCGTTCATCGATACCGAAGACGCGACGCTGTCGGAGGTCGATGTCGGCGACGGGACGGTCCATCCGATCGTCACGGTCGACGTCCGCAACGGCGATTATGCGCGCGGCGCCTATGACGACGATGATGCCGGCCTCGCCAGGGTCCCGGTCCATCTCTCGGTCGGTGGTGCCGCCGTGCTGACGCGCCGCGCGGACGGGCAGGGGACCTTGTTTCTGGTTGGGCAAAGTTCGAACGGCTTTCACGCACCGCGCGCCGACGAGCGGTCGCGCCCGCGCAGTTGGTATGAAAGCAACACGATCGTCGCTCTTGCATGGCGGCCTGTCGATGGGCTCTCCGCCGCGGCGGCCTATGCCATTAAGGCCAGCCCCAACGGGGTGGCGAACACGACTCACGAGGCCAGCCTGACTATCCTCTACACCGGCGATAACGCAGTGGGATTTCTCGCGCCGCGTTTCGCCGCGACGAAGCGGACCAAAGGCGAGGGGGGCTTCTACACGATCGCCGGCATCGCCCCCGCCTTTGTGCTGACACGCGCAAAAGACGGTCCGACGCTCACGATGCCGGTCTCGGCCGGCGTCGGCTGGCGGGGCTTCTATGCAGCGGACAGCGGCGACAGGGTATATGGCAGCGCCGGGGTGGCGGTCGCGCAGCCCGTCAAGATCGCTGGTGCGGCGGCATCGTTGCAGGGCGAAATCCTTGCCGTGGTCCGTGACCATCAGCTGGCCCGGCTCGACGCTCCCGGTGGCACGACCGCCGATGTCGTGCCCTTGGCGACCCTGTCGATCACCATGGCCTGGTGACTTCCGCGCGCAAGCGGTTGCAGCCTCCCATTTTGGCGGCGAGGCTCGGGCGCCCTGTTCACGGGTGAAGGCTCCGAGAGCGTCAGTGCATCATCATACGCGCAGCAAATTGGAATTCACAATTTGCGGTTAATGCACTTTAAACCGCTTGCAGTCGCAATTACGAAATGAATTTGCTGCATATGCCTCCTTGTCGAAAGACAGACACTTTTTTAATGAGGGGGATTCACATGCGCTACTGGCCAATCGGCAAGCCCATCAGGGGCTAAACAGTCAACAGCCTGTGCTCTTATATTTTTTAATTAACGCATCCTGCACGGCATAATGCAATGTGTTACTAGAGAAATAGTAAGGCGCACAGGAGTGATGACTGGCAAATATTGTCATGAATAAAATCATGAGCCAATTTGCGATATTGAATACCGTGAAGCCCGATAACGGCTGAACTCGAAAATGCCCGGCTTTCCAAGCCGGGCATTTTTTTGCCATCAAGACCTGGCCATGGCCTTTACCGGCATCTCAAAGGTGAAGGCCCGAGGAACAAGCCCAAGTACTTTTACAGCCTTTTGCATGGCTTCGTTATGCGTCGATATCGTGAAGTGGATTTCGGTGAACCAACCGTTCAGATGAGTTTTCCGAAATCGCGATAGCACGGCAGCAAAGGCTGCGGGAGCGGTAGGCGAACCCCAGGCAAACGTGATTGTGAGCGTTCGATCATCATGGTCCTCGCCCCAATTGATACCGCCAACGCACGTTCCGCTTTCGTCAAAAGCCAGAATTGCGGGATGATCCCATTTGCATGGGGGATATCTCAGCCAGCCATTCTGCTGATGATCAACACCCGCGGCGTAGGCCGCTCTCAGGCCTTCTTTGCTGTGTGCAAGTTTGGTAACATGCTCCAACCGTAAACTCATGTTACAGCTCTCCGCCTGTACTTGAGGATCTAGAGATCGCAGAACGGCGCACACGGGTGCTCATTGCCACTCGCAGCCGCCTACCTGGCTGGGAGCGGTTGTCGACCGATGGGTGCCGATACCAGGCCTTGTGCTTAGTAACTGGCGGCATCCATTCAGGCGCGTTCGCGATCTCGGGGTTTGTGCCTTTGGGCGCAGCATGGACCATCCCGCTTGCCCAAGTATCGATCAACGGCGCTGGTCGCGCCGCATGGATCCTTTCGTCGACCCGTCCGCGCCGTAGACTAAACAAAAACAGCCGCCAACCTCGAAAGGTTGACGGCTGCCTTCACACAGATGGGCGCTGGGACCAGCTGTGAAATGCGCTTAGGCGAATGCGATCTTCGCCTGGCGACGACGAACGCGCATCGATGCGCCGATGCCGCCGATACCGAACAGCATGATTGCCCAGGTGCCAGCCTCGGGAACTGCTGCCGTCGGCTCGAAGGTTGCGGTGCCGGCATAGGAGCCGTTGCCACGCGACATGCCGTTCACGACGATCTGGTTCGTCGCACCCGACGTGATCGCGATGTTGTTGATCTCGAAGAACTCGGCATTGCCGACGATGGTCTTCGTGGCTGCGAAGCCGTTGATGAACACCGACAGGATGTCGAGATCGGTCGAGCTCGTCAGACGCGTGGTGTTCGTGCTCAGCGTGCCGCTAGCCAGACCAGTCTGATCGATGATGAAGTTGAAGGTATCCGTGAACGAACCCGACGCAATGCCCGAACGACCGAAATCTGCCGAAACGGTACCGTCCGTGATATCACCGCTGACGGTGAACTCGGGGTTGCCCGGAACGAAATCGATTGCGTGAGCTGCAGGGGCCATCGCGAAAGCCGATGCGAATGCCATGGTCGAGAGTAGTAGACGCTTCATGATGGTTCCCTCTATTTGATACTTAACAAGCTGTTACCGACGGGCATGGCGATTCGCAAACCGATATAACGCTGAGATTTCCCCATGATCTCAATAATGTCCAAGTTTGGGACAATCGGCCTTCCTTCGTCGCAGACGGGGCCGGAAGGCACGTTCCGCTTCACGCGCCGCTAGGCCTTATGCCCTCCTGGGAACCGGCCCCAAGGAGGCCGGAAAGCGCGATTTCGGCGCATGGGCGCGCGCCGCTTCATAGGGATGGCATGGCCTCGCCGTGTCCCGGGGCGATACGGGTGGCCTATCAATGGTGCGGGCGATGGCATTCTCGGCGATCGTGCCGATGGCTTTGAAAATCAGGTAAAAGACGCTAGCTTTACCGCTGATAGTTCGTCGGGAGAAATACGTGATACGGGTAGAGGCGCGGCCGCAGCCAAGCGGGTCGTGGACTGACGTCGGTAGCGGCCTGGCGCGCTGGACAGCGCGGTGGTGGCCGCTTCTGATAGGATTGGCGTGCCTCATCCTGCCGACAGTGAGCCGGCTGGCGACCGTCAGCTGGTCCACCGAACAGGGCGCGCACGGGCCCATTATCTTCATTTCCGCGCTGTGGCTGATCTGGCGTGCGCGGCCGTGGGAGGTCAGCAAGCGCCAATCCTTCCTTCCTGTCGGCTTGCTGCTGGTCCCCGCGCTGCTGCTCTATTCCGTAGGGCGTATTACCAGCATCTTGGCGATCGAGGCCCTGTCCCTCTACACCGTGATCGTAGTATTATTATGGACTTATCTCGGTAAGGAGGCACTCAAGAGGCTGTGGTTCCCCTTGGTGTACCTGCTGTTCATCATCACGCCGCCGGAAAACTGGGTTTTCGTCGCTACGCGTCCCATCAAGGACTTGATTTCCGATGTTTCCGTAAACTTGCTGGCCGCATTCGGTCTCCCCATCGGGAGTACCGGAACGGTTATCCAGATTGGCGGATATCAGTTGCTGGTCGCAACGGCGTGCTCCGGGATAAACTCCCTGATCGGCATTTGTGCGTTGGGTGTTTTCTACGTCTATCTTCGGCATGGCAATGCACCACGCTACGCGATATTGCTGATATCGTTGATGATACCGCTTGCCATCGCGGCAAACTTTTTACGGATCATCATACTGGTTCTCATGACCTATTACATATCCGAGGAGGCCGCGCAGGGCTTGGCGCACGAGCTGGTTGGCATGGGCATGTTTATCCTGGCATTGCTTATGCTGCTGGGACTGGATGCGGTGCTGCATCCTATTGTTTCACGTTGGGGCCGAAAGTAACGACATGACCATCGCTCGATTTACCCGACGAGAAGCTGCCCTGGGTCTCGCCTTCGGCATAACCGCAGGCGTCACCTATGCTCGACGTCCTACCGAGCTCGTCGTTGCCATTCCTTCCGGAAACCTGAACGACGCCATTCCAAAGCAAGCAGCCCCTTGGGCGATGGTGCCGGATGTCAGCTTTGTTCTACCCCCCGAGGATGAAGCAAAAGCGGCAGCCGTCTATGAGAAGCAGCTGATGCGCAGTTACGGTGCCGATGGCGCTCCGCCCATCATGCTTCTGATCGCCTATGCGTATCGGCAGAGCGGCATGTTGATGGTGCATCGTCCTGAGTCCTGCTACCCCGGATCCGGTTTTACCATCACCGATATACGAGACGTGGATATTCCACTGGGCAAAGGCATCAGTGCACCAGGGCGCTTCCTAACGACAGTGCGCGATACCCGTACAGAGCAGGTTCTTTATTGGACTCGACTGGGGAATCGTTTCCCGGTGTCGTGGGATGATCAGCGGCGGTCCATCGCAATGCAGAACCTTGCCGGCCTTGTCCCCGATGGGGCGTTGATACGATTTTCGATCATCGATCCGGATGCCAAGGCGGCAGAGGCAACCATGATGGGCTTTGCGAAAACATTGTTCGAGTCCTGCGGCGCCTCTGGCCGCGCACTTCTCGCTGGCCCGATCAACGCCTAGGCGATGAGGGTCGCAAGCCACTGAATATATCGTCAAATCTCGCCGCGACCATGAATATGGTGGGAGCGGCAGCGCCCTCATTGTCACGTCACTTGCTCAGCGCGCACAGCAAATAGCACCACACCGTATCAACCGGCTTTTCATCCATCGACCGCCGCAGGTATAAAACGCGCAAGCCCCGCAAAAATCACGACGCTTAGCCAGTTCTATACGGTTCCCATCTCGTTTCCTTCTGCATTATGTCTAAGGTAATTGCTTATGTCAGCATCCTCCAGGTTCCTCATCACCAAGCGGCAAACCCTGTCTGCCGCAGCACTCGCACTCACGCTGGCGGCAGCGGCCTGTAATAAATCCGGACCTAGCGGTCAGACGGTTGCTACGGTCAATGGTGAAGCCATCACGCAAAGCGAACTCAATTTCGAGCTGGGGTTGAGCGGGGCCAACGCACAAAACTCGAAAGACCTTCAGCCAAAGGCCTTGCAGGCCCTTATCGATCGAAAGCTGGTTATCCAGGCCGGCGAGCGCGATGGTCTTTACAAGAAGCCGAACGCTGTTCTTGCTGTGGAGCGTGCCAAAAATATCGTGATGGCGAACCTTGCGCTGCAATCGGTCGCAGCAGGTGTGCCTCAACCGGTCACGACGCGCGACGTCGAGACGTATCTGGCGAAGCATCCCGAACTGAGTAGGGAGCGCCGGACACTGTCGGTGGAACAGATCCGTTTTCCAGCACCAAATAATCCGAGCCTGATCGCGGCTATGAAGCCGGCAAAGACACTGGCGGAATTGACAGCAGTTCTGGATAGCCGGGGCGTGAGCTATCAGCGGGCAACGGTGGAGCTCGACAGCGCAAGTCTGGATCGTAACGCACTCGGTCGATTGATGACTACGGTGAACGGTGAGCCTTTGCTTATTCTCGAAGGCGCAACGGCGATCGCCAATCATGTCATAAGCGTCCGTCCAGCCGAAGCGAGCTCTGCTGCTATCAATGAACTCGCCAAGCAGGGGATCGCACGTGACCGCATCCAGGCAGGCATCGTTCAGCATCAGGCGGCGCTGCGGAACGCGGCGAAGATCGAGTATGCCAAACCCCTCGATCCCAAGGCGAAGTCTTCTCAGTAATTCCTGTTGAGGACTCCATCGATCGGCGCCCGTTGGCGCGGAGTGCGTCAGCCTCCGCTATAACGGGCAAGGACGTGCCGCTGACGTCCGCGACAGAGGGGACTCGGCGGATCTGACATGCCGCCGGGTGAAGTTTCGTCTGAGGGCAGCAGCGTCGCGGACGCATGCGCGCGTGGCCGCGACGATGCCGTGTCGACTTTACGTCAGGCAAACGTCGCCGGCTTGGATGGGGCCGGCAGGCGTATCGCAGGTCGCGCCGTTTGCCCTTGGGCGTTTCGGTGCGATCAGGCCGTCGTTCACACCACCGCACCGCCTCGCGGCGCGATCGTGATACGTATAATGATCGACAGGTATCGCCCGAAGGTTGGCGAACTCACCGCCATGTGGGTCAGTAAGGTCGCGCCGATGCGGACCAGGCCTGCCTCGCCGCTCTTGCGTGCGATCTGCCTACGCGATGGAAGGGCGTGGAGATTTGTTCTCGGTGCGTATCAAGCTGTGTTCAAGTACGGCGTTCACGCTGTCGAGCAGCGTCAGCCACCTGACAACATCCGCGATTAGCGCTGGGTGAAAGGGCCATGGAGAGAGCCATCGGCGCCGTCGTCCGGCGCAATGTTACCGCAGGTTACCGCGCCACATGGGCAGCAGGCGATGAAGATGATGTAGATCATGGTCGGCACGGCATGTCTCATGCCTGGCGCCAACATCTTCGGTATGATCAGAGCAACCCTGGGCAGCTGAAAACCGTCAGATAGGGTCTTTCGATCCAGAAGCTATCTGGGATGGAAACTCAAAAGCCGGATCGTGTCCTAATCATGAATCTTGTCGATTCGATTCACTATAACCCAAGAAATGTAACTATAATATCTATATCATAGCACGCAAAAACAAAGGACGACCCACTATCAGATAGCGAGTCGTCCTTTAAGTTCGACTTAACCCTTGAAAGGCTTGCCGTTCTGCCAATAACGCATAAAATTTCCTTTGAGTTAAATGGATTATGCTGCCGCCCCGCGGCAAGACCGTCCTGCCCGGTCGTGGTTAATATGGCAATCTACTAAAACCGAGTCGGGATCCAATATTCGTTGAACAGAGCGTTTTGGCCGACGAATCGGTGGAACTCCCGTTACTAGGGTGACGACTCGTTAATCAGTGTTACACCAGGCCCGTGGTGGCGAGGTCGATTGCGGAGAGGAAGGCCTTCGGGCATCGATCGTCGCGACTGACGACGCCGCGCCCGTCTCTAAAACGACCGAACATGGCCTCGATACGGCTCCGGCTTCGGCAGCGGCGCCGGTGATATCTCGGCCTGAAGGTCATAGGGCTTGGTCCAAGGCAAGGCCGCTCTTAGGCATCAGCAATGCGGCTAGCTACATTTCCGATCCATGCCCTCACAGGCGTATTGATGCTCGTAACCGGGCTCAGCATCATCGAGTCCAATGAATGGTGGATCAGGATCTGGGACTTTCCCCGGGTCCAGATACTCGGCCTCCTGCTCTTGGGCGGAGGCTTGGCGCTGTGGCTGGATCGGCAGGCAGGACGATGGATCGCGTTGGGGTGCGCCGTTGCAGCCGGGTGGCAACTCTATCGCATCTATCCGTATACGCCGCTTGCGAAGACGGAGCTGGCCTTTGCGGATGATGCCTCAACTGCACAGAGCCGGTGTTTCGGCGTCCTTTCGCTGAACGTGTTGGAGTCCAATCGAGACTATGGGCGAACGGCGCGGCTGATCGACCGGGTTCGGCCCGATATCCTGCTATTGATGGAAACCGACCAGCGCTGGGCCGATGCATTGGCCAAGCAGCTTGCGCGCTATCCACACCGGCTCGAACAACCGATCGGCAATACCTACGGCATGATCTTCGCCACGCGGCTGCCGATGCACGATGGGCGGATCGAAACGATCGCCCAAAAGGATACGCCGTCGGTCCATGCCGAGCTGACGGCCGGTGATCGATTTCGCGTGATAGCACTTCACCCGCGCCCGCCCGTTCCCGGGCAGGATACCGAGGCACGCGACGCCGAGATCGCGATCGCGGCAAGTCGCGCCGCCCGCGCGAAGCTACCGGTATTGGCGATCGGCGACTTCAACGATGTCGCATGGTCCCACACCTCGCAGCTGTTCAAACGCGTCGGAGGTTATCTCGACGCTCGGATCGGGCGGGGCACGTTCGCGACCTTCCCCGCGCGCACGCCGCTGCTCGGTTGGCCGCTCGACCACATGTTCGTCACACCCGAGTTCAAGGTGCATAGCCTGGAGGTGCTGGAAGATGTGGGTTCAGACCATCTCCCGATACATTCGCGTCTTTGTCTGACCGGCCGGTCAGGCGCCAACAAGGCGCCTGACGCAGTGTCGAACGAAGACCGCAAGGACGTGAAGGAGGTCCTTCAGGAGTATCATGAGGACCAGCGCTAGCAGTAAGCCAAGCTCACCGATTTGACGTACATGATTGGGGCCGAGCTGTTGCACGACGACCAGCTCAAGACACTGGTATCTGGCGAACGGCTTTGGCGTCGCATGACAGGGCAGGGGGCACAGAGATGGTGCCGATCAATCGCCCGTCCTTCGCGCTGCTTCACCAGCGATCCCTTGCCCGGAATGGCGCAAACGGCACGGCGGTAACGCGCATGACGTACAAGGGCTGACCGGGGTGCCAAGTCCGTTTAACAGGGATCCGGCGACCAGATGGGAATGACGCTGTGATTGTCGGGTGACCGACGCCGACGAGATGGCATTGGAGAACCGGTTGGAACAAGATGCCTGGTGGCAGACCTATCTGGATCAATGGACGGCACTGCCGTTTCATGACCTGATCGCGGCTGTCGCGATCCTGAGCACGGCCCTTCTTCTGGGTATCGTTGCAGCGCGTCTTGCCTGTAGGTACCTCCTGCCGGCCTTGGCGCCGCGTCACGCCGACGTGGTCGCGCCGCGCCTGATGGCGATTACCCGTGCCGGCATGACGGCGCTGGTCCTGACGGCGTTTCTTGGCGTTCGGGGGCTCAACCCCGGCGCCGATCTTCTTCTTGCAGCGGGTCTCGGCATCGCGGTCGCGGCGCTGGCCTATCAGTTCGGCCGTGCGCTCGGTCTTCGGAGCCGACCGGCGTCGCTGATTGCCGCCACCCTGTTTCTCATCGTGCTGGCAAATCGACTGGGGGGCCTGACCCCGTTGATCGCGGGGCTGGACCGCGCGAGCATGGGGGTCGGCACCCGGCGTATTTCGCTGCTCGACATCGTCAACGCGGTCGGCTTGTCGCTCCTGCTGTTCCTCGCCGCGCGCGCGCTGCTCGGGCTGATCCTGCGCTGGATCGGACAGGCGCGGCTGCTCGACGCGGCGCAACGCGTGCTGTTCCAGAAACTCGCTCAGATTGCGGTCGTCACCGTCGCGATCTTCGTCGGTATCGATCTTCTCGGCATCGATCTCACGGCGCTGGCCGTGTTCTCCGGCGCGTTCGGGCTCGCGATTGGTTTCGGCTTGCAGAAGACGCTCGGCAATCTGATCGCAGGGCTCATCCTGCTGCTCGACCGATCGATCAAGCCCGGCGACGTCATCGCGGTCGGCGATACCTTCGGCTGGGTCAACAAGATCGGCGTTCGCGCAGTCTCGGTGCTGACCCGTGACGGCAAGGAGCATCTGATCCCGAACGAACGGCTGATGACCGACGAAGTCGAAAACTGGTCTTTCTCAAGCCGGGACGTCAGGGTTCATGTCGGGTTTCGGGTGTCGTTCGATTGCGATCTGCGACTGGCGCAGAGGCTTGCCGTCGAGGCCGCGTCCGTCTCGCCACGTGTGCTGACCGAACCCGCCCCTGTCTGCTGGATCAAGGAATTCGGCGACAATGGGGTGGAATTCGACCTGCGGATCTGGATCGACAGCCCCGAGGCGGGGGTTGGCAACGTCACAAGCGACGTGTTCTTTCGCATCTGGGACCTGTTCAAGGAGCACGGCGTCACCATCCCGGTGCCGCAGCGCGATCTCCGTTTTCATTCTAGTTCAGGCGAGCAAACGCCCCCGACCTAGGCCACTGCCGCAGTGATCAGGGCGCCCGCTCGATAAAGCGGGGCACTGCTCCGCGGCGTACGGCCCTGATCCTGTTCGGGATCCTCATGTCGATCCACCGTAAGCGATTGCAGACAGGCGCTGTCGAAAGTCTGTAACTTCCTCAAATGCCAACCAATCAAGCGGATCACCGAAAGACTTCACAGCGGCACTGCGGATGGGCAAGAGACGGCATGCACACTGACGATGCAGACACGGTGCACTATCGCCTGCGCCGCCAGAGCCGAACCCCGGCGTGGCTGGCGCTGTCCTGGCGGGCGCTGGTCGCGTTGGCGCTGATCGGCATTGCGCTCGCGGTCCACTGGTTCGATCGCGACGGTCTGCGGCAGAACTCGGGCGAGCCCGTGACGTTCGCCGACATCCTGTATTTCACGATGATTACCGTGACGACGGTCGGCTACGGCGACATCGTGCCTGTGACCCAGCAGGCGCGGATGTTCGATACCTTCGTCGTGACGCCGATCCGGCTCTTCGTATGGCTCATCTTTTTAGGTACCGCATATGATTTTCTGCTCAAGGGCGTCTGGGAGAAATGGCGTATGTCGGTGATCCAGCGACGCCTCGAAGACCATGTCGTGGTCGCCGGGTTCGGTACGAGCGGATCTGAGGCCGTCAGCGAACTCATCCGTCGCGGCGCCGATCCGGGCATGATCGTCGTCGTCGACGAGCGCGCCGCGGCGTTACGCACGGCGGAGAGTTGCGGCACGACGGTGATGGAGGGAAACGCCACGCGCAACGCCGCGCTCGAGGCAGCCCGTCTCTCCAAGGCCCGCGCGCTCATCGTTTCCGCCGGCCGTGACGATACCTCGATCCTTATCGTGCTGACGGCGCGGCGGATCGCGCCCGATCTACCGATCAGCGTGGTGATCCGGTCGGAGGACAATGAAGCGATTGCGCATCAGGCCGGCGCAAACGTCGTCATCAATCCGGCCAGCTTCGCCGGCCTTCTGCTCGCCGGGTCCACGCACGGCGCTCACACCGCCGAATACATGGCCGATCTTGCCGCGTCGGGCGGGCGTGTAGTCCTGCGGGAACGCGAGGTCGCTGCCGACGAGGTCGGCAAACCGCTTGCCGCCATCGCCACCGGACTCGGCCACCGCATCTATCGTGGGGATCAGGACTTCTGCTTCTGGGAACCCGAGGCCGCCCGTCTGGAAGCGGGCGATATCATCGTTGAGGTTGTCCCCCGGCGCTAAATTACCACCAAATGTCCGGCCAGCGCCGTTTTTTGCGGGGGCACCTCGTCTACCGGATCCATGGCGTTCTTCATCAAGATTAGGCGAGGCCTCGTTTCGATCGCCTGACGGCCGAACCGAAATCGTCGCCGGCCGGCTGAAAATGGCGGATTGGCCGTTCGAATCCGGCATGATGATCGAGATGTCCTTGTTCCCTCGGACGTCGGTTTGCGGCCAGAGGGCGATGCGTACGGCCCCATGATCATCGAAGGCTCAGAGGCTGTTGCGTCGGTCAACGACGATGAAGCGCGACACGGAGAATTGCTGGTCAGGGGGCGTGAGCTCAATGGCGGTAAACGGGCGTTCCCGCTGCACCTGCGGGCCTATAATCAGGGCGCAGCGTTCAGGCTCGAGATTCCTGCCGAGCCAAGACAGGGAGAAATACGGCTTTCGTCCGAGACGACCGCGCTTCGCTTCCCGCTCGATTACGCATGCCGAGGGCGAGACGTATCGATAATAGGTTCCCGACACCGTCCATCGCTTGTCGAGCTCGATCGACGCGCCGGCATAGAGGTCGGTTTCGTACCAGCCCGGCAGGGCGCCATCGTTCGGCTGGCCGAGCCCGGGCTTCGACCCCTGGATACTGTTCCATGTTCCGGCAAGCACACTGGCCTTCTTCTCAGCCGGCAGCATCGTCTCGGTCGGACGCTCATCGCTTTGCTTAACCGGGCGTCCTGCGCTGTTGCCCCCGACGACAGCACCAACGACAGGGCGAGGCCGCAAGCGAGACCGGGTCAATCGTTTCCGCATCGTAACACTCGTTCGCAACTGACAAGGCTCAGCGTCGTTCCATTCACTGGACAGGACATTAACCATGAATAGGGGGTACATTGACCGAGCCGGTACCGAGTGATGCGCTACAGCCAGCCGCGGGACGTAAGGCGGAGATCAATCCGCCTGTATTCTTCGTTTCGGCAGGCCTGATCCTGGCCTTCGCCCTCTTCGGCGCACTCGCCCCGGAGACCGCGAACCAGGTGTTCACGACCGTGCAGGCGCTGATCGTCGCGGACTTCGGCTGGTTCTACATCGCCGCGGTCGCGGGGTTCCTGATCTTCGCCATCTTCCTGATGTTCAGTCGCTATGGCGATGTGAAGCTCGGGCCCGACGACAGCGAACCGGATTACAGCTACCTGTCCTGGTTCGCGATGCTGTTCAGTGCGGGGATGGGGATCGGCCTGATCTTCTTCGGCGTGGCCGAGCCGATCCAGCATTATGCATCGCCGCCCGTGGGCGAGGGCAAGACGATCGCGGCCGCGCGCGAAGCGATGGTCCTCACCTTCTTCCACTGGGGCCTGCACGCCTGGGCGATCTACATCGTGGTCGGGCTGGCGCTTGCCTATTTCGCGTTTCGTCGTGGACTACCGCTCACCATCCGCTCGGCACTCTACCCGCTGATCGGCAAGCGGATCTATGGCCCGATCGGCCACGCCGTCGACATCTTCGCGGTGCTGGGCACGATGTTCGGCGTTGCGACGTCGCTTGGTCTCGGCGTGCTGCAGGTGAATGCCGGGTTCAATTACCTGTTCGGCCTGCCGACGAGCATCCCCGTTCAGCTCGTCCTGATCGCCGCCATCACCGGCATGGCCACGCTGTCGGTCGTCGCCGGACTCGACAAGGGCGTGAAGCGCCTGTCCGAACTCAACATCATCCTGGCCGGACTGCTGCTCGCCTTCGTCCTGGTCACCGGGTCGACGGTGTTTCTGCTCCAGGCCTTTGTGCAGAACATCGGCACCTATCTCGGTGAAGTCGTGCCGCGCACCTTCCGCCTCTACGCCTACGAACCCAACCCGTGGCTGGGCAATTGGACCTTGTTCTATTGGGGTTGGTGGATCGCCTGGTCGCCCTTCGTCGGCATGTTCATCGCCCGCATCTCGCGTGGGCGCACGATCCGCGAATTCATCGGCGGCGTGCTGCTGGTGCCGACCCTATTCACCTTCCTCTGGATGACGGTGTTCGGCAACACCGCGATCGCGCTGGACATGGCCGGTACGGCCGCCATCGCCGACACCGTCGCCAACAATCTGCCGGTGGCGTTGTTCGAGACACTGGAGCAGCTGCCCTTCGCAACGATCGTCTCGGGTATCGCGACACTCTTGATCATCACCTTCTTCGTCACGTCGGCGGATTCCGGGGCATTGGTCATCGACATGATCACATCGGGCGCGGCGGAGAACCCGCCGGTGTGGCAGCGTGTATTCTGGGCGGTATCCGCGGGCGCCGTCGGTGCGGTGCTGCTGGTCGCCGGTGGGCTCCAGGCCCTTCAGACTGCCGCGATCGCCAGTGCATTGCCATTCGCGGTGGTGATGGTGTTCATTTGCTATGGGCTGCTGCGCGCCCTGCAGACCGAGGACCAGGAAGCGTTGGACCTGTCCGCCGCGGGTTCCGATCCGATCGCCGAAACGCCGTTGAGTTGGCAGCAGCGCCTCGCGACCATCACGCGCTTCCACGACAAGCGTGAGGTTGCGGCGTTCCTCACCGATACGGCAAGCCCGGCGCTCGACGCGGTAGCGGCACAGATGCGCGACAGCGGCCTCTCGCCAACCCTCGTTCAGGACGAAAACCAGGTCGAGCTTCGCATCCCGCACGGCGAGCGTGGCGAGTTCCGCTACGGGGTTCGGGCACGCGGCTTCCGCCAGGCAAGCTTCGCCTGGGCGGCATCGCGCAAGGCGAACGAGCAGGAGCGTCTCCACTACCGGGCGGTGGCGCATTCCTCGGAGGGAGAGCCCGCGCATGATGTGACCGGCCTGAGCGACGAACAGCTGATCAACGATCTCCTCAATCGGTATGCGCGCTTCCGCCACGCCCGGCGGATGACCTGAGCAGGGGCTGTTCGCCGACCAGGAGCCGCCGCCGAGAATAACATGCCGAACAGAGAGAAGATCACGGACAGTGCCAACGAGCGCGCCATCGACGAGTCGATTGCCGGCACCGCGCCAGGCCTCCCCGATGGCGGGCTCTCGCCTGCCGAGGACCTGCCGGAGGAGCCAAGTGACGAGGACGTTGCACGGATCGCGGCCAAGCGCGGTGCGCCTGACCCAACCAATAACTTCCTAGGTCTGCGATAGGCCTGGTTTTTCCGGGTCAATCAGCGTGACTTCGTCGGCAGGTTCGAAGCGTAGCGTCCACCGGGGGTAGCCTTCCGGTGAAATCTCGATGTCGGGCAGGCCGACCGGGTCCGAGCCGGTTTCTACCCATCCAGCGCCATGGCACCGATCGCAGGCAGTGCGCTTGCAGCGGAAGCTTACGAGATCAATCTCGGTATTCCATTGGCCGCGGCCTTTGCACAATGGGCACATCGCATCCAAGCTCCCCTTACGGGGCTGGATCGGAACGATGTCGAAGGCGTGGGGGCTGTCTGGACCGTCGCAATAGACGATGTTGCTGGCGTGAGGCATGCGCCGCAGTCGCGGAACAGCCGTCTCAATGCAATATGGCCTTGGTGCGCTCAGCGACCATTTATCAGGCGGTGATCCCGTCTCGCGCTGCCTGATCTCGGCAAGCATGCGATAACCAGCACGGCGCGCTTCCTACGCGCCAGGAACGGGTCGGTTGTTCTCAGACACCCTGTCGACGCCGGATTGCCGATGACCCCTCGGACACCCTCCGCAACGATCATTCGAAACTGCGAGAAACGCGATCTGCCGCGCTCGATGGAATGCAGTATGCGACGCCATCTGTAGCACTGGGCGCCTCGCGAGGCGTTGATTCTATTGAATTTCGCCAATCTCAACCGCTTGGCGATGAGATGGTGACCCCTACGGGAATCGAACCCGTGCTTCAGCCGTGAAAGGGCCGCGTCCTAACCGCTAGACGAAGGGGCCTGCGTGGTTGGAGGCGCCTAAGGCCAAGTGGCTGGCCCGTCAACCCTTCAATCGGCCCAAGCGGCATCTTCGACGTGCAATTCTGCTGCGGGGCGCGATGCCCAGTCGTCGATCTTGGCGCGACCGGCGAGCCAGAGCTTGCGGTGCGGGGCCGCGCCGAGCAGCGCCTGACCGAGCGGCGTCTCGGCGGCGCGGAACGCCATCGCCTTGACGCTGCGGCCGTCGTCGCCCGCGACGATCGTGCGGACATGGCCATTGCCCACCACATCCGCCTTGATCACGCGGACCGGCCCCATCGCGACGCGCGGTGCGGGCCAGCCCATCCCATAAGGTCCCCCTGCGTCCATCGACTCGACCAGCGCAGGATTGACCCCGCCCGCGGCCAGGACCGCATCGAGCAAAAGCGCACGGCCGTCATTGGACTGCGAGACCGCTGCGGCGAGCCGGTCCTCGAGGAAGTCGGCGAAAGCCGGGATCGCCGCTTCGGCAATCGTCAGTCCGGCCGCCATCGCGTGGCCGCCCCCTGAAACGAGCAGGCCCTGCTCACGCGCCGCCATCACCGCCGCGCCGAGGTCCACGCCCGGGATCGACCGGCCCGATCCCTTGCCGATGCCGTGTTCGTCGATCGCGATGACGATCGCGGGCCGACCGAGCTTTTCCTTCAGCCGGCCTGCGACGATGCCGATGACGCCGGGATGCCAGCCCTGTCCGGCGACGACCGAGACGCTGCGCTCGCGGCTGGCGAGCAGGTCGGCGGCCTCCTGCACCGCGGTCTCGATCGCGCGGCGTTCCTCGTTGAGACGGTCGAGCTCCTCGGCGATCCCGCGCGCCTCGTCGGGGTCCTGCGTGGTCAGCAGGCGGACGCCGAGATCGGCGCGGCCGATGCGCCCGCCGGCGTTGATCCGCGGGCCGAGTGCGAAGCCGAGATCGGTGCAGGTCGGGTTGCGCGTCAGTCGCGACGCCGCGATCAACGCCGCGACGCCGATGTTGCGGCGCGCGCCCATGACCTTCAGCCCCTGTGCGACGAACGCACGGTTGAGCCCGCGCAACTGCGCGACGTCGGCGACCGTGCCGAGCGCGACGATGTCGAGCAGGTCGATGAGCTTGGGCTCGGCGCGGTTCTCAAAGAAGCCACGCGTGCGCAGCGTGCGGACGAGCGCGGCGGCGGCGAGGAAGCACATGCCGACCGCAGCGAGATGGCCGTGTGCGGCGCCCTCATCCTCGTCGAGCCGGTTGGGATTGACGAGTGCCAATGCGTGCGGGAGCGCAGTCGAGCATTTGTGGTGATCGATCACGATCACATCGACCTTCGCATCGCGCGCGGCATCGAGCGCGTCGAACGCCTGCGCGCCGCAGTCGACGGTGACGATCAGCGAGGCGCCTTCGCCCGCGAGCCGGACCATGGCCTCGCCCGACGGGCCATAGCCTTCGAGCAGGCGGTCGGGGATATAGGCGCGCGCCTCGATCCCCAGATCGCGCAGCACGAGGATCATCAGCGCGGCGGAAGTCGCGCCGTCGACGTCGTAATCGCCGAAGATCGCGACCTGTTCGCCCGCCTGCACCGCATCGGCGAGCCGATCGGCTGCGCGGTCCATGTCGCGGAAGATCGACGGGTCGGGCATGAACGCGCGGATCGACGGCGTGCGGTGCGCGTCGAGCGCCTCGCGCGGGCAGCCGCGTGCGAGAAGGAGCTGGGTCACCAGATCGTCGCCGCCAAACCCGTCGCGCGCGTCTGCGGCGAGCGAGCGCCAGCGCCAGGGCTGGCCGAGGATCGAGGAGGTTACGCCGAGAACTGTCATGCGCCGGAGGTAGTGGCTGCGGGGGGATTGTCGAGCGGGTTCACCGACGCGGCCAGGCCACCCTCCCCCGGCGGGGGGGGGCGTCACTTGATCCAGGGGCGTTCGCGAAACCATTTCGTGACGATGTATTTGACGCCCTCAACCACCGGCATGCCTTCGTGGAGCGTCAGGCCATTGGGGCTGCCGTCGGGGCTCATGTTGTTCCACGCGAGCAGCAGCCCGCGCTTGGGCGCGACCTTGACGCCCGCCTGCGGGAACCACGTGGCGCCACCCTCGGGCACGTCGTTCAGATAGACCATCGCGGTCCAGGTGCGCTGGCCGCCCTGTTCCTGCATCTTGTCCCAATAGCTTTCGCTCGCATGGAAATAATCGTGATGCGCGCGAAATTGCTGGCCGGGGGCGTAACGCTGCCCCTGCATCGTTTCGCCATGCGGCAGGTCAATGCCGAGCAGCGCGGCGATCGCCTCGTCGGTGGGTTGCACATCGGGGGACCAGCGATCCATGTCGCAGCTCTCCGACGTGCGGAAACTGCTGTTCGGGCGGTCGGACAGCAGCGTCGACGGTCGCCGCTTCGAATCAATCAGCGCGATGAGCGCGCGACAGGTTGCGGCGTCGAGGAAATTGGCGTGGTGATAGAATTGCACGCCGTCGATCGCGATCCGCTGGACCTTCGGATTGGCGTCGAGCCGCGCGGCGACGCTGGCGCCCGCCGCCTGCCGCGTCGGCGCCATCGGATCCTGCGGCTTGGCTTTGGTGAATAAACCCATGGATCCGAATTTGCGCAGCCGTCCGCGAAACGCAAGGGGGCGAACGCGTGCGGCACGACGGGCGCGGTCGCTCGTCGTGCCGCGATGCGCCTACCAGAAGATGTCGTAGACCGTGTCGACGACCCGCCCGCTGTCGAGATCGACGAGCAACGCGTCGTTGTAATAGCGGACCCAGCGATACGGCCCATAGGCCTCGGGCAGGCGATAGGTGTAGGGATCCTGGATCCAGTAATTCTGGTTGTACAGGATGCTGTTCAGCGAAAAGCCGATGCCGAAGCGGCGATAGCCCGAGCCCCATCCGTTCGGCGCATAATAGCGCGGCAGGCGGTAGGCGCCGCGGTTGCTTGCGCGATAGTCGCTCCAGCCATAGCGATTGTCGCTGCGCCAGCCGCGGTTCCATGCGCCGCGCTGGCCATATCCGCCGCGGCCATAGCCCTGGACGGTGCCGTAGCCGCCAAAATGCTGGCCGCTGCGATAGCCGCCGCGGTCCCGATCGCCGTCACGGCCGCGCCAGTCGTCGCGTCCACGCCCATCCGGGCGGCCGCGGAGGTCGTCGCGCCCGCGTGGAACGTCACGATAGCCGCGGTCCTCGCCTGGGCGGCCGTCAAAGCGCGCGCGATCGGGCTGACCGCGGCGGTCGTTTCGGACGTCCTGGCGGGCGGCATCGCGCTGCGCATTGCCGCGGACCCAGTTCTCGCGAACCTGGTCGGCCTGCCGGTCCGACCCCACACGTGCATTCCAGTCCTGGCGGGGCGCGTCCGGGCGGCCGTTACGCCCATAGCCACCGTCACCGCGTGCCTGGCCCTGCACGACCGTGCCCTGGTCCGCACGTTGCGGACGATCGCCCCGATCGCCCCGATCGCCGCGATCGCTCCAATCACCGCGCATCTCGCCATTCCCCGGCGCCTCGGCACCGAACCGCTGCGCCTGTGCGGCAACCGGCACCAGTGCGGATGCCACGAGCAAGATCTTCAGGAAACTCCGCGTCATTGCCGTCGTCCTCGACTGCCGGCGCACGAGCCGGCTCCTATGGTGCACCCCTTCTAGCCTTACGGGCGTGAGGCGACGCTGAATGGCTTGGTCAGCGATCCGACAGGATTCGTGCGCGTGCGGCTTAGCGCGCGGGCGGCGGGACGAGCGCGGGAACGAGCCGTGCGGAATCCGCCGGGTCGATCCCGGGGCGCGGGCCAGCGGGCAGGACCTCCTCACCCCGGGTCGCGCGGCCCGCGCGCTGGATCGCCTCGACGACGCGCGGATAGACGCCGCAGCGGCACAGATTGGTGATCTGTTCGCGGATCAGCGCTTCGCTCGGGTTTGCATCGCGTTTCAGCAGCGCGGCGGCGGCCATGATCATGCCGGGGATGCAGAAGCCGCATTGCGGCACCGCTTCGGCGATGAAGGCGAGCTGCAGCGGGTGGTTGCGTTCGTGCGACAGCCCCTCGATCGTGGTGACGTAGCGCCCCTCGATCGACCCGATCGGCACACGGCAGCTGCGCACCGCACGACCGTCGATATCGACCGTGCAGGCGCCGCAATGGCCGGTGCCGCAGCCATATTTGGTCCCCGTCAGGTTCGACGCGTCGCGCAGCGCCCAGAGCAGCGGCGTCGCGGGATCGAGCCGATATTCGATCGCCTGGTTGTTGACGGTGAAGCGGGTCATCCCCGCGCGCTAGCCGATCCCCTGGGCGGAGGGGAGGGGGCTATTGCCGCCAGCTCGTGTCACGCTTGTCAACCAGCCGAACCATCGCCTCGAAATCCGCCTTGCCCGCGCCACCGGGCAGCGAGACCTTGCCGAGATCGCGCTGGTGGACCTTGACGACATCGTCGGGGATCAGGATCGGCGTGCCCATCGACGCCGTCGCGACCTGGATCTCGCAGGCGCGCTGCAGCGACCAGTGCTTGATGAACGCCTCGGGCAGCGTCCGGCCCATGACCAGGATGCCGTGATTGCGCAGCAGCATCACGCGCTTGTCGCCGAGATGCTCGATCAGCCGTTCGCCCTCTTCCGACCGGACGGTGACGCCCTCGAAATCATGATAGGCGATCTGGCCGATGAAGTTGCACGCATAGAAATTGGTCGGCTGAAGCCCGCCCTCGACCGCGCTGACCGCCATGCCCGCGGTGGTGTGCGTGTGCATGATGCAATGCGCGTCGGGCAGGTGCTTGTGGAACAGCGCGTGCTGCGTGAAGCCCGCGAGATTGACCGGATAGGGGTTCTGGTCGAGCTTGTTGCCGTCGATGTCGATCTTGACGAGGCTCGACGCAGTCACCTCGCTGAAATGCAGCCCGAACGGGTTGATCAGGAACGCGCCGTCCTCGCCGGGGATCTTCAACGTGATGTGGTTGTAGATCATCTCGGACCAGCCGAGCATGTCGAAGACCCGGTAGCAGGCGGCAAGCTGTTGGCGGGCCTCCCATTCCGCGGGTGAAACCGTCGAATTGCGCAGCGCTGCGGTCGCCATCTCATGCTCTCCCTTGTCGCGTTTGCAAACGGCATACCCGATGCCCGAAAGCGCGGCAATCGACGGGTGCCACGCCGCGGCCGGACGCGAACGCGCCTCTAACCATTGCCACGCGCGGTCGCCCCGGCTTATGCCGCCGCCCAACAAGACCGCGAGAGGGCGCAATTTATCATGCATGTCGACACCCATCACACCGCCGCCGCGGGAGGCGCCGCCGCAGAGGGCGATGCCAATCACGGTTACGACGCCCCCGACCTGCGCGTCTTCGTCTTCGCCCTGTTCTTCATCTTCGGTGGCATCACCTCGCTGAACGACATCATCATTCCGAAGATGAAGGAGCTGTTCACGCTCGACCATGCGACCGCGATGCTGGTCCAGTCGGCCTTCTTCCTCGCCTATGCGCTGTTCTCGATTCCTGCCGCGGCGATCGTGCGCAAGGCCGGTTATATGCGCACCGCCTCGATCGGGCTGGTGACGATGACCGTCGGGTGCCTGTTGTTCATCCCGGCGGCGGGCAAGGCCAGCTTCGAGATGTTCCTGTTCGCGCTTTTCGTGCTGGGCGCGGGCATCACGGTCGTTCAGGTCGTCGCCAACCCGCTGATCTCGGCGCTCGGCGCGCCGAAATCGGCATCGAGCCGGCTGACCTTCGCGCAGGCGTTCAACTCGCTCGGCACGACGATCTTCCCTTATGTCGGTTCCGCGGTCATCCTTGGTGGTCTCGCGACGGTGGATTCCTCGACGCTGACCGGCGCCGCGCTTGACGCCTACCGGACCGAATCGTCGCGGACCGTCGTGCACACCTATATCGGCCTCGCGATCGCGCTGCTGATCGTCGCCGCCGTCGTCTGGACGCGGCGGAACCGGCTGAACGAGGAGCAGGAGCAGACGGGCAGCATCCTCCACGCCTTCACGCTGCTCAAGCGCCCGCGCTTCGCGATGGGGACGGCGTGCATCTTCCTTTATGTCGGCGCCGAGGTCGCGGTCGGCTCGCTGATCGTCAACTACCTGATGCAGCCGAGCGTGATGGGCCTGAGCGATGTCGCTGCCGGTCAGCACGTGCCCTTCTACTGGGGCGGCGCGCTGATCGGGCGGTTCATCGGGGCCTATGTCCTCAACAAGGTGTCGCCAGGCAAGGTTCTGGCCGGTGTCGCGACCGGGACGCTGGCGCTGATCCTGATCTCGGCGAATACCGAGGGTGCCGTGTCGGGTTGGGCCTTGCTGTCGATCGGGCTCATGAATTCGGTGATGTTCCCGACGATCTTCGCCTTGGCATCTGAAGGCCTTGGCAAGCGTGCGGCCGAGGGGTCGGGCGTGATCGCCACGGCGATCGTCGGCGGCGCGATCATTCCCTATTTCACGGGCGTGCTCGCGGACTCGTCGGGCAGCCTGCACTTCGCGTTGCTGCTCCCGGCGATCTGCTACGCGCTGATCCTTGCGTACGGGGTGTATGCGCGCAAGCCGGTGACGGCCGTCGCCTAATCCCCGTCGTCATCCTGGGCTAGACCCAGGATCCAGAGCCACGACCGCTACCGTCCGTGGCTCTGGATCCTGACTTTCGTCAGGATGACGGGTGTTTTGGTAGCATTGGTGCCGCGCGCCCGGTCGCGAGATCGGCATCCGAGAAGCGGATCGGCGTGCGGAGACCCGGGACGGTCGATCCATCCGGACGCACGACGTCGATCGCCATGCCGCGCGCGATCACCTGTGGATCGTCGAATGCCTGCGCGACGGTGTTGATCGGCCCGGCGGGGACACCGACCGCCTCCAGCCGCGCGAGCAGCTCGAGTTTAGGCACCAGCGAGGTCGCCGCCTCGATCCCTGCAAACAAGATGTCCTTGAAGGCGAGCCGCCCGGCATTGGTCGCGAACCGCGGATCGTCGCGCATTTCAGGTAAGCCCATCGCATCGCAGAACCGCCGGAACTGCCCGTCATTGCCGACCGCGAGGATGAACCACCCGTCGCTGGTCGGGAATACGGCATAGGGGCATACGTTCATGTGGGCGTTGCCGACCCGCGTCGGCGAGACGCCGCTCGCGAACCAGTTCATCGCCTGATTGGCGAGGACGCCGGTCATCGTGTCGAGCAGCGCCATGTCGATCTGCTGCCCCCGACCGGTCCGCTCGCGCATCGCGAGCGCCGCCTGGATCGCGATCACCGAATACAGCCCGGTCATGATGTCGGCGAACGCGACCCCGATCTTCTGCGGCGCCCCATCGGGCTCGCCGGTGAGATCCATGATCCCGCTCATGCCCTGGACGATGAAGTCATAGCCCGCGCGCGGTGCGTAGGGTCCGTCCTGTCCGAAGCCGGTGATCGAGCAATAGACGAGCCGCGGATTGATTGCGGCGAGCGTCGGATAGTCGAGCCCGTATCTGGCAAGCCCGCCGACCTTGAAATTCTCGATCACGACATCGGCGTCGGCGATCAGCGCACGAACCGCAGCCTGTCCCTCGGGCGTCGTGAAGTCCGCGACGACCGAGCGCTTGCCGCGGTTGGCGGCGTGGAAATAGGCCGCGTCGCGGGTGCCGTCGGGGTTGTCGATGAACGGCGGGCCCCAGGTCCGGGTGTCGTCGCCGGCGGGGCTCTCGACCTTGGTGACGTCGGCACCGAGATCGGCGAGCACTTGGCCAGCCCAGGGGCCGGCGAGGATGCGGGCGAGTTCGACGACCTTTAGGCCGGCGAGGGGTGTAGGTTTGCCTTCCACGATTAAATCACCACCCCGGCGGAGGCCGGGGCCCAGTTGGAAAGGTTGTAGTAACGACACGCAGCATCAGCCAAGGCGCGTTCCCCAACTGGGCCCCGGCCTTCGCCGGGGTGGCAAGCAAGCACGTGGCCTATCACTAGAACGCTGCAATACCCGTGATCGCGCGGCCGAGGATCAGCGCGTGGACGTCGTGTGCGCCCTCATAGGTGTTGACCGTCTCGAGGTTCATCATGTGACGCATTACCTGATATTCCCCCGAAATGCCGTTGCCGCCGTGCATGTCCCGACTCATCCGCGCGATGTCGAGCGCCTTGCCGACATTGTTGCGCTTGACGATCGAGACCATCTCGGGCGCGAACCGCCCCTCGTCCATCAGCCGCCCGACGCGCAGTGACGCCTGGAGCCCGAGCGCGATCTCGGTCTCCATGTCGGCGAGCTTCTTCTGATAGAGCTGCCGCCCGGCGAGCGGGGTGCCGAACTGGTTGCGATCGAGGCCATATTGCCGCGCGGCGTGGAAGCAGAATTCGGCGGCACCGAGCGCACCCCACGAGATCCCGTAGCGCGCGCGGTTCAGACAGCCGAACGGCCCCTTCAGCCCCTGGACGTCGGGGAGCAACGCGTCCTCGCCGACCTCGACCTCGTCCATCAGGATCATGCCGGTGATCGACGCCCGCAGCGACAGCTTGCCCTCGATCTTGGGCGTCTCGAGCCCCTTCATCCCGCGTTCCAGGATGAAGCCGCGGATGCCACCGCCATGCTCGTCGGACTTGGCCCAGACCACGAACACGTCGGCGATCGGCGAGTTGGAGATCCAGGTCTTGGCGCCCGAGATGACATAGCCGTTCGCGGTCTTCTTCGCGCGCGTCGTCATGCCGCCGGGGTCCGACCCCGCATCGGGCTCGGTCAGTCCGAAGCAACCAATGAACTCGCCAGTCGCGAGCTTCGGCAGATATTTGCGCTTCTGTGCTTCGGAACCGAACGCATTGATCGGGTACATCACCAGGCTCGACTGGACCGACATCATCGAGCGATAACCCGAGTCGATCCGCTCGACCTCGCGCGCGACCAGGCCGTACGCGACATAGGAGGCGCCGACGCCGCCATATTCCTCTGGGATAGTCGGTCCGAGCAGGCCGAGATCACCCATCTCGCGGAAAATCGCGGGATCGGTATGTTCGTGCTGGAACGCGTCGATGATCCGCGGCGCGAGCTTGTCCTCGGCATAGGCGCGCGCGGTATCGCGGATCATGCGTTCGTCTTCGCTCAGCTGGTCGTCGAGCAGGAACGGATCCGCCCATTCGAACTTGCCCATTCCGGCGCCGGTGCCTGCCATCGTCATCTCCTTCATTGGCCGCCGACTTCGTGTTTCCAAGGCCGAAAGTCCAGCCCCAAGGCATGGCTATGCGTCGATCAGCGTCAACGCCGCGATGGTGACACGCAGCCGCGACCCGACCAGCTCCACTGCGTCGATCGCGAGATCGGCGAGGATGTGCCCCCGCAGCGGCAGCTCGGCATCGGGCAGGGCGGCAAGCCAGGATCGAAAACCGGGTATGGGATCCGCCAGGATGACCAGATGATGTTGCTCGCCCGAGAAGGTCGCGCTCGCCCATGGGCGCGAAACCGTCTCGATCAGCTCGAATGCCGTGCCCGATGCTGCGGCACTGGCGTGAAGTGCGCGGATCAACCGCGTCGCGACATCGGGGCCGCGCAGGGGGGCCATCCTCACGACCGGCCGCGCCCGGACGTGTTCGCGATGAACGCCTCGATCCGCGCGACCAGTCCCGCGCGTGGCTGGCGACCGCGTCTGAGATCCGCGACGAGCCGGGAATCATTCACCGCACGCCGTCCGAAGGTGGCCGCCCCCATGTCGGTCTGCCGCGGATATCGGTTGATCTTGACCAGTACGGACATCGTTTGCTCCTCGTGATTCCCGTCTCCGTTCACGATCTGTTCCCTGAAATCCAACTTGTCTAGGATTTTTCCTGCGCTATGGTCTCGCCATGTCCGATCCCGATCCCCGAGCAGCGCTGGCACGGCTTGCGGCTGCGCGCGGGGACAGTATGGCGGCCCTGTCGGCGATGCTGGGACGCAACGCGGCCTATCTGCAGCAGTATGTGAAGCGCGGGTCGCCACGACGGTTGGCGGAGGACGATCGCCGGCTGCTCGCGCAGTATCTCGGCGTCGAGGATCATGTGCTCGGCGGGAGCGGAACGAAGGGCAGCGAAAGGCGAACCGGGTTTCGGATCGCCCGCCTGGCGGTCCAGGCGTCGGCCGGGCCGGGCGCGCTGGTCGATGACGAGGTGCTGCTGGGCACCGACGTGATCGACCCCGCGCTGGCGCGGCGGCTCGGGCTGCGCGACGGGCAGGCGGCGATCATCCGGGTCCGGGGAACATCGATGGAGCCCGGCCTGCAGGATGGCGATCACATCATCGTCGATATGGCGACCACGGTGCCGGGCGCGCGCGGACGCCTTCACGTCATCCGGGTCGATGGCCTGACGATGGTCAAGCGGGTCGCGTTGCGGGACGGGACGCTCAGCGTGTCGAGCGACAATCCTGCCGCGCCGCCGGTGCCCGACGGCTCGGTCGACATTGTCGGCCGCGTCGTCTGGCAGATGCGCGAACCCGACTAGCGGCGGTCGCGGATCCAGACGAGCAGCGCGGCCGCGACGCCGATCGCGGTGCCGATCAGGAGACCCAGCGTGGCCTGGCCGATCGCAAATCCGACCCCCGCGCCGCCAAGAATGCCCATCGCGATCAGGAAGCCGCCAGCGGCGGTCGGACGTTTGTCAGCCATGTCCCGCACCTGCCACGTCGCGCGCGCGGACGCCAGTGCCGGCTGCCGACGCGGACGATGCACCGCGCAACGCGCTGATTGTCCGGCAGAGTATTTCGATGTCATGACGAAACGTGGCGAAAATGCGTCACGAACGACTGTCGCGGGGGGCCAAGCCCGGCTAGGAGGCGAGCATGGTGTACCGCTTCGGGTGGGTCGGGATCGGTACGGCCACCGCCGTCCTTGTCGTGCCGATGCTGACGGCGCCCCCCCGCGCCGCCGCGCAGACACGCGTGTCCACGCCGCAGGAGGGCGCCGCGGCCGCGGACGCGCCGGTGTCGCTCGATCCCATGTCGCCGCTCGCGCCGCTGCCCGATATCGGCGTCGCCTGGCCCGATCTTGCCGCCGCCACCGATGATCCGGTCACCGTCGCGACCAACACCGATGCGACGACCGAGACGCGCTATTCGTGGCGGATCGAGGGAATCGACTCGATCGAGAACGCGCTGCTGAAACAGCGGTTCGACCAGCTCTCGACGCTCAACGCGAACGACGGCGAGGTCGCCAATGCAGCGCAGCTCGATCGCCGTGCGCGCGAGGACGGCGACCTGCTCAACAGCCTGTTGCGCGCCGAGGGCTATTATGACGCGCGCGTCACCACCCGGGTCGAGCCCGGGCAGAAGCCGCTGGTGATCGTCTCGGCCGATCCGGGCACGCGCTATACCTTCACGGGCGTGACGATCGATGGTCTGGCGGCGGCGGGGGACAAGGCGCCCGCGCTGGCCCAGGCCTTCGGCATCAAGCCTGCCGACCCGGTCAACTCGGATGCGATCGTCGCGGGCGAGGCCAAGCTGACGACTCAGATCGGGCGCGAGGGCTTTCCGTTCGCCAAGGTCGGCGATCCGGCGATCGTGGTGGACCATGCGACGCGCACCGCGACGCTCGACCTGTCGATCGTCCCGGGCGGCCAGAAGCGCTTTGGCCGGATCGTCGCGCTGCCCGGCAACCGCGTGTTCGATGCGGAGCATGTGCAGGAGATCGCGCGGTTCACGCCCGGTCAGCCCTATGATGCGGGCGAGCTGGACGATCTGCGCCGGGCGCTCGTCCAGACCAGCCTGGTGTCGTCGGTCGAGGTCAGGCCGATCCCGGGCAGCACCGCCGACAGCGTCGATATCGGTGTGAAGCTCGACCGCGCGCCGCCGCGCACGGTCGCGGGCGAGCTTGGGTATGGCACGGGCGAGGGCGCACGCGCCGAGGTCAGCTGGACGCATCGCAACCTGTTTCCGCCCGAGGGCGCGCTCACGCTGCGCAGCGTTATCGGGACGCAGGAGCAGCTCGGCGCGATCGTCTATCGCCGCAACAACTTTCATGCGCGCGACCGCGTGCTGACCGCGCAGGTCTCCGCGGTGCATATCAACCGCGATGCGTATGAGGCCAAGACCTTCACGCTGGCCGGCAGCATCGAACGCCAGACGAACATCTTCTTCCAGAAGACCTGGACCTGGTCGCTCGGCGCGGAGCTGATCGCGTCGGACGAACGCGACGTGATCGTGTCGACCGGCGATCCTCGACGCCGGACCTTCTTCATCGGCGCGCTGCCGACCACGCTGAATTATGACGGATCGGACGACCTGCTCAACCCGACGCGCGGGTTCCGGCTCGGCGGGCGGCTGAGCCCGGAGGCATCGTTCCAGGGATCGGTGTTCGGCTATGCGCGGACGCAGATCGACGCGAGCGTGTACCGGACGGTCAGCGACGGGATCGTGCTGGCGGGGCGGACCCGGCTCGGCACGATCGTCGGCGCGCCGCGCGATCAGGTGGCACCGTCGCGGCGTTTCTATGCCGGCGGCGGCGCGTCGATACGCGGCTATGGCTATCAGTCGATCGGTCCGCGCGATCCGAACAACGACCCGATCGGCGGCCGCAGCCTGACCGAATTCTCGATCGAGGCGCGGATCAAGGCGTTCGGCAATTTCGGGGTCGTGCCGTTCCTCGATGCGGGCAACATCTACACGTCGCCGCTGCCCAAATTCACCGGCCTGCAATATGGCACGGGGATCGGGGTGCGCTATTATTCGAACTTCGGCCCGATCCGATTCGATGTCGGGACGCCGATCAACCCGCAACCGGGCGACAGCCGGATCGCGGTCTATGTATCGCTGGGACAGGCGTTTTGACCGACGCCGCGACCGAGACGACAGAGCCGGGCCGGCCTGTGCCACGGCGCCGCTGGTGGCGCTGGCTTGCGGCGGCGTTCCTTGCCCTGGTGGCGATCCTCGGCGCCGCGCTGCTGATCGTCGATACCGATATCGGCCACCGCTATGTCGCCAATCGGGTCGGCGCGATCCGCGCGGCCAACGGGCTGCGCTTCACGATCGGGCGGATCGACGGGTCTCTCTATGGTGATACGCGGCTGACTGATCTGCGCGTCTATGATCTCGACGGGCTCGTGTTCCAGGCGCCGCGCGTCGAACTCGACTGGTCGCCCATCCGCTGGTTTTCGAACCGGCTCGAGATCCGCCGGCTCGCGATCGATCGCGCGACGCTGTTCCACGTCCCGCGCACGCGACCGTCGAAGAGGCGCACGCCGATCCTCCCCGATTTCGACATCCGGATCGGGCGGCTCACGGTCGGACGCCTGCTGCTCGACACGCGCGTGCTCGGCACCGCACGCGTCGCGCGGCTCGACGGCCGTGCCGATATCCGCTCGGGACGCGCGCTCGTCGACGTGAACGCGCTGGTCGCGGGCAGCGACCGGCTCAAGCTGCGGATCGATGCGGAGCCAGCGCGAGACCGGTTCGATCTGGACGTAGCGGCGCGCGGGGCGGCGAACGGGGTGCTCGCCCGGATGATCGGCGCCCGGAGCAACGTCGCGCTCGTCGTCACCGGTGACGGCCGCTGGGCACGCTGGACGGGCCGCGCACAGGGTATTGTCGGCACGGCACGCGCGGTCGATCTCGCGCTTTCACAGGCAAGCGGACGCTATACGCTGTCGGGAACGCTCGCCCCCTCGGGGCTGCTCAGCGGACGGCTCGCAGCGCTCACGACGCCGCGGGTGCTGGTCAATGGCGCCGCGACGTTCGTCGAACGCCGGCTCGACGGGCGGCTGTCGCTGCGGTCGCCGGCGCTCTCGCTCGACACGACGGGTATCGTCGATCTCGGCGCGAACGCGTTTCGTGATCTTCGCGTGAAGGCGCGGCTGCTGCGGCCGACGGCGCTGATCGGGACGATGGGGGGCAGCGGCATCGAACTGCGCGCCATTCTCGACGGTGCCTTCGCGACCGCAAGCTTCGACTACCGCCTCGACGCGGCACGACTGACCTTCGACAAGACCGGCTTCGATCGCGTGCGGATCGCCGGCAAGGGGCGTCTGTCGGCGGCGCCGGTCACCGTCCCGATCCGCGTCACCGCCGCCCGCGTGACCGGGGTGGGCGATGTTGCCGGGGGGATCCTGCGCAACCTGTCGGTCGATGGGCGGCTGCGGATCACGCCTGCGCTGTTGACCGGTGACGACCTCGTGCTGCGCTCCGACAAGCTCAACGGACGGATCGGCATCCGGGTCGATCTGCGCACCGGGCGGTTCGACGTCGGGGTGAATGGCCGGCTCGGTCGCTATCTGATCCCGGGGCTGGGGATCGTCGACGTCACGTCGACGCTGCGCGTCGTTCCGGGGCCGAACGGCAAGGGGACGCGGGTGATCGGGCAGGGCGCGGCACAGGTGCTGCGGCTTGACAACGCCTTCTTCCGCAGTCTCGCAGGTGGTCTGCCGCGGCTCACCGCCAATCTCGAACGAACGACGGACGGAGTCCTGCATTTCAGCAACCTCGTCCTCGTCGCGCCGCAGATCCGGTTGAGCGGCAACGGCTACAGACGGCGCGACGGCAGCTTCCGGTTCGAGGGCGGTGGCCGTCAGCAGAACTACGGTCCGGTCACGCTGACGCTGGACGGCAGGATCGAGCGGCCGACGCTCGACCTCGTCCTCGCCAGCCCCAGTCCGGCCCTGGGGCTGACCAACGTGCGGGCGCATCTCGATCCGACCGCGCAGGGCTATGCCTTTGCCGCTGCGGGTGGCTCGCGGCTTGGTCCCTTCACCGCGGCCGGTACGCTGCTCCTCCCGCGCGGCGCCGGTGCCACGATCGCGATCGCCGCGCTGGACGTCAGCGGGACCCGCGCGACGGGGACGCTCGCGATCGTCGATGGCGGCTTCAACGGGCGGCTTGCGGTGGCGGGCGGCGGTCTGGCGGGCGAACTGCTCTTCCGACCGGTCGGCGAGAATCAGCGCGTCGAGGCGCATCTCGATGCGCGCGCGGGGACGCTCGCCGGCTGGACGCTGCGGCGTGGTCATATGGATCTCGTCACGATCCTCGACCCTGCGGGCACCTCGATCGAGGCGACCGCGACCGGCGCAGGCTTGCAACGCGGCGCGCTCAGCATCGGGCGGCTGACGGGCAGCGCGTCGCTGCGCGGCGGAGTGGGGCAGATCAAGGCGTCGATCGCGGGGTCGCGCGGACGCGCGTTCGATATCGAGAGCGTGACCGACGTGACCGCGGACAGCTATCGCATCGCTGCGCAGGGCACGCTCGACCGGCGACCGCTCCGGCTGTTGAGCCCGGCGATCGTGACCCGCGACGGCGATGGCTGGCGCCTCGCACCGACGCGGCTCAGCTTTTCGGGGGGCGAGGCGCAGATCGGCGGACGCTTCACCGGATCGACCAGCGCGATCGACGCGAGCATGACGCGAATGCCGCTGGCCATCCTCGACATCGGCTATCCCGGCCTCGGGCTTGGCGGCCTGGCATCGGGGACGTTCAGCGTCGCGACGAGCGGCGGGAACCCGCCGACGGGCAAGGCGGACGTGACGATCCGTGGCCTCAGCCGTGCGGGGCTCGTGCTGTCGTCGCGGCCGATCGATGTCGGGGTCGCGGCGCTTCTGTCGCCCGACAAGCTCGGCCTGCGTGCGGTGATCGCCTCGGGTGGCAAGACGATCGGGCGCGCACAGGCGCAGCTTGCGCCGCTTGGTGAGGGCGACCTCGCCACGCGGATCTCACGCGCGCGGCTGTTCGGACAGCTGCGCTACAGCGGGCCTGCGGACACGCTGTGGCGGCTGACGGGGGTCGAGCTGTTCGACCTGTCGGGGCCGGTCGCGATCGGCGCGGACGTCGTTGGTACGCTCGAAGCGCCGGTAATCCGCGGTGTCGTCCGTGCAACCAACGCCCGCATCGAAAGCGGCACGACGGGCACGATCCTGTCGAACGTCCAGGCCAGCGGCCGGTTCGGCGGCTCGCGCCTAGTGATCGACCGTTTCGCGGCGGACGCGGGCAAGGGCGGCCGGGTGACGGGGGTCGGCCAGTTTGATTTCGCAGGCAAGAACGGGCTTGGGATCGACCTGCGGCTGCAGGCTGCGAACGCTGTGATGATCAACCGCGATGATATCGGCGCGACCGTGACGGGGCCGCTGACGTTCACGTCGGACGGGATAGGCGGCGTAATCGCGGGCGACGTGGTGATGAACAAGAGCCGCTACCGGCTAGGCCAGGCGACTGCGGCAAGCGCAGTGCCGCAACTCAACATCCGGGAAATCAACCTGCCCGAGGGCGGCGAGGAAAAGGCCGCGCCGACGCGCCCCTGGACGCTGGCGATCAAGGCCCGCGCACCGAACCAGGTCATGGTCAGCGGGCTGGGGCTGACAAGCGAATGGTCCGCCAATCTCCAGATCGCCGGTGAGCCGCAGAACCCCGCGATTACCGGCCGTGCGACGCTGATCCGCGGCGATTACGAATTTGCCGGGCGCGAATTCGAATTGGCGCGCGGCGTCATCCGGTTCGATGGCGGCGTGCCTGCGAACCCGGCGCTCGACATCGAGGCGAATGCGGACTCGACCGGGCTCAACGCCTCGATCCGCGTCACGGGCTATGCGCTCAAGCCCGAGATCGGGTTCACGAGCACGCCCGCGCTGCCGCAGGACGAGCTGCTCTCGCGCCTGCTGTTCGGGACGTCGATCACCAACCTGTCCGCGCCAGAAGCCTTGCAGCTCGCGGCGGCGGTGGCGGCGTTGCAGGACGGCGGCAACGGGATCAACCCGATCAACGCGGTGCGGCGTGCAGCAGGCCTCGACCGGCTGCGCATCCTGCCTGCCGACCCGCAGACGGGGCAGGGCACATCGATCGCCGCAGGCAAATATGTGACCCGGCGGCTCTATGCGGAGATCATCACCGACGGCCAGGGCTATAGTGCGACGCAGGTCGAGTTCCAGGTCACCCGCTGGCTGTCGCTGCTGTCGAGTATTTCCACGCTTGGCAGGCAGAGTGCGAACGTCCGCATTTCCAAAGACTATTGAACCGGCGGCAAACGCCGGAGGACCCCTTGTCGTGGGAACCAGCCCTGTCGGGCATGGTTGATCTGCCGTTACATATCGAGGCCAGATGACCCTTCCCCAATCTCTTTCGATCGCCACGCTCATCGGCATGATGATGCTCTTCATCTGGGGACGGTTTCGCTATGACGTCACCGCGATCCTGGCCCTGCTCGCGAGCATCGCGCTGGGGATCGTCAGCCCGAAGGATGCCTTCAAGGGCTTTTCCGACGACATCGTCATCATCGTCGGTTCGGCGCTCGTCATCTCGGCGGCGGTCCAGCGCTCGGGGGTGATCGAACTCGCGCTCGCAAAGCTTGCAAAGCGGGTCACGCGGGTTCGGTCGCAGCTTGTGGTCCTGACGGCGTCGGTGGGGTTCTCGTCTGCGTTGGTCAAGAATATCGGCGCGCTGGCGATGCTGATGCCTGCGGCGTTCCAGATGGCGAAGAAGAACAACACCTCGCCATCGGTGTTCCTGATGCCGATGGCGACCGCGTCGCTGCTCGGCGGTCTCATCACGCTTGTCGGTACCTCGCCCAACATCATCGTCAGCCGCGTCCGCGAGCAGATGACCGGGCAGCCGTTCGGGATGTTCGATTATACCCCGGTCGGGCTCGGGCTGACGGTGATGGGGTTGATCTATCTGCGCTTCGCCTATCGCCTGCTGCCGCGCGACCGGCGGGCTGCGCCGACGATGGGCGAGGCGCTCGACATCAAGGGGTATATCACCGAAGCCGCGATCCCCGAGACGTCCCCCGCGGTCGACGAGTCGGTCGAGGATTTTCTCGCACGGCACGACGGCGAGGTGTCGATCACGCGGATCCTGCGCGCGGGCATGCGCAGCGCGCCGAACGAGCATACGCACCTGAGGGCTGGCGATGTACTGATCCTCGGCGGCGAACCCGATGCGCTCGAACGCGTGATCGCGCGCGACCGGCTGAAGCTCGAAGGCGAGGACCGCGAAAAGGCGGATCAGGCGGACGACGATGAAGTCGGCGTGATTGAGGCGGTCGTCAATGTCGGTTCGCCGCTGGCGGGGCGGACCGCGGCCCGGCTTGCGCTGCAGGCGCGGTTCGGGGTCAATCTGATCGCGATCTCGCGACAGGGCGAGCATCTGTCGCGCAGACTGGCGAATATCGAGCTGCGCGCGGGCGACGTGCTGGTGCTGCAGGGGCCGCTCGAACAGCTGCCCGGCAAGCTGCGCGACCTGGGCTGCCTGCCGCTGGCACAGCGCGAGATGCGGCTTGGCGTGTCGAAGCGCAGCTGGCTGCCGATCGGTATCCTTGGCGTCGCGATGGGGGCAACGGCGATGGGGTTCGTGCCCGTGGCGGTGGCGTTCTTCGCCGCGGCGGGGCTGATCATGGCGACCGGTGTGCTGCCGGTGCGCGAGGCCTATGACCATGTCGAATGGCCGATCCTGATCATGCTCGGCGCGCTGATCCCGGTCAGCGATTCGCTTCGTACCACCGGTGCATCGGACGTCATCGCGACCTGGCTGTCCGCGACTGCATCGACGCTGCCGCCCTGGGGGGCGGTCGCGCTGATCCTGGCGGCGGCGATGGCGGTGACGCCGTTCCTGAACAATGCCGCGACCGTGCTGGTGATGGCGCCGATCGCGGCGACGTTTGCGGGCGATCTGGGCTACCGGCCCGAGGCGTTTCTGATGGCGACCGCGGTCGGCGCAGGGTGCGACTTCCTCACGCCGATCGGTCATCAGTGCAACACGCTGGTGATGGGGCCGGGCGGCTACAAGTTCAGTGACTATGCCCGGCTCGGCGCGCCACTGTCGCTGCTGGTGCTGCTGGTCGGCACGCCGTTGATCGTCGCGGTCTGGCCGATGCACTGAGCCCCCTCCCGCGGGGGAGGGGGCGTCGGCGGCATCAGCCAGGCAGGCCGACCACGGTCTTCACTTCCATGAAATCGGTCAGCCCGTAGCGGCCATTCTCGCGGCCATTGCCCGATTTCTTGTAGCCGCCGAACGGTGCGCCGATGTCGGGGCTCCACGAATTGATCGTGACCAGCCCAGCGCGCAGCTTAGATGCGACCTTCGCGGCGGCGGCGGGGTCACCGGAGATCGTCGCAGACAGCCCGTATTCGGTCGCGTTGGCGATGCGGATGCCCTCGTCCTGATCGGCATAGGCGGTGATCGTCGCGACCGGGCCGAACGTCTCCTCCTGCGCGATCCGCATGTCGGGGCGCACATCGGTGAACAAGGTCGGCTGGATGTAATAGCCCGCGTTGCGCCCGTCGGGACGCCCCACGCCGCCGGTGACCAGCGTCGCACCCTCGTCGATCGCCGACTGGATCAGCCCCTGGATCTTGTCGAACTGCGCCTTGTTGACGACGGGGCCGATATGCTGGCCCATCTCGGCGGGGTCGCCGACCTTGGTCTGCTCCATCATCGCCTTCACGATCGCGGTGGCTTCGGCGACCTGGCTGGCATGGACCAGCAGCCGGGTCGGCGCGATGCAGCTCTGTCCCGAATTGGCGAGCACGCCTGCAACCGTCGGCGGCAGGACTTTGGCGAGGTCCGCGCCCTCGAGCACGAGGTTCGCCGCCTTGCCGCCCAGCTCCTGATGGACACGCTTGACCGTCGGAGCGGCGGCCTGCGCCACCGCGATGCCCGCGCGGGTCGACCCGGTGAAGCTGACCATGTCGACGTCGCGGTGGCTCGACAGCGCCACGCCGACGCCGGGGCCATCGCCGTTGACGAGGTTGAACACCCCCGCCGGGACGCCCGCGGCATCCATGATTTCGGCGAGGATGATTGCGCAGGTGGGCGCCTCCTCGGACGGCTTCAGGATCATCGTGTCGCCCGCCGCCAGCGCTGGCGCGACCTTCGCGCAGATCTGGTTGAGCGGCCAGTTCCACGGCGTGATCATCGCGACGACGCCGAGCGGTTCGTGCACGACGGTCGCCTTGCCGATGACTTCGGAGAATTCGAACGCCGCCAGCGCCTTGGCGGTCGCGGAGAAATGCGCGAGGCCGGTCGGCGCCTGTGCCATCGACGCGAGCGCCATCGGCGCGCCCATCTCCTGCGACATCGCCTTGGCCAGATCGGGCATGCGCGCCTTGTACTCGGTCATGATCCGGCCGAGCACGTCGAGCCGCTCCTGAACGCTCGTCTGGCTCCAGCTTTCGAACGCGGCACGGGCGGCGGCGACCGCCTTGTCGACATCGGCCGCGGTGCCGAGCATGATCTCGGTACAGGGCTGTTCGGTTGAGGGGTCGATGACCTGGTGGATTCGGCCGCCGTCGCTGTCGACCCAGGCGCCGTCGATATACTGCTTCAGATAGCTCTTCATCATGCCTCTCCGCATCGTGTTTTGCAGAGGAATGGGCGTCGGGCGGATCGGTTGCAACCCGAAACGCGGAGCCTAGTTAGGGTCATGACCAACAGGAGACGGGCATGGCACGCGTAGCGACTATCAGGACGACCGGTGGCCCCGAGGTGATCCAGTGGGACGACGTCGACCTGCCCGCGCCAGGCAAGGGCGAGGTGTGGATGCGCAACACCGCGGTAGGGCTGAACTATATCGATACCTATCACCGCAGCGGCGTCTATCCGGTAACGTTGCCCTCGGGGCTCGGCAGCGAGGCGGTCGGCGTGGTGATGGCGGTGGGCGAGGGGGTCACGGGCTTTGCCCCGGGCGACCGCGTCGGCACCTTCGGCCCCACGCACGGGGCCTACGCCACCGAGCGCAACGTGCCCGCGGGCGAGCTCTTCCACCTGCCCGACACGCTCGACGACCGCACCGCGGCGGCGATACTGCTGAAGGGCTGCACCGCGGAGTTCCTCATCGAACGCTGCGCGCGCGTCGAGGCCGGGCAGACGGTGCTCGTCCATGCCGCCGCGGGCGGGGTCGGGCATATCCTGGTCGGCTGGCTGAAGGCGATCGGCGCGACCGTGATCGCCAGCGTCGGCAGCGAGGCAAAGGCCGAGCGGACGCGCAAGGCGGGGGCCGATCACGTCATTCTCCACCGGTCCGAGGACATCGCGGCGCGGGTGCGCGAGATCACCGGCGGGAAGGGCGTGCCCGTGGTGCTCGACGGCGTCGGTGGCGCAACGTGGGCGGCGTCGCTCGACAGTGCGGCGAAGCGCGGGCTGATCGTCAGCTATGGCAATGCGGGGGGTGTGGTGGACGGCGTCAATCTGGGCGTGCTGGCGGCCAAGGGGTCGCTGTTCGTGACGCGCCCGACGCTGTTCGATTATGCCGAGCACCGGCAGGCGATGGTCGATCGGGTGTTCGCGATGCTCAAGCAGGGCGCGTTCAAGCCGGAGATCGGCCAGACCTTCGCGCTGGAAGACGCGGCAGATGCGCACCGGGCGCTCGAGGCGGGGGAGACGTTCGGGAGTAGCGTGCTGCTGGCCTGAGCGCGCCGCAGCCATGTTCTCCCGCGAAGGCGGGAGGCCAGACTGGGGCGCCGCCTCCGCGGGGACACAGGGTCTGGATGTATCGTGCAGTTTGAGCCTCCCCGGTCGGTGGAGTTTGCAGAGCACCTCAACGGGAAAAGGGCGCCCGGATTGCTCCGGGCGCCCTTTTCTCTGTCAGCGCCGTGGCGAAGCCACGTCGTCGGTCGTCGCCATAGGCGACGCCGGCCGACAGCGGCTAAGCTGCCGGCACGGCAGATTAGCCGCTGTAGTACATGTCATACTCGACCGGGCTCGGCGTCATTTCCCAACGCGCGACTTCGGCACGCTTGATCTCGACATAGCTCTCGATCTGATCCTTCGAGAACACGTCACCCTTGAGCAGGAAGTCGTGATCGGCGAGCAGGCAGTCGAGTGCCTCGCGGAGAGACCCCGCGACGGTCGGGACCTGGGCGAGTTCTGCGGGCGGCAGGTCGTACAGGTTCTTGTCCATCGCTTCGCCCGGATGGATCTTGTTCAGGATGCCGTCCATGCCGGCCATCATCAGCGCCGCATAAGCGAGATACGGGTTGGCCAGCGCGTCGGGGAAGCGCACTTCGACGCGCTTCGCCTTGGGGCCGGTGCCGTACGGAATGCGGCACGAGGCCGAGCGGTTGCGCGCCGAATAGGCGAGCAGCACGGGCGCTTCGTAGCCGGGGACGAGGCGCTTGTAGCTGTTGGTCGTCGGGTTGGTGAACGCGTTGACCGCCTTGGCATGCTTGATGATGCCGCCGATGAAATACAGGCACATGTCGCTGAGGCCCGCATAGCCGTTACCGGCGAACAGCGGGGTCTTGCCTTCCCAGATCGAGAAGTGCGTGTGCATCCCCGAGCCGTTATCTTCCTTGATCGGCTTGGGCATGAACGTCGCCGTCTTGCCATACGCGTGCGCGACCTGGTGGACGACGTACTTGTAGATCTGCATGCGATCCGCGGTCTGCGTCAGCGTGCCGAAGGTCAGGCCCAGCTCATGCTGTGCGGCCGCGACCTCGTGGTGATGCTTGTCGCAGGGCAGGCCCATCTCGATCATCGTCGAGACCATCTCGCCGCGGATGTCGACGGCGCTATCGACCGGCGCGACCGGGAAATAGCCACCCTTGGCGCGCGGACGGTGGCCGAGATTGCCGCCCTCATATTCACGGCCCGAATTGCCCGGCAGTTCGATGTCGTCGATCTTGTAATAGCTGGTCGAATAGCTGTTCTCGAACCGGACGTCGTCGAACATGAAGAATTCGGCCTCGGGGCCGACATAGACGGTGTCGCCGACGCCGGTCGTCAGCAGATACGCCTCGGCGCGCTTGGCGGTCGAGCGCGGATCGCGGGCGTAGAGCTCGCCGGTCGACGGATCGGCTATGTCGCAGATCAGTATCATCATCGGCGTCGCCGAGAACGGATCGACATAAACCGCGTCGAGATCGGGCTTGAGCGTCATGTCGCTCTCGTTAATCGCCTTCCAGCCCTCGATCGACGAGCCGTCGAACATCAGGCCGTCGGTCAGTTCGTCTTCACCGATCAGGCTGGCGACCATCGTGAGATGCTGCCACTTGCCCTTGGGATCGGTGAAGCGCAGATCGACCCACTCGATCTCCTGGTCCTTGATCATCTTCAGGACGTCGTTGGCCGAATTTGCCATGATGCTAAGCCCTCTTTGCTCGATAGGTCGGCAGATATGCCGGAAATGATAGTGCGGCGCAGCGCGCTAATTCCACAGATTGTTGCGCCGCGTCAAATGAAGTCGGTGTCAGTAAGGCCGTTAAATCGCGTCGTCGTCGCGCTCGCCGGTGCGGATACGCAGCGCGCTTTCAACGGGAATGACGAAGATCTTGCCGTCGCCGATCCGGCCGGTCTGCGCGGCCGCGGCAATTGCCTCGACGACGCGTTGTGCCAGACCATCCGCGACGACGACCTCGAGTTTCACCTTGGGCAGGAAGTCGACGACATATTCGGCGCCACGATACAGCTCGGTATGGCCTTTCTGCCGGCCAAAGCCCTTGGCCTCGGTCACGGTGATGCCGCTTACGCCGATCTCGTGCAGCGCTTCCTTCACCTCATCAAGCTTGAACGGCTTGATGATGGCTTCGATCTTTTTCACAGGTACGCCCCCGATTGTCGTTGAAACCAACGCCCTACAGGGCGCCTTGCACCAAACGTGCCAGTTGTCGCCACCTTGGGCAACGACCGATTCACCCGTAAACCCTGCCCGAAAATACAGCATCCGGAACGGATGTGCACGATGCGGGGGCAGCGATCACAGAATTTCGTGCAGCCGCGCGATGGGCCGTCCGAGGCGGACGCCTTTGTCGGTCTCGACCAGCGGACGCTCGATCAGCAGCGGATCGATCATCATCGCGTCGAGGATCGCTTCGGTGTCGCCATGCTTGACCGCCTTTGCGCCGTCCTCCGCCATGCGCAGGCCATGGCGCGGCGTCATGCCCGCCCGGTCGTAAAAACGGACGAGTTCGGCGCGCGACGGGGGAGTCTTCAGATATTCGACGATCGTGACGTCCGCACCGGCCTCTTGCAGCAGCGCGAGCGCCTCGCGCGACTTGGAGCATTTCGGGTTGTGGTAGATCGTCGCCTTCACGAATGCTCCGTCGTCATTGGACTAGCCTCGGCCAGACCATGTGTCCCGCCCGGTTATTGTTCTCCCGCCTTCGCGGGAGAACATTCTAAGTGGCAGGAGCGCTTACGCCCCCTGCTTGGCGAGCCACTCTTCCAGCCACTTGATCGTGTACGCGCCCTCCTGAAACTCAGGATCGTCGAGCAGTGCACGGTGCAGGGGAATCGTCGTCGTGACGCCCTCGATCACCATCTCCTCAAGCGCACGCCGCAACCGTCGCAACGCGCCCTGACGCGTCGCGCCGTAGACGATCAGCTTGGCGACCATCGAGTCGTAATAGGGCGGCACGCGGTAGCCGGCATAGAGCCCGCTATCGACGCGGACATGCATCCCGCCCGGCGCGTGATAGAGCTTCACCAGCCCCGGCGACGGCGCAAAGGTGCGCGGATCCTCGGCATTGATGCGGCATTCGATCGCATGGCCGCGGAACTGCACGTCTTCCTGGCGCAGCGTCAGCGGATGCCCCTCGGCGATGCGGATCTGTTCGCGCACCAGGTCGAGGCCGGTGATCATCTCGGTCACCGGATGCTCGACCTGAAGCCGGGTGTTCATCTCGATGAAGTAGAATTCACCCGCTTCCCACAGGAACTCGATCGTCCCCGCGCCGCGATAGCCCATGTCGGCCATCGCCTTGGCAACGATGCCGCCCATCCGCTCGCGCTCTTCCGCGGTGATGATCGGCGAGGGGGCTTCCTCGAGCACCTTCTGGTGGCGGCGCTGGAGCGAACAGTCGCGCTCGCCGAGATGGATCGCGTTGCCCTCGCCGTCACCGAAGATCTGGAATTCGATATGCCGCGGATTGCCGAGGTATTTTTCCATGTAGACGGTGGCATCACCGAACGCGGCCTTCGCCTCGCTGCCGGCCTGCTGCATCTGCGTTTCGAGGTCTTCGGCGTCGGTGACGACCTTCATGCCGCGACCGCCGCCGCCGGATGCCGCCTTGATGATAACCGGATAGCCGATCTCATCGGCGATCCGCTTGGCCTCCGCGATGTCGCTGATCGCGCCGTCCGAGCCGGGGACGAGCGGCAGCCCGAGCGCGCCTGCGGTGCGCTTGGCCTGGACCTTGTCGCCCATCGTGCGGATGTGCTCGGGCTTCGGACCGACGAACAGGATGTTGTGCAGCTCGACGATCTCGGCGAACTGCGCATTCTCGCTCAGAAAGCCGTAGCCCGGATGGATCGCATCCGCGCCGCTGATCTCGGCGGCGGAGATGATGTTGGGGATGTTCAGATAGCTGTCGGTCGCCGACGGCGGTCCGATGCAGATCGCCTCGTCCGCGAGCCGCACGTGCATCGCGTCGGCGTCGGCGGTCGAATGGACCGCCACCGTCTTGATGCCCATCTCATGGCAGGCACGGTGGATCCGCAGCGCGATCTCGCCGCGGTTCGCAATGAGCAGCTTCTTGATTTGCTTCATTATTCGACCACGACCAGCGGCTGGTCGAATTCGACCGGCTGGCCGTTCTCGACGAGGATCGCGGTGACGGTGCCGGCCGAGGGCGCGACGATCGTGTTCATCACCTTCATCGCCTCGATGATCAGCAGCGTGTCGCCCGCATTGACCTTCTGGCCGACGGTCGAGAACGGCTTCGCCTCGGGGTTGGCAGCGAGATAGACCGTGCCGACCATCGGCGACTTGACCGCGCTTGCGCTGATCGCCGGGGCGGACGCGCCGACCTCGGCCTGCGGGATCGCCAGCGGTGCGGAGACGGCGGGCGCCGCAGGGGCGGGGGCATAGTGCGCGACGGGTGCGGCCTGCGCTGCCTTGCGTGCGACGCGGATCCGGCGCGAGCCGTCCTCGACCTCGATCTCGGTCAGCTGCGTGGTGTCGAGCAGTTCGGCGAGCTGGCGCACCAGGGTCACATCGACCTGCATTGCGCCTGTTGTTTCTGGTGTATCGGTCATGGCGGGGCCTCCTGTCAGAACCGTGCGACGGCTTCAAGCGCGAGCAGATACGAAAGCGCGCCGAAACCCGCGATCGTTCCCTTCGCCGCCTGTCCGACCAGGCTGATGTGCCTGAACGATTCGCGGGCGTGGGGATTGGAAAGATGGACCTCGATCACCGGCGTCTTCACGCCCTTGATCGCGTCATGGACCGCGACCGAGGTATGCGTGAATGCGCCGGCATTAAGGATGACGGCCTTCGCGCCGCGCGCCTGCGCCTCCTGGATCCAGTCGACGAGGTGCCCTTCGTGATTCGACTGGCGCATGTCGATCGTCAGGTCGAGCTCGCGCGCTCGATCCTCGAGCTGGCCGGCGATGTCGTCGAGCGTCTCGTCGCCGTAAATCTCCGGCTCGCGCGTCCCCAGCAGGTTGAGGTTGGGGCCGTTCAGGACGAAGATTGTCGCAGGGACGGTGGCAGGGACTGTCGCGGGCAAAGGCTGCTCCTGGTTGCAGGGGCGGCAAACCACCCTCTATATGCACCCCCCTTACCCGTTCGTGTCGAGCGAAGTCGAGACATGAGACCGGCAGCGGACGGGTGGTTTCCCGACTTCGGTCGAAACGAACGGAAAACTCTGCATGCCCCACTCCGACGGCACCGTCTCGATCACCGTGAACGGCGAGCACAAGCGTGTCTCCACCGGCCTCAGCCTTGCAGGGCTCGCGACCGAGCTGGGCCTCATCCCCGAAAAGATCGCGGTCGAACGCAATATGGAGGTGGTGCCGCGTTCGACGCTGGCGGACGTGATGGTCGAGGATGGCGACGACCTCGAGATCGTGCACTTCGTCGGCGGCGGCGATCATGCCGCGGCGATCAACACCGACAGCTGGACGGTTGCCGGCCGCACCTTCCGCTCGCGGCTGATCGTCGGCACCGGCAAGTACAAGGATTTCGCGCAGAACGCCGCCGCGGTCGAGGCGTCGGGGGCGGAGATCGTCACCGTCGCCGTGCGCCGCGTCAACGTCTCGGATCGCAATGCGCCGATGCTGACCGACTTCATCGACCCGAAGAAGATTACCTACCTCCCCAATACCGCGGGCTGCTTCGACGCCGAATCGGCGATCCGGACGCTGCGGCTGGCGCGCGAGGCGGGCGGCTGGGAGCTGGTGAAGCTCGAGGTGCTCGGCGAGGCGAAGACGCTTTATCCCGACATGGTCGAGACGCTGCGCGCGACGGAAATCCTGGCGAACGAGGGCTTCAAGCCGATGGTCTATTGCGTCGACGATCCGATCGCGACCAAGCGGCTGGAGAATGCGGGCGCGGTCGCGATCATGCCGCTGGGTGCGCCGATCGGCTCGGGTCTGGGTATCCAGAACCGCGTGACGATCCGGCTGATCGTCGAGGGGGCGGGCGTGCCCGTGCTCGTCGATGCGGGCGTCGGCACGGCGTCGGATGCTGCGGTGGCGATGGAACTCGGTTGCGACGGCGTGCTGATGAACACCGCGATCGCCGAGGCGAAGGATCCGCTGATGATGGCGGCGGCGATGAAATCCGCGGTCGAATCGGGGCGGCTTGCCTATCGCGCGGGGCGGATGGGGCAGCGGCGTTATGCCGATCCCTCGAGCCCGCTTGCCGGCCTGATCTGACACCATGACGCAAACGTCACGGAACCCTCGATAAAGACGGCCGTTATAGTCTCACAAGTTCAGAGCGGTACGATTGGCGTATCGCACAACATAGTGGAGGCTCTCATGGGCGAATTCACCGATAAGGTCGCAGCCGCAGGCAACAAAGTCGCAGGCAACGTCAAGGAAGCCGTAGGCAAGGCAACCGACAACGACCGTATGGTCGCAGAAGGCGAAGCACAGCAGGCCAAGGGTACTGCGCAGAACGTCAAGGGCAGCGTCAAGGGCGCACTCGGCGACGACATCTAAGCTTAGGCTTGATGAACGAGATTTGGCCGCTTCGGGAAACCGGAGCGGCTTTTTCTTTGCCGTCGCCATCGCGCGCTGCGCCGGGCTTGGTAATGGCGCTGCTGCCAACTAGGACCGCCAAATGACCAAGCGAGATACCGTATGACTCTGCCGACCCGCAGCTACGCCGCCTTCCTGTTCGATATGGATGGCACGATCCTCACGTCGATCGCGTCGGCCGAGCGGACCTGGACGGCATGGGCGATCGCGCACGGCCTGGATGTCGCGACCTTCCTGCCGACGATTCACGGCGTTCAATCGGTCGAGACGGTTCGGCGGCTGGGTCTGCCCGGCGTCGACCCGGTCGTCGAAGCGGCTGCGATCACTGCCGCCGAGATGGAGGATGTCGGGGACATTACCCCGATCCGTGGTGCGGCTGATTTCCTCGCGACACTGCCGGCTGGGCGCTGGACGATCGTGACCTCGGCACCGCGCGCGCTGGCCGAGCGGCGTCTTGCTGCCGCGGGTCTGGCGATCCCGGCGCAGTTCATCGCGGCCGAGGACGTCGCGAACGGCAAGCCCGCGCCCGACTGTTTCCTGCTGGCCGCCGAGCGTCTGGGTGTACCAGCATCCGACTGTCTTGTCTTCGAGGATGCACCGGCAGGTATTGCGGCAGCCGATGCCGCGGGATCCGATGTCGTCGTCATCACGGCAACGCATGGCCGCGACCACCGCGTGGACGCAGCGCGGCATGCGATTGTGGATTATGACGGTGTTGAGCTTACGGCCGACGGTCTTGGTCGCTGGCGGCTTGGCCGCGAATAAGGGCTGGATCATGACATCGTCGATCCGGCCGCATGACGGGTAACTATCCGAGATTGATCTGTTTTCGACGCATTATGGATATACACTGGTAATGAGTTGAGCGCAGGATCGGCGGATGGAATTTCCGGTGCGACCAGCCAAGCTCGAACGCTTCATGGACGACCAGGCCGTACTCGCGCGCATCGCACCGAACCCCGCGGTCGCGCAGATGCACCGCGACCTCGAACGATATTATCGCGAGCAGCTGGATCAGGCGCTGCGCCTGATCTGATCGCAGGGGCCGTAACCGGCGCCTGGGCCTGGATCAGAATAACTCCCCCTGCGGCCCCTGTGGCGCGCGGAACAGGTCACACCGCAGTCCGACCCGTTCCGCGTTCAGCCCGTGCTTGCGCACGGCGATGTCGAACCTGGTCTTCAGCAAGTCCGCCCAGGGGCCTTGCCCCTTCATCCGGCTGCCGAACCCCGGATCATTGTCGCGTCCACCGCGGATCGACTGGATCGTCGCCATGACCTTGCCGGCGCGATCGGGAAAATGCGCGTCCAGCCACGCACGGAACAGCGGCGCGACTTCCCAGGGCAAGCGGACCGGGATGAAGAACGCAAAACGCGCACCGGCCTGTGCGGCGCGCGCAATCAGATGCTCGATCTCGTGATCGGTAATCGCGGGGATCACCGGCGCGATCGAGACATAGACCGGCACGCCCGCCGCCGCGAGCGCGCTGACCGCCGCGAGGCGTCGCTCGGGGTGTGGTGCGCGGGGTTCGAGCGTTGCCGCGATCTTCGGATCGAGCGACGTGATCGACAACGCGACCGCGGCCAGACCCTTTGCCGCCATCGGGGCGAGCAGGTCCAGATCGCGGATGACGCGATCCGACTTGGTCGTGATCGTCAGCGGGTGGTTGGTCTCGGCCAGCACCTCGATGATGCCGCGAGTGATCCGCCAGTCGGCTTCGATCGGCTGATAGGGATCGGTGTTGGTTCCCAGCGCCATCGGCCGCGCGCTGTACCCCGGTTTCGCCAGTTCGGCCCGGAGCAGCGCGGCGGCGTCGGGTTTGGCGAACAGCCGGCTTTCGAAATCGAGGCCGGGCGACAGATCGTGAAACGCGTGGCTCGGTCGGGCAAAGCAGTAGATGCAGCCATGCTCGCAACCGCGATAGGGATTGATCGAGCGGTCGAAGGGGATGTCGGGTGACGCATTGCGACTGATGATCGTCCTGGCCCGCTCGACCGTGACGGTCGTCCGCAGCCGGGGTGCCGCGCCGTCAATCGCATCGCGCGCATCAAGCCAGTCGCCGTCCGCTTCGGTCTGCGGAAGGTTGAAGCGCGTGCTTTCGCCGTTCAGCGTCGCGCCGCGTACCGGGCGGGGTCTGGTCATGCCCGATACTAACATCGGGCGAGGAACGAATAAAGAACAAACGGGCGGCGTCCTCGACGCCGCCCGGTGTCGTCATGCGCGTTCAGAACCTGACGCCGAACCCCGCGATCGCCTGGTGGCGGCTGAAATCGAGGCTGGTCTTGGTCGTGCCGTCGTTCACCTCATAGCCGTTATAATCGGTGTAGACGTACTCGAGCTTGCCATAGAAGCGCGACGAGAATGCGGTCTGGATACCGGCCCCCGCGTGGAAGCCGCTGAGCGAGTCGGACCCCGCGACGTTGTTTTCCTCAACCGTCGCGTTGCGGTTGCTCAGGCGCAACCGGCCACTCGAAAAGCCGCCCTTCACATAGAGAAGCGTGGTCGGGGACAGGAGATAGCCGCCGCGGGCGCCGACGGTGATGTTGCGGTTCGCGGCGATGCAGGTGCGATCGCCCACGCTCACGATGTCGTTCTCGCACTCCTTCGCGCTCGATCCTTCGAGACCGGCATAGACGCCGAGCACCGCGCTGACATTGACCTGCGCGTCATAGCCGACCTCGCCGCCATAGGTGACGCCGCTCTTGCCGACGCGGACGCTTGCCGAGTCGTTCGCCGTGTCGACGTTCAGCTCGGAAATGACGCGTTCATAGCCGATCCGGGGTTCGACCCGCAGGCCCGAGACCTGGCTCGCCGGATTGCCGCGCGAATCGCGGTCGAATCGGTCATAGGCGCGACCGTCATAGGTCCGGCCGTCGGACGACTGCGCCACGACCGGCGTGGTGGCGGCCCCGGCTGCGACGAGCGCGAGCAGGTAGATGTTACGCATATTGATACTTCCCCCTTGCCGCCCGTCGTCGTCGACGGGCCGGTACCTGGCTGGTATCGCGCGGGAATGCTGACAGGACGTTAACCGGAAGCGCGGCAGGCCGGGTAAGGCGCCACGGATGGTCGCGCGGCGGTTTTGCGCGTAGAACGGGGTATGGCAGAGAATCTGACGACGGTGGAGCGGGCCTTCGAACTTGCGCGGTCCGGCGAGTGCGATTCGGTCAACGGCCTGCGCCAGCGACTGCGCCGCGAGGGGTATGACGCGGTGCATCTCCACCTCCACGGCGCGGCGATCAACAAGCAGCTCGTCGATCTGATCCACGCCGCGAGAGGCTGAACGCCACGATCATTTCTGGGCGAGGATCAACTCCTTCGGCATGTCGAGGCCCGACGCGGCCCAGGCGGATGCGGTGCGGCAAGTGATCCGGTCGATGCGGGTGCCGGTGACTGCGGGTTCGGTCAGGCAATATTTGCGCGACTTCGCATCATATTTCAGCGTCGTCATCTGGGCCTGTGTCGCGCTTCCCCGCGGAGCGGCGTTCGCGATCGTCGGGCTGGCGGCCGCGGCGATGGCGATCGTGATGAGGGCGACGGTGCGGCCGAGCGTACGCGTGGTTGGCAGAGCGGGCATGACGGTGTGTCCTTCCAGAAGATGAGGTCGAGCCGCCCGGGGGCGGCATGAAGACCAATGCATCTGGCGTGCCAGTTAACTACTACACTAAGACACTTCGCTTCTGCGCTCTAAAACCTCGTTTTTTTCGCCCGCAGCGGCGATCAGCGCGATCCACGCCCAGCGGAAATCGCGCCATCAGTTGGGAATCGATGCCGAAACATGGCCCGTCGACGTGCGCGGTCAGCGCTCGAGCAAGCGCGGCATCAGTTCGACGAAGTTGCAGGGCCGGTGACGGCTGTCGAGCTGGTCGCGCAGGATCCCGTCCCACCCGTCCTTCACAGCGCCGGTCGAACCCGGCAGCGCGAAGATATAGGTGCCGTGCGCGACACAGGCGCAGGCCCGCGACTGCACCGTCGACGTGCCGATCGTCTTGTAGCTGAGCATCCGGAACAGCTCGCCGAACCCGGGGATCATCTTTTCGGCGACGCGCTCGACCGCCTCGGGCGTCACGTCGCGGCCGGTGACGCCGGTGCCGCCCGTGGTGATGACGCAGTCGACTTCCGGATCATCGATCCAGGCGTGGAGGCGGGCGACGATCGTCTCGACGTCATCCTTCTCGATCCGGCGATCGGCGAGCACATGCCCTGCCTCTGCCAGCCGCGCGACGAGCGTATCGCCCGAGCGATCCTCGGCCAGCCCGCGCGTATCGGACACCGTCAGCACGGCGATCCGGACCGGCAGGAAGGTCCGGCTTTCGTCGATTGGCATAAAAGATCAGTCCGCGCGTGTGACGGTGGAGGATTGCGCGCCGACGCTCGCATTGACTGCGATCATCGGCTGATGCGCGGTGAGGCTCGCGCTCGCGCGCGCATTCGGCCGGGCGTTCATGCGGATCGCGGTCGCGCCGGGCAGGCCGGGGAAACGCGGCCACATGCCCTGTGCCAGTGCGTTGCGGCTGGTCGAGGCCTTCCGCCCACCCTGCGCCTCGTACATCCAGTAGTTGCGCAGCACGGTGGTGACGTAGCCGCGCGTCTCCCAATAAGGGATGCTTTCGATATACAGCAGCGGATCGCCATTATCGTGGACGATCGCGTTCCAGTCGCCGACCGGACGCGGGCCCGCATTATAGGCTGCGATCACCTTGGGTAGCAGCCCACCGGTCACGCCAGCCATGTCGCGCAGCCGTTCGAGATGCCGCTGGCCGATGTCCATGTTGGTCGACGGCTTGGTCAGCGCCTTGAGGTCGATCGACGTGCCGCGTTCGCGCGCAAAGTCGGTAGCCGCCGCGGGCATGATCTGCATCAGGCCGTAAGCGCCCGCGGGGCTGCGTACCGTGTTGCGGAAGCGCGATTCCTCGAGCGTGTGCGCGTAGACCAGCGCCTTGTCGATGTGCCAGCCGCTGTCGGGCGTCCAGTTCGGCGTCGGATAGCGCGCCTCGGCCGCGGTGGTGACCCCTTGCGGGCAGTTGTGCGCGAGCCAGACGGTCGTCGCGGGCAGGCTGAGTGCCTCTGCGACCCGAACGAGATTGCGGAATTCGCGGGGATCGCCGATCTTCGCCTGCTGGCGGATGACGGTATCGGCCAGTTCGGTCTCGCCGACCTCGACGAGCGCGGCTGCGACGCGGACATTGGGGCGCTTCTCGACGACCTTCCAATCGCGCGCGACCACGCCGCCGGGACCGCTGCCGCCGACCCGCGCGGGATCGGCCATTGCGAGCTGCTGGCGTGCGAGTTGTCCGTAGAAGCTTTCGCCGAACTGCGCCGCAGCCTTCAGCCGGCCCTGGATCTTGTCGGGACGCGCGCAGACCATGTCGGCGCGCGACGCCCAGTAGAGCGCCGCCGCGCGCAGGTCGACATCGCCCGCGCGTGCCGCGACGCCTTCGAACCCCGTACCGGCGTTGGCACAATCATTCTGCCGCCACGCAGCCAGCGCCCCGACCCAGCGGGCCTGGACCGCCCATTCGCCGACACCGTCCTGGCCCTTGGCGGCCATCACGCGCGCATTGGCGTCGTCACCCTGGAGGAAATAGATCCACGCGATCTTCTGCTGCCATTCGGTCAGCGTCTCGGGCGTGAGACCGGGCGTGCTGTCGAGCAGCGACTGTGCCTCGCGGCCCATGTCCGCCTTGACGTAAGGCTGCATCTTCAGCGCGAGGTCGGCGGCGATCATATCGCCTTTGAGGCTCTTCGCGCGCACCCGACGCGGTGCGCCGTCCTGCCAGATCAAACGCTGCGCGACGGGCAGGGGAGGCAGATCGACCGCGCCGCGGACCGTGGCGAGGCGTGCAATCTGTTCCGCCTCGGGCAGCTCGGGGGCCTCGTTCAGCAGCGCGACGAGCGGCGCCATCTCGATCCTTGGCGATCCCTTGGCGATGTACATCTCGGCGCGCGCGATCGCATGGAGCGGGCCGGGCTTCATGGTATCGAGCTGGATCTGCGCATCGGTCCATTTGCCGTCGCGGATCGCGCCGAAGACCGCGCGATAGGCGTCGCGCTGCGCCGGATCGAGCTGATCGGGAATCTGTTCGGCGGTCGGAGCACCGGCGACGAGTCGGGCATCGCCCGTACCGCTGTCGGCGATCGGTGCCGCCAGAGCGGGCAGCGGCAATGCCGCACAACCGAGCAGGATTGCGAGCGTGCGGGTCATGCCCGCGTCTCCTGAGACATCTGGCCCCCCATCAACATCTGCAAATCCTTCCAGGCTTCTGCCTTGGCCGCCGGCTTCTCGATCAGAAAGCGCGGGTGAAAGCTGGCGACCACGCCTGCTTCTCCGACCTTATGGCTAATTTCATGTAAACGTCCCCGCGCGGCCTGCAATTCCATCCCGAGGATGGCACGGCTCGCCGCATTGCCGAGCAGAAGCAACCGCTTGGGCGCAACAAGTTCGATGTGATGCTTGGCGATCTCCGCCAGCCGGTCCTCGACCTCGCGCTGGATGCGACCCGCGGTCGGGCGCTTGGCGCAGACCGCCGCGACATGGACCTCCGACCGGGTCAGCCCGATCGCGGCGAGCATGCGGTCGAGCAGGCGACCCGATGCACCGCTCAGCAATTGACCGGCGCCGCCATTGTCCGTGCCGTCGTCACGATCGGGGCAGTCCGCAAGCACCATGACCGTAGCGTCAGCCGGCCCTTCGGCCGCCAGCGAAATGCCGTTCCATCCCGCCTCGGGCACGTCCGCGCCGGTGCGCCAGGCCAGGAATTCGGTCAGCGACAGCGGCATCGTGGCGACCGCCACCGGCGGTGCGACGGGCACGCCGGCGGGCGCCGGCGGCGCGATAACCAGCGGTTCGGGTGCCGCGAACCAGTCGCGCGGGGCGTCGTCGACGAGCATGTCGACACCGGCATCGTGCCACCAGTCGAGCACGCTGACCGCGGCGTTGCGCCAGTCGATGGTCTGATCCGCCCCCATATGTCTCCTATGCTGCGTGGTTGACGTGGCGGTCAACTCGCGCAATCGCCTAAATAGACGCGACACGGACAAGACGGTGCCGGCCCGAGCCCGAACGAACGGGAGGGGCGGGAAGCCGGGCAGACAGGGACCATCCCCCGGGAGACGATGATGACGACACGTGAATCGATGCCCTACGACGTAGTGATCGTCGGCGCAGGTCCGGCGGGGCTTTCGGCAGCGATCCGGCTGAAACAGCTGGCGGCCGAGAAGGACGCGGACATCTCGGTCTGCGTGCTCGAAAAGGGATCCGAGGTCGGCGCGCACATCCTGTCGGGCGCGGTCATCGATCCCAAGAGCCTCGACGAGCTGCTGCCCGACTGGCGCGAGGATGGCTGTCCGCTGGCGGAAGTGCCGGTGACGGAGAATCACCACTGGATCCTCAGCAAGACGAAGAAGAGCGAGATGCCGCACTTCGTCACGCCGTCGTTCATGCACAACAAGGGCACCTATACCGGCAGCCTCGGCAATCTGTGCCGCTGGATGGCGGGCAAGGCGGAGGAGCTCGGCGTCGAGATCTTCCCCGGCTTCGCGGCTGCCGAGATCCTGTTCAACGACGACGGGTCGGTGAAGGGCGTCGCGACCGGTGACATGGGCGTCGCGCGCGACGGCACGCACAAGGGCGATTATACTCCGGGGCTCGAACTCCACGCCAAATACACCTTCTTTTCCGAAGGCTGCCGCGGTCACCTGACCAAGCAGCTGATCGCGAAGTTCGATCTCGCCAAGGACAGCGACCCGCAGGTCTACGGCCTGGGCATCAAGGAACTGTGGGACATCGATCCCGCGCTCCATTCGCCTGGCCGCGTCATCCATACGCAGGGCTGGCCGCTCAGCGAGACCGACGGGTCGAACGGCGGCGGCTGGATCTATCACCAGGCCAATGGCCAGGTCTCGATCGGCTTCGTCACCTGGCTGAACTACACCAATCCGCATCTGTCGCCGTTCCACGAGATGCAGCGCTGGAAGACGCATCCCGAGATCGCGGCGCTGCTCAAGGGCGCCAAGCGTGTCAGTTACGGCGCGCGCGCGATCAGCGACGGCGGGCTGCAGTCGATCCCGAAGCTGGTGATGCCGGGTGCCGCACTGATCGGCGACAGCGCCGGCTTCCTCAACGTGCCGCGGATCAAGGGCACGCACACCGCGATGAAGTCCGGCATGATGGCCGCCGAGGCCGCGGTCGAGGCGATCGTGTCGCAGCGCGGGCATGACGAACTCGCCGCCTATCCGGAGGCGTTCGAGCGCAGCTGGGTGAAGAAGGAGTTGTCGGTCGTCCGCAACGTCGTGCCGCTGGTCAAGAAGTTCGGCGACATGCTCGGGTCCGGGCTTGCCGGTGTGACGATGTGGCTCGAACATTGGGGTCTGAAGGTGCCGTTCACGCTGCACCATCATCCCGATCACGAAAGCCTGTGGCGCAAGGATCTGGTCAAGCCGATCGTCTATCCCAAGGCGGACGGGGTGCTGACGTTCGACCGGCTGTCGTCGGTGTTCATCTCGAACACCAATCACGAGGAGGACCAGCCGGTCCACCTGACGCTGAAGGACCCGGCGGTGCCGATCGCCTACAACCTGCCGATGTACGACGAGCCCGCGCAACGCTATTGCCCGGCCGGCGTTTACGAGGTGGTGGGCGAAGAGACGGGCGATCCGAAGTTCGTGATCAACGCGCAGAACTGCGTCCACTGCAAGACCTGCGACATTAAGGACCCGACGCAGAACATCAACTGGGTCGTGCCCGAGGGCGGTGGAGGCCCCAACTATCCCAACATGTAAGTCTGTCCTGCTGGCGATCGGCCTGCTGACCGCCCCGACGGCGGCGCTGGCCGACACCGGCGGTCTCTCGGCCTATCTCAAGGCGCGCGCCGCGGATGCGGACGGGCGGGTGACGATTGCCGCGGACCAGTATGCCCTGGCACTGGCGGCGGCGCCCGACGATCCGGTCGTTGCGATCCGCGCCTACCGGGAGGGGATCGAGGCGGGTGACATGCCGCTCGTCGCGCGCGCGGCGGGGGTGCTGGCGAGAGCCGGAGTCGCGCCTGCGGACGCCGCACTGTTCCCGCTCGCCGCCGCCGCGCGCAAGGGCGACACCCGGGCGACCCGGACGGCGATCGCCACGCTCGGCAAGGGCCCGCTGGTCGTCCTCGCACCATCATTGAACGCATGGGTCTCGCGCGCCGAGCACCGCGATCCGAGCGCGGCGCTGGCGACCGCAGGCAATGACCCGGTTGCACGCCGCTTCGCCGCCGAGACGCGTAAGCGCATCGCTGCCGCCCCCGCGCGCCAGCCACTCGGCCTTGCCGTCGCGCAAACGTTCGCGGGGCTGGCGGGAGACCTTATTGCAGGGGCGCCGTCGCCGCTGGCAATCGCGCTCGCCCAGGCTGCGGTGGAGGCCGATCCCGATTATGCCCCCGCGCGAATCGTCCTTGCCGACGCGCTTGCGCATAGCGACCGGGTCGACCGCGCGCTGGTGGTGCTCGACAGGGTCGATGGCACGTCGCCGTCCGCAGAGGCGGCGATCGCCAAGCGTCTCGAAATCCTGTCGGTCGCCGGCCGTGACGAGGCGGCGCTGGCCATCGCGAAGACACGCGCCGAGCGGCAGGAGGCGGTCGCCGGTGACTGGCAGCGTTACGCTGACCTGTTGCTGACGACCGGCGATGCGGCGGCGGCGGCGCAGTGGTATGGCCGGGTTCTGGCGGCGGATCACGGCGCGCCGGCGGCCGCGCGCGGCGGCTGGGGGGCGTGGCTGCAATATGGCGGGGCGCTCGATCAGGCGGGGCGCTGGCCCGAGGCGCGCGTCGCGCTCCGCAAGGCGGTTGCCCTCGCCCCGACGCAACCGCTCGCGCTGAATTATCTGGGATTCGCGCAGGTCGAGCATGGCGACGACATCGCGGGCTCGATCCGGCTGCTCGAGCGGGCGAGCCGGCTCGATCCCGCCAATCCGTCCGTCACCGACTCGCTCGGCTGGGCCTATCACCGCGCCGGCGATACGCGACGCGCACTGCCCTTGCTCGAGCGTGCCGCGCAGGCGGAGCCGACCAATGCCGAAATCGGCGATCATCTCGGTGATGCCTATTGGAGCATGGGCCGACGGTACGAGGCGCGCTATGCGTGGCAGGCCGCGATCGTCACCGGCGATGCCGAGGAGCGCGCGCGCATCGCCGCGAAGATCGACACCGGCCTGCCGATCGCTGCGCGCCGCTGACCCCTGATCCCGAGACCCCGATGCCGACGACGACCGAAACCGCACCTGCCAAGATCAATCTCGCGCTGCATGTGCGTCACCGCCGCGCGGACGGCTATCACGAGCTCGAGACGCTGTTTGCCTTTGCCGAGCATGGCGACGTCGTCACGGTGCGCACGGCGGACGCGGACAGCTTTGCCATCATCGGGCCGTTCGCCGCGGCATTGCGTCCGGCGGCGGGGGGCACCGACGCCGCGCCATGGGACGGCAACCTCGTGACGGCCGCAGCGGACGCGTTCGTCGCGACGTTCGGGATCGCCGCGCACCACGCGATCACGCTCGACAAGCGACTGCCGATCGCATCGGGGATCGGTGGCGGCTCCGCCGATGCCGCGGCGACGCTGCGCGCGCTGGCGCGGTTGCACGGCGTCGCGGTGCAGGATCCGGCTCTCCACGACATTGCCGCCCGACTGGGTGCGGACGTGCCCGCGTGCCTCGTCAACCGGACGACGTTCGGGACCGGGCGCGGCGACACGCTCGTCGAGGTCGACGGGCTGGCGGGAACGCCGTTGCTGTGCGTCAATCCGCGCGTGGCGGTGTCGACCGCGGCGGTATTTGGCGCGTGGGACGGGATCGACCGCGGGCCGCTCGGCAAGGGGCCGCTGCTCGAACGCGCGATTGCCGGGCGGAACGACCTCGAGGCGCCGGCCTGCGCGATCGCGCCGGAGATTGCCCGGGTGCGCGCGCTCCTCGACGCAGCGCCGGGCGTGCTGCTCGCGCGCATGTCGGGATCGGGGGCGACCTGCTTTGCGCTGTTCGACAGCATCGCGGCCCGTGATTCCGCGGCGACGGATGCCGCTGCGCAAGGCTGGTGGACGCTGGCGTGCACGCTGCGCTGAACACAGTTCAACTGCCGCTTCGAAACTGTTCGGCTTTGGGACTCCGGACGCTATAAAATCGATTGCATCGCACCAGTCGGAAGCGTCAAATCGGGATGTCCACTACCGGATCGGCGCCACGGTTTGCCGACCGGCCCAAGGTTTCTCCCAAGACGCCGAAGCGGACCCATGATGGGAGGGCGGTCACCGAAAGGCGGCCGCCCTTTTTCACATTCCCGGATGTTCCGCACTTGTTCCGTGAGAACAAAAGCAATACATGGCGTTTGACGCGTTGAATGGCACGCGCGCTTGCTTTAGCGATGGGAGCTTATCGATGGCCGCTAATCTGAAAGTGATCGACACCGGCATGGCAACAGCAACCAACGACCGGCAAAAGGCGCTCGATGCCGCACTCGCGCAGATCGACCGCGCGTTCGGCAAGGGCTCGGCGATGCGTCTGGGCTCGAAGGAGACGATGCAGGTCGAGGTGATCTCGACCGGCTCGCTCGGGCTCGACATCGCGCTCGGTGTCGGCGGCCTGCCGCGTGGCCGCGTGATCGAGATCTACGGTCCGGAAAGCTCGGGCAAGACCACGCTCGCGCTCCACGTCATTGCCGAAGCGCAGAAGAATGGCGGCACCGCCGCGTTCGTCGACGCCGAGCATGCGCTTGACCCGGTCTATGCCAAGAAGCTCGGCGTCAACATCGACGAGTTGATCGTGTCGCAGCCGGACACCGGCGAGCAGGCACTCGAGATCGTCGACACGCTGGTCCGCTCGAACGCGATCGACGTACTCGTCGTCGATTCGGTCGCAGCACTCGTGCCGCGCGCCGAAATCGAGGGCGAGATGGGCGACAGCCATGTCGGGCTTCAGGCGCGCCTGATGTCGCAGAGCCTTCGCAAGCTGACCGGTTCGATCAGCCGGTCGCGTTGCATGGTGATCTTCATCAACCAGCTCCGCATGAAGATCGGCGTCATGTACGGCAACCCGGAGACGACGACGGGCGGCAACGCGCTGAAGTTCTACGCCTCGGTCCGTCTCGACATTCGCCGCATCGGTGCGGTCAAGGCGGGCGACGAGGTCACCGGCAACCAGACACGCGTGAAGGTCGTCAAGAACAAGGTCGCGCCGCCGTTCAAGCAGGTCGAATTCGACATCATGTACGGGCAGGGCGTGTCCAAGCTCGGCGAGATCCTTGATCTCGGCGTGAAGGCCGGGCTGGTCGAGAAATCGGGTGCGTGGTTCAGCTATGACAGCGTCCGGCTTGGTCAGGGTCGCGAGAATTCGAAGACCTTCCTCAAGGACAATCCCGAGACCGCCGATCGTCTTGAAAAGCAGATCCGCGCGCGCACCGACAAGGTCGCCGAGGAAATGATGGTCGGTCCCGACGCCGAAGACGACGCCTGAGTGAGAGTCGGAGCCCTTTTCCTCGCGGGGAAGGGCTCCGCGTCCTGTGACAGGGCGAGGCAGCGTCCAGGGCTGATGGTTCGGGCGGGTCTCGTCTCGCCTGGTTGAGCTGATGGGCCGCAGCGGGACGCGTGTTGGGCGATCGTCCGGAAATCCAGTGAGCCCTAGCGGGCATATGCTTCACGACTTGCGTCAAACGCGCCACAAGAGCTGATCTTGTGCGCACAGACGGGAGTTCGACCATGCGATATGGCCAATCATGACCAGTGATCGAGACTGGACCGGACGCGTCGGCGACACCTGGGCCACGGAATGGCGCCGTACCGACCGCAGCTTCGAGGGGCTTGCGCCCGTACTAAACGCCGCGATCCTTGCGGCGGCAGGCCCGCAGACTCGTACTGTTGTCGATATCGGTTGCGGCGCCGGCGCCACGTCGCTGGCCAGCGCGCAGGCGCTGCCGGACGGGCAAGTGATCGGCATCGATCTTTCGCCGACGCTGATCGCAGTGGCGAACCACCGCGCGGGGCACCTGACCAATGTCGTGTTCCGCTGCGCCGACGTCGCGGCGAGCGTCGAGACGCATGCGCCGATCGACCTCTATGTCTCGCGGCATGGGGTCATGTTTTTCGCCGATCCGGTGGCCGCCTTTGCCCTGCTCGCTAAGGCCGCCGCCCCCGGCGCCGCGCTCGTCTTCTCGTGCTTTGCCGAGCGTGCAGCCAATCGCTGGGCGGTGGAAACCGTTGCGGGTGCGGATGACGCATCCGGACCGACGGGGGCCATGACCGCGCCGGGGCCCTTTGCCTTTGCCGATCCCGCCTATGTCGCGGAGCTGCTGAAGCAGGCCGGGTGGCGCGCGACGACACCACAGCGTGTCGACTTCGGCTATCGCGCGGGAGGCGGCGCGGATCCGGTGGCGGACGCGGTCGACTATCTCCGCCGGATCGGCCCCGCGGCGTCGCGGATCCGCGACACGCACGGCGCGGAACGCGAACGGGCGCTGGCGCGTCTGACCAGCGCGTGCGTCGATCGTCTGACCGGGGATGCGGTCGAATTTCCGGCCGCCGCCTGGATATGGACGGCGCACCCGGCGCGCGACAGCCAAGGGAGCCTGCCATGATCACCGTCCACCATCTCGAAAACTCGCGATCGCAGCGGATCCTGTGGATGCTCGAGGAACTTGGGCTGCCCTATGAGATCAAGCGCTATGCGCGCGATCCGAAGACGATGCTCGCACCCCCGGAACTGAAGGCGGTCCATCCGCTCGGCAAGTCGCCGGTGATCGAGGATCGCGACGTCGAAGGTGGCCGGGTCGTGGCGGAAACCGGCGCGATCGTCGAGTATCTCGTCGACAAGGCGGACGGTCGGCTCGGGGCCCCCGCCAAGCGCGCGGATGCGCTGCGCTATCGGTTCTGGCTGCATTATGCCGAAGGCTCGATGATGCCGCCGCTGCTGCTCAAGCTGGTGCTCGCGAAGATTCCGGTGATGGGGAAGATCGCGCTGAAGCGCATCCAGCCGATGATCGATGTCCATCTCGATTACGTCGAGGCAGAGCTCTCGCAACGCCCCTGGTTTGCCGGCGATCAGATGACCGCGGCGGACATCATGATGAGCTTTCCGCTCGAAGCGGCGCGCAGCCGTGCGGGGCTCGACGAATCACGCCCCGCGACGATCGCCTGGCTCGGCAAGGTTCATGCGCGACCGGCCTATCAGGCGGGCCTGCAAAAGGGCGGCCCCTATGCCTATGCCTGACCCGGGCACACGCCAAGAGGCGGGCGGGCCGACCGCCTCCTGACGTCCCGTGCCGCTCAGGCCTGGCCGGGCTTGATCTTCTCATAGCTGTCGACATTCACCTTCGGGCCATGCCCGGTCGGTGCGTGCGGCGGGTCGCGGTCGGCGGGTTCGCGCTCGTCGAGCCCGCCCTCCCATTTTGCGACCACGGTCGCGGCGACCGCATTGCCGATGACGTTGGTCGCCGATCGGCCCATGTCGAGGAAGTGATCGACTGCGAGGATGAGCAGGATGCCGGCCTCCGGGATCTTGAACATCGACAGCGTCCCGGCGATCACCACCAGCGAGGCACGTGGCACGCCGGCAATGCCCTTCGACGTGACCATCAGGACGAGCAGCATGGCGATCTGCTGCCCGATCGGCATGTCGATGCCGTAGGCCTGGGCGATGAACAGCGACGCGAACGTCATGTACATCATCGACCCGTCGAGATTGAACGAATAGCCGAGCGGCAACACGAAGCTGGCGATCCGCGGCGGCACGCCGAACCGGTCGAGCGCCTCGAGCGTGCGCGGATAGGCCGCCTCCGATGACGCGGCCGAGAAGGCGAGGATCAGCGGGTCGCGAATATAGCGCACCAGCAGCCGCGTCCGCGGACCGATGAGCAGGAAGGCGATGCCGATCAGCATCAGCCAGAGCAGCGCCAGCCCGAGATAGAAGGTCAGCATGAAATAGCCGAGATCGCCGAGAATGCTCGGGCCCCGTTCGGCGAGCGTCGCGGTCACCGCGGCGAACACCGCGAACGGCGCGAACCGCATCACGTAATTCGTGATCTGCAGCATCACCGCGACGAGCGCCTCGATCGCCTTGACGAGCGGGGCGGCCTTTTCGCCGACCGCGGTTATCGCGACGCCGACGAACACAGAGAAGACGACGATCTGAAGAATCTCGTTGCTCGCCATCGCCGAGATCATCGAGTCGGGAACGATATGGGTGATGAACTTGGCGAGATCGAATGCGGCTCGGTCGACGCCGCTCGACGCGGTCGCCGGCGGGATGGCGAGCGCGAGGCCGACGCCTGGCTGCAGCACGTTCACCAGGATCATGCCGAGCGTCAACGACAACAGGCTCGCGCAGATGAACCAGCCGAGGCTGCGCAGGCCGACGCGGCCGAGCGCGCCGGTATCGCCCATATGCGCGATGCCGACGACCAGCGTCGAGAAGACCAACGGCGCGATGATCATCTTGATCAGCCGCAGGAACAGCGACGTGACGATCGAGAAATAGCCGGCAATGTCCTTCAGCTGCGCGGCGGATTGCGCGCTGCCGTCGTCAATCGACGCGTTGAGGATCCAGCCGACGACCATGCCGGCGACCAGCCCGAACAGGATATAATAGGTTAGCCGCTTGGCCATTAAACGCTCCCGAAACTCGCGCAGGAGGGAAGGGGATTGCGGCGCCCGGGTCAAGGACCCTATCGTCCCGGCATGGCAATCTCTCCCGATTTACCCACCAGGCGCACGCTCCTCGGTGCCGCCGCCGCGCTCCCGCTGCTGTCGATCGGCGCGGTGCTGCGCGCCGCCGAGCCCGACCTGTCGGCGCTGTCCGATCTCACGGGGGGTGCCAAACCGATCGATGCGGACGAGCGCGCCGCCCGGCTGTCGCGCGCCCAGGCGCTGATGAAGGCGGCGGGAATCGGCGCGGTCCTGATCGAGCCGGGATCGTCGATGCTCTATTTCACCGGTGTCCGCTGGAGCCGGAGCGAGCGGCTGACCGCCGCGATCCTGCCGGTCGAGGGGCAGCCCTGTATCGTCACGCCGTTTTTCGAGGAGCCGTCGGTGCGCGAGACGCTAGCGGTGCCGGCGGAGGTCCGTGTCTGGCAGGAGGATCAGAACCCGCTCGCGGTGGTGGCGGGCTTCCTGCGCGATCGCCGGTTGATTGCGCGGCCGATCGCGATCGAGGAGACGATGCGCTTCTTCGCCGTCGACGCGCTGCGTCGGCTGGTACCGGAGGCGCGGATCGTGTCCGCCAATCCGGTGGTGCGCGGTTGTCGGATGATCAAGACGCCTGCCGAGATCGCGCTGATGCAGACGGCGACGGACGTCACGCTCGCGGCCTATCGCTGGACGTATGCGCGCGTCGAGACGGGGATGACCGGTCCCGAGATCGGCGCGCTGATGACCGCCGCGACCCGGAAGCTCGGCGGGGCGCCCGAATTCTCGATGGCGCTGGTCGGCGAAGCCTCGGCCTATCCGCATGGCAGCCGCGAGATCCACCGCGTCGCGAACGGGCAGGTCGTGCTGATGGATTGCGGGTGCACCGTGCAGGGCTATCAGTCGGACGTCTCGCGCACCTGGGTTCACGGATCGGCTACCGCCGACCAGCGCAAGACCTGGGACCAGGCGATACGCGGCCAGCAGATCGCGTTTGCCGCCGCGCGGATCGGCGCGACCGCGGGCAGCGTCGACGATGCGGTGCGGCAGCATTACCAGGCGCTGGGCTATGGTCCGGGCTATAAGCTGCCCGGGCTGTCGCACCGGACGGGGCACGGGATCGGCATGGACGGGCACGAGCCGGTCAATCTGGTGCGGGGCGAGGCGACGAAGCTCGCGGCGGGCATGTGTTTCAGCGACGAGCCCGGCATCTACATCCCCGGGCGCTATGGCATCCGGATCGAGGATTGCTTCCACATGACCGAAGCGGGGCCGAGCTGGTTCAGCGTGCCCCCCACGTCGCTCGATCGCCCGCTGGGCTGACGAGCCCGGGGCCTGTTCAGGCGGCCCGGCTCATCCATCGTTCGGCATGTGCTAGGGCGGCTGCGTCGTCGACGTCGATCCAGTCGATATCGCTGCAGTCGACGGTCTCGGCACGGTCCTGCGCGGCGAGCATGCGGACGCCTTCGGTCAGCGAGGGACTCGCCAGCGTGGCGAGCGCGTCGCCGAGGCGCGGCGAGATCGCAAAAACGCCCGTGTCATAGGCGTCATGCGGTTCGAGGCCCTTGCCGATCGCTACGATCGCCGACCCGTTGGTCGCGACACACGTGACGTCTTCGGGGTCGACCCAGGGATGGCCGAGCCGGCGGTCGATGCCGAGCCGAAGCCCGTTACCCGATCCGGCGGTGGCCATGCGGCGATACAGCGCGGGGAGGACGAGGTGGTCGCACATCGCGAGAACCGCGTCCTGCCCGGCCAGCGCCTCGGTCGCGGCAAGCACCGATACGCCATTGGGCTCGCGGTGGTCCGCAAGGACGGTTTCGACACGGAGCGGCCAGGCGCGGCTGGCGAGATAGGCCTCGATCGCGTCACGGCCGTAACTCAGCGTGACGATCGCACGCTTGAGGCCGGCCTCCGCAAGACCCTCGAGCGCATGCGCGATGAGGGGGCGGCCGGCGACCGGGCAGAGTGGTTTATAGGGCGCCGAGGCGCGAAGACGGCTGCCCTCCCCGGCGGCGAGGATGACAGCCGTCTCGATCATGTCAGGCGGCCTTGATGAACCGCTCAACCTCGATCTGCGCGAGATCGTCGGTCATCTGCGTGCGCGGGTGCTTGCAGAAATAGGCCGAGGCAGGGTCGATCACGCCGGCGATGCCGCGATCCTTGGCGATCTTGGCGCAACGGATCATGTCGATCGCGACACCCGCAGAGTTGGGCGAATCCTCGACCGACAGGCGCAGCTCGAGATTCATCGGCACGCCGCCGAACAGCTGGCCTTCCATGCGCAGGAAGCAGACCTTGTTGTCGTTCTGCCAGGGGACATAGTCCGACGGGCCGATATGGACATTGTCGTCATCCATGCGCTCGGCCGCGACCGACTGGACGGCTTCGGTCTTCGAGATCTTCTTCGACTCGAGACGGCGATGGTTCGACATGTTGAGGAAGTCGGTGTTACCGCCGGTGTTGAGCTGGTAGGTGCGATCCAGCTTCACGCCGCGCTTGGCGAACAGGTCGGTCAGCACGCGGTGGACGATCGTCGCGCCGAGCTGTGCCTTGATGTCGTCACCGATGATCGCGACGCCGGCGTCTTCGAACTTCTTCGCCCAGACGGGGTTCGACGCGATGAAGACGGGAATGTTGTTGACGAACGCCACGCCGGCTTCGATCGCGCAGTCGGCATAGAATTCGGTCGCTTCCTGCGAACCGACCGGCAGGTAGTTCATCAGCACGTCGGCGCCCGACGCCTTCAGATCCGCGATGACCTGCTCACGCGTCGGCTCTGCGGCGTCAGCGAGGAGGAAGGTGCGGTCGTCCTTGAAGTCGGACATGTGATCGGCGACGCCGTCGAGCGTCTTGCCCATCTTCACGATGGTGCCGGTGTTGCCGACATTGGGGGCGAACACAGCGGTGCAGTTGGGCTTGGCGAAGATCGCCTCGGCGACGTCCTTGCCGACCTTGCGACGATCGACGTCCCACGCCGCGACGACCTTGATGTCGCTCGGCTTGTAGCCACCCATGTCGAAATGCATCAGGCCGACCTGGTCGTTTGCCCCCTCGCGATAATGCTCGAGGCCCTGGACGAGCGAGCTCGCGCAGTTGCCGATGCCGACCACGGCGATCCGAATGCTATTCATTACTGACCCTGTTCCTTACGAAAGATGCATGCGCGACGCGGTCTTCGATCGCGGCGGTGTGGTATTACGGACGAAAGCCCGTTCGACACGACGGTGCCAGACGAGCCCGACGATGGCGACGAGCGTCAGAGGGACGATCTCGAACCACCAGAAGATGCGCGGGTTGCCCGCAAAGCAGGCGACGAAGATCGCCCATACTCTGACATTCGCGGTTAGCAAGGCCATGAAGCGCAATGGCGCGACTGCGCGCGTGGCATAGCTCTGGCCAAGCGCGACAGGATCGCTGGCCTGACCGAGCGTGCGTTCGAACGGCATCGCGATCCGGTCGATGCTGCCGGCCACCCCGTCATAGAAGCGGACGAGCGCGTTGCCGGTCGGCACGGGCGGCGCGTTGAGTGCGACACCGCGGATCCGGCGATGGAAGCGCGAGCGCTCACCCTCGTACATGTTCGACTGCACCGCGTGCGCGCCACCGGCCGTAACCGCGAGGATCCAGGCCTCTGGCGTGTCGATGGTGAGGGCCAGCGATATATAGATCAGCGCGAACACGCCGTGATCGCACAGACCGTCGAGCATCCGCCCGAGCGGGCTCGCCGTCTTGGTCGCGCGGGCGACCATGCCGTCCAGACCATCGGCGATCAGCCACCCGATCGACAGGGCCAGGCCGACCAGCGCCAAGGCGGGATTGCCCCAATGCGTATAGGCCAGCGCAGCGGCGCCCCCCAGGACCAGTCCCGCCACCGACACCGTGTTCGCCGAGATGCGACGCGCGAGTGCGAGGGGCAAAAGCGCGCGGCCTGCCGGGTGAATCAGCCAAAGGTTAGATGGGATCTCGATCCGGCGATCGCGCGATCCATCCGGTGGAGCCACTGTCATAGGATTTTCATAATGCGCGCGGCACGCGATTTATGCAAGGTCGCCCGGCTCGGCCTGCGGAACGGCTGAGCGCAATTCGTCGATCCAGACCCGCGCGGTTCCATCCGACGGTGCGCGCCAGTCGCCGCGCGGCGACAATGCGCCGCCCGCGGAGACCTTTGGCCCGTTCGGCAGCGCAGAGCGCTTGAACTGGCTCGTCGCGAAAAAGCGCTGAAGAAACCTTTCGAGCCATGCGGTTATCGTCGGCAGGTCATAGGCGACGCGCGCAGTCGCCGGCAGGTCCGCGGGCCATGCCCCGCTCTCCGCATCGCGCCAGGCATGCCAGGCGAGAAACGCGATCTTCGACGGCGCGAGGCCATAGCGGATCACGTAATGCGCGAAGAAATCGTTCAGCGCATAAGGCCCGATCATCGATTCGGTGCTTTGCAGCGCGCCGTCCGCCCCCGCGGGGACGAGTTCGGGAGAGATTTCCTGCGCGACGATCGTCGACAGGATCGCATCGGTCGCCGCGTCATACTGGCCGGTCCGAATGCACCAGCGGATCAGGAACTGGATCAACGTCTTGGGCACGCCCGCGTTGACCGCATAATGACTCATCTGGTCGCCGACGCCGTAGGTGCACCAGCCCAGCGCCATCTCGCTCAGGTCGCCCGTGCCGACCACGATCCCGCCGCGCTGGTTGGCGAGGCGGAACAGATAATCGGTCCGCAACCCCGCCTGGACGTTCTCGAAGGTGATGTCATAGGCCGGGGAGCCATCGGCGAAGGGATGCCGCATGTCCTCGAGCATGCGCCGCGCCGCGGGGCGGATGTCGATTTCCTCCGCGGTGATGCCCAGCGCGCGCATCAGCGCCCAGGCATTCGCCTTCGTGCCCTCGCCCGTCGCGAAGCCGGGCATGGTGAAGCCGAGAATGTCGGCACGCGGACGGCCGAGGCGGTCCATCGCCTTGGCCGCGACGATCAGCGCGTGCGTCGAGTCGAGCCCGCCCGACACGCCGATCACCAGCGTGCGGGCGTGCGCCGCCTCGAGCCGCTTCGCCAGCGCCTCCACCTGGATATTGAACGCTTCGTAACAATCCTCGTCGCGGCGGGCGGGATCATTGGGGACGAACGGGAAGCGGGGGACGACGCGTTCGAGCCCGACGTCCGCGACCGCAGGATCGGTCAGGTGATCGAACGCGATCCGCCGGACGCGCGTCTCGGGATGCCCCGCAAACGCCGCCGCGTCGTTGAACGTGCCGGTCCGCAGCCGCTCCTGCGCGATCCGCTCGCAATCGACGTCCGCGACGACCAGATCCGGCTCGGTCGCGAAGCGGCGCGATTGCGCGAGCTGTTCGCCGAGCTCGTGGATCAGCCCCTGGCCGTCCCATGCGACCTCGGTCGTGCTCTCGCCCGGGCCCGCCGCGGAATAGACATAGGCGCAGACCGCGCGCGCCGACTGCGCCGCCGCCAGCATCTCGCGCTCGCGCGCCTTGCCGATGACGATGTTCGACGCGGACAGGTTGCAGCAGATCAGCGCGCCGGCCAGTGCACCCGTAGTCGACGGCGGGGTGGGGGCCCAGTAATCCTCGCAGATCTCCGCATGGATCACGAAGCCCGGCAGGTCGCGCGCCGCAAAGATCAGGTCGGTACCGAACGGCACGGACGCGCCGCCGAGATCGATCGACAGCCCCGTCAGTCCCGCGCCGCTCGCGAACCAGCGCTTTTCGTAGAATTCGCGGTAGTTGGGCAGGAAGGTCTTCGGCACGACCCCGAGCACGCGACCGCGCGCAATCACCACCGCGCAATTATACAGCCGCCCCGCGCGCACCAGCGCCGCGCCGACCAGCAGCACCGGCCGCAACGTCGCACTCGCCGCGACGACGCTATCGATCGCCGCCAGCGTCGCACGCTGCTGCGCGGTCTGCAGATGCAGATCGTCGAGCGCATAGGAGGTGAGGTTGAGTTCGGGAAAGACGACGAGGTCGACATGCTGCGCATCCGCCTGCGTCGCCAGCGAGATCGTCGCCGCGGCATTGGCGGCGGTATCCCCGACCGACGCCCGCGGGGTTGCTGCGGCAACCCGGATCAGGCCGTGCGTGTGGATCGCGTAGAATGGATGCGTCATGCCCCCATCGTTAAACGCGCGGGGCAGTTCATGCTACCGGCTTCACCGGCCGGATATGCGCAAGCTGTCAGGGGGCGGTCTGTGCAGAGGTGGCCGCAATCACCCCCTGCACGGCACGGGCGCGCCGGCGTTCGAGCTTCTGCCGTTCGGAGATCTGGTAGGTCTTCGCAATCCGGTACCGCTGCTGCTTCGTCTTCGCGTCGACACTGCCCAGCGCGAGAATGCCGCCAAATGCGAGGATTGCGAATAAGAGGGTGATGAGGTTCAGTTGTCGCGCTTCTGCAGCCTTGTCCGTCATCATCCCGCTCCCATCGCCTGCCGTCATCGGACTCGACAGGTCTTTCACAGCATCCCGCCGAAAAGCCTTCTATGTCCGCAACTTGTCTTGGTCATTCCGTACATCGTACAGCCATTTCGCGGCGTCGAGGTTCCACTGTCCCTGGCAAAAATCCGCACCACGGCCGTTGTGCGATCGGCAGGCGTATCTGCTATCGGAACTAACAGGCGATGGCGCGCGGGGTGCGCGGCAGGGTGTTTTTGGGGAAGCGATTTTGACGATCACGCTGTTCGGGATCAGGAATTGCGACACGATGAAGAAGGCGCGCGCGTGGCTCGATGCGCACGGTGTCGCCTATGTGTTTCATGACTACAAGACTGCCGGGATCGATGACGCACGGCTGCGCGACTGGATCGGCCGGGTCGGGTGGGAGCCGTTGCTCAACCGCGCCGGCACCACGTTCCGGAAACTGCCCGAGTCTGACCGCGTCGACCTGGACGCGGACAAGGCGGTCGCGCTGATGCTGGCACAGCCGTCGATGATCAAGCGTCCCGTGCTCGATACCGGTGCGACGCTGCTGGTCGGCTTCAGCGCCGAGCGGTATGAGGCGGCGGGGCTGGGGAACGCCTGAAGGAGACGAGCATGCCTGTCGCTACTTGGAACGGCCAAGAGATCGCCCGGTCCGACGATACCGTCGTCGTCGAGGGCAATCACTATTTCCCCGCGGACAGCGTCGATCCGGCGCTGCTCGAAGACAGCGCGACGCAGTCGAACTGCCCGTGGAAGGGTACCGCGCGCTACAAGACGCTGGTCGTCGACGGCAAGCGCAACGTCGATGCGGTCTGGTACTATCCCGATCCCAAATCCGCCGCGGCCGAGATCAAGGATCGCTATGCCTTCTGGAAGGGCGTGACGGTCGGCTGAGCCGCGGCCGTCGCCGGTGTCGGGCGGGCGCGACGGGACGGGCTGGGCGAGCGGCATCGGCTTCGCTAGAACGCGCGCCCATGTCCACGACCTACACGCTCGACACCGCGACGAGTCGCGCCAACCCGACGCCCGCCCCGCTCAAGCGCCTCACGATCCCCGCGATCCGCCGGCAAAAGGGGCAGGTGCCGCTCGTCATGCTCACCGCCTATACGGTGCGCAATGCGCAGCTGCTCGATCCACACTGCGACATGCTGCTGGTCGGCGACAGCCTGGGGCAGGTGATCTACGGCCTGCCCTCGACCGTGCCGGTCACGCTCGAGATGATGGCGGCGCACGGCGCGGCGGTGGTGCGCGGCAGCTATCATGCGGTGGTCGTGATCGACATGCCGTTCGGCAGTTATGAGGCATCACCCGAAAAGGCGTTCGAAAGCGCCGCGTGGCTGCTGAAGCAGACCAGTGCGGCGGCGGTGAAGCTCGAGGGCGGCACCGCGATGGCGCCGACCGTACGGTTCCTGGTCGAGCGCGGGATTCCGGTGATGGGGCATGTCGGCCTCACCCCGCAGGCGGTCAACGTCCTGGGCGGCTATGGCGCGCGCGGCCGTACGCCCGAGGAGGCGGCGAAGATCGTCGCGGATGCCAAGGCGGTCGCTGAGGCGGGCGCATTCGCGCTGGTGATCGAGGGCGTGGTCGAGCCGATCGCGATCGAGATCACGCGCGCGGTCGCCTGTCCGACGATCGGCATCGGCGCATCGGTCGAGTGCGACGGCCAAGTGCTTGTTGCCGAGGACATGCTCGGCCTGTTCGACCGTACCGCCAAGTTCGTGAAGCGGTTCGAGGATCTCGCCGGCAAGATCTCGGGCGCGGCGGAGACCTATGCCGACGAGGTTCGCAGTCGTGCCTTTCCGGGACCCGACCAGAGCTATGCGCCGCGCGCCGGCACGGTGGATTGATCCGGCTTTTGTTTCGGACGCGTGGCGGCTAAGGTCCGCGCCATTCCACCATCCCCCGATATCCTTTCCTCCCTTTGTCTCCGGAGTCACCCTTGGCCCTGCCGCCGAAAACCGATGAAGCGTTCCTCCGCGAGGTCGACGAAGAACTGCGCCGCGATCAGCTCGCGGGTTTCTGGACGACCTGGGGCAAATGGGTGGCGCTCGGGGTGGTCGCAGCACTCGTCGCGCTGGCCGGATTCCTCTATTATCAGCACCGCACGGAAACCCAGGCGGGTGTCGAGGGCGAGCAGCTCCAGGCCGCTTATGACGCGCTGGCCGCGGACAAGGTCGCCGAGGCGAACACGACGCTGACCAAGCTCGCTGCGTCCGACCGTGCCGGGTACAGCGCGCTGGCGCGGTTCACGGAAGCGGATATCCTTCTCCAGAAAGAGGATATGAAGGGCGCCGCGGCCAAGCTGGCAGCGATCGCTGCGGACACGTCGGTCGCCAAGCCGTTCCGCGACCTTGCGCTGGTTCGGCAGACGTCGGCGGAATATGACACGCTCAAGCCGCAGGTCGTGGTCGAGCGGCTGCGTCCGCTTGCGGTCACGGGCAACCCTTGGCTCGGCAGCGCAGGCGAGATGGTCGCGGTCGCCTATGTCCGGATGAACCAGACCAAGCAGGCGGGGACGCTTTTCGGCCAGATCGCGGCCGATCCCGGCGTGCCCGAGACGATTCGTCAACGCGCTGTTCAGATGGCCGGTGTACTGGGCGTCGACGCCGTTGCCAGCACCGGGACGGCCGGGACCGCCGCCGCTGCTGCATCAAACGAGGATACCAACGCGCAATGACGAAGTCTTATCGGGTGACGGTCGCGGTGGCTGCGCTCATGGCCTTGAGCGGCTGCGGCATTTTCAAGGGTGGCGTCAAGAAGACCCCGACGGTCGGAAACCGGGTATCGATCCTGACCTCCGAAAACGGGGTCGAGACCGACGCGACGATCGCCGATGTCCAGGTCCTCCTGCCGGCCCCCTCGGTCAACGACGCCTGGGCACAGCCGGGCGGCAATCCCGCCAAGTCGATGGGCCAGCTTGCGCTCGCCGCGCAGCCAACCAAGGCTTGGCAGGCGTCGATCGACGGTGGCTCCAACCGCGAACGCATGGCCGCGCCGCCCGTCGTTGGCGAGAACAAGCTGTTCGTGATGGACGTGCACGGCGTCGCGCATGCCTTCAAGGCGGACACCGGCGCAGCCCTGTGGACGACGCCGATCACCGAGGGCAAGATCAACCAGTCCGCGCGTTTCGGCGGTGGCGTGAGCTATGACGACGGCAAGGTCTATGCGACCGACGGCGTCGGCGACGTGGTCGCGATGAACGCGTCGGATGGCGCGATCCTGTGGCGGGCCAAGCCCGGCGGCCCGCTGCGCGGCTCGCCGACCGTGTCGAACGGTGCGGTCTATGTCCTGACGCAGGACAACCAGATCTTCTCGCTCAACCAGGGTGACGGCAAGGTCCAGTGGGTCCAGTCGGGCACGCTCGAGACGCAGGGCGTGTTCGGCGTCGCGGCACCGGCGGTCAGCCAGGGCACCGTCGTCTCGGGCTTCTCGAGCGGCGAGCTCAGCGCCTATCGCTACGAGAATGGCCGTATCCTGTGGCAGGACGCCTTGTCGCGCACGTCGATCACCACATCGGTGTCGAGCCTGTCGGATATCGACGCCGCCCCGGTCATCGATGGCGGCCGTGTCTATGCGGTCGGGCAGGGCGGGCGCATGGTCGCACTCGAACTTTCGACCGGCCAGCGTCTTTGGGAACAGAATTTTGCGGGCATCTCGACCCCCTGGATCGCGGGCGAATGGCTGTTCGTGGTCACCGACGATGCGCGGCTGGTCTGCCTGTCGCGGTCGAACGGCAAGGCACGCTGGATCGCGCAGCTGCAGCGGTTCGATAACGAGAAGAAGAAGAAGGGGCCGGTGACCTGGTATGGCCCGATCCTGGCGGGCGGTCGCCTGATCCTGACCAATTCGCGCGGTGAGATCGTTTCGGTCAATCCGGGCGATGGCGCGGTCGGCAGCACGATCGAGACCAAGACGACCTTCACGCTGCCGCCGATCGTCGCAAACTCGACGCTCTACACGCTCGACCAGAAGGGCAAGATCACCGCCTATCGGTGAGCCATCACCCCTCTCCCGGCGGGAGAGGGGTAACAGGTGACGACGGAGCGTTCCCGCGCTAAGGGCACGGCATGTCCAAACTCCCTGTGGTCGCAATCGTCGGCCGCCCCAATGTCGGCAAGTCGACCCTGTTCAACCGCCTCGTCGGCAAGAAGCTCGCGCTGGTCGACGACCGGCCCGGCGTCACGCGCGATCGCCGCGAGGGCGATGCGTCGCTGATCGGGCTCGATTTCCGCATCATCGATACCGCCGGATACGAGGATCACGACGCGCAGACGCTGCCCGGGCGGATGCGTCAGCAGACCGAGGCTGCGGTCGGCCAGGCCGATGTCGCATTGTTCCTGTTCGACGCACGCGCAGGCATCGTGCCGCTCGACGAGGAGATCGCCCGCTGGCTGCGCACCGCCGACGTGCCGGTCGTGCTCGTCGCCAACAAGGCCGAGGGCCGCGCGGGCAATGACGGCGTGCTCGAGTCGCTGGCGCTCGGCTTCGGCGATCCTGTCGAACTGTCCGCCGAGCATGGCGAGGGCATGGGCGACCTGTTCGAGGCATTGCTCCCGCTGCTCGAAGGCAAGGACGAGGTTCCGGAGGAACAGCCCGACAATGAATATGAGGGGCCGCTGAAGCTCGCGATCGTCGGACGTCCAAACGCGGGCAAGTCGACGCTGGTCAACCGCATCCTCGGCGAAGACCGGATGATCACCGGTCCCGAGGCCGGCATCACGCGCGACTCGATCAGCGTGGATTACGACTGGCATCCGACCGGCGGCGAATCGCGCAAGGTGCGGCTGATCGATACGGCGGGCATGCGCAAGCGTGCCAAGGTCCAGGACAAGCTCGAGAAGATGTCGGTCGAGGACGCGCTGCACGCGGTCGACTTCGCCGAGGTCGTCGTGCTGCTGCTCGACGCGACGCTGGGGCTCGAGGCGCAGGACCTGCGGATCGCCGACAAGGTGCTGCAGGAGGGTCGTGCGCTCGTCATCGCGTTGAACAAATGGGATATCGCGGAAAGCGCGTCGTCGCTGTTCAACGGCGTCAAGCGCGCGCTCGAGGACGGCCTCAGCCAGGTCAAGGGCGTCACCGTGATGACCGTGTCAGGCGCGACCGGAAAGGGCATCGACCAGCTTCTCCAGGCGTGTTTCGACACGCGCGACGCCTGGTCGAAGCGCGTCGGCACCGGCGAGCTCAACCGCTGGTTCGAACGCGCGATCGAGGCGACGCCGCCACCGGCCCCGGGCGGCAAGCGGATCAAGATGCGCTATGTCACGCAGGTCAAGACGCGTCCGCCGAGCTTCGTGATCTTCGGCACGCGCGTCGACCAGCTGCCGGCGAGCTATGAGCGCTATCTGGTCAATTCGATGCGCAAGGATCTGGGCTTCGGCGCGGTGCCGGTCCGGCTGATGTTCCGCGCGCCGAAGAACCCGTACGACGATAATCGCGGCGGCGGCGGCGGCTACTAAACGGTGGCGTCCGGGGTGGTCCGGATCGACGCGCGGGGCATGCGGTGCCCCTGGCCCGCGATGCGGCTGGCCAGAACGCTGCGTCAGGCGGGCGAGGGATCAGGCTCGGACGGGATGTCGGCCAGTGTTCGGATCGAGGTCCGCGCCGATGATCCGCGTGCGCCTGCCGAGCTGGCGGCGGTCGCCGCGGCGGCGGGCGCGGACATGGCGATCATTTCCGATCCAGTCGCGCCAATATTTGTCGTGACACGCGGGTCCGACAGCAACAATGTCTTTACGGAATAGCGATAGGCTGACCGTCGACGTTCATGGCGGGCCGGCCAAACGGGAGTAGGCGTCAGTGTCATTCGAAGGAAACACCCTGGTCGACTGGCCGGCGTTTCAACAGGCCCGCAGCGAGCTTGGCGGCGGGTTCATCCGCATCCTCGGCTATTTCCGCGAAGACGGGGTGAAGTCGGTCGCCGCGATCGAGGCGGCGATGCGCGCCGGTAGCGCGGCGGCGCTGATCATTCCAGCCCACACCCTTAAGGGCGAGGCGCGCCAGTTCGGCGCCGAGCCGCTGGCCGATCTCGCCGAGACGATCGAAACGATCGCACGCGACTGTGTCGAGCTTCACGATACCCCGGATGCCGCGCTCGAGCATGTCGCACGGTTGCGGCCGCTGTTCGGCGAGACCCTGACGCTGCTCGAGCGCGAGGCCAATCCGCTGGTCCCTCGCCGTCCCGCCGCGGGCGGGTTCGGGCGGCGTGCCGTCCCATCGGGGTTCGGCGCCGAATAAGCACACTGCCGGCGCGCGTTGCCGGTCGCCGCGGACGACGACCGGCAGACGGGTTCAGCCCTTCAGATAGGGTGCTGCGCCGGCCTTGGGCGAATCATGCTCGGAGATCGAGTTGAGCTGGATGTAGTTGTGGATGCCCATCCGCGCGATCATCTCGAACTGGCGTTCGATCGTGTCGACATGCTCTTCCTCGCTGGCGAGGATGCGCGCGAACAGGTCGCGGCTGATATAGTCCTTCACCTCTTCGCAATAGGCGATCGCGCTCTTCAGCTGGATAGTCGCCTCGACCTCAAGCGCGAGGTCCGACTTCAGAACCTCCTCGACGGTCTCGCCGATGCGCAGGCGGCCGAGCAGCTGGAAATTGGGCAGGCCATCGAGAAACAGGATGCGCTCCGACAACCAGTCGGCATGCTTCATCTCGTCGATCGACTCCATGCGCTCATACTGGGCGAGCTTGTAGACGCCCCAATGCTCGAGCATCCGATAATGGAGCCAATATTGGTTGACCGCGGTCAACTCGTTCTTGAGCGCCTCGTTCAGGAAATCAATTACCGTGGGATCGCCGCGCATTGCCATAACTCCGTCACCTCTGAGCGGCATGTAGCGGTTTTACGTTCGTGGCGGCAAGGGCGACGGGATCGCGCCGTGTGGCGCCGCGCCAGGTCAGGCTGCGGCGCGTTCCTCGTTGATGATCGCCCGGGCGACCGACGTGCACTGACCGCATTTCGGCTGACGACCCAGCGAACGGAACGCCTGGCAGGGCGTCGTGCACCCGCCCCGCGCGCAGCTGCGGACGTCGGATTCTCGAATGGCATTGCAGACGCAGACGACCATGGAAGCTCCCTCGTGAGAGCTCCAATTAGCGATAATGCGAAACAGTCGCAAGCGCTTTTGCGTGTGATTCGCAACTAACGCTGCATGGCGGGTCAGGCCAGCGCGGCGTCTGCCCCCATCAGCGTTGGGAAGAAGCCCTCATGCGCGGCGCGCAGCGTGTCGAGTGCGATCACGTCGTCGCGGTCGGGGCGTTCGAAGATCAGGCGCTTGCCGCCGGTGCGGCCGAGCGGTTCGGCCTCGACATCGGCCGCATGCGCGGCGCCGAGGAAGTCGAGCAGCGCGTGATCCTCGACGGTGACGATATAGACGCCCTGGTCTTCCGCGAAGAACGCACGCGCGCAGTCGAAGGGCTGCTTGCGGTCGATCATCGCGCCGATGCCGCCTGCGAGCGCCATTTCGGCCAGGGTCACGGCGATGCCGCCGTCCGAGACGTCATGGACCGCCGACAGCTGGCCCTCGGCGATCGCGTTGCGGATGAGGTCGCCGACGCGGCGCTCCGCTGCCAGATCGACCGCAGGCGGGGGGCCTTCCTCGCGGCCATGGCATTCGCGCAGCCACAGCGACTGGCCGAGATGGCCGTGCCGCGTGCCGACCGCGAGGATGATGTCGCCCGAGCCCTTGAAGGCGATCGTCGCATTCTTCTGCCAGTCGGCGAGCAGGCCGATTGCGCCGATCGCGGGCGTCGGCAGGATCGCCGAGCCGCCGCCGGTCGCCTTGGATTCATTGTACAGCGATACGTTGCCCGAGACGATCGGGAAGTCGAGCGCGATGCACGCGTCGCTCATCCCCTCGAGGCAGCCGACGATCTGGCCCATGATCTCAGGCCGCTGCGGGTTGGCGAAGTTGAGGCAGTTGGTGACTGCCAACGGCAGCGCGCCGACCGCGGTGAGGTTGCGCCACGCCTCGGCGACCGCCTGCTTGCCGCCCTCGACGGGATCGGCAAAGCAATAGCGCGGCGTGCAGTCGGTGGTCATCGCCAGCGCCTTCTGCGTGCCGTGGACGCGGACGACGGCAGCGTCGCCACCGGGGCGCTGGACGGTGTCGGCGCCGACCATGTGGTCATACTGCTCCCAGATCCAGCGGCGCGAGGCGATGTCGGGCGAGCCCATCAGCGTCACCAGATCGGCGGCGATGTCGTTGCTGTGCGGCACGTTTTCGAGCGGCGCGGGCTTGGGTGTCGGCACGTGCGGGCGATCGTAGAGCGGTGCCTCGTCGGCCAGCGGCCCGAGCGGAATGTCGCAAACCGTCTCGCCCTTGAACGTCAGCACCATGCGGCCGGTGTCGGTGACGCGGCCGATCACCGCGAAATCGAGCTCCCATTTCTTGAAGATCGCCTCGGCCTCGGCCTCGCGGCCGGGCTTCAGAACCATGAGCATCCGCTCCTGGCTTTCGCTCAGCATCATCTCGTACGGCGTCATGCCGGTCTCGCGCTGCGGCACGTCGTCCATGACGAGTTCGATACCGACCCCGCCCTTCGACGCCATCTCGACCGATGAGGAGGTGAGGCCGGCGGCGCCCATGTCCTGGATCGCGACGATGACGTCGGTCGCCATGAGTTCGAGGCAGGCCTCGATCAGCAGCTTTTCGGTGAAGGGATCGCCGACCTGGACGGTCGGGCGCTTGGCGTCCGAATCCTCGCCGAAGTCCGCGCTCGCCATCGTCGCGCCGTGGATGCCGTCGCGACCGGTCTTAGAGCCGACATAGACGATCGGATTGCCGATGCCGCTGGCGGCCGAATAGAAGATCTTGTCCTGATCGGCGATCCCGACGGTCATCGCGTTGACCAGGATGTTGCCGTCATACGCCGCGTGGAAGTTCACCTCGCCGCCGACCGTCGGCACGCCAACGCAATTGCCATAGCCGCCGATGCCGTGAACGACGCCCGAGATCAGGTGGCGCATCTTTGGGTGATCGGGCCGGCCGAAGCGCAGCGCGTTCATGTTGGCGATCGGCCGCGCGCCCATCGTGAAGACGTCGCGCAGGATGCCGCCGACGCCGGTCGCCGCGCCCTGATAGGGTTCGATGTAGGACGGGTGGTTGTGGCTCTCCATCTTGAAGATCGCCGCCTGGTTGTCGCCGATATCGACGACGCCGGCATTCTCGCCAGGGCCGCAGATGACGCGCTCGCCCTTGGTGGGCAGCTTCATCAGGTGGATCTTGCTCGACTTGTAGCTGCAATGCTCGGACCACATCACCGAGAAGATGCCAAGCTCGACGAGATTGGGCTCGCGGCCGATCGCGTGGAGCACGCGCTCATATTCTTCGGGGGACAGGCCGTGGTCGGCGACGATCTGCGGTGTGATCTCGGTCATGGGGCGGGCTTTAGCGGGGTGGGGGGCGACTTGCCAGCGGCGATCCTGCTCGAAGCGCGAGGGACTGGCGACGTGCAATTGCCATGTCATGAAACAGCGTCAGACTTCCCGTCGATACCGCCCGGTATATGGCAGGGCGGTCGTCATTCGGGGGGTGTAAATGAAGATCGCGTCGATACTGGCGATTGCGGCGCTGGGGAGCACGGCGACGCAACTGCCCGCGCAGGCCCCGACGAGTTTCTGCGAGCGGCTTGCTCCCAAACTCAACATGAAACAGGCCGGATCGAAGCCCGCGCGGGCCACCGAATGGCGCGTCAATACGATGGGTCTCGGATCGCATCTGTTCGGCGGGTCGTCGATGGTGTCGTTCATGGTCCGGCCGTCGGGCGAGCAGACCCAGGCGGCCTATGACAAGGCGACGAAGGCCTGCAGCCAGTCGCCCAAGGGTATCCTGTGCCGGATTGAGGGGCCGGCCGAGCTGACGGTGCAGACCAAGGGTGGCGAAGCGAAGGGCGATGCGGCCGCAGGTGAAAGCGCCTAGGTGGAGTTGCGGAAGGCTGCGATCCTCTGCCGCGACCTGTAGTCGTCATCCCACTTTGCGTCGTCATCCCACTTTGCGTCGTCATCCTGACGGACGTCAGGATCTAGGGTAACGAGGTACGCGCCTTGCGGCTCTGGATCCTGACTTTCGTCAGGATGACGGGAGGAGGGCGATTGCGCCCCCTCCCGTGCGTATCACCCGTAGGGCGGCTGCGTGTAACCCTTCGGGCTGAGCGTGAAGATGTCGCAGCCGGTCTCGGTGATGCCGATCGAGTGTTCGAACTGCGCCGACAGCGAACGGTCGCGCGTCACCGCCGTCCAGCCGTCGTCGAGCAGCTTCACGTCGGGGCGGCCGATGTTGATCATCGGTTCGATCGTGAAGATCATGCCGGGGCGCAACTCGGGGCCGGTGCCGGGCTTGCCGACATGGACGACTTCGGGGGCGTCATGGAAGAGGCGGCCGACGCCGTGGCCGCAGAAGTCGCGGACCACGCCGTAGCGGTGCTTTTCCGCATGGCGCTGGATCGCGTGGGCGACGTCGCCCATGCGGTTGCCGGGCTTCGCCTGTTCGATGCCGAGCATCAGGCATTCATAGGTCACCTCGACGAGGCGCCGTGCCTTGATCGGCACGTCGCCGATCAGGTACATCCTGCTCGTGTCGCCGTGCCAGCCGTCGAGCAGCGGCGTGACGTCGACATTGACGATATCGCCTGACTTCAGCGTCTTCTCGCTCGGGATGCCGTGGCAAACGACATGGTTGATCGAGATGCAGACGCTGTGCGTATAGCCACGATACCCGAGCGTCGCCGGCACCGCGCCGGCGGCTGTGACGAAGTCGTAGATCAGCCGGTCGATCTCCGCAGTGGTCACGCCCGGCACCATGTGAGGCACGATCATGTCGAGCGTCTCGGCGGCGAGCCGCCCGGCCTTCATCATGCCTTCAAAGGCGGCGGGGCCGTGGAGCTTGATGGCGCCGGTGCGCGCGTCCGGCGCGTCGGACGTGACGGTTACATATTCGGTCATGGCGAGCGATATAGCGTGGCGGCGCAACTTTTGCGAGGCTATGCGAAGGGCCATGACACAGGAACGCATCTGGACGGCCGCACTGACGATCATCGGCGACGAGATCCTGTCGGGCCGCACGCAGGACAAGAACGTCGCGCAGATCGCGGCCTGGCTCAACGTGCAGGGCATCCGGCTGGCCGAAGTGCGCGTCGTCGCCGACCGGACCGAGGCGATCGTCGAGGCGGTGAACACCCTGCGCGCACGCAACGACTATCTGTTCACCACGGGCGGGATCGGCCCGACGCATGACGACATCACCGTCGATTCGATCGCCGAAGCGCTGGGTGTCGCGGTCGAGCATCATCCGCGGGCGATGGCGGTGCTGGAGGCCTATTATGCGACCCGCGGCGGGCTGACCGAAGCACGCGCGCGGATGGCGCGCGTGCCGGTCGGTGCCGACCTGATCGACAACAAGGTATCGGGCGCGCCGGGGATCCGGATCGGTAACATCTTCATCATGGCCGGGGTGCCGCACATCACCGCCGGCATGCTCGATGCGCTCACCGGCACGCTCGAGGGCGGACGCCCGGTCGTGTCGAAGACGATCGGCTGCTGGGTGGCGGAGAGCGAAGTCGCCGACCTGCTGCGCGATGCCGAAAAGGCGCATGACGGCGTCGCGGTCGGCAGCTACCCGTTTTTCCGCGACGGCCGGACGGGCGCGAATTTCGTCGTGCGCAGTGCGGATGCCGCGCTGGTCGATCGCTGCATCGCCGATCTGGTCAGCGCGCTCGAGGCGACCGGGCGCGTGGTGACACCCGAAGGCATCTGACGCCGCGGGCGTACTCCAGGTTGGTGGACGGCCCGCTGGGCCAAGCCGCTTGCAAAGCACGGCAATACCCGTCAGCCTTCGAAAAAATACGAAGGAGAGGCTGGATGACTGCAAGCAATCTGATGCTGATGATCGTGGGCTGTATGGCGGTGTTGCCACTAGTGGCACTCGCCTTCGTGATGTGGCGGCCGGTGACCAAGCCCCTCGACTGAGGGGCTTTGCGCCGCGTGCACGTCGGTCGTGCGCGCGGCTCGCTCCGTCTGCTGGGTCCGGTGCCGAGGCCAAGCGCGATTGACAGGCGCGGTCGGAAAGCTACCCCGGTGGCATGGTTACCCGACAGACCCGCAACCCGGTGCTCGCGTCCGAACTCGACCGCTTCATCGATGCCCAGGTAAGTGCCGGCACCGGCGCGAGCGCCGATGCGGTTGCCGCTGAGACCCTGACGCTGCTGCGCGACCGGCTGGGGCGATCCGTCGCCGCCACCCCGGTGGCCTGGCCGATCGCCGGCGGGGCATGTGGCGCAGCGATACGAGCGCACGACTGGAGCGCGACGCCGCTCGGCGCGATCGACACCTGGTCCCCGCAGCTTCGCTCGACCGTCAATACGGTGGTCAACTCGCCCGTCGCCAAGGTGCTGATGTGGGGCGCCGACGGCCTTATGCTGTATAATGACGGCTATGCCAGGATCGCGGGCGGCAAGCATCCGGCCGCGATCGGTGCGCGCGCCGTCGACGTCTGGCCCGAGCAGGCGGACTTCAACCGCCACGTGCTGGGCGAGGTGATGCGCGGCGAGGTCATGCTGTTTCGCGACCAGCCGATGACGCTCCATCATGACGGCGCGGCGCACGCGGTGACGCTCGACCTCTTCTACACCCCGGTGCATGATTTCGACGGCAGCGTCGGCGGCGTGCTGGGTACGGTGATCGACAATAGCGAGCGGGTGGAAGCGGAACGGCAGCTGGCGCGGAGCGAATCGGAGCTGCGGATCGTCACCGACGCGCTGCCCGTGCTGATTTCGTATATCGATCGTGATTATATCTATCGTTTCGCCAACAGCTTTTACGAGGAATGGGTCGGGCTGACACCCGCGCAGGTCGTCGGACGGCATGTCCGCGACGTCATCGGTCAGCCCGCCTTTGCCGTACGCCAACCGATGATGGACCGGGCTCTCGCCGGCGAGACGGTGACCGCCGATGCGCGGCTGCCGCACCGCGACGGCGGCGACCGCGCGTCCGAGCTGCGTTACATCCCGCGGGTCGAGCCCGATGGGGCGATCAACGGCTTCTACGTGCTGGTCTTCGACGTCGAGGAGCGCGTCAATCGCACGCTGCAGCTCGAACGACAGATCAGCCACCGCGAACGCGCCGAACGCCAGCTGCGCGTTCTCAACGAGACGCTCGAGGCGCGCGTCATCCGCGAAATCGAGGAGCGCCGGCTCGCTGAAGCGGGGCTCGCCCAGGCGCAGAAGATGGAGACGATCGGCAAGCTGACCGGCGGCGTCGCGCACGACTTCAACAATTTGCTCCAGGTCGTCTCGGGCAATCTGCAGCTGCTCGGCAAGGACATTGCCGGGAATGCGCGCGCCGAGCGCCGGGTCAGCAACGCGATGGCGGGGATCGAACGCGGCGCCAAGCTCGCCGCGCAGCTGCTTGCCTTCGGCCGACGCCAGGCGCTCGAACCCAAGGTGGTCAACGTCACGCGGTTCGTGCGCGGGATGGACGACATGCTGCGTCGTGCGATCGGCGAGGCGATCGAGGTGGAGACGGTCGTCGGCGGTGGGTTGTGGAACACCTTCATCGACCCGACGCAGATCGAGAACGCGTTGCTCAACCTCGCGATCAATGCGCGCGACGCGATGGAGGGGCGCGGCAAGCTCACGATCGAGCTTGGCAATGCCAGCCTCGACGACGCCTATGCACGCGGCCATCTGGAGGTCGCGGCGGGGCAATATGTCATGCTGGCGGTCACCGACACGGGTAGCGGCATGGCGCCCGACATCATCGACAAGGTGTTCGAGCCGTTCTTCTCGACCAAGAGCGAGGGCAAGGGATCCGGGCTCGGCCTGTCGATGGTCTATGGCTTCGTCAAACAATCGGGCGGCCATGTGAAGATCTACAGCGAGGTCGGCGAAGGCACGACGATCAAGCTCTACCTGCCGCGCGCGATGGGCCCCGAAGACGTCGAGGTCGCGACCAGCGGTGGGCCGATCATCGGCGGGACCGAGACCGTGCTGGTGGTCGAGGATGATGACGAGGTCCGTGCGACCGTCGTCGAGATGCTCTGCGACCTTGGCTATGGCGTGCTGAAAGCGGTCGACGCGGGCAGTGCGCTGAACGTCATCGAGAGCGGCGTGCCGATCGACATGCTGTTCACCGACGTGGTGATGCCGGGGACGCTGAAGAGCCCCGAACTCGCCCGTCGTGCGCGCGAGCGGATCCCCGATCTCGCGGTGCTGTTCACGTCGGGCTATACGGAGAATTCGATCGTGCATGGCGGCCGGCTCGACGTCGGCGTCGAGCTGCTCTCCAAGCCCTATACGCGCGAGGCGCTCGCGCGGAAGTTCGAACAGGTTCTCGCCGGCCAGCGTGCGCGGCGGCGCGCAGCGGAGGGGCATGAGGATGCGCCGCGGTCGGACGGAGACGTCCCGATCCGCGTCCTGCTCGTCGAGGATGACGCGGCGATCCGTGCGGGCGCGGCCGAGATGCTGCGCGATCTGGGCATGGCGGTGATCGAGGCGGTCAGCGCCGAAGCGGCGCTCACGACGCTGCAGGCCCGCCCGGTCGATGTGCTGGTCAGCGACGTCAACCTGCCGGGGCTGTCGGGCCCGGAGCTTGCCGAAGCGGTCCGCATGCGTCGGCCGGGCATCGGGGTCGTGTTCGCAACCGGCGACAGCGAGGTCGCGCTCGTGCCGTGGGATCCCCAGGCGATCCTGCTGCCGAAGCCCTATGGCGTCGAGGCACTTCGCTCGGCTGTCGTCAGGGCGGCGTCCAAGGCGGCGATCGACAGGCCAGCGCCGGCTGAGACTGCGGCCGAAGGACCTGTGCTGATGCAGATCGCGTCAGACGGACAGACCAGAGGGTAATCCTGACCGGCAGCGACCGTGCCGGGGGGAGGGGAGCGCGCGACGGAGGCGTGCGTGTCCCGGCGCCTAGCGCGTCGGCCAGACCATCATGCAGGTGTCGACAAGCTGATTGAGCTCGCCACAGGTGGCGCCCGATCCGCCCTGGATCGCCAGCCCCTGCATGACCGCGAACAGATAGCGCGCAAGAGCGGGCGACTCGAGACCGTCGGGGAACTCGCCCGCCGCCTTGGCCTCGTCGAACCGGCGGATCAGCGCAGCCTGTGACGACTCGCGGCGTTTGGCGACCTCGGCCTTGATCGGTTCGGCCTCGACGCCGCAAGCGACGCTGCTGATGATGCTCAGGCACCCCTTGGGATCGCAGGTGCTCGTCTGCATCTGGAGCGCCCCGCGCAGCAGCCGCTCGGCCACCGCCTTGGCGGTCGGCGCATCGAGCGCGGAGGTCATATAAGCGAGCTTTTCGCGCTCATAGAGGTCGAGCGCCTTGTGAAACAGCGCTTCCTTGTTGCCGAACGCGGCATAGAGGCTCGGCTTGGTGATCTTCATCTCGGCCGTGAGCTCGGCCATCGACGCCGCCTCATACCCGTTTCGCCAGAAAACGCGCAGCGCGGCCGCGAGCGCTTCCTCGAGATCGAACTCGCGGGGGCGGCCCTTGGGGGCGGTGAGCGTGCACAAGCTATTCATACCAGTCGGTATATAGGCACAAGTGGAAAAACGTCCAGTATCCCGGACGTTCCGGGATCCAGCGACCGGATCGCGCACGTCGAACATCCGCGCCGCCCGCGCGTTGGGCGGGGCAGGACCGGCGGGTGATCCTGCTGCGGTCCGACAAGGGATTATGATCATGAGAATCGGGTTTATCGGTCTGGGCCAGATGGGGCATGCAATGGCTGCCAATCTGGTCGAGGCGGGTCATGAGGTGACGGTCTGGAACCGCTCGCCGGACAAGGCCGATGCGCTGGTCGAACGTGGCGCGACTCGGGCCGCGACGCCCGCCGAGGCGGCGCAGGGCGACGTGGTGATGACGATGCTGGCGGACGATGCCGCGCTGGAGGCGGTGGTCTACGGCGATGGCGGGATCCTTGGCGCGCCGGCGGTCCATGTATCGCACAGCACGATCAGCGTTGCGCTGGCGGAGCGGCTGACGGCGGATCAGGACGGGGCCGGTGGCTATGTCGCGGCCCCCGTCTTCGGTCGTCCGCCCGCGGCGGCGGCGGCGATGCTGTTCGTCGTTGCGGCGGGACGCGACGATCTGATCGCCCGGTGCGAGCCCGCACTGGACGCGATCAGCCAGCGTGTGTTCCGTGTCGGCGAGACGCCGTCCGCCGCCAATCTGGTGAAGCTCAGCGGCAACTTCATGATCATGGCGGCGGTCGAGGCGATGGCGGAGGCGATGACGCTGGCTGAAAAGGGCGGGGTCGAACCGGCGCTGCTGCTCGAGGTGCTGACGGGCACGCTGTTCAATGCCCCGGTCTACAAGACGTATGGCGAGATGCTGGTCGAACAGCGGTTCACGCCTGCAGGTTTTGCCGCGCCACTGGGGCTGAAGGACATGAACCTCGTCGACACCGCGGCGGGCCGACTGCGTACGCCGATGCCGCTGCTCGGCGTGGTGCGCGATCATCTGCGCGCCGCGATCGCGCAGGAGGGGGAGGATGTCGACTGGTCGGCGGTGGGCGCCGCCGTCCGGCGCAACGCCGGGCTTTAACGCCGCCGCTCGCCCGCCTGTCGGCCGCGTAGCGCGGCCTGCAGGCGGGGTCGAACCACGAGGAAGCCGAGATAGGCGCGCTCGAGCAGGCGGAGCGCGGTGCGATTGCGCGCGAGCAGGCCGAGTGGCCGCAGGACCGGGATTGCGCGCCACATTGCGGCGAACGCCGCCGCGCCCGACAGCATCGTCCCGTCTTCACGCGCATGAAACCGCGCGAGCAGGTCCCGGCGGTCGATCGGGCAACTCGCATCGGGATCGGTGGCATCGACGAACGTGATCGCACCGCGCCGGTCGAGCCGCCGCATGAGCGCGATCTCGCGCCGGCATAGCGGGCAGTCGCCGTCATGCCAGACGACCAGATCGGTCACCGGGCGTCCGCCGCGTCGGAGTCAGGATTGCGTGCGCTGATGCGCGTGGCGAGCAATGTCGCAAAGCCGAGCCAGCCCACGAACGGCACGCCGAGCAGCGCCGCGGGACGATCGACCTTTGCCGCCGCCGCAACATACGCGCCGCCGGTTGCGACCATCGTGCCTGCGACGACTGCACCGGATCGCAGCGCCCGCTTGCGGAAGAAGATCTCGGTCCAGCCGCCGACCATCGCGGTGTTGAGCAGCCACAGCCCGACCGCACTCGTGCGACGTGGCCCCGCGGGCTGGCGGAGCAGACGATATCCACCGACGGCGAGCCCGGTCTCGAGCACCGGCCACACCGCGCCGAACACGGCATCGGGCGGGGTATAGCTGGGCTTGTCGAGCCGCTTGTACCAGCGGCGGGTCCGCGGGTGGGAGGGGTCGGGCGCATTGCGGCGACCGATCGCGGCGCTGACGCCGAGGACCGACACGACGATCAGCGCGGCAACGGTCCGCGACAGTGCTGGCGGTGGCGCAAGCGGCGGAACGGGCAATGCGACGGGATGGTGATCAGGATGGGCCATCGGTCAGCGCTCCGCCAGATAGCGTTCGAGATCGTCACAGCCACCGATCGTCTCGCCGTTGATGACGATCAACGGGGTCGTCGCGATGCCGTGCTCGGTCTTGAACGCCTCGACCGTGTCCCGATCGCGGAGGATCTGGTCGTCGACGTCATAGCCTTCGGCCTGAAGCAGTTGCTTGGCGCGGACGCCGAACGGGCAGGTGTGATCGGGCAGCACCATCCGGTGCAGCGTCGCGGTACGGGTCTGGGTCATCATCGTCCTCGGATCTGCGGCCTCTCGATACGCCGATCGATGCCAGATCCTATAGCGCGGGATGGCCCCAGACGTTCCCTGCGGCTGTCGCAGGCTAGTGCCGCAGGGCTCGACGCACAGCCGTCCAGCTGACGAACTTGAAGTTCTGCGTGTCGGGGGCATTGTCGCCGTCCTGCGCGACGAACAGGCCGCCCGGATAGGCCGGGCCGAAATCGCCGAGCATCAGGTCGATGCCGTCGGTATCGCTAGTCCCGTCGATCGTCCCGCCGCCGATCCGGAACCGCCCCGCATAGGTGACGCCGGGCAGGCGGTAGAGCGTATAGGCGTTGTCGCCTTGGCTCGACACGACCAGATAGCCGCCGCGGCGGCCCGAGGGCGCGAGCGCGAGACCTTCCGCATCGGCGACGAGCGTTCTGCCGTCGACCCGCGCGATCGGCGTTGCGGTCGCCGGTGCCGCCGGATCCGCGTCGAACCGCCAGAGCCCGACATCTTCTTCCGCGACGTAGAGCAGCCCGGTCCGGTCGTCGACGACGCAGCCCTCGGCCTGGCTCGTCAGCTTCATCGATCGGACGGTCGTGACCTTGGGGACGCCGCCCGATACGTCGATCGCGACCTGATCGATCCGCCCGTCCTTCAGCACGACGAAGCCGAACAGCGCGTGATCGCGCGCGCGTGTCCACAGGCACATGCCGTAAGCCTCGCCCGGGCCGACCGGGAACCGGCCGAGCGGCACGAGCCTCGCCGCCGCGGTGTCGAGCGTGAACAGCGAGACGTGTGCGGCGTCGACATCGGCGCGGTCGCTCGCCGCCGCGATCACGCGCGTGCCGACGGTGTGAAGGTCGACATTGTTCAACCGGTCGGCGGGCGTGAAGCTCAGCCGCTTGCCCGCCAGACTGTAGACATGGATCCCCGCCTTCTTGTCCGTCCCGATGACCAGGCTCTTCGCCGGGTCCGCGGGGTTGCGCCAGATTGCGGGATCGTCCGCCGCATCCGCCGCGGTATCGACCGGATCGGTTTCCGCGGTCGCCGCGACCAGCGGCGCGGTGGCCGTCTGGGGCACGCTTGTGGTCGCGCACCCGGCGAGGATCAGCGCGACGAGCGGCAGTCCGCGCATCAGAAGGTCACCCGCACGCCGCCGGTATAGCGCCGCCCGAACGTCTCATGCTCGATCGTATAGGCGGACGAGCCGGCATAGCGGCGGCCCGGGCCGTTCAGGAGGTTGGCGAAATCGCCGTAGATCTCGACATTGTTGTTGATCGCGTACCGCACGCTGGCGTCGAGCTCATTGTCCTTCGCCCAGTAGAAGTCGCCGCCGTCGATCCCGCGGACGACGCCGCCGATCGTGTCGGTGCCGCCGATCGCATCGAGCCATGCCGAGCGGTTCTGATAGGACACCCGTGCCGAAAAACCGTATTTCTCGTAATAGGCGATCAGATTGTAGATCGCGTCCGACGCGCCGGGCAGCGGCACCTTGCGCGAGGGCAGGGCGGCGGTCCCCGGCGTCTCGGCGCGGCTCTTGTTGATCGTCGCGTTGAGCTGGACGCCGAAGCCACCCATCCATTCGGGCAGCCCGAGATCGGCGGTGAAGGGCTCGAGCTGCTGCTGGATCGCACCCTCGATGCCCATGATATAGCCGCTGCCGCCGTTGACGATCGTCGAATAGAGATAGCCCGATCGATCGACGCCGCCGGTGTTCAGCGTCGTCCGCCCGAACGTCTGCGTCGAATCGAACAGGACGTCGGTGACGTCCTTGTAATAGGCGCCGATCGACAGGAAGCCGCGCGGCATCGTGTAATATTCGACGTAGAGATCGACGCCCTTCGCCTTTTCGGGCTTCGCATCGGGATTGCCGCCGGAGATGGTGGCGTTCGCGTCGTTATAGCTGAGATTGGGGCGCAGCTGATCATAATCGGGACGCGCGGCGCCGGTGTTGAACGACAGCCGTGCCTTCATCCGGTCGTCGACGTCCCAGTTGAGGTGGAGGCTGGGATAGACCAGCGTCTGGCTCGCCTTCACGTCGATCAACCCGACCGAGGAGAAGGCCTGCGCGTCGTTGCGGATATGCTCGACGCGGGCGCCGCCGATGATGCTGCCCCAGTGGGTCGTCGCAGTTGCCATCGCATAGGCCGAATAGACCTTCTCGCCGACATCGTAGAAATTGGCGTCGCTGCGCACATAGCTGCCGACCGCCTTGGCTTGGTCGACCAGCCCGAGAACCTTGTCGCGGTCGAAATACTGGAAGGTGTAGCCGAGCGGGATCTCGCCCTGGAACCCGCCGGGCTTGGCGATCGCCGAATAGTTCGTCGCGATACCCGCCGCGGCGAACTGCGCGGGCGTCGACAGGTCGAGCAGATATTCGTTCGACGTCTTGGTGCGGTCGTCATAGCGCACGCCGGCGGCGAGGATCGTCGAGGCGCCGAACACCGACGCCTCGCGGCTGATGTCGAGCTTGGCGGTATAGGCCTCGGTCACGTCCTGCGCCTTGAGCGAGCGCAGGCGCGACAGGGTGCGCGGAAAATCCTCGATCGCCGTGACCCGGTCGCCGCGTGAGAAGCTGCCATCGGCGTTGCGGATCGTCCGGTACAGCTGCACCTTGGCGAGCTGCGGATCGGTCAGGTCATAGCCGACGGTCAGGCGGTTGGCGGCATTCGCACCGTTGGTGCCGAACGAGGGGCTGTCATAGTTGAGCTGCGCAGGCTGCGACCGGTCGTCGATCGACCGGGTGTAGTTGCCGCGCCACGCGACCTTCCAGTCGCCGAGTTCGTGATCGCCGCCCAGCGTGTTGGTGAACACCGACTGCTTGTACTTGCGCACCGTGAAGTTCGAATTGAGATCGATCCCGTACACCGTGCCGAGCAGGGGGGTGTTGCCCGTGCAGACATCCGCATAGCCCGTGGTGCCCGAGGCCGGGCGCGCATTGACCGCGCAAGCTGCGGTGCCGTTCGGGGTGCGCGACTGCTGGTCGTCCAGATCGAAGATGTAATTGTTGCGCTGCTCGTCATCCTCGAACGCCGAGTAGATCGTCTCGGCGAACAGCTTGTGGCCGGGGGCGGGGCGCCAGTCGAGCCGGCTCGACAGCGAATAGTTCTTCCGCGTCAGCCGGTAGAGCTTGTTCTCGGTCTCGCGCGCCCAGTTGCGCGTCTCATACCCGGGGCGCAGGTCGCGGTCGACCGCTTCGAAATCGGTCTCGAAATTGTCGGTGACCATGCCGCGGCGATAGAGGCTGGCGGAGGAGACGATGCCGAATTCGCCGATCCCCGTGTCGAACCGGTCGGACACGACGAGCGAGCCCTCATATTCGGTCTTCTTGCCGAGCTCGACATGGCCGAGGCCGCCCTTGGCCTGAACCTTCAGCCCCGGATAGTCGAACGCCGAGCGGGTGATGATGTCGACATTGCCCGCGATCGTCTCGCCGGTCATGTCGGGGGTCACCGCTTTCCGCACGATGATCTGCGACGCGATCGCCGAGGGGATCGAATCGAACCGTGCGTCACGACCCTCCGGGCTGACCACGTTGATCCCGTCGAACGACAGCGTCGTCCAGTTGATCGGGCTGCCGCGCAGCGTGATGTAGCGCGCTTGGCCCTGGTCGCGCTGGACGCCGACGCCGGGCAGGCGGCTGACCGCCTGCGCGACATTCTGGTCGGGCAGGCGCCCGATCGAATCCGACGCGATCACCGAGACGAGCGAGGGGCTGGTCCGCTGGATCTGCAGCGCGGCGGCTTCGGACTCGGCGATCGGGCGCGACCCCGAAACGACGATCTCGTCGCCGTCGGCACTGGTCTCGATCGTCATCGCGACATCGAGCACGACCGCCGCGTTGGTGACCGTGACGCTGCGCCGGGCATCGGGAAAGCCGACATAGCGGACGACGACGTCATGCGTCCCGGCGGGGATCCCGGCCAGCGTGAACCGGCCCGCGCGATCCGCCGCGGTCGCCAGCCCCAGCGCCGGAATCGAAACCGACGCGCCGTCGAGATAATCGCCACTGCCCGCCTGCGAGATCGTCCCGGTGATGCTGGCATTGCCACGCGGGGCGGGGGCTGCGGCTGCGGCGGGGCCATCGACCGGTTCGGCGCGGGCGATCCCGATCGCGAGCGGGATCATCGCGCTGCCGATAAGAAGCGCGCGCAAGACAGCAGGGCCGCGTGCGCGGTGTGACAGGCCGATGATCATGATGGTTCCCCGATTGGTCCAGCTATGGGCTGGCTTGCCGGGGTGCCTATTGCAGACCAATGGCAGCGTGGTGACACGGCGGTGACAGTTTCATTACGTCAGGCCGCGCATCTCCAAAGACAGCGCGCCATTCCACGTCGAGAAGCATCTTGCGTCGCTCTCGCCGAGCCGATAGACGCTCGCCATCGCATCGCGACCGCCGGCGCCCATCCGCCGCACGGACGCACAGTCGATATGCGGGTGTAGCTCAATGGTAGAGCTTTTGCTTCCCAAGCAAGTGACGAGGGTTCGATTCCCTTCACCCGCTCCACGCCGAGACAGTCGGTGCCAGCGCAAATCCCATTCCACGCCGACCACCGGGTCGCGATCGCCTGTCCGGCGATGCGACCGCGGTGTCGCGTTCGGTCACTTGATCAGGATGACCGCCTTCGACAGCGTCATGTAGATCCCCCAGAGGATCGGCACGCCGACCGCCAGCCAGGCGAGGATGACGGTCGACCGCGATCCGCCGCCATGCTGTGCGGTGGTGGTGGCCGTCGTGGCGTCGATGGCAGTCGTCGAAGCCACGCCCTCGGTAACCGGCATGTGGAAGCGACTTGCCACCGGCTTGACGAACAGGTTCGCGACGAAGCCGACCACGAGCATCGCCGCGAGCATCAGGAAGATCGGCTGATAGACCTGATCGCGCGGGATCCCCGCGGCGATCCGCCCGTCGCGCATGTTGGCGACGAGCAGCGGCCCCACGACGCCCGCGGTCGACCAGGCGGTCAGCAGCCGGCCGTGGATCGCACCGACGAACTTCGTCCCGAATATGTCCGCCAGATAGGCGGGCACGGTCGCGAAGCCGCCGCCATAGGTCGAGGCGAGGATGCAGAAGACGAGGATGAAGAGACCGAGGCTGCTGCCGGCAAGCGCGGGGGCGGCGATACCGTAGAGCACAGCGCTGATCGCCAGGATTACCGCGTAGAGCGGCTTGCGACCCAGCCGGTCGGAGAACCACGCCCAGAAGAAGCGGCCACCGATGTTGAACAGGCTGATCGCGCCGACGAACCCGGCGCCGACCGCGGCCGCAGCGACCTTCTGGCTGTCGCTGAACGCGGTGAAGAGCACGCCCGGCGCGTCGATCAGGCGACCGCCGAAAATCTCCTGGAGCATCGGCGAGGCGACACCGATGATGCCGATCGACGCGGACACGTTGAGCAGCAGGACGATCCAGATGAGCCAGAATTGCGGCGTCTTGTGCGCATCCTTCAGATCGACGTTGAACCGGCTGATCGTTGCCTTGGCATCGGTCGGCGGGGTCCAGCCGGCGGGCTTCCAGTCCTCGGCGGGGACGCGGTAGCCGAGTGCGCCAGCCATCATGAACACGAAATAGATGACCGCAAGGACGAGGAACGTCTGCCAGACGCCGACGCCGGTGGGGCCGGAGAAGTGCTTCATCAAAGAGTTGGCGAGCGGGCTGCCGATCATCGCGCCGCCGCCAAAGCCCATGATCGCCATGCCCGTCGCCATGCCGCGCCGGTCGGGAAACCATTTGATGAGCGTCGAGACGGGCGAGATATAGCCGAGACCCAGACCGATGCCGCCGATCACGCCCGAACCGAGCCAGATAAGCCACAGCTGGTGCATCGACACGCCGATCGCGCCGATCCCCATCCCGCCGCACCAGCAGAAGGCGGCGACGACGCCGGCCTTGCGCGGACCGGCGCGTTCGAGCCAGCCGCCCCAGATCGCGGCCGCGGCGCCGAGCACAACGAAGAAGAGCGTGTAGGTCCAGACGAGGTCGCTGACCCGCCAGTCGCAGGTCGTGGTCGTCAGCGCCTGGGCCAGCGTCATGCTTTCGCAGACCACCGGATCGGTGATCCCGATCGCGCGCGACAGCGGCAGCCAGAACACGCTGAAGCCATAGGCCATGCCGATGCACAGATGGATGGCGAGCGCGCAGGGCGGCACCAGCCAGCGATCAAAGCCCGGCCCTGCTACCGTCCGTGCCCGGTCGAGCAGCCCGCCGGTTGATCCATCCGCCATCATCATCCCCTTTTTATGAAGGGGATGCATGCGGGCGGGCGGCGACAAAGGAAAGCCGACTAAGGTCGGGGACGACTATATTTATACAAAAACATCGCCCCCGCCACGTCGATCAGGGGGCGATCAGGCGTCGAACAGGATCTCGAGCGGCTCGAGATCGGTGATCGTCGCGCGGACCTGTGCCCCGGGCAGGATCGGCCCGACGCCCGCGGGTGTGCCGGTGAAGATCAGATCGCCGGGTGCGAGTTCGACCTGACGCGACAGCGCGGCGATCACTTCGGCAACCGACCAGATCATCATCGACAGGTCGCCCGACTGACGGGGTTCGCCGTCGATCGTCAGCCCAACCGCACCCGTTTCGGGCGGCGCGCCGGGCGTGAGCGCGCCGATCGGGGCGGACCGGTCGAACCCCTTGGCCATGTCCCATGGCCGCCCGGCCGCCTTGGCCGCCGCCTGCAGGTCGCGCCGCGTCAGGTCGATCCCCACCGCATGACCGAAGATCTTCGCCGTCGCCTCCGTCGCATCGATGTCCCGTCCGCCTGCGCCCAGCGCGACGACGAGTTCGACCTCGTGATGCAGATCCTGCGTCATGCTCGGATAGGGCAGGGTGCCGCCACCGGGCACGACGGCATCCGCGGGCTTGGTGAAGAAGAAGGGCTGCTGCCGATCCGGATCCGACCCCATTTCGCGCGCGTGGTCGGCGTAATTCTGCCCGACGCAGAAGATCCTGCGGACCGGAAACCGCGCCGCGGATCCGACGATCGCGATCGTGGGGGCGGTGACGACGGGAATCTGCATCGGTTTCTCCTTCGATGGGCGCCGACCGCGTGGACCGGGGCGCGGCGCTTTGCAACAGCGTGCGGGATCGTACCGATCGCCCGTGCAGCGGGAACGTCGCGGAGTTCGGCGGGTTTGGATCGGAAACGACAGGAGATCCGCATGTCCACCCAGCCCGTACGATTCGCCCCCTCGGTCGAGACCATCGCCGACGACGAGGCCGAGACGCTGGCATCGCTTAAGGACAGCTTTCGCGAGATCCTAGAGACCACGTCGCAGGACTATGCGCATGCCGTGCGCGCGGTTCATGCCAAGGCACATGGCATCGCACGCGGCACGCTGACGATCGCTGACGGCCTGCCCGAAACGCTGGCGCAAGGCATTTTTGCGCAGCCGGGGCGTCATGAGGCGGTGCTGCGCATATCGACGAACGCGGGCGATATTCTGGATGACAGTGTCAGCCTGCCGCGGGGCGTCGCGCTGAAGATCCTCGGCGTCCAAGGTGATCGCCTGCCGGGCTCGGAAGGCGAGACGACGCAGGACTTCATCATGGTCAACGCGCCGGTCTTTGCGGCACCCGATCCCAAGGCCTTTTCGAAGAACCTCAAGCTGCTCGCCAAGACGACCGACCGGTTCGACGGTGTGAAGAAGGCGATGTCGGCGACGTTCCGCGTCGTGGAATCCGCACTGGAAGCGGTCGGGGCGGAGTCCGCGACGCTCAAGACGCTCGGCGGCGCGAAGCCAGTTCACCCGCTCGGCGAGACCTATTTCTCGCAGACGCCGCTGCGCTACGGGGATTATATCGCCAAGGTCGCGCTGTTCCCGGTCTCGCCCGAACTGACGCGCCTGACCGGCGACACGGTCGACATCACCGCACGCCCCGATGCGCTGCGTGAGGTCGTGCGCGAGGAGCTGATCGAGCATGGCGGTGTCTGGGAACTGCGCGTCCAGTTGAACGCCGATCTCGACGCGATGCCGATCGAAGACGCAACCGTCGAATGGGATCAGCAGGCGAGCCCGTTCGTCACGGTCGCCACGCTCGAGGTGGCGCCGCAAATCTCCTGGGAGCATGGCGTGACCGATCATACCGACGATGCGCTGTCCTACAGCGTGTGGCACGGGGTGGTCGACCATCAGCCGCTGGGCGGCGTCAATCGCGTCCGCAAGGAAACCTATGAGCTCTCGGCGGGATTCCGCGGGACGTTCAACGGGTGTCCGATGCACCAGCCCAAGACGCTGGCCGAACTTGCCTGACATGGCAGATGTTTCAGGACGCTCGCACACGCTGTTTCACGTCAGCGACGTTCATTTCGGGGCGGAGGATCCGGCAGCGCTCGCCTGGTTCTCCGCCTGTGTCGCGGCGGAGCGGCCCGACGCGGTGATCATGACCGGCGATCTGACGATGCGCGCCACGAAGGAGGAGTTCCAGCGTGGTGGCGACTGGTTGCGCAGCCTTGGCGTGCCCGTCACGCTCGAGGTCGGCAATCACGACATCCCGTATTACTGGGACCCGTTCCGCCGGTTCTTCTCGCCCTATCAGCGTTATGCCGCGGTCGAATCGATGATCGAGAAGCCCCTGGAACTGCCCGGGATCACGATCGTCCCGCTCAAGACGACGGCACGCGCGCAGTGGCGCTGGAACTGGTCGAAGGGGCGTGTCAGCCCGGGGTCGCTGTCGCGCGCGCTGGCGATGATCGAGGATGTACCGAAGGATCATCTGGTCTTCGTCGCGGCGCATCATCCGCTGATCGAAGGCGGTACGACCGGGACAGCAAAGACCCGCCATGGCGACAGCGCATTGACCGCACTGGCCGATGCGGGAGCGCATGCCGTGCTGTCAGGTCATGTCCACGACCCCTTCGACATTCCCGTCGAACGCAGCGGCCGGGAGATCCGCATGATCGGTGCCGGCACCCTGTCCAAGCGGACGCGCGGCAGTCCGCCCGCATTCAACGAGCTGCGCGTCACCGGCCAGCAGCTCCGGACGATCCCGCGAACCATGGGTGACGACACCGGCTGAACCCGCCACGGGGCCTGGTTTGACCCGCCCGCCCCGCCAGTCGCCTGAAACGACAAAGGCCGCCGCCCGGATATCCGGACGGCGTCCTTTTTATTGGCGTCTGATGGGCCCGATTACTCGGGCTTGTTCAGATACTCGCCGGCATCCGCATCGGTGCCGGTGCCCGAGGTCACGACTTCGCCAAGCGCGTCGTCCCCCGTGCCGCCGGAATCGCGCGGCGAGCGGGCGAGTTCGGCATCATGCTCTTCCTTCGCCGACTTCGGCGCGATGATCGAGGCTTCGGCCATCTTGCGCTGGGCGACGCGCATCGACGCATCGCGGCTGTTCGCCACGACCCGCAGGCGGTTGAGCCCTGCGCCGGTGCCTGCCGGGATGAGCCGGCCGACGATCACGTTCTCCTTCAGACCCATCAGCATGTCCTGCTTACCCTGGACCGCGGCCTCGGTGAGAACGCGGGTGGTCTCCTGGAACGATGCCGCCGAGATAAAGCTGCGGGTCTGCAGCGACGCCTTGGTGATACCGAGCAGGATGGGCTTGCCCTGTGCACGGGTCTGCTTCTTGTCGAGCTTCTCGTTCGTCGCGTCCATCTCCTCGCGATCGACCTGCTCGCCCTTCAGCAGCGTGGTGTCGCCGCCATCGGTGATCTCGACCTTCTGCAGCATCTGACGAACGATCGTCTCGATGTGCTTGTCGTTGATCTTCACGCCCTGGAGTCGATAGACCTCCTGGATTTCCGACACGAGATACTCGGCGAGGGGCTCGATACCCATCGTCTCGAGGATGTCATGCGGATCCGGCGAGCCGCCGATCAGGTTGTCGCCGCGCTTGACGTAATCGCCTTCCTGCACGTCGATGACCTTCGACTTCGGCACCAGATACTCGACGACGTCGCCGCCATCCTCGGGCTGAATGCCGATCTTGCGCTTCGCCTTGTAATCCTTGCCGAACACGACGCGGCCCGAGATCTTGGCGATGATCGCCGAGTCCTTGGGGATACGCGCCTCGAACAGCTCGGCAACGCGCGGCAGACCACCGGTGATGTCGCGCGTCTTGGCGCTCTCGCGGCTGACGCGGGCCACGACGTCGCCGCCGAACACCTGTGCACCATCCTCGACCGACAAGGTCGCACCAATCGCCAGCATGTAGCGGCCGGTCTCGCCCGAGGTCTCGTCGAGCAGGGTCATGCGCGGACGCAGATCCTCCTTCGACTTGGTCGCCGCACGATATTCGATCACGACGCGCTGGGCGATGCCCGTGGCTTCGTCGGTCTGCTCGGTGAGCGTCTTGCCCTCGATCAGGTCGACATACTTGATCGTGCCCGGGTTCTCCGTGATCACCGGCATGGTGAACGGATCCCACTCGGCCATCCGGTCGCCGCGCGACACGATGTGGCCATCGTCGAACAGCACGTACGCACCGTAAGGGATACGATCGACCGAGAGCTCGCGGCCGTCCATGTCGACGATCGCGATTTCACCCGAGCGGCTGAGCACCACGCGACGGCCACGCTGGTCGACGATGATACGCAAATCGCGGAACTGCACCGTACCGTCGGCATGCGCCTCGAGGTTCGACGTCTCGTTGAGCTGCGCTGCACCACCGATGTGGAACGTACGCATCGTCAGCTGCGTGCCCGGCTCACCGATCGACTGCGCGGCGATGACGCCGACAGCTTCACCGATGTTCACCGGCGTACCGCGGGCGAGATCGCGCCCGTAGCACTTGCCGCAGACGCCGATCTTGGATTCGCAGACCAGCGGGCTGCGGATCTTGCACGACTGCGTGCCGAGGCCCTCGATCGTCGTGATCATCGGCTCGTCGAGCAGCGTTCCCGACGGGATGATGACCTTGCCGGTCTTCGGATCGGTGATGTCCTCCGCGGTCGTACGGCCGAGGATGCGCTCGCCGAGGCTTGCGATCGTCGAACCACCCTGAAGGATCGCCTTCATTTCGAGTGCGCGCGTGGTGCCGCAATCGGGTTCGATGATAACGCAATCCTGCGACACGTCGACCAGACGACGCGTGAGGTACCCCGAGTTCGCCGTCTTCAATGCCGTATCCGCGAGGCCCTTACGAGCGCCGTGGGTCGAGTTGAAGTATTCAAGGACGGTCAAACCTTCCTTGAAGTTCGAGATGATCGGCGTCTCGATGATCTCGCCCGACGGCTTGGCCATCAGGCCACGCATACCGGCAAGCTGCTTGATCTGCGCCTGCGAACCACGAGCACCCGAATGGGCCATCATGTAGATCGAGTTGATCGGCTTTTCACGGCCGGTCTCCGTATCGACCTTCACCGCACGGATCTCGTCCATCATGGCGTTCGCGACCTGGTCACCGCAACGGCTCCAGGCGTCGATCACCTTGTTGTACTTCTCCTGCTGCGTGATCAGACCGTCCTGATACTGCTGCTCGAAGTCCTTCACGAGCGCCTTGGTATCGTCGACCAGACCGACCTTGGCGTCCGGAATGATCATGTCGTCCTTGCCGAACGAGATGCCGGCGCGGAAGGCGTGACGGAAGCCGAGCGTCATGATCGCATCGGCGAACAGCACGGTCTCCTTCTGGCCGGTGTGACGATAGACCTCGTCGATCACGTCGCCCACGTCCTTCTTGGTGAGCAGGCGGTTGACGGTGTCGAACGGCACCTTGTGGCTGTGCGGCAGGCACTCGCCGAGCAGCATGCGGCCCGGCGTCGTCTCGTAACGCTTGAGATACTGCTTGCCGTTCTCATCGGTCTGCGGAACGCGGCTGATGATCTTGCTGTGCAGCGTCACGGCCTGTGCGTTCAGCGCCTGATGCACTTCGGCCATGTCGCCGAGCAGCATGCCCTGGCCCGGCTCGTTCTCCTTCATCATCGACAGATAATAGAGACCCAGCACCATGTCCTGCGACGGCACGATGATCGGCTTGCCGTTGGCGGGCGACAGGATGTTGTTCGTCGACATCATCAGGACGCGCGCTTCCAGCTGCGCTTCGAGCGACAGCGGGACGTGGACGGCCATCTGATCGCCGTCGAAATCGGCGTTGAACGCGGAGCAGACCAGCGGGTGAAGCTGGATCGCCTTACCCTCGATCAGCACCGGCTCGAACGCCTGGATGCCGAGACGGTGAAGCGTCGGCGCACGGTTCAGCATGACCGGATGCTCGCGGATCACCTCGTCCAGGATGTCCCAGACTTCCTTGCGCTCCTTCTCGACCCACTTCTTCGCCTGCTTCAGGGTCATCGACAGACCCTTCGCATCGAGACGCGCGTAGATGAACGGCTTGAACAGCTCGAGCGCCATCTTCTTCGGCAGGCCGCACTGGTGAAGCTTGAGCTCAGGCCCGGTCACGATGACCGAACGACCCGAGTAATCGACGCGCTTGCCGAGAAGGTTCTGGCGGAAGCGGCCCTGCTTGCCCTTGAGCATGTCGGACAGCGACTTGAGCGGACGCTTGTTGGCGCCCGTGATCGTGCGACCGCGGCGACCATTGTCGAACAGTGCGTCGACGGCCTCCTGCAGCATGCGCTTCTCGTTGCGGACGATGATGTCCGGCGCGCGAAGCTCCATCAGGCGCTTCAGGCGGTTATTGCGGTTGATCACGCGGCGATACAGATCGTTCAGATCCGACGTCGCAAAACGACCACCGTCCAGCGGCACCAGCGGGCGCAGCTCGGGCGGGATGACCGGCACGACCTCGAGGATCATCCATTCGGGGCGGTTGCCCGAATCGATGAAGCTCTCGACGACCTTCAGCCGCTTGATGATCTTCTTGGGCTTCAGCTCGGACTTGGTGACCGCGAGCTCTTCGAGCAGCGTGGTACGCTCACCCTCGAGATCGAGCGACTCCAGCATGATGCGGACCGCCTCGGCACCGATGCCGGCCGAGAACGCGTCCTCGCCATACTGGTCCTGCGCGTCGAGGAGCTCGTCCTCGGTCATCAGCTGATACTTCTCGAGCGGGGTCAGGCCCGGCTCGATGACGATGTACGCCTCGAAGTACAGCACGCGCTCGAGCTGCTTCAGCTGCATGTCGAGCAGCAGGCCGATGCGCGACGGCAGCGACTTCAGGAACCAGATATGCGCGACCGGGGCGGCCAGCTCGATATGGCCCATGCGCTCGCGGCGGACCTTCGAGACGGTGACCTCGACGCCGCACTTCTCGCAGACGATGCCCTTATACTTCATGCGCTTGTACTTGCCGCACAGGCACTCGTAATCCTTGATCGGACCGAAGATGCGCGCGCAGAACAGGCCGTCACGCTCGGGCTTGAACGTGCGATAGTTGATGGTCTCGGGCTTCTTGATCTCGCCGAACGACCAGCTGCGGATCTTGTCCGGCGATGCGATGCCGATCTGGATCTGGTCGAACGTCTCGGCCTTGGCGACCGGATTGGCGAAGGGGGTCATTTCGTTCATATATTGATCCTTCCAACTCCCCTCCCGCGAGCGGGAGGGGAAGGGGCCCAAGCTCTTGCTTGGGAAGGGGTGGGCACCCGGTTCGATCTTGGCGCTCCATCACCGGCCGGGAGCCCACCCCCGGCCCCTCCCGGAAGGGCCCCATCAAAGTATTACTTTGATGGGAACCCGTCGCGGGAGGGGAGCTAGTTCAACCGCGTTACTCCGCCGCGATCTGGATGCCGTCGCTGTCGAAGCCGGGCTCCGACTGCTTCAGGTCCACATTCAGGCCCAGCGAGCGCATTTCCTTGACGAGCACGTTGAAGCTCTCCGGAATGCCCGCCTCGAACGTGTCGTCACCCTTGACGATCGCCTCGTAGACCTTGGTGCGGCCGACCACGTCATCCGACTTCACCGTGAGCATTTCCTGCAAGGTGTACGCCGCGCCGTAGGCCTGGAGAGCCCAGACTTCCATCTCGCCGAAGCGCTGACCACCGAACTGCGCCTTACCACCCAGCGGCTGCTGCGTGACGAGCGAGTACGGCCCGATCGACCGTGCGTGGATCTTGTCGTCGACCAGATGGTGGAGCTTGAGCATGTAGATGTACCCGACCGTCACCTTGCGATCGAACTTGTCGCCGGTACGTCCGTCGAACAGGTCCGACTGGCCCGACGGGTCGAGACCCGCCAGTTCCAGCATCGCCGACACATCCGCCTCGCGCGCACCATCGAACACCGGCGTCGCCATCGGCACGCCGCCCTTCAGGTTCTTGGCCAGCTCGATGATCTCGTCACCCGAACGGGCGTCGATCTCTTCGTGATACTGCTCGCCATAGACCGTCTTGAGACGATCGCGGACCGCCTCCGGCATCGCGCCGGCCTTGGCCTCCGGATTCTCCTCGCGCCAGGTTTCGAGCGCGTGGGTGATCTGCTGACCCAGACCGCGTGCGGCCCAGCCCAGATGCGTCTCGAAGATCTGCCCGACATTCATGCGCGACGGCACGCCCAGCGGGTTGAGCACGATATCGACCGGCGTCCCGTCGGCGAGGAACGGCATGTCCTCCGCCGGCAGGATGCGGCTGATGACGCCCTTGTTCCCGTGACGGCCGGCCATCTTGTCGCCCGGCTGCAGCTTGCGCTTCACCGCGACGAACACCTTGACCATCTTCAGCACGCCCGGCGACAGCTCGTCACCACGCTCCAGCTTCTCGCGACGATCGTGGAACTTGTCCGTGATCAGCTTGGCGGCATCGTCATACTGGATCTTGACCGCTTCCAGATCGCTCTGGATCTTGTCGTCGGCGACCGCGAACTTCCACCACTCGTGGCGGTCGACGCTGTCGAGCAGATCCATGTCGATCACGACGCCCTTCTTGACGCCCTTGGGCGCCGAAGTGGCCGTCTGGTCGAGCAGCATCTCGCGAAGACGCGACCAGGTCGCACGGTTCAGGATCGAACGCTCGTCGTCCGAATCCTTCTTCAGGCGCTCGATCTCCTCGCGCTCGATCGCCATCGCGCGCTCGTCCTTGTCGATGCCGTGGCGGTTGAAGACGCGAACATCGACGACCGTACCCGACACACCCGGCGGCAGGCGAAGCGAGGTGTCGCGCACGTCGCTAGCCTTCTCGCCGAAGATCGCGCGGAGAAGCTTCTCCTCCGGCGTCATCGGCGATTCACCCTTGGGCGTTATCTTGCCCGCGAGAATATCGCCCGGCTCGACCTCTGCGCCGATGTAAACGATGCCCGCTTCGTCGAGGTTGCGAAGCGCTTCCTCGCCGACGTTCGGGATGTCGCGCGTGATGTCCTCAGGCCCGAGCTTCGTGTCGCGGGCCATCACCTCGAACTCGTCGATATGAATCGACGTGAACACGTCGTCCTTCACGATCCGCTCGGAGATCAGGATCGAATCCTCGTAGTTGTAGCCGTTCCACGGCATGAACGCGACGAGGCTGTTGCGACCCAGCGCCAGCTCGCCGAATTCGGTCGACGGACCGTCGGCGAGCACGTCGCCGGCACGGACCACATCGCCCACCTTCACCAGCGGACGCTGGTTGATGCAGGTCGACTGGTTCGAGCGCTGGAACTTCATCAGCGTGTAGATGTCGACGCCCGACTTGCCGGCATCGATTTCGCCGGTTGCACGGATCACGATACGCGCCGCGTCGACCTGGTCGACGATGCCCGCACGCTTGGCCGAGATGGCGGCGCCCGAGTCACGTGCGACCGTCTCTTCCATGCCGGTGCCGACGAACGGCGCCTCGGCCTGGACGAGCGGCACGGCCTGACGCTGCATGTTCGAGCCCATCAACGCGCGGTTGGCGTCATCGTTTTCCAGGAACGGAATGAGCGATGCGGCGACCGAGACGAGCTGCTTGGGGCTGACGTCCATCAGCGTGATGTTGTCGGGCAGCGCCATCAGGAATTCTCCCGCCTGACGCGACGAGACGAGTTCCTCGGTGAAGCCGCCGTCACCGGTCAGATCGGCGTTGGCCTGCGCGATCGTGTGCTTGGCCTCTTCCATCGCCGACAGGTACACGACGTCGTCGGTCACCTTGTGGTCGACGACCTTGCGGTACGGGGTCTCGATGAAGCCGTACTTGTTGACGCGGCTGAACGACGCAAGGCTGTTGATCAGACCGATGTTCGGGCCTTCCGGCGTCTCAATCGGGCAGATGCGGCCATAGTGCGTCGGGTGAACGTCGCGAACTTCGAAGCCGGCGCGCTCACGCGTCAGACCACCTGGTCCAAGTGCCGACACGCGACGCTTGTGGGTGACTTCCGACAGCGGGTTGGTCTGATCCATGAACTGCGACAGCTGCGACGAGCCGAAGAATTCGCGGACCGCGGCAACCGCCGGCTTCGCGTTGATCAGGTCGTTCGGCATGACGGTCGAGACGTCGACCGACGACATGCGCTCCTTCACGGCGCGCTCCATGCGGAGCAGGCCGACGCGATACTGGTTCTCGAGCAGCTCGCCGACCGAACGGACACGACGGTTACCGAGGTTGTCGATATCGTCGATCTCGCCCTTGCCGTCCTTGAGGTTCACGAGCGTCTTGATGACCTCGAGAATGTCCTCGGTACGCAGCGTCGTGACGGTGTCCTCGACGTCGAGGTCGAGACGCATGTTGAGCTTCACGCGGCCCACGGCCGACAGGTCGTAGCGATCCGGATCGAAGAACAGACCCGAAAACAGCGCCTCGGCGGTCTCCAGCGTCGGCGGCTCGCCGGGGCGCATCACGCGGTAGATGTCGGACAGCGCCTGCTCGCGCTCCTCGGCCTTGTCGACCTTGAGCGTGTTGCGGATCCACGGGCCGGTCGCGACGTGATCGATGTCGAGCAGGTCGAGACGCTCGATGCCTGCCTGGTCGAGCAATTCGAGGTTCTCGGCGGTCACTTCGTCACCGGCTTCGATGTAGATGCGGCCGGTCGACTCGTCGATCAGATCGTAGGCCGAATAGCGGCCGAAGATTTCCTCGGTCGGGATCAGCAGGTCGGTCAGACCGTCCTTGAACGCCTTGTTTGCGGCGCGTGGGGAAATCTTCTGGCCGTTCGGGAACACGACTTCGCCGGTCTTCGCATCGACGATGTCGAACATCGGCTTCTGGCCACGCCAGTTCTCGACCTGGAACGGAACGATCCAGCCACCCTGGCCGCGGACGAACGTCACGCGGTTGTAGAAGTAGTTGAGGATCTCTTCCGACGTCATGCCGAGCGCGTAGAGCAGCGCCGTGACCGGCAGCTTGCGCTTGCGATCGATGCGGACGTTGACGATGTCCTTCGCGTCGAACTCGAAATCGAGCCACGAGCCGCGATACGGGATCACGCGGGCCGCGAACAGATACTTGCCCGATGCGTGCGTCTTGCCGCGATCGTGGTCGAACAGGACGCCCGGCGAACGGTGCATCTGGCTGACGATGACGCGCTCGGTGCCGTTGATGAAAAAGGTGCCGTTCTCGGTCATGAGCGGCATGTCGCCCATGTACACGTCCTGCTCCTTGATATCGATGACCGACTTGGCCTCGGTATCGGGATCGACCTCGAACGCGGTCAGGCGCAGCGTGACGCGCATCGGCGCGGCATAGGTGATCCCGCGCTGGCGGCATTCCTCGACGTCGAACTTTGGCGGTTCAAGGACGTAGTCGTCGAAATCAAGATAGGCGGTGCCAGCGAAATCCTGGATCGGGAACACGCTACGCAGCGTCTTCTCGAGGCCCGAGACATGGCCGATCGACTTGTCGGAGCGCAGGAACTGCTCGTAGCTCTCGCGTTGGACCTCGATCAGGTTCGGCATCTGCACGACTTCGTGGATGTTGCCGAAGACCTTGCGGATGCGACGCTTTGCGGTGCCGCCGTCGCGACGCTGCTTGGCAGCGCCCTCGTTGATCGCCTTGGAAGCCATAGGTTATTTGCCCTCAATAAACTGACGGGTCAGCCGTAATTTCGTGCCCGGGAACCCCCGGACGGGGCGTGCAGTAACGCAAAAAGGCCGCGCGCAATCACCTGCGGCGGCTTTCGGCGAATGAAACCCCGGCATCCAATACGATCGACATGCTGCGCGACGGCCTGTCATTTCCCGGATGCTGTGGTGAGAGGCTCATATAGGACGGTGGCCGGCGCTTGTCAAAGCGGTCCGGTCGCGCGTGGTAAATGTCGAAGACGGGATGCCCTCGCGGCCAGGCGAGCGCGGCGCAACGGCCCGTGGAAAAATATTTGTAATAAAATCACAATGCCACGCAACGGCTTATTGGGCGACGAGCGACCTGGTGCGGGTGCGGCGCTGTTCGCGGGGATGACAGTGCTGATCAGGATTAGTAGATACCAATTGGCTACCGGGATTGAATCCGCCGCACGGCGGGCCTTGCCGGTGGCGTTCAGCCGTCATTCGTCAGCGTCCACCCTATTGCCGAGTTCACGCCCATGTCGATAGCCGCCCGGTCGGACCCGTCCGCGTGAGCGCCGATCCCAGTCTGGCGCCCCCACCGGGTGCGGCAGCAGGTTTCGGCCCGGGGCTGGCAAGCCCGGCCTCCGCTTGTCTGCCTGTGGCGGGGGACGGGAGCGCGGTTCTGCCGCGACTGCTGTTCGTCCATGCCGCCGACGCGGCATCGTGCCAGGCGCACGCGGAACTGCGGTCCCGTGGCTATGCCGTCGCCTGGATCGGTCATGCGGCGGAGATCGCGGCGGGAACGGCGTTCGCGCCTGACGTCGTGATTGCCGACGCGCAATCGCGTGGCGACGATCTGATCACCGTGCTCGATCAGATCGGGCACGAGGGCCGGATCTGCCCGGTGATCGAGTTGCGGCGGCCGGGCGAATATCCGTCCGCCGTCCTCGGCGAGGCGATGATCGGCGAGCATCCGCTCGTCGGGTCGCTCGAACGGACCTACAAGATCGGCGCCCTCACCGCGATCCTCGCGTCGCTCGCGACCGGGACGGGCCGTTCGGATGACGCTGCGGGCGATCGGCGCATGATCTCGGCGCTGCTTGCAGGATCGCGGCTGCTGCCTAACCTGCATTACGAGTTCCTGCCCAAGATCGACCTGACCACCGACCAGGTTGCCGGCTATGAAGCGCTCGCCCGGCTGCGCAACATCCCGGGTGTGAACCCCGAATGGCTGTTCGCCGCGATGACCGACGCGGGGATCGAGGCGGCAGCGACGATGAAGGCGGTCACCGCCGCGCTCGACCTCTGGCTTGCGCTGAGCGTCGAGCAACGGTCCGCGCCGGTCGCGATCAACTGCAGCCAGGCGGTGCTGGCCGATCCGCTGTTCCAGGCGGCGCTGGGCGATGAACTGCGGCGGCGGGGCGTCGCGTCGAACGGGCCGGGACGGGGCGTCCTGATCATCGAGATCACCGAGGATGCCCGGCCGGTCGATACCCAGCGGCTGGTCCGCGACATGAACGGGTTGCGCGATCTGGGCGTGGTGTTCTCGCTCGACGATTTCGGCAAGGGGGCGACGAATTTCGATCGCGTCTTCACGCTGCCGATCGCCGAGCTGAAGATCGACAAAGACTTTTTCGGCCATTGCGCACGGCACGTGCACGAACTCGGCATCCTGCGCGAGGTCGTCCGGTCCTGCCACGCGCGGGGGCTGAGCACGGTCGTCGAGGGGGTCGAGACCGAAGAGCATCTCGCGATCGCACGCGACCTGGGCGCTCGCTGTGCGCAGGGCTTCTACTGGGGCCGGCCGATGGCGGCGGGGAGCTTCGCGCACGTCCGCGTGATCTGAAGGCCAGCAGTTCGCGATGCGGACGTTCATCTGGTCGCCCTCGCGGCGCGGCTCATCGCATGGCGGCTTGCCGCCGCGACCCGTTCGGCCTCCCCGCGCTAGCGTTGCAGGAGGGAATTTTCGACGATGAGCATACAATGGCGCCGCGCGCTTCTGATCGTGCCGGCCGGCCTGGCGCTGGCGCCGCCCGCGGTCGCGCAGGAGGCGGGCCAGACGTCGGACGCCGCGTCGCAGCAGTCGACCCCACCGGCGCCCGCCGGGACGGTTCGCGGGCTCGAGCCGCTACAGGCCCGCGACACGGGGACGGCAGCGGTTCCCGTACCCGATACGCCGCGACTGGTTCTGCCGGCTCCGACGACCGCGGACGCACCGCCGCGCAGCCGCACCCCCGCGCGGGCGCCGGCGACACGCAGTTCAGAGCCGGATACGCCGCGAGCCGGGCGGGTCGATGCCGCGACGACGTCCAGGCGCGCAGCGGAGCCCCTGCCGGCCGCCGCACCGCGCGACGCGGCGGACGTTCGGACGGATCCGGCGCCCGCATCGACCGCCACCACGGCGCCGACGACTCCGGCACCAGCCGTTCCGGCAACCACCGCGAGCCCCGAAGTCGCACCCGCCGCCGCGTCGTCCTCCGCCCCCGTCGAACGCACGATCGCCGCGCCGGAGCAGGGCAGGGCGATGCCGTTCTGGCTCTGGCTGGCGGTCATCCCGATCGTCGTCATCGCACTGTGGTTGCTGCGCAGGGGGCCGCGTAAACGGCATGATCGGCTGGACTATCACGAGCCCGAACCGCTGATTGAAGCCGAGGCACCGCCGGCAAGGCCGCTTCCCCCGCTACCCACGCCGGCGCCGGTCCCGCCGAGCCCCGCGCGGGTGGTGACGCCGACCCCGGCAATCGTACCGCCGTCAGCGCCTGAGCCCGCGACGTCGGCAACCCCGCAATTTCTCGACCGGCGTGCGCGCGAGCCGGAGCGGGCGCGTCTGTCGGTCGAGCTGCGCCCGCTTCGTGCTGGGTTGAACCTGCTCAGCGCGACGGCCGAGTGTGAGCTCGTGGTGACGAACGTTGGTGCGGGCGTGGCGGAGGCGATCCGGGTCCAGGCGGTCCTGCTGAGCGCGCATGCTGGACAGGACGCCGATCTGACGGCGGTGAATGCGGGTCAGGTCGCGCGTCCGGCGACCGCGCCGTTCACGCTCGCGCCGGGCGAGTCACGCACGATCCGGACGGTCTCGGCCATGTCGCGCGAGGCGATCCACAGCATGACCGCGGCCGACCGGCCGATGTTCGTGCCGATCGTCGCGGTCAACATCCGCTATGCCAGCGGGGCGATTGCCGGTCAGACCGCGCGTGCCTGGGCGATCGGTGTCGAGCGGGTCGACTCGGCCAAGCTTGCGCCGTTCTGGCTCGATATCCCTGCGCGCATGTATGACGGGATCGCCGCGCGTCCCCATGCGCCCGCTATCGAAGTCTAGGCGGGCGCAGGCGAGGGGCCGGGTCGCATCGATCCGGCCCGGTTGCGTTCTATCAGGCATAAAAAAGGGGCGACCCCATCGCTGGGGCCGCCCTTTTTTAGCTGCGGCCAGCAGGGGCGGAGCCCCTGCTGCGTCGGTCGGTGCAAGCACCGCCGGCCGGCCTTGCGGGGAGTGCGGACCAATATGGTCCGTCTCTCCCGCTGCGGCTTACTTGACCTCGACGGTCGCGCCAGCTGCTTCGAGCTGTGCCTTGATCTTGGCGGCTTCGTCCTTCGACACGCCTTCCTTGACGGCCTTGGGAGCCGACTCGACCAGCGTCTTTGCTTCGGTCAGGCCGAGCGACGTGATCGCGCGGACTTCCTTGATGACGTTGATCTTCTTGCCACCGTCGCCGGTCAGGATGACGTCGAATTCGGTCTGCTCTTCAGCGGCCGGTGCGGCTGCGCCGCCGCCAGCTGCCGGTGCTGCGACCGCTGCTGCGGCCGAAACGCCCCACTTCTCTTCGAGCAGCTTCGAAAGCTCAGCTGCTTCGAGAACGGTCAGTTCGCTCAGGCTCTCAACGAGCGCGTTCAGGTCTGCCATGATAAATCTCCATCTCGGGGCATGTGCCCCATCAGTTCAAAAAGTAACGAAAGAGCCTGCAAGATCAGGCGGCTTCCTTCTCCGCGTAGGCGGAAAGCACGCGCGCGAGCTGCGCTGCCGGAGCCTGCGTGATCGTCGCCAGCTTCGTGGCAGGTGCCACGATGAGGCCGAGGATCTTGGCACGCAGTTCATCCAGCGAGGGCAGCGTTGCGAGCGCCTTCACACCGTCGACGTCGAGGGTCGTCGCGCCCATCGCCCCACCCACGATTTCGAACTTGTCGTTCGTCTTCGCGAATTCCACGGCCACCTTGGCGGCCGCGACGGGATCGATGGAGCTGGCCAGGCCGACCGGACCCGTGAGCATGTCGCCCAGCGAGCTGTAGTCGGTGCCGTCCATGGCGATCTTGGCAAGCTTGTTCTTCGAGACCTTGTAGGTCGCGCCGGCGTCGCGCATCTTGTTCCGCAGCACAGTGGACTGTGCGACGGTCAGGCCGAGGTTGCGCGTCACAACGACGACGCCGACCTCGGAGAAGGTGCGGTTCAGCTCGGCTACGGCCGCGGTCTTTTGATCACGATCCATGCCATTCTCCACGTTTTCAGGTTCACCGTTTGCACGGTGGACCCGGTTACTAACCGGAGGCGCAGACAAGCCCGCGCTTCCGGGTGTCTCGTCGATGGGGCATGGGAGAGGGCAGGCGCCGGAAGCGCTCCGCAAAATCTCATTCCCCGTCTAGGTGGGAGATTAAGCGCCGGCAAACCCGGTGCACCCACTGTCTCGGACGGAGTTCGGCAGGCGAACCCGCCGAACGAAGCCGCCGCATAGCCGAATCGGTCGCGAAGTCAATCGCTCAGATGCGGTCCGGTGCGTGTCGCGGAACCGTCACGTGACTGACGCGAAGGTGTCTCCGTTCCTTCACCGCACTGCCGCTTTACCCGGCCAAAGCTCAGCCTAGCGGTCAGATCGGCCGATCCCGGGGGGACGTATGAAAATTCCGACGAACATGACGATGGCCTATCACGATGGCGATATCGACACGAACACCAGCGCCAATCCGCATCTGAACGATCTGATCGCGGTGCGCTATTCCCGTCGCCAGACGCTGATGGGCGGCCTGTCCGCCGCGACCGCCGCGGTGTTCGGCGGCATGCTGCTCGCGGGTTGCGACGAGGATGACCCGCGGCGTGCGGTCACCGTGCAGGCCGGTGCATCGGGCGCGACCTCGGCGGGCAAGACGGTCACGCTGACGGGCACGGTAGCGTCGGGCAGCGCGACGGGCGTCGCCTGGGCCCAGACCGGCGGCCCGGCCGTGACGCTCGCCAACGCGAACACCGCGACCGCGACCTTCACCGCGCCAAGCGTCGCTGCCGACACCACGCTCACCTTCACCTTCACCGGCACCAGCACCGACAATATCCGCAGCGAGACCTCGACCAGCGTCACCGTCAGCCCGGCGCGGCTCGACTTCACCGCGGTTCCCAAGAGCCTTGCCGACGTCGTCTCGGTACCGGCCGGCTACAGTGTCACCGTCCTCTACCGCTTGGGCGATCCGATCGCGAGCGGTGTCGGCGCCTATGCCAATGACGGCAGCGACACGAACTTCGCACGCCGTGCGGGCGATCATCACGACGGCATGAGCTATTTCGGGCTGGCCGCGACCGGCAGCACCCCCGACGCCAACGGCAACACGCGCGGCCTGCTCGTGCTCAACCACGAGAATATCACCCAGGCCTATCTGCACGTCAACGGCGCGACGACCACCGGCGGCGCGATCGGTGCGGGCGGTGTCCGCCCCGAGGCCGAAGCGCTGAAGGAAATGGAATGCCACGGCGTCTCGGTGATCGAGATCAGCCGGTCGGCGACCGCGTGGAGCTATGTCCCCGCCTCGGCGCTCAACCGCCGTATCACGCCGCTGACGCCGATGAGCTTCAGTGGTCCGGTCCGCGGCAACGCGCTGCTCAGGACTCGCTATTCGACCGATGGCACGGCGGGCCGCGGGACGATCAACAACTGTGCGAACGGCACGATGCCGTGGCACACCTATCTGACCAACGAGGAGAATTGGGCGGGCTATTTCCGTCGCCAGTTCGGTGACGTCGCCGCACGCGGCGGGTCGACCGCCAAGCAGAATGTCTCGCTCGCCCGCTACGGCATCCGCGAGACTGCCAATGCCACGACGTTCAACGGCAATTACGGCTGGGCGTCGGTCGTGCCGGCCGATTCCGCCAACACGCTCTATGCGCGCTGGAACGTCACCACGACCGCCGCGACCGATGCCACGGGCGATTTCCGCAACGAGGCGTTCCAGTTTGGCTGGGTGGTCGAGATCGATCCGTTCGATCCCGCCTCAACCCCGCGCAAGCGCACCGCGCTCGGCCGCATGAACCATGAGGGTTGCGAGATCGGCCGGACGATCGCGGGCGTCAAGCCGGCCTTCTACATGGGCGACGATGCGCAGAACGAATATATCTACAAGTTCGTGTCCGCCACGCCCTGGTCGGCGGCAGACGCGAACGCGACCAACCGGCTTGCGATCGGCGACAAATATCTCGACTCGGGCACGCTCTATGTCGCCAAGCTCAACGCCGACGGTTCGGGCCAGTGGCTGCCGCTGGTGTTCGGTCAGGGGCCGCTCACCAGCGCCAATACGACCTATCCCTTTGCGGATCAGGCCGATGTGCTGATCAATGCGCGTCTGGCGGGCGATGTCCTGGGCGCGACCAAGATGGATCGTCCCGAATGGACCGCGGTGAACCCGGCGACGGGCGAGATGTACTGCACGCTGACCAACAACTCGTCGCGCACCGCGGCGAATGTCGATGCGTCGAACCCGCGTGCCTATACCGATCCCAAGACCACCGGTGGCCAGACCACGGGCAACGCCAACGGCCATGTCATCCGTCTGCGCGAGACCGGCGACACGTCGGAGGCGACCGCCTTTACGTGGGACATCTACGCATTCGGTGCGGGCAGCGATCTCGATGCAACCAACATCAACCTGTCGGGGCTCGACGCGACGAACGACTTCTCGTCGCCCGATGGCCTGTGGTTCGGCCTGCCGAGCAATCCGACCGGCAATGTCACCCCGGTGATGTGGATCGAGACCGATGACGGCGCCTATACCGACGTCACCAACTGCATGCTGCTCGCGGCAATCCCGGGCCGTGTCGGCGACGGCGGCACGCGCGCCGTGACGAGCACGCTCGGCGGGACCAGCAACACGGTCACGACGCGGATCGGCAAGGCGCCGGCCACGACGCTGCGGCGATTCCTGGTCGGGCCGAAGGAATGCGAGATCACCGGCATCCACTCGACCCCGGATGGCCGCTCGCTGTTCGTCAACATCCAGCATCCCGGTGAGAATGGTGGTCCCACCAACATCACCAGCAGCTGGCCCGCGAACCAGGCCGGCGCGGTCGCGACCCCGTCGCGTCCGCGCTCGTCGACGATCGTCATCACCAAGAACGATGGCGGTATCATCGGGCTGTAAGCAGGGCAGGGGGCGGGTCGCATAACGGACCCGTCCCCGGCTTTCGGCGTTACCTCCTGCGAACGCATATCCAGCGTATCCGGAAAGGTTCGTCCATGACTCTCCCCGCATCGCCCGTCTGGTTCATCACGGGTTGCTCCACCGGCTTCGGTCGCGATCTCGCCAGGCTGGTCCTGGATCGCGGGTGGCGCGCCGTTGTCACCGCGCGGGACGCCGACCGGGTCGCCGACCTTGTCGAGGGACATGACGACACCGCACTCGCCCTTGCGCTCGACGTCAACGACCAGGCGCAGGTCGAGGCTGCGGTCGCGGCGGCCAAGGCGAGGTTCGGCCAGATCGACGTGCTCGTGAACAATGCGGGCTATGGCTATCAGGCGACCGCCGAAGAGGGGGACGAGGCCGAGATCCGTGCCCAGTTCGACACCAATGTATTCGGGCTGTTCGCGATCACCCGCGCGGTCCTGCCGATCATGCGCACGCAGGGCAGCGGCAACATCGTCAACTTCACCTCGGTCGCCGGGCTCATCGGGTTTCCGGGATCGGGCTATTATGCGGCATCGAAACATGCGGTCGAGGGCTGGTCCGACGCGCTGCTTGCCGAGGTCGGGCCACTCGGCATCGGCGTGACCTGTGTCGAGCCGGGGCCGTTCCGCACCGACTGGGCGGGGCGATCACTCCGCCAGACGCCGAGCCAGATTGCCGATTATGCCGATACCGCGGGCGCGCGGATGGCGGGAACGAAGGACGTCAGCGGGACGCAGGCCGGGGATCCGGTCCGGGCAGGCGAGGCGATCATCGCCGCGGTCAGCCAGGACGTGCCGCCGCGCCATCTGGTGCTCGGCGCATTCGGCTATGAGGCCGTGACCGCAAAGCTGCGCGAACGGCTGGCCGCGATTGAAGCGGCGCGCGACATCAGCCTGGGTGCGGACTTTCCAGCCGATGCGACCTGAGCGCATCAGGCGGCCCTGACGCAGAAAGGGCCGGGAGATCGCTCTCCCGGCCCCTTTCCTAACACTCAAAAGCGCGAACGCCGATCAGGCGCCGGCGACTTCCGTCGTGTCGACCTTGATCCCGGCACCCATGGTGCTCGAAACCGCAATCTTGCGGACATACTTGCCCTTCGCGCCCGACGGCTTGGCCTTGACCACGGCGTCGACCAGCGCATCGAAGTTCGCGCGCAGGTCTTCTGCCGGGAACGACGCCTTGCCGATGCCCGAGTGGATGATGCCGGCCTTCTCGACGCGATATTCGATCTGGCCGCCCTTGGCGTCCTTGACCGCCTGCGCGACGTTCATCGTCACCGTGCCGAGCTTCGGGTTCGGCATCAGGCCCTTGGGGCCCAGCACCTTACCGAGACGACCGACGATGCCCATCATGTCCGGGGTCGCGATGCAGCGATCGAAATCGATCGTGCCACCCTGGATGGTCTCCATCAGGTCTTCCGCGCCGACGACGTCTGCGCCTGCTGCGAGAGCCTCTTCAGCCTTCGCGCCGCGGGCGAACACGCCGACGCGGACGGTCTTGCCGGTGCCCTTGGGCAGCGTCACCACGCCGCGGACCATCTGGTCTGCGTGACGCGGATCGACGCCCAGGTTCAGCGCGACTTCGATCGTCTCGTCGAACTTCGACGTGGCGCCCGAGCGTGCGAGCGCGATCGCTTCGTCAATTGCGTGAAGCTTGACGGTGTCGACCGTGACGGCCTTCTGCTTCTTGGTCAGCTTTGCCATGATATCAGCCCTCCACCACTTCGAGGCCCATTGCGCGGGCGCTGCCTTCGATGATCTTCGTCGCAGCGTCGATATCGTTGGCGTTGAGGTCCTTCATCTTCGTCGTGGCGATCTCGCTCAGCTGCGAGCGCTTGATCTTGCCAGCGACGACCTTGCCCGGCTCCTTCGAACCCGACTTGAGACCGGCGGCCTCCTTGATCAGGTACGATGCCGGCGGGGTCTTCGTCTCGAACGAGAACGAGCGATCCGCATAGACCGTGATGACGGTCGGGATCGGCATGCCCTTCTTCAGTTCGCTCGTGCCGGCGTTGAACGCCTTGCAGAACTCCATGATGTTCACGCCGCGCTGACCCAGCGCAGGCCCGATCGGCGGCGCGGGCTTTGCCTCGCCTGCAGGGACCTGCAGCTTGATGTATCCGGTAATCTTTTTAGCCATGTCACTCTCTTGATAGGGGCCGCCCGCACAAGCGCGTACAGCCCGGTTTCGAGTCTAGCGGTACGAACGACGCACGCTCGACGCGCGTCTCCCGCAGGTTCCATCATCAGATGTTGGAAGCTGGCGCGCATAGCCGAGGCGTGCCGCTCGTGCAAGCCCGTGCACCGACCATTGGCGATCGCGGCGCAGGCGCCGGCCATGTCCCGGCGTCGGGATCACCCGACCGGTCACAGCAACGGCTGGCGCCGAGTATGCAACCGATTGCAGTCCAAAAGTCTTCACCGTTACCGCAATGATCCAGATCAGCAAATTCCAAGTTATTCGTACAAGATGATCTAAATCATGAGCGAAAACACAGCAAATGTGGCAAGTCCTGCACGAGGAGATATTAGGACAGCCATGAGAGCGGCCTTTGATCATGACAGCGGAACATTGAGATTCCTTACAATAGCGCTAGGGCTTGCGCTTGGTCTGATGATCCCGCTTGGATTCATATTGGCATGCTCGCTTATACTTGACCGGCCGGTGACGATACTTATCGTCGGAATTATCGTTGGAATATCCGCAACCTATGCCCTGTCGGTGATCCTGATGCGGCCGTCGAAGCATGACGAGGAGCATGTCGGGGACGCCGTTCCCAAGGTCTCGCTTGCCATGATTTGCCTGGCGACGGCGCTGATCGTCTGCGGGTTCAGCATCTATGTGTCCGACCGGCCGCATTATCTTCTCTACCGGGACATGCCCCATATCGCCGCGGCGATGCTGTTCCTCCCCGGCATGCTCATCGGGTCTGGCTGTATCCTCTGCATGATCGCCGGGCGCGCCGTCTCGCGCTAGGCCGCACGGTTCGTCGCCCGGACCGCGCCAAAAAAGCGCCGACACGCCCGGGGCCCCATGGTGCCGGCCTATAATGGAGGCCGGACGTGTCGTTGCACGCCCGTCACTCCGAGAGTTTCGGCATGGATACGATGATCAACGTCGCGGACGGCGGCGGCAGATGGGATATGGCGAACGCCCCGTTCGTCGTCGACGCGCTGGCGAGGTCGATCCCGACGGTGCAATTCTCGATGGAAGGCGAGGTGCTTGCGGTCAATGATCGCTATCTGCGCATTTTCGGTCGCGAGGCGCAAGACCTGATCGGCGGCCATCACAGCAGCTTCGTCCGGCTGACCGCGGCGGGGGCGGCGGACTATGCGACCGTCTGGAACACGCTGCGCAAGGGGCGTCTGATCCAGACCGAGTTCGGCAGCGTCGCCAAGGATGGTCGCGAAGTCTGGTTGCAGGCAACCTATATGCCGGTGCTGGACAGCAACGGCGTCCCGCAGCGCGTGTTCAAGCTCGCCAATGATATCACGCATGAGCATCAGCACGCCGCGGACCATATCAAGATGCTCGAGGCGATCTCGCGATCGACCGCGATGATCGAATTCGCGCTCGACGGGACGATCCTGTCCGCCAATCCGCTCTATCTCGCAATCACCGGCTATACCGAGACCGACATTCGCGGCCGGCATCACCGCATGTTCGTGACCCCCGAGGACGCCTGCGATCCCAGCTATGACCGATTCTGGGAACGGCTGCGCGAGGGGGAGTTCATACGATCGGAATTCCGGCGGATCGGGCGGGACGGGCGGCCGATCTGGCTGCAGGCGAGCTACAACCCCATCCTCGACGCGTGCGGCAAGCCGACACGGATCGTCAAGATCGCGACCGACATCACCGAATCGGTCGAGCTGCGTCTCGAAAACGCGCATCACGCGTTCAGCGACGCGCTGACCCAGCTCGCCAATCGGCGACGGTTCAACCGGACGCTGGCGGAGGAGGTCCGCCGCGCGATCCGGTCGGGTGACGACCTGTCGCTGATCCTCATCGACATCGATCATTTCAAGCGGTTCAACGATAATCATGGTCATCAGCAGGGCGATGCGTGCCTGCGGATCGTCGCGACCGCCATCCGGTCAGCGGTGCGGCGCGCCAACGATCTGGTCGCGCGTTTCGGCGGCGAGGAATTCGCGGTGCTGCTGCCCAGTGCCGGTGCCGATGTTGCGGCGACCGCGGCGGAAACGATCCGTGCGGCGGTCGAGACGTTGCGCGTCGACCATCAGGACGGGACTCGCCCGGTGCTGACCGTCAGCGTGGGTCACGCATCGCTCAGCCGGGATCACCGCAGCGCCGACGTCCTCGCCGATGATCTCGTCGAGCGCGCGGACCGTGCGCTCTACCGGGCCAAGGAAGCCGGCCGCAACACCGTGTGCGACGACCGCGCCATCCATCCCGAGGGCTCCGTGACGCCGCCGTTCCGCGCGCCATTTTCCCGCTCGATCTCTCCCAAAGGATAATCCGAATGCTATGGTTCAAGGCCGACGCGCCTATCCGCCTGAAACTGCTGATCGCCTTTTCCAGTTTCGTCGTTCTGGTCGCCTGCACCGCAATTGCGGGATTGGTCCTTAAGGGCACCGCGCTGATCGGCGCGGGCGTCGCGGCAACGCTGATCGCGGTTGGGCTCGGCTATACCTATCGCGAGATGATCGCGGTGCCCTATGTCACCACCGTCGTTCGTATGGAGGCGCTGGCCGCGGGTGATCTCGAAAGCCCGATCGAGTTCACGAACTTTCGCGACTGCGTCGGCCGCATGACCAAGGCGATGGGAACGTTCCAGGAGAATGCGCGGGTGCAGATTGCGCTGAACGTCGAGGCGTCACGCAACGCCGATGTGGTCAACCGCATGGCGCAGAATTTCAAGCAGGTGGCCGAGGGCAATCTGACTGTCGACATCATCGAGGACTATCCCGCGATCTACGAGGACCTGAAAGCGAACTTCAACATCGCGCTTGCCAGCTTGCGCGACCTGATCCGCTCGGTCGCGCAGGGCGCCTCCAGGATCCAGATCGGCTCGGGCGAGATTGCGCAGGCGTCCGAGGATCTGGCGCGGCGAACCGAGAGCACCGCGGCGAGCCTGGAGGAGACGTCGGCGGCGATCCATCAGATGGACAATCGCCTGAAGGATACCGCGCAGGGCGCGACGCGGTCGGTGGCGACCTCCGAGCAGGCGCTGAGCGCGCTCGATCATGGACGCCACAAGACCGACACGGCGGTCCAGGCGATGGAGCGCGTCAGCGACAGCGCCAAGGGGATCGACAGCGTCATCGAGGGACTCGACAAGATCGCGTTCCAGACCCGCGTCCTGGCGATGAACGCGGCCGTCGAGGCGGAGCGCGCGGGCGATGCCGGACGTGGCTTTGCGGTGGTCGCCGATCTGGTGTCCGCGCTGGCGATGCGGGCCGAGGAGGAGGCCAAGCGTGCGCGTAACCAGCTGACCGTGACGCAGGTCGATATCGGCGCGGCGGTCGACGCGGTGCAGCTGGTCGATCAGGCGCTGTCGGGGATCGTCGCCTCGGGGCGTGAGGCGGCGGATATTTCGCGGCAGATCGCGACCGACAACCAAGCGCAGGCGCTCGCGATCACCGAGGTGAGCGCCGCGGTCGGCAGCATGGATCAGGCGACGCAGAAGAACGCGGCGATGGTCGAACAGACGTCCGCCGCGGCGCGGCAGCTCGCGCAGGAGGTCCAGCTGCTCGCACAGCACGCGCAACGCTTCGTCGTCGATGGCGGCGGGGTCCGGCAGGCGGCACCGGCCTCGGCGGCGCAGCCGGCAACGGGCGGACGCGACCATTATACGCTGGCGAGCGATACCCGGCGGCTGCCCGCCTCCGCGATCACCGCGCTGACCCGGCCGAGCTGGTAGGACCGACCAGCCGGGTCGGGGGCGGGTCCTGGTCTAGAAGCGGGCGCGCATGCCGACCCGGTAGATACGGCCGAGCGTGTCGTAGAGCGCGGGGTTCACGTCGAGGCCGGTATTGGTCTGCGGCGCGGGTTCGGGATCGTGATCGAACATGTTGTCGACCTTGAAGAACAGGCTGACCTGCTTGGACAGGTTCACCGACCCGCCAAGATCGACGTAGAAGGCGCCTTTCATCGTGTTGTAATCGATCGTCGGGTTATTGGCGGTCGAAGCGGGGCAGGCGGTCGTGCACACGACATACTGGTTGCCGAAATTTCCGTCGGAGAACCAGCGTTCCTGCAACGTCAGACTGAAGAGATCATTGTCGTAGCTCTGCGTGGCGAGCCATTTCCAGTCGGGTGTCGCCCCATTGTTGGCGCCCGCCTGGTCGACCGTCGCGACACCGGCGATGCCTGCCTTCACGAGGAACTCGCGGACATTGGTGCCGAGCGCGCGGAGGGTGAAATTGCCCGGCAGGCCGAGCGGCCGCTTCCACTGGTAGCTCGCCTCGATGTCGAACCCGCTGGTCTTCCACGAGGCGAGGTTGAATGGCTGGACGTTGATGAAATTGCCGCCCTGGGTCGGGCTGTTCAGGACGAAGCCGCCGCAGAACGCCTGATTGCCCTCGAAGCAGAAGCGCACGATCTGGTCCGCCGACAGCGTCGAGATCACGCCGTCAAGCTTGATGCTGTAATAGTCGAACGACAGGCCGAGCCCGGGCAGCCAGGACGGGTGCGACAGGACGATGCCGGCCTCGGTATTGCGCGCGATCTCGGGCTTCAGGTCCGGATTGCCGATGGTGTTCTGGAACGCCTGGACGCCGCCGCCGGGGGGGAAGGGGTTGGTGAAGTTGGGCAGCGTCGTGACGGTCGGCGCGGCGAACAGTTCGGACAAATTGGGTGCGCGGACGTCGCGCGACGTCACCGCGCGCAGGCGGATGCCGTCGAGCGGCGTCTCCCAGGTGCCGCCGATCTTCCACGCCCAGATCGTCCCCGACGTGCTGTAATGCGTGACGCGACCCGCACCGTTCAGGTTCGCGCGACCGATTGCATCGCCCTTGAACAGCGGCAGGTTCAGCTCGAGAAAGCCTTCATAGACCTCGTATTTGCCGCCACCGTTCTTGTAGTTGCCCGCCGCCCAGTTGCTGCCCAAAGTCGAGTTGAGCAGCGGGTCCGCGGGATAGTCGGCGCTGTTGGGGCTGAGCGCAGTGACGCCGGCGCCATAGGGATCGCCGTGGACGCGGTAATATTCCCGCCGATATTCGCCGCCGAACGCGACCGCGAGCGGCCCCGCCCACAGGCCGAGCGGCTCGCCTGAAAAGTTCAGGCTGGCGACGTCCTGCGTCAGCTTGGTCCGCTGCATCGGTCCGTTGACCGGCGTGACATAGGCGAGCGCTGCGGCGGAGGGCGGCGACCCGCCGAAGATGTTGATCGGCTGACACCCGGCAGCGCGAGCGGCGGCGTCGGCGCAGACGATCGCGCCGTTCAGCGTGATCGCGTTGGCAGCCGCGACATAGCGGTTCTGCAACACGGTGTTCTCGACATCGATATGCGCGATCGTGATGCCATGTTCGTAATAGCCGTCATAATTCCAGTCGGTGCCGGCCAGATCGAACCGCCCCTTAAGCCCTCCCACGAACCGGTATTGGCGGCGGTCGGTCTGCACCAGCGGATCGGGGAAATTGCCGTTGCTGGTGCCGAAGCCGAACTGCGTGATCCCGGCGGTCGCACAGCGATCGCGGATCAGCTGCGGCAGATACGGATTGGCGCACTGCACGGTCAGACTGGGGCGATTATAGCCCGGGCTCGGCTGGTTGCTGGTCTTCACCTGCGCGAGGTTGACGGTGACATAGGCTTCGTTGTTCTCGGCAAAGTCGAAGCCGACGCGGGTGAAGCCGTTGAGGCGTTCGAGCGAGGATTTGAGCGATGCGCCCGAGCCGGGTGCACCCGACAGGTCGCCGCCGACGCAGAAGCTGTTGCCTGGGAAGCAGCCGGTCACGCCACCCGTCCCGGTCGGGCGTCCGTTCGATCCATAGTTGAAGTTGAACGGCGCACCGTTCTGGTCGAACGCGATCCCCTGTAGCGGGCCGTTGTTGATCAGCCCGAACCGCGCATATTGATAGGGCTGCGCATAGTCGCGATAGTTGAACTGCGGCAGGCCGTTATTCGCCTGGCCCGTATTGACCAGCGTCGTCGCGCGGTACCAGTCGCGCCCCTTGGCGAGATCGGTGCCGAAATCGCCGGGCCCGACGCCGTCCTCATGATCATATTCGGCGCTGACGATCAGGTGCAGCCGGTCGCCCAGCAGCGATTTGCCGAACGCCGCCTGGACCAGCGCCTGCTGATCGTCGCCGTAATTGGTGATGCCGCCCTGGATATTGCCCTTGAACCCGGTGAACCGCGTGTCGGTGATGAAGTTCACCACGCCGCCGACCGCGTCCGAGCCGTAAGAAGCGGACGCACCGCCTGTGACCACGTCGACGCGCTTGACGAGCAGTTGCGGGAACATGCTGATGTCCGGAACGCCCGTCACGTTCGCGCCGACGACGCGTTGCCCGTCGAGCAGCGTCAGCGTCCGGATCGGTCCGAGACCCCGCAGCGAAAACGAGCTGAGCCCCTGCGTCCCGCTTGACGTGCTGAACGTGCCGGTCGCCGCACCGGTCGAGCCTTGCAGCGACGGCAACTGCGCGATCGCGTTGAAGATATTCGGCTGGGCATTTTTGAGGATCTGCTCCTCGCCGATCACGGTCGTCGGCGTCGGCGCGTTGAACCCGCTGGTGGTGATGCGCGTGCCGGTGACGACGATGTCGGCCGCGGACGCCGGCGGCGGGCTGTCCTCGGCAAGCGGCGTCGCCGGCGTCACGGTCGGGGGCGGGGCCGGGGGGGCGGTCTGGGCGAGAACGGGTGTCCCGATCAGCGCGATCGCCGACACCATCATCCCGGTCGCGGTGCCGCTGATGCGTGCGGCAAAATCTCGGTCGTGCCTGGCCTTCGCCATGATCTCATCCCCTTTCGGTCATGGCCCAGGCCGTCTGTCCGGTCCGGGTCCGCAATCCGTTATGCGGCGATCCTATCGTGGACCGGCGGGGGGAACATCTACGACCATCGTCGCAACGTTCGGAGTGCAATCAGGGCATGAGACGCTTGCGGCCCTGCGACAAATGCCACCGCATCGCCAGCGCGGCACCGTCGGCATCCTGCGCCCGGATCGCCTCGACGATCGCGTCATGCTCGTCCATCATCGCGCCGATCACCTCTGGCGCGCGCGACCGCGATATGTCCACGCCGGCGCGCAGGATCCGCATCACGGCATCCTGGAGATGCTCGAACACCGGCAGGAACGCCGCGTTGGCGGTCGCCTCGACGATCGCGCGGTGGAGCAGCCAGTCCTCGTCATGCGCCGGGGCGTTCGACAGCAGCGCCGCGCGCAACGCCTCCAGCGCCTGCTCGATCGCCGCGAGCTGTTCGTCCGAGCGTCGCTGCGCCGCCAGCCGCGCCGCCTCCGCCTCGAGCACGAAGCGGACCTCATAGGTGCCAAGCGTCGCGGCGAGCGCATCCATCGGCATGTGCGTGCCGAGCCGCGCGGACGGCCGCCGCTTGACATAGGAGCCGGCGCCGAGCCGTGCCTGGGTGATGCCGTCCGAGGCAAGCCGGGCCAGCGCTTCGCGGACGATCGTCCGCGACATACCGAACATCGCCGCGAGCTTCGCCTCCGATGGCAGCCGGTCGCCGATCGCGAGTTCTTCGTCGGTGATGATCCGCACGATCGCGGTATAGGCGCGATCCGCCAGCCGCCCCTCGCTCACGAGCACCCGCCCCCTCTCGTCACCGCATCCTGTCCCATCTCAGACGACATAGCTCAGTGCCAGGACGAGGACGAGGCCGACCACCGAGATCGCGGTCTCGAGCAGCGACCAGGTGCGGAAGGTGTCGGCAGTGCTCGTGCCGACATAGCTCTTGACGAGCCAGAAGCCGGGATCGTTGACATGGCTGAAGAAGACCGAGCCTGCGCCGATCGCGAGCACGACGAGTTCGGGGGAGACGCCCGAGTTCGCGACGACGCCGGGCATGATCCCGACCGCAGTGATCGTCGCGACCGTCGCCGACCCCGCCGCGAGCCGGATCGCGACCGCGACGAGCCAGCCCAGCAGCAGCGGGGAGATCGCATGCATCAGCACCGTCCGGGCGAGCAGGTCGGACAGCCCGGCGGTCACCAACACCTGTTTCAGTGAGCCGCCCGCGCCGATCGCCAGCAGGATCGCCCCCGCCGCGCCCATCGTTTCATGCCACACCGCGTCCTGGATCGCTGCCTCGCGCAGCCGTCGCCCGAACAGCAGCGGCAGCGCGACGAGGTTGGTCAGCAGCAGCGCAACGACCGGGTTGCTCGCCGCGACGAGCCATCCCGCCCCCTTCAGCGCGGGCATCATCTGCCCCAGCTCACCCGTCGCGATCATCAGCACCGGCAGCAGCACGATCAGCAGCGACCAGAGCCGCGGCGGCGGCGTGATGGCGAGCCCGGCGTCGGTCGCGACCGGTGACGCCAGCCGGACGCCGCGCGTCGTGATCTTCGCCAGCAGCGGACCCGCGATCACCGCGGTGGGGATCGCGATCAGGATGCCGTACAGCATCGTCCGCCCCAGATCCGCGCCCAGCGCCTCGACCGCCAGCAACGGACCCGGATGCGGCGGGACGAGCGCATGGACGACGCCGAGCCCTGCCAGCGCGGGCATGATCAGCCGGAGCTTGGCGGCATCGCGTGCCGGGCCGTCCTCGCCCGTCATCTCCTCCGCGGCGGCGACGACGATCGGCAGCAGCAGGACCAGCCCGGTTTCGAAGAACAGCGGCAGGCCGACGACGATCGCGATGCCCAGCGTCGCCCAGGGGGCGGCGCGTGCGCCGGTCATCTGCAGCGCACCCCGGGCGAGCGACGCCGCGGCCCCCGACAGATGCAGCACCGCGCCAAGCGACAGGCCGAGCGCGACGACGAGCCCGGTCCCGCCGATGATGTCGCCGACCCCCTTCTGCACCGCCTTGGCGACGTCGGGCAGCGGCAGGCCGGCCAGCAGCCCGACGGTGAACGCGCCGCACAACAGGCCGATAAAGGGATGCAGCCGGCCGCGGACGATCATCACGACGGCCAGGGCGATGCCCGCCAGCGCCGCGATCACTAGCCTCAGGTCGCCGCCGATCACGGATGGGTGCCGTTCGTTCGCATGCGACCGCGCTGTGACTGCATCATCGACATCACTCCCAATGATCCGACGACGCGTTCGTCTGCCGGTTTGATAGCAGCTGTAGGACAGGTTTCTGTCTGAAGACACCGAAAAGGCTTGATCACCGCGAAAATACGGAGGCATAGTCAAGACCTGTCCAACCGACTCCGCAAGAGAGATCGATGGGCTGACACTGAGAAGCCTTTGACCGCGGCGATCGACCGGGGCGTGAAAAGCCGACAGCAGAGGAGGATGACCATGGACGGGACTGCCCAGACCGCACGGCAAATCCAGCACGCCCCCGCGACCTCGAACGCGATCTCGAACGCGGGCCAGGCGCTTGCCATGCGCGCGCCGCTGCCGCGGCTGACGCCGACGCAGATCAAGGTCCTGCGCGGGGTGCATTCGGGATTGCTCAACAAGCAGATCGCCTTCGATCTCGGCATCGCGGAAGCGACGGTGAAGGCGCACATGACAGCGTTGATGCGCAAGCTCAACGTGCGCAACCGCACGCAGGTCGCGGTGCTCGCGCATACGCTCATGCTGCAGGCGGCCTGACCCGGCTACGACCTTTGTCGCGCCTGAAGTGATCAGCGGCCTGCATTAGGCCGGCACCCGGGCGGCACTCACGGAGAGATGAATGATGGACGTGAAATGGCTGGCGGGCACGGCGCTGCTGCTGCTGCTCGCGACCCCGGCGTTCGCCGGGACGACGTCGGTCTATCGTACCGCGCCGGCCGATCCGCGCGCGATCACGGTCCGCGGTGTCGGCGATGGCCGTGCCGATGACAGCGCCGCGATCCAGCAGGCGATCGACGCGGCGGCGGCGGGCGGCAAGGGCGGCGTCGTTTTCCTGCCATCGGGGCGGTACCGGATCAGCCGGACGATCTTCGTCCGCTCGGCGGTTCGCCTGTTCGGGGTGGGACCGACCCGGCCCGAGATCATGCTCGCCGATAACAGTGCGGGCTTCGCATCCGGGGTGGCCGCGATGGTCAGCTTTACCGGCGAGGATCAATACCGGGTCGGCAAGGCGCCGGTGCCGCCGCGGACCAGCGTGCCGTTCGATCCGAGCATCTTCGACGCAACGTCGAGCACCTTCTATTCGGCGCTGTCGAACATCGACTTCCGGATCGGCGCGGGCAATGCTGGCGCGGTCGCGGTGCGCTTTCGCGTCGCGCAGCATGGCTATCTGCGGCATGCCGACTTTCATATCGGATCGGGCCTGGCGGGCGTCTATCAGGCGGGCAATGCCTTCGAGAACCTGCGCTTCTTCGGTGGGCGCTATGGCATCATCTCGGAAAAGACGTCGCCCGCATGGCAATTCACGCTGCTCGATTCGGAATTCTCGGGGCAGCGCGATGCCGCGATCCGCGAGCATGAGGTCGATCTGACTCTGGTCAACGTCGTCATCCGCGACACGCCGGTCGGTATCGAGATCGATCGCGGCTATTCGGATTCGCTGTGGGGGAAGGGCGTCCGGTTCGAGAAAGTGACGCGCGCCGGCATTGTCGTCTCGAACGAGGGCAGCGTCTTCACACAGATCGGGTTCGACAATGCGGTGGCGGTCGACACCCCGGTCTTCGTGCGGTTTCGCGACAGCGGCAAGACGGTGGCGGGATCGGGCGCGCGCTACCGGGTCAGCGACTTCTCCTATGGCCTGAAGCTGCCGGCGCTGGGTGCGATCGGCGCCTATGCGACCGACGTCGCGATGACGCCGCTCGCTCGCTCGCCCGCTCGGCCCGCGCGCGCGATCCGGGCCATGCCGCCGGTTCAGGACTGGGCCAATGTCCATGATCTCGGCGTCAAAGGCGACGACGAGACCGACGATACCGCCGCGCTGCAGCGCGCGGTCGACACGCACCGCGTGCTGTATTTCCCGACCGGGCGCTACCGGGTCACCGACACCATCCGCCTCCGGCCCGACACCGTGCTGATCGCGCTCCATCCCGGCCTCACGCATCTCTATCTGGCCGATTCGACACCGGCCTTCATGGCGGTTGGGGGACCCAAGGCGCTGATCGAAAGCGCCAAGGGGGGCGATGCGATCGTGTCCGGGCTGGGGCTGTGGACCGGTGGGGTCAACCCGCGCGCGACCGCATTGCTGTGGAAGGCGGGCGAGGCGTCGATGGTCAACGACGTCAAGATCCAGGGCGGCGGCGGCACCGCGCTGACCAAGGGAAGTCCGATCGGCTTCGGTGATCCGCGCGCGCGCTTCGACGGGCAATATCCCAGCATATGGGTGACGGACGGCGGCGGCGGCACCTTTGCCGCCTTGTGGTCCCCCAACACGCTGGCATCGGCGGGGTTTCACGTGTCGAACACCAGCACGCCGGGCCATGTCTACCAGCTGTCGGCCGAGCATCATTATCGCGCCGAAATCGTGCTCGATCATGTCGCGAACTGGGAATTCCTCGCGCCGCAGACCGAGCAGGAGGTTCGGGACGGCGTCGACGCGATTTCGACCGAGATCCGCCATTCGCGCAACATCCTGTTCGCCAATTATCACGGCTACCGCGTCACCCGCTCGATCAAGCCGATGGATGCGGCGATCAAGCTCTACGAGTCGGGCGATATCCGCTTCCGCAACGTCCATGTGAACGCGGAGAGCGGCTTTGCGAGCTGCGATGCCAAGGGTTGTGGCACCTTCGTGCGGGCGAGCAAATATCCCTTCGAGAACGCGATCAAGGACATCACCGGCGGACAGGAGGTCCGCGAGCGCGAATTCGCCCGGCTCGACGTGCCTGCGACTCCCGCGCCCAAGGCGCCGGCTCCGGCGACGGTCGAGAAGCTCGCCGACGGCTTCTATTCGATCGCCGGCGGTGCGGTCGACGCGAACGGCAAACTCTACTTCATAGACCGCCATTTCCAGCGCATCCACGGCTGGTCGAAGCGCGAAGGTCTGTCGATCGTCGCAGAGGCACCACTCGATCCGGTCAATCTGATGGTCGATCGATCGGGGCGGCTGCTGGTCCTGTCGTCGGCAGGGCGCGATGCCACGGTCTATAGCATCGATCCGGCAAAGCCCGCCAACGTCCAGGTCATCGCGCCGACCGCGATCGCCGAGTCCGGCCCGGCGAACAGGGATGCCGCTACCGTGCTGCCGGTCAACGTTTGGGAAAACGGTGAATTCGCGGACCGGATCGATCCCGTCAGCTATCAGTATCCGACGATGGCGGACCTGTTCGCGGCGAAAATGGGCGAGGCCAAGGCGGCGCAATATGTGTCGCCCGACGGTTCGCTCGCGCTGCCCGCCTTTCGCGTGTGGAATCAGGGGCCGGACGATCATCAGGGATGGCGCTGGTCGGATACGCTGAACGCGAACGGCTTCGTCGCCGCGCGGCCCGGCGAGCGCGTCGTCCTGACGAATGCGTCGGAGAATCGCACCTATAGTGGTCTGGTCGGGGCGCAGGGCAGGGTCACCGACCTGAAGCCGGTCGCCGATCGCGGTGGCGAAAGCGTCGCGCGCGATGCCGCGGGCCGGCTCTATGTCGCCAATGGGCAAGTGTTCGTCTATGATGCCGGCGGCGCGCTGGTCCGGCGGATCGACGTGCCCGACCGTCCGCTGCAGCTGGTGATCGGCGGCCCCGACAACCACACGCTGTTCATTCTCACCCACCACGCGCTGTACGCCACAGCGATCTGAGGGCGCGGGTGGTGGTGCGGTCGGGTGGAGGAGTGGTGCCGGTTGCAGGAATCGAACCCGCGACATCCAGTTTACAAAACTGGCGCTCTACCAACTGAGCTAAACCGGCAGCGGGCGCCTCATGCGTCAGGTGACGCCGAACGTCCAGCCTTCGGTTGCAGCAATAAGCGAAGTCATCGCCCGAGGACACCAGAAATCGGCATTCTTCGCATTGGCGCGGAGCCAGGCCGCGGTCAGGATCGCGTCGGTCGCATGGTCGTCATAGCGCGCGAGGGGGCGGTGCGGTGCGGAGCCGAGCGCTGCGAGCGCGGCGTCGAGCGTCGCGCCGTCGCGCATCTTGCTGCGGCCGACGGGGCGCCCCGCGGCGCGCGCGGCGATGCTGGTATAGATTTCGACGATCGCGGCGCCCGATCGCGGCGGGGCATCGAACGGCCAGACCGGGATCCGCCCGTCGAGACGGTGCAGCAGGCGCATCCCGGCAAAGCTCGCCTTGGCGACCTGCGCCGCGCCGATCGCGTCATACACGGTCGAAGGTTTGCGGCTGCCGTCGTCCGGCATCTCGCACCGACGCCAGTGCAGGAAATCCGCCTTGGTCCCGTCCGCCGCGCCGAGATAGAAATGCGTGCCGCGGCGGCGCTCGATGAACGATGCCGCGCCGAGATCGGCATCGTCGCTCTGCGCGTCGACCATCGCCCAGAGCGCGCGGGCATCGGCGGTCGGCGGTTCACCGGGCAGATGCGCACCACGGGTCACGAAGGGGGCGGAAAAGCTGAAGTCGAAGCCGGCAAGCAACGGCAAATCGCGGCGTGCGACCAGCCAGTCGAGCACCGCCTGGCGTGACCAGATCCCGTCCGGCGCGGGGACAAGCGTCGGGGCGGCGTGATCACGGCCACAGATCGCAACGGCGATCCCCTTGTGCCGCTGTCCCTTCGCGCCGGACCAGTCGATCGCGACGAACTGCGCGAAGTGATCGGGGGTCATCGAAGACGCAAACAGGGCGCATCGACCCGGCGAGGCGCGGGGGATTCGATCGTCTTCCAGTCACTCATGCGGGGCTAGGCGTCCTTGGCCTGCCGGCGTTCGTCCCACCAGGCGAGGCGCTCGGCAATACGCTTTTCGAACCCGCGGTCGGTCGGCGCGTAGAAGGTCTGCGGCGTCATCTCATCGGGCCAATAGTCCGACCCCGAAAAGGCATTCTCGGCATCATGGTCATAGGCATAGCCCTTGCCATAGCCGATATCGCGCATGAGCTTGGTGGGGGCGTTGCGGATTGCGGCGGGCGGCATCAGCGACCCCGTCTCGCGCGCCGATTTCCAGGCTGCCTTCTGCGCCTTGTAGACCGCGTTCGATTTGGGCGCGGTGGCGAGATAGACGCAGGCCTGGGCGATCGCGAGTTCGCCTTCGGGACTGCCGAGGAAATCATAGGTGTCCTTGGCGGCGATGCACTGGACCAGCGCCTGGGGATCGGCGAGGCCGATATCCTCGACCGCGGCGCGCGTCAGGCGGCGCAGCAGGAACAGCGGTTCCTCGCCCGCGGTAAGCATCCGCCCGAGATAATAGAGCGCCGCCTGCGGATCGCTGCCGCGTATCGATTTGTGCAGCGCGCTGATGAGGTTGTAATGCCCTTCGCGATCCTTGTCGTACACCGCGACGCGGCGCTGGAGAAAGTTCGACAGCCCCGCCGGATCGAGCGGTTCGGGCAGGTCGACCGAAAACAGCGTCTCGGCCTGGTTGAGCAGGAACCGTCCATCGCCGTCTGCGCTGGCGATCAGCGCATCGGTCGCCTCGGGCGTGAGTGGGAGCGGGCGGTCCATCAGCGTCGCCGCGCGGGTCAGCAGCAGCTCAAGCGCGCCGCGTCCCAGTCGCTCGAGGATCAGCACCTGCGCACGGCTGAGCAGTGCTGCATTGAGCTCGAAGGACGGGTTTTCCGTCGTCGCGCCGACCAGCGTCACCGTGCCGTCTTCCACATAAGGAAGAAACCCGTCCTGCTGCGCGCGATTGAAGCGGTGGATCTCGTCGACGAACAACAGCGTACGCTTGCCCAGTCGCGCGTGGTCGCGGGCTTCGGCAAACGCCTTTTTCAGATCGGCCACGCCCGAGAAGACCGCGGAGATCGCGACGAACCGCAGATCGACCGCGTCGGCGAGCAGGCGCGCGATCGTCGTCTTGCCGGTGCCGGGCGGTCCCCAGAGGATGATCGACGACAGCCGTCCCGCCGCCACCATCCGCCCGATCGCCCCGCCTGCGCCGGTGATGTGATCCTGCCCAACGACCTCGTCGAGCGTCCGCGGACGCAGGCGATCAGCGAGCGGTGCGTTTTCGGGATGCGCGTCGGGTGGGGCGGCGGGTTCGAAACCCGCGAAAAGGTCGGCCATGCTCGCAATGTAGTCGATACGGACGACTGTGCCACCCTGGGCCTGGCCTCCCGTTCCGCTAGCTGATGACGCGTCTCCTGCCCAAGACATGCAAAAGATATATCTTGAGGGATCTTGCCAAGCGCTGTATAAGATATATCTTGTTCGTATCGAGATGCGCTCGACAGGAGATTCGAATGTTCATGCACATGCACGGCCGTGGATGCGGTCATCGTGACGGACACCATGCCGCGATGGGCGGCGGCTATGGCGGCGGCCGGGGCGGCGGGCGCTTCGCCTTCGCCTGGGGGCCGGGTGAGGGTGAGCGGCCGGGGGGCGGACGGCAGCGGCGGATGTTCGACGCGGGCGAACTGCGCCTCGTCCTGCTCAGGCTGATCGCCGACTCACCGCGCCACGGCTATGACCTGATCCGCGCGATCGAGGATCTGACCGGGGGGGCCTATGCGCCGAGTCCGGGCGTGGTCTATCCGACGATCACGCTGCTCGACGAGATGGGGCTGATCGAGGAGCAGCAGTCCGAAGGCGCGAAGAAGCGTTTTGCGATCACGCCGGCCGGCACCACGCATCTCGACGAGAATGCTGAGCAGGTCGCGGCGTTGATGGCGCGGCTGGCGGCGGTCGGCGAGCATCGCGAACGTGCGGATCGCGCTCCGATCCGGCGCGCGATGGGCAATCTGCGCCATGCGGTGCAGGACCGGCTGCTCGGCGACGGGTTCTCGGAAGAGGCGGCGCACCAGGTGGCGGCGCTGATCGACGAGGTCGTCCAGAAGATCGAGCGCGTGAAGTGAGCGTGTCGGTCGCACGCGTGCCGACGCAATCGGCCAGCCGGTATCTCCAGCAGCTCGCCAAGCACTGGAGCCACAAGATGGAGGTGCGCTTCACCGAAGAGGAGGGGCGTATCGCGTTTCCGGGTGGCGCGGTGCTCGAAATGCGCGCGGACAGCCAGACGCTCGACGTCGCGCTGACGGTGCCCGAGGGCGGGGATGTCGAACGGATGCGCGACGTGGTGTCGAGCCATCTCGACCGGTTCGCGTTTCGCGAGGCGCCGCTGACGTTCGATTGGGTAGACGCGTAACCGGACGGCCGCGCGTCGCATTCAATCACCGGTGCCGGCGCGCCATCACCGCGGAATAGGTGTCGAGCACCGTCTGGTTAATTGTGTCCCAGCGATAGCCCGCGGCCTTGGCGTGCCCGGCTTCGCCCATCGACTGCCGGAGCGCGGGATCCGACACGATCCGGCCGATCGCATCCGCATAGGCGCCGATATCGGTGGGTGGTACGAGGAAGCCGGTCGTGCCGTCCTCGATCAGGTCGACCGCGCCGGTCGCGCGCGCGGCGACCACGGGCACGCCCGCCGCCATCGCCTCGAGCGTCACGTTGCCAAAGGTCTCGGTGATGCTCGGGTTGAAGAACACGTCCATCGACGCGACTGCGCGTCCGAGCGCGTCGCCCGACTGGAAGCCGGCGAACACAGCCTCGGGGACATGGCCCGCGAACCAGTCGCGCGCAGGACCCTGGCCGACGACGACGACACGGTGCGGCACGCCGCGGCGGCGCAGTTCAGTGACCACGTCCGCAAAGACGTCGAGGCCCTTTTCCTTGACCAGCCGGCCGAGAAACCCGACCACCATCTCGTCGTCGGCGATGCCGAGCGACCGGCGCCAGGCCGTGTCGCGGCGCGCCGGGTCGAACCGCGCGTGATCGATACCGCGTGACCAGATGCCGATCGACGACTTCACGCCCCAGCCGCGGAGCAGCTCGGCCATGCTGGGTCCAGGCACCAGGACCTCTTCCACGCGATTGTAGAAGCGCGTCAGCCGCTTCTTCGCGATCGGCTCGAGGAAGCCGAGCCGGTAATAGCGGAAATAGGTCTCGAACCGGGTGTGGAAGGAGGCGACGGTCGCGATGTCGCGTTTGCGCGCATAGGCGACCGCGGCATGGCCGAGAAACTCGGGCGCCGAGACATGGACGATATTGGGGGCGAACGCGTCAATGTCGCGGCGGACGCGCGGCGTGATCCCGAGTGCGGCGCGATATTCGCCGCGTCCGCCGACCAGCGGGATCGCGGGCACGTCGACCAGATCGCCGATCGCGGGGAAGGCGGGCTCCGCGACCGTCGGCGAATAGACCCGCACCTTGACGCCACGCGACAGCAAATGGCCGACGAGCAGGTTCAGCGACTGGTTCGCACCATCGCGGACGTAATTATAGTTGCCGCTAAACAGGGCCACGCGGAGGTCGGTCGGCTGCATCGCTCGGGCGGATAGCGTTGCCCGTCGGTTAGCGCCAGACAATCCTCTGTCGCCGAGGCGGTGGCGTTTCGCGGCGCGGGTGATCGCTGTTCCCTTATCGTTCCTATCTGGCTACACCGCGGCGATGGCGAAAATTCAGAAACGGTATGTGTGTCAGGCGTGCGGTTCGGTCGCATCGCGCTGGGCCGGGCAATGCGCCGACTGCCACGAGTGGAACACGCTGGTCGAGGAGGCTAATACCGCCGCGACGCCGTTTCATTCGAAGCACAATCTGCAGACCGGCGGCCGTGCGATCCAGCTTGTCGGGCTGGATGCGGAGATCAAGCTGCCGGACCGGATGGCGACCGGTATCGCCGAGCTCGACCGCGCACTGGGCGGGGGATTTGTCGAAGGATCGGCGACGCTGATCGGCGGCGATCCCGGGATCGGCAAGTCGACCTTGCTGTTGCAGGCGGCAGCGAAGATGGCGCTTGCCGGCCAGTCGGTGGCCTATGTCTCGGGCGAGGAGGCGGCGGACCAGGTCCGGCTGCGCGCGCGGCGTCTCGGGCTCGGCAATGCGCCCGTGCAACTCGCGGCGGCGACCTCGACGCGCGACATCCTGACGACATTGCAGACAAGACCGCCGGCGATGCTGGTGATCGATTCGATTCAGACGATGCATTCCGACCTGATCGAAGGCGCACCCGGTACGGTCAGCCAGGTGCGGGCATCGGCGCAGGAGCTGATCCGGTTCGCCAAGGAGCGCGGGACCGCGGTCGTGCTGGTCGGCCATGTGACCAAGGACGGCAGCATCGCGGGGCCGCGCGTGCTCGAGCATATGGTTGACACGGTGCTGAGCTTCGAAGGCGAGCGCAGTCACCAGTACCGGATCCTGCGCGCGATCAAGAACCGCTTCGGCGGCACCGACGAGATCGGCGTCTTCTCGATGCAGACCGAGGGGCTGGCCGAGGTCGGCAACCCATCGTCGCTGTTCCTGACGACGCGCGACGACGCGATGACCGGCGCGACGGTGTTCCCGGCGCTGGAGGGGACGCGACCCGTGCTGGTCGAGATCCAGGCGTTGACGGTGCGGCTGGCGAGCGGCGCGACGCCCAGGCGCGCGGTGGTCGGATGGGATTCGGGGCGGCTGGCGATGATCCTCGCGGTGCTCGAGGCGCGGTGCGGGCTGAGCTTCTCGTCGGCCGAGGTCTATCTCAACATTGCCGGTGGGTACCGCGTGCAGGATCCCGCCGCCGATCTCGCGGTCGCCGCGGCGCTGATATCGGCGATGGCGGAGCGTCCCGTACCGGTCGATGCGGTCGCGTTCGGCGAGGTGGCCTTGTCGGGCGAGATCCGGCCGGTCGCGCACGGTCCGCTGCGGCTGAAGGAAGCGAGCAAACTTGGGTTCGAGCGCGCGCTGGTCCCCGCGTCGATGAGCGACGAGAAGAGCGGCATGCGGCTATCGGGGTTCAAGACGCTCGCCGCGTTCGTCGACCACATGCTCGGGCGGGGATGAGGCGGGGCGAGGCGTCCGGCGTCGGGGCGGGCGACCGCGGGGTGGCGATGAACGGGCGGTTCGTGCGGCTGCACTAGCGGTTCGCGGCGCTCGTCCCTATTCCAGAGATCATGAACCTCACCGCCCTCGATGTCATCGTCCTGCTCGCGGTTGCCGGCGCCGCCGTACTCGGCCTGATTCGCGGGTTCGTGACCGAGGTGCTTTCGATGTTCGCCTGGGTCGCGATGGTGGCGATGCTCAAGCTGTTCCACATCCCCGTCGCGGCCGCGCTGACGCCGGTCATCGGGACGGTCAGCGGCGCAGCGGTCCTCGCCTTCGCGCTTATCACCGGGCTGACCTATATCGGCGGGCGGCTCGTCGCCAACGCGATCGGCGCGCGGACGCGGACTTCGATCCTGGGACCGGTCGATCGCGCGCTCGGATTCGGGTTCGGGGCGCTGAAGGGACTGATCCTCGCAAGCCTCGTCTTCCTGCTGGCGACGCTGGTGATCGACACGATGAGTGGCGGTGCGGCGCGGCGGCCCGAATGGATGACCCGCTCGCGCACCTATCCGCTGCTCAATGCGACGAGCGCGAGCATTGCCGATTTCGTCGATCGCCGCCGTCGCGGCAAACCGGTGTTCGGCACGAAGCCGAACGTTTCCCGATCCGATACCGCAAGTGAGCCGACCCCATGAACGCCCCACTCTACAATGCCGAGATCCTGCGTCTTGCCGCGTCGATTCCGTATCATGAGCGCCTGACCGCGCCGATGGCGACTGCGGAACGCCGCTCGCCGATCTGTGGCAGCCGCGTGACGGTGGACGTTGATATGGGCGCGGATGGGCGCGTCGCCGCGGTTGGGTTGCTGGTGCGCGCCTGTGCGTTGGGTCAGGCGTCCTCGTCGTTGCTCGCCTCGAGCATCGTCGGGCGGACGCCTGCGGAGCTGGCGGCGGCACGCGATGCGATCACCGCTTGGCTCGCGCGCACCGGCGATGCGCCCGACTGGCCCGGGATGGATGTCTTCGCACCCGCACTCGACTATACCGCGCGGCATCCGTCGATCCGCCTCGCTTTCGAAGCGGCGGCGGAGGCGGCCGAGGCCGCGGCTAACAATGCGTCGGGTCATGCGGAGGTGTCGGTCACGGCACCTGCGAGCGCGTCTGCCGGGACCGATGTCTGATGCATGACGGCACGCCGACGTCGCTCTTGCGCGACGGGGTGGTCCTGCTCGGCTTCGGGCTGGTGTTCGTACTGCTGTTCCGAAGGATCGGCCTCGGCGCGACGCTGGGCTATCTCGTCGCGGGGGCGGTCGTCGGGCCGCATGTCCTGGGGCTGGTGGGTGACGCGGAGGCCAAGCTCGGGTTTGCCGAACTCGGTATCACGTTGCTGCTGTTCATCGTCGGGCTCGAGCTCAACCCGAGCCGGCTGTGGCGGATGAAGCATGAAATCTTCGGTCTGGGCCTGATGCAGGTGGTTGCCTGCGGTCTGGCGATCACCGCGATCGTGTGGCTCGGCGCGCGCTTCTCGCTGCCCGCCGCGCTCGCCTTAGGACTGCCGCTCGCGCTGTCGTCGACCGCGCAGGTGTTGCCGATGCTGCAATCCTCGGGGCGGATGCGGACGCCCTTTGGCGAGCGCGCCTTCTCGATCCTGCTGTTTCAGGATCTGTCGATCGTCCCGCTGATCACGATCGTTGCGGCGATGAGCCGCAATCCCGCCGATGCGAATGCGCCGCCTGGATGGCTGCTAGCGCTCTACACGGTCGCCGCGGTCGTCGGGCTGATCATCGCCGGGCGGTTCCTGTTGCGGCCGTTCTTCCGGCTGATCGGCAATATGGGCGAGCGCGAGATGTTCGTGTTCGCCGGCCTGTTCACGGTCATCGCCAGCGCCGCAGTGATGGAATGGCTCGGCCTGTCGACCGCGCTCGGCGCGTTCATCGCCGGCGTGATGCTCGCGGACAGTCCGTACCGGCATGAGCTTGAGGCCGATGTCGAGCCGTTCCGATCGATTCTGCTCGGACTGTTCTTCCTCGCGGTCGGCATGCTGCTCGATCTCGGCGCGATCGCCGAGCGGCCGCTGTTCGTGCTGGCGATGGCCGCGGCGCTGATCGCGACGAAGACCGGCGTGATCATGGCGATCGGCATGGCGTTCAAGATGACCTGGCGGCAGGCCTTCGCGCTCGGCCTGTTGCTGAGCCAGGGCGGCGAATTCGGCTTCGTGCTGTTCGCACAGGCCCAGGCGGGGCTGCTGATCGATCCGGAAGCAGCGAGCCTGTTCGGCGCGATCATCACGCTGTCGATGGCGACGACCCCGTTCCTGATGGGGATTACCCGCCGGTTCCGGACCGAGCCGATTGCACCGGGCACCGATCGGGAGGGTCCGGTCGCCGATGGCGCCAATGCGATCATCGTCGGCTATGGCCGGTTCGGGCAGACGGTCGGTCAGATGCTGCTGGCACAGGGCATCCCGGTCACGCTGATCGATACCGATATCGAGATGATCGACATTGCAGGCGAGTTCGGCGCCAAGGTCTATTACGGCGACGGCACCCGGCTCGACCTGTTGCGCCAGGCGGGGGCGGCGGACGCCGAACTCATCTGCATGTGCATCGACGGCGATCAGATCGAGCCGGAGACGATAGCGGCGATTCACGAGGCGTTTCCCAAGGCCGAGATCTATGTCCGCGCGTTCGATCGCCGCACGCTCGTCAAGCTGAAGAACGGCCCGGCGACCTATGTCGTTCGCGAGGTTCTCGAATCGGCGGTCAAGATGGCGCGGCTGGCGCTACGTGGGCTCGGCGTTGCGCCGGCCGAGATCGATCGCGCGGAGGAAGCGTACCGGGCGCGCGACAAGGAGCGGTTGCGCATCCAGATCGCCGCCGGCGACATTCGTGCGGCGCGCACCGAGACCGCGCAGCGCTTTCCATGGGGGAATGATCCACAATGATGCTCGCAGTTCTGGCGGCGCTGTCGGGCGCCATCGCGGTCGCGGCGGGCGCGTTCGGTGCGCACGGTGCAAGCGGTCCCGCGGTGGAGTGGTTGAAGACGGGCGCGCAGTATCAGCTGATCCATGTCGTCGCGGCGCTGGTCGCGGTGCGAACGGAGGCGCGGGGGCCGGCATGGCTGTTCGTCATCGGTGCGGCGATCTTTGCGCTGACGCTCTACGCCATGGCGCTGGGGGCGCCGCGCTGGTTGGGTGCGATTACGCCGATCGGCGGCGCGTTGCTGATTGGCGGCTGGCTGTGGCTGGCGTGGAGCGCAGCGCGCAGCTGACGGTGCTGCTGTGCTATCGCTTCTTGCGGCAGGCATCCGAGCAGTAGATCACCGAATCCCAGTCTCGCGCCCATTTCTTGCGCCAGGTGAACGGCCGTTCGCAGGCTGGGCAAATCTTCGTCGGCAGGTTCTGCTTGGCGACGCCATTGGGCATCAGCGGGGCTCCGCGTCGAGGAAGGCGGCGACGTCGGCGAGGTCGACGGTCGTGTCGAGATAGGTCCGGCCGATCCCGCGGGCGAGCAGGAAGGGCAGGGTGCCCGCCGCCATCTTCTTGTCGTGGCGCATGTGATCGACGAGCGTCGCGCCATCCGCGGCGACATGCGCGCCGGCCAATCCGTCGGGCAGCTGAACCGCGCGCCAATGCGCCGCCACCCGATCGGCCTCGTCGCGCGGGCACAGTCCGTGGGCCGCCGAATAGCGGAATGCCAATGCGCAGCCTGCCGCGACGCCCTCGCCGTGGATCAGCGTCTGCGAGAAGCCCGTCTCGGCCTCGAGCGCATGGCCGAAGGTGTGACCCAGATTGAGCAGCGCGCGCGTGCCGGTCGTCTCATGCTCGTCGGCCGCGACGATGCGCGCCTTTGCCGACACGCTGTGGATGATGGCGTATTCGCGGAGTGCGATGTCGCCGGCGAGCAATGCCGCGCCGTTCGTCTCGCACCAGGCGAAGAAGGCGGGGTCGTCGATCAGCCCGTATTTCACCACCTCGGCATAGCCCGCGCGCAGCTCGCGGATCGGCAGCGTGTCGAGCACCTGCGGATCGATCAGGACCATCGCCGGCTGGTGGAAGGCGCCGATCAGGTTCTTGCCCGCACGCGTGTTGATCGCGGTCTTGCCGCCGACCGAACTGTCGACCTGCGCGAGCAGCGTGGTCGGGATCTGGACGAAGCGGCAGCCGCGCTTGAGGATGGCGCAGGCAAAGCCGACGAGATCGCCGATCACCCCGCCGCCAAGCGCGACGACGTGATCGCCGCGCTCGATGCCGATGTCGAGCAGGCGGTCGCACAGCCGTTCCAGCGTCGCCCAGCTCTTCGATCCCTCGCCGGGCGAAAGCACGATCGCCTCGCTCGCGACGCCGTGCGCCGTGAGTGACGCCTGCAGCGTCGCCAGATGGCCGCTCAGATTCTCGTCGGTGACGATCGCCATCGTCCGACCGCGCGCGAGCGGCGCCAGATGATCGCCGGCATCCTCGAGCAACCCTGCCTGGATGTGGATCGGATAGGTCCGTGCGCCCAGGTTCACGGTGATGACGGTCATAGGCCGATGGCTTTCAGGATGGAGGCGACGGTCGCCTCGTGCGGCGCCTTGTTGCTCGCGATATGGATATGCGCCTTGGCGTAGATCGGGTTGCGGACGCGAGCGAGCTCGGCAAGCACCTGACCCGCGTCGCGGTTGCGCAGCAGCGGGCGGGTGTTGCGACGCCCGACGCGTTCGACGAGGATCTCGGGCGGCGCGCTGAGCCAGATCGCGGTGGCTTCGGCGAGGATGAGGCTGCGAGTCTCGTCATTGATGAACGCGCCGCCGCCGGTCGCGATGACCTTCGGTGTGCCGTCGATCAGCCGCGCGATCACGCGGCGCTCGCCGTCACGGAAATAGGCTTCGCCATATTTGGCGAAGATCTCGCTCACGCTCATGCCGGACGCGGCCTCGATCTCGTGATCGGCGTCGACGAAGGGCAGCCGCAAGCGGTGCGCGAGGCGGCGGCCGACGGTGGTCTTGCCCACGCCCATCAGGCCGACGAGCACGATCGGGGGGCCGCTCCAGGGGGCAATCGGGTTGTGGCTTTGCAACATCGCGGTCCGCGCTATACAGCGGCACTGCGCGGGGGGAAACGGCATCCGCATGCCTATTCGCATCCGTCACCAATGTCCTATCAGTCTTTTACAAGGTTTTGCGTATGTCCCGCCTGATAGTCTCGGTCGTCGTTATCCTGGTCGTCGTCGTCGGTGGGTTGTTCCTGCTCGCCGGACGCGCCACGGAGCGCCCGCAGACGCAAGTCGAGAAGGCCGTGACGCTTGCGAACCTGTCCTAAGGTCACGCTGGCGGCGCTCGCCGCCGCCTGCAGCCTTGCCGCGCTCGCGCCGGCGATCGGGCAGGACCGACCGGAATCACTTCTGCCGCCCGGTTTCGGTGACACGACGCCAACACCGGCGCCTGCACCGCGGCGGACTCCCCCGTCCGCCAACCCGACGCAGTCCCAGCCGCCCGGACAGGCACCAGCCCGGTCCGCACCGACGACCCCGTCTTCGGGCCCGACCGCGTCCCCCGGCGCTCCCGTTCCGGCGCCGCCGGCCGGGATGGCGACGATCCAGCCGCTACCCGCACCTGATGGCAGCATTGCGCCGCTGACGGCGACGCCTGCCGCTGACACGCCGCCACTGATCGATCCGGCGGTACTCGCGCAATATGAGATGCCGGCCTCGGCGCGGCGTTCACTCGACCGTGTGGGGCCGATCGGCCCCGGCGAGGGCGGTCTTGCGGCCGACGCGTTCGGTGATGCCGAGGGCCCCTATCTCGAGACGCTGATGCGGCGGTTGAGCGCGCCGCTCCCGTCGCGCTGGATGTCGATCCTGTTGCGACGGGCGCTCGTGTCGCGGGTCGAGACCCCGGTCGGTGTCAACGGCGCGGATTTCGCCGCCGAGCGTGCCTGGCTGTTGCTGCGCATGGGCGAATCCGTCGCCGCGCGTGCGGTGGTGCAGGGCGTCGATACCGGCAATTACACGCCCAAACTCTATCAGGTGGCGATGAATGCCGGTCTCGCCGCGGGCGATCCGGGGGCACTGTGCCCGCTCGTCGAGGGCGCGATGCAACGCGCGCCAGCGCGTGGCTGGACGATGGCGCAGGCGATGTGCGCGGGGCTTTCGGGATCGCCGACCCAGGCCGGCACGCTGATCACCGCGGCACGGCGCCGCAACGTCGCGTCGGGCGTCGACATGCTGCTTGCGCAGAAGGTCGTCGGCGCGGGCGGGCAGGGGCGTCAGGCGGTCACGATCGAATGGGATTCGGTCGACCAGCTGACCTCGTGGCGGTTCGGCCTGGCGATGGCGACCGGCGTCGCCGTTCCCGATGCGCTGTACCGTACCGTGGGCGTCCAGGCGACCTATTGGCGCGCGCTGTCGCCTGCGATGACGATCGCCGACCGCCTGCCCGCCGCGGATGCCGCCGCGGCGCAAGGCGTGCTGTCGAGCGCAGCGCTGGTCGATCTCTATGCGGCGGCGGAGGCGGACGACAGCGTGCAGAGCGCGGTGGCCGCGACCGTGCAGGACCTGCGTACCGCCTATGCCGACCGCAATGCCGAAGGCCGGATGACCGCGCTGCGATCGATCTGGGGCAAGGCGGAAGATGCTTGGCCGTCCTATGCCCGGATGGTGCTGACCGCGCGGGCGGCGGCACGGATCCCGCCCGCAAATGGCGAACGCGATGCGGACCGGATGGTCGCCGCGATGCTGTCCGCGGGGCTCGACCGGACGGCGGCGCGCTGGCGTGGCACGGTCGCCAAGGGGGGCGATGGCTGGGCGATGATCGCGCTGGCGGATCCCGATGCGACCGGTCGCCTGAGCTATGGCGATCTTGCGGCCTATAGCGGTGGTCGGGGCGATTCGGCCCTGAAGCAGCGTCTGCTGTTCGCCGGACTGGCCGGTCTCGGCCGTTTGAGCGCGGGCGATATCGAACGCGCGGCGCAGGCGCTGGCGGTTCCGATCGGCACCGAGAATGGCTGGACGCGCGCGCTCGACAAGGCGGCGCGTGCCGGCCAGACGGGGACGGTCGCGCTGCTCGCGGCGACGGGCATGCAGACCGCCAGCTGGCACGGCATGCCGCCCGAGGCCTTGTACCGGATCGTCGCCGCGTTGCGCGCCGTGGGTCTCGAGGGCGAGGCGCGTATGATCGCGGCCGAGGCAATCGCGCGCGCGTGACGCGGTTGCGATCATGACCGATGCGGTCGCCGGGGCAAATGCGGTCGAGCGCGCGCCGCCGGCGGCGAGCGACCGGGCGCTGATCGAGCGGTTCCTCGAGATGATGGCGGCGGAATCGGGCGCTGCGCCGAACACGATCGCGGCGTATCGCAGCGATCTCATGCTCGCATCACGCGTCGTCGAGGGCGCGCTGGCCCGCGCGGACGGCGATGCGCTGGGGCGGCTGGCCGACAGCTGGAGCAGCCTGTCGCGCGCGACGGTCGGCCGCAAGTCTGCAGCCTTGCGACGGTTCTTCGGATTTCTCGCCGACGAAGGGCATCGCAGTGACGATCCAGGCAAGGCACTGCCGCGGCCGGGCACGGCACGGCCCTTGCCGAAGATCCTCAGTCATGCCGATGTCGACCGGTTGTTCGCCGCGATCGTCGAGCGCGTGGCGCGCGATCCGATGGATCCGGCCGACCTGCGGCTCTCCGCGCTGATCGAACTGCTTTACGGATCGGGGCTGCGAGCGACCGAACTCGTCAGCCTGCCACGCGCCGCAGTGCATCCCGACCGGCCGTTCCTGATCCTGCGCGGTAAGGGCGGGCGCGAGCGGCTCGTGCCGATCTCGGACCGGGCGCGTGCCGCCGTCGCGCTGTGGCGCACGCATGTCGCGGCGGATCAGCCCTGGCTGTTCCCCTCCGGCAAGGGGCATTTGTCACGGATTCGCCTGTACCAGATCGTCAAGGCGCTGGCCGCAGAGGCGGGGGTGCCCCCCGACCGCGTCAGCCCGCATGTCCTGCGCCACGCCTTCGCGACGCATCTGCTCGCGGGGGGCGCCGATCTGAGGGCGTTACAGGCGATGCTCGGGCATGCCGATATCGCGACGACGGAGATCTATACGCATGTCGAGGCGAGCAAACTGATCGAGCTCGTCAACACCCGCCACCCCCTGACCGATCCTGAGCACGCGACCGCACGTTGACGTTCCGGCGCGCGCCCCGTAACCGACGCGGATGCCAAGCTTCCTCGACTTTGAGAAACCCATCGCCGAACTGCAGGGGCGGATCGACGAACTTCGTGAGACCGCCAGCGATGGCAATCTCGATCTGTCCGCCGATATCATGCGGTTGCAGGCGAAATCCGACAAGCTGCTGAAGGACACCTTCGCCCGGTTGACGCCGTGGCAGAAGACGCAGGTCGCGCGCCATCCCGAGCGGCCGCACTTCAAGGATTATGTGGCCGCGCTGTTCGAGGAATTCATGCCGCTCGCCGGTGACCGGGCGTTCGGCGACGACCAGGCGATCCTGGGGGGATTTGCAACGTTCCGCGGCCGCAAGATCATGGTGCTCGGCCATGAGAAGGGCGACGATACCGCGAGCCGGCTGCGGCACAATTTCGGCATGGGCAAGCCCGAGGGCTATCGCAAGGCGATCCGCCTCGTCGAACTCGCCGACCGTTTCGGCCTGCCGATCGTAACCCTGGTCGACACGTCGGGGGCGTTTCCCGGCATCCAGGCTGAAGAGCGCGGACAGGCGGAGGCGATCGCCCGGTCGACCGAAGCCTGCCTGAACGCAGGCGTGCCGATCGTCTCGGCGATCGTCGGCGAGGGCGGATCAGGTGGCGCGGTCGCGCTGGCGGCGGGCAACCGCGTGCTGATGTTCGAACATGCCATTTATTCGGTGATCAGCCCCGAAGGCTGTGCGTCGATCCTGTGGCGTACCGCGGACAAGGCGGCCGAGGCCGCGGAGGCGATGCGCATCACGGCGCAGGATCTAAAGGCGTTCGGCGTGATCGACACGATCGTCCCCGAACCGCTGGGTGGCGCGCACCGTGACCGCGCGGTGGCGATCGACGCGCTGGGCAGCGCGCTGACGGATGCACTCGACTCGCTCGTTCCTTTGTCGCCGGTCGAGCTGCGCAAGGAGCGCCAGGCCAAGTTCCTCAAGATGGGCCGTCTCTGAGCCCGACAACGAAAGGGCGGCGGATCCGAAGATCCGCCGCCCTATGCGTTTCGTTTCGATCCTGGGACCGAGCAGATCAGGTCGTCGAGCCGTTCAGCTTGGTCGAGACGTTGTTGAACGTCTTGTTCAGGCTGCCACCCAGGCCCTGCATCGCGGCGATGGCTGCGACGGCGATCAGCGCGGCGATCAGGCCGTACTCGATTGCGGTTGCGCCCTTGGTATTCTTGAAAATTTTCCGAAGCGTCTGCATTCCGGTCTCCATCGTTAAAAGCATCAGTCACCCGGCCGCCCGGGGCTACACCGGATCAGCAATTTCGTGACTAGACGTGACCCATTGAGAAAAGCTTAAACGGGCGGATTTTTGCTATGGTTAGCGCGCGTTAGCCACTCGGTTGTGCAGCATACCCCAGAGCGCCGTGGTGCCATCAGCAAGATAGACGAGTCCGGCAATCATGCCGAGAACGACGAGCGCAAGAATAAGGCCGTATTCGACTGCGGTAGCGCCGCGCCGGTCGGTGATGAGCGCGGCCGCAGCGGCGCGGATCTTGCGACGCATGGTCTTTACGACGATCAGCTTCGGCTTCATGGCGTGGCCTATACAGCGCGGAGATTAACGAATGACCAAAGTCGCTTACTTGTTGCCGGTCGTCGCCGCCGCGCTGGTCGATGCGGACGGCCGCGTCCTGCTACAGCAGCGCCCCGAGGGCCGCTCGCTCGCCGAGCTGTGGGAGTTTCCGGGCGGCAAGGTCGAGCCGGGCGAGACGCCCGAAGCCGCCCTGATCCGCGAACTCGAAGAGGAACTGGCGATAACCGTGCCGCAGGCCTGTCTTGCCCCCGCCGCCTTCGCCAGTGCGCCGCTCGACGACCGGCATCTGCTCCTGCTGCTGTATATCACGCGCAAATGGACCGGCGTGCCGCGCGCACTGGAGGCATCCGCATTGCGCTGGGTCCGCCCGGCGGACATGCACGACCTGCCGATGCCACCTGCCGACCGGCCGTTGATCGGACTGCTCGACGCCTTGTTGTAAGCGCACCCTCAGCGTTTCGGCGCCAAAGGGCAGACGGCGTCAGTCGATCCGGTACTGGATCGGTTTGAACGCGCCGCCATTGGACTGGAGCGCGGAACAGGCCGTTAAGCCAATGATCAGGTCCATCTCCGCGCGGAATGTGACGGTGTCGCCGGCACGGCTGAGCGGTGGTTCAACCGTGAACGCCCCAGTCTTGCCATCGATTGGCACGTTCATGAAGCAGTTGAACGCGACCGGGATCGCATCCGGCTCGATACCATAAGGCGCGAGCGCCGCCGCGAGATTGCCGAAGCAGCCCCGGTGCGGATCGGTGTCGCCGTAGATGATCGCGAAGGTTTCCTTCGAACACGGCGTCAGCAGGAAATCATGCCGGCCGACATCATCGGCGATGATGTCGAGCATCACGGTGCTGCGGTTCGAATAGAGCCGGTCGCCCGTGGTGAGATAGAGCCGGCTGGCATAGTCCAGCGTCCGCCCCGACGAAATCACCTCGCGCGTGTCGGCGCGGCTATAAGCCAGAAGATCGGCGACCTGCCGGCCCTCGGGATCGATCACGGTCAGCGTCTGGCCGCGATCGAGCGTGAAGGCTGTCCCCGACCGGGGGCTGATCGTTTCAACCATGTGCACTGCTCCGCTTGAACGGGCATTTCCAGGAATCATCGACGACCCGCCCGCTATACTGGCGTGCCTCGCTCGATTCGCCGTGGCGCGCAAGCATCGGGTTCATCGACCCCGCCAGCTCGAGATCGCGCGCCAGGATCGACGTCCGCAGCTTGTCGTAGCGCTGTTGCGTCCGCAGCACCTCGAACTGGTCGTGGAGGTTAAACACCATCGCCGGCGCCTCGAAACGCCGTGCGGGACGGCTCGCCTGCGGGTGCAGGCCGACGACGAAAAACGCCTCGCCGGAAAAGCTCAACGAAAAATGCGGATCGTCGGGATCGGCGCTGACCGAGGGATCGGGACGATGGCCTAGCCACGCGTCCTTGTCGCTCAGCGACTGGGCCCGAGCCCAGAGGTGCGCTTCGAATTCCTCTTCGCTCAGGTGCGTGGCACTGTCGGCCGGGCCTTCGAACAACACCACGAGCGTACGGAAAATCGCGCGATCCTGGTGATATTTGCGGACCGTGTCGCCCAGCATCGGCAGGATGCGCAGATCGTCCCATGCCGATCGAAGGTCGCGCGCGACGATGATGTCCATCTGCCCCTTCGCCAGCGCCGACTTGGCGCCGACACACGGGAAGGCAGTGTCCTTGATCGTCGCGATGAACGCGCGTGCGAGCGGATGGTCGTTTTGGGATTGCGGCTGATACATGGTCGACGAGGAACAGATGGGCGGCGGCTTTGTTTCGCCTTCGACGCGATTGACTCATCTCGATCAATATGAATCCGCTGATGAGCGCGTCACGTGCGCGGTATTGCGGTGGGGAAACAGGCATGCTGACGGAAAAATTTTTGCTGGGCCGAGGCCGCGAGGACCTGAGCGCACAGGAAAAGCAGATCCTGGAGGACAGCGTCGCCGAGGTAAGGTCGCTGCCGCCGCGCCATCGCCTCGTGCGTGCCGGCCAGCCCGTCCAGACGAGCACACTGCTGCTCGAAGGGTTCATCTGCCGTTACATGGATGATCGGGATGGTCTGCGGCAGCTCGTCGCCGTCCATATCCCGGGGGATTTTGTCGATCTTCACGCCTTCCCGATGAAGCGGCTGGATCATGACGTCGCGACTTTGGGGCCAGTAAAGGTCGCGACGTTCGAACATGAGACGCTGAAGACGATCACCGAACGGCATCCGCATCTGACGCAGCGGCTCTGGTTCAGCACGCTGCTCGATGCGGCGATGCACCGCGAATGGATTTTCCGGATGGGGCGGCTCGGCGCCGAGGGCCGCGTGGCGCATCTGTTCTGCGAGATTTACGCACGACTGGCGATGGTCGGCTTGGCGAAGGACGGCCGCTACGCGCTGCCGATGACCCAGCCCGATCTGGCGGAGGCCTGCGGCATCACCGGCGTCCACGTCAATCGCGTGCTGCGCCTGCTGCGAGAGCGCAAGCTGGTGACATTCCGGGCAAATACCGTCGAGATCATGGATCCAGCCGGGCTGGCGAGTGTTGGGGAATTTCATCCCGACTATCTTTACGGGACGAGCGCCACCCCCGCCGGAGCCTTTGCATGAACGACAGGTTGAAGCCGGAGGACGAGCCGGGCGTAGCGGCGGCCGAGCAGGGGCAGGTGACGCTCGATGGTCCCAATGGCCTGGCGATCGCGATGACGCCCGCGGCGGCGGCCGAAACGGGCCGCCGGCTGATCGAGGCGGCACGTCTGGCTGAACAGCAGTCCCCGCCTTCAAACGCTATGGATGGGCATTCAGAGGCGTCTGACGACGTCTAGGGCCCGGCAGCCTGACCGGTCCTTTGGCGCCCCGGACACGGCCTGCCAGCGGGGGCCGGGGGCTGCCGCCGCGGCACGCGGGGTTCCGCATCTGCACATTGTCTCTATGATGGCGTCAACATCGTCCGGGAGAACCATGTGCATTTTCTACCCCTCGCAATCAGTGCAGCCGCATTGATGGCGTCAGCATCTACCATGGCGCAGACCGCGGTCGCGCCCTCCGCCAATCCGCTGCTTGCCGACTGGACCGGCCCCGCCGGCGGAGTACCGCCCTGGGACAAGGTCCGCCCCGAACTGTTCCCGCAGGCGTTCGAGACGACGCTGGCGGAGCGCACCGCCGAATATCGCAAGATCGCCGACAACCCGGCCAAGCCCAGCTTCGCGAACACGATCGTGCCGATGCAGCTTGCGGGCAAGCGCTACGGGCAGGTGATGACGCTGTTCGGCGTGATGACGGGCAACATGAACACGCCCGCCTATCAGAAGCTCGACCGCGAATGGTCGCCCAAATTCTCCGCCGCGTCGGATGCCATCACGTTCGACAAGCCGCTGTTTGCGCGGATCCAGGCGATCTACGACGCACGCAATTCGAGCGGCCTCGACGCGCAGCAGATCCGGCTCGTGACGCGGATCTATGACAGCTATGTGCGCCAGGGCGCGAAACTGAACGATGCGCAGAAGGCGCAGCTGTCCCAGTATAACCAGCAGCTCGCGACGCAGTTCTCGACCTTTGGCGAGAAGCTGCTCGCCGACGAGAGCAAGGCGATCTCGGTCACCAACGAGGCGCAGCTGGCCGGGCTTCCCGACAGCGTGAAGGCCGTCGCCAAGGCCGCGGCGGCCGAGCGCAAGCTGCCGGGCTTCGCGATCGTCAACACGCGCTCGGCGGTCGATCCGGTGCTGACCTACGCGACCGACCGCGCCCTGCGCGAGAAGGTGTGGCGCGCGTTCGTCAATCGCGGCGATAACGGCGATGCCAACGACACGAACGCGACGATCGCGCAGATCGTCAAGCTGCGTGCCGACCGCGCGCATCTGCTCGGGTTCAAGACGCATGCCGACTGGCGGATGCAGGACACGATGGCCAAGACGCCCGCCGCGGCGATGGACCTGATGATGCGTGTCTGGCCCGCCGCCAAGGGACGCGTCGCCGAGGAAGTCGCCGACATGCAGAAGGTCGCCGGCACGTCGCTGATGATCGAGCCCTGGGATTACCGCTTCTATCAGGAGAAGGTCCGCAAGAGCCGCTACGATCTCGACCAGGCGCAGCTCAAACCGTATTTCGAACTCGGCAACATCATCCAAGGCTCGCTCTACGCCGCCAACCGGCTATACGGGCTGAACTTCAAGGAGATCACCGGCACGGTGCCGGTGTTCGAGCCGAACATGCGTGTGTGGAGCGTGACGGACAAGGCCGGCAAGGATGTCGGGCTGTTCTACCGCGACGATTTCGCGCGGACTGGCAAGCGCTCGGGCGCCTGGGCGAACACCTATCGCGGGCAGCGCGGGTTGGCCCCGGCGCAGCTGGTGCTGTCGTCGAACAACAACAATTTCGCCAAGGGCGCACCCGGCGAGCCGATCCTGATCAGCCTCGACGATGCGCAGACGCTGTTCCACGAATTCGGCCATGCGATCCACGCGATGCTGCAGAACGTCCAGTATCCGGGCCTTGCAGGCACGCCGCGTGACTTCGTGGAATATCCGAGCCAGGTGAACGAGCATTGGCTGCTGACCCGTGACGTGCTCGACAAATATGCGCGGCATTACCAGACCAAGGCGGCGATGCCGCAGGACCTGCTCGACAAGATCGAGAAGTCACGGACGTTCAACCAAGGCTTTGCCACCGCGGAATATCTGTCGTCGGCGATCGTCGACATGAAGATCCACACCGTGGCCAATGGCGTGATCGACCCGGACAAGTTCGAGGCGGCGACGCTCGCCGAGATCGGCATGCCCAAGCAGCTGGTGATGCGGCACCGCGTGCCGCAGTTCCAGCATCTGTTCTCGTCCGACAGCTATTCGGCGGGCTATTACAGCTATCTCTGGTCCGAGACGATGGACGCGGACACGTTCGCCGCGTTCGAGGAGGCGGGCAGCCCCTGGGACAAGCCGACCGCGGACAAGTTCGCAAGGCTCCTTCTGTCGACGGGTAACGAGACCGATCGTGCCGAGGCGTATCGCGCCTTTCGCGGTCGCGACCCGGATGTGAACGCGTTGCTCAAGAAGCGCGGCTTTGCCCCAACTCAAGCCGCACAGGACGCGAAATAATGGCCCCCGATCAGAAAACGCGCCTGAAAGCGATAATCGGCGGATCGACCGGCAATCTCGTCGAGTGGTTCGACTGGTACGTCTATTCGGCCTTCACGCTCTACTTCGCGCCGCATTTCTTCCCGTCGACGGATCGCACCGCGCAGCTGCTGAGCGCGGCGGCGATTTTCGCCGTCGGCTTCCTGATGCGGCCGATCGGCGCATGGATCATGGGGGTCTATTCCGATCGCCACGGCCGCAAGGCGGGGCTGACCGTCGCGGTGACGCTGATGTGCGCGGGGTCGCTGATCATCGCCTGCACGCCGGGATACGAGACGATCGGCGTGTTCGCGCCGATCATGCTGGTGATCGCACGCCTGATGCAGGGGTTGTCGGTCGGCGGTGAATATGGCGCGTCGGCGACATATCTGACCGAAATGGCAGGCAAGGATCGCCGCGGGTTCTTCTCGTCGTTCCAGTATGTCACGCTGATCTCCGGACAGCTGCTCGCGATCTGCGTGCTGCTGGTGCTCCAGTCGACGATGAGCGAGGCGGCACTCGATTCCTGGGGCTGGCGCATTCCGTTCGCGATCGGTGCGGTCCTCGCCGTGGTCGTGTTCTACATTCGTCGCGGGCTGGCCGAGACGCAGAGCTTCGAGAATGCCAAGTCCGAGGCGGGCGACGGCAAGCCCAAGTCGGGCTTCCTCCAGCTGATCACCAAGCATCCCCGTGAGACGATGACGGTGATGCTGCTGACCGCAGGCGGTACGCTCGCCTTCTATGCCTACTCGATCTACATGCAGAAGTTCCTGGTGAACACGAGCGGCTTCAGCCGCGAGGTCGCGAGCCAGATCAATGCCGCGACGCTGTTCGTGTTCATGCTGCTCCAGCCGATCGCGGGCGGGCTGTCGGATCGGGTCGGCCGCAAGCCGCTGATGATCGCGTTCGGCATTGCAGGCGTGCTGTTCACCTATCCGATCTTCACCGCGCTCGAGACCGCGACCAACCCGATCTATGCCGGGTTGCTCGTCATGGCGGCGCTGCTGATCGTGACGGGCTACACCTCGATTAACGCGGTCGTGAAGGCCGAGCTGTTCCCCGCACACATCCGGGCGCTGGGCGTGGCCTTGCCCTACGCGCTCGCCAACACGCTGTTCGGCGGGACCGCCGAATATGTCGCGCTCAAGTTCAAGGATTCCGGGTTCGAGCGCGGCTTCTACTGGTATGTGACCGGGATGATCGCGGTGTCGCTGATCGTGTATCTGCGGATGAAGGATACGCGGACCAACAGCCAGATCGTCGAGGACTAGGCGAGCATTGTCCCCCTCTCCGGTGGGGAGGGGGAAGACCGGTCAGCGCGGGAGTTCGATGATCGCGTCGAGGCCGCCGCCCGTGCGGTTGACGAGACGGATCTCGCCGCCGGCCTCGCGGATGATGGCGCGGGCGAGCGCAAGGCCTAGTCCGATGCCCCCGGTTTCGCGGTTGCGCGACGTTTCCAGCCGGGTGAACGCGTCGAACACGTCGCCCATGCGATCCTCGGGGATCCCGGGTCCCTGATCGGCGACGACGATCGCGACGCGGCGCGCGTCCGCCTCGACGCGGACCTCCGCCGACACACCATATTTGACCGCATTCTCGATCAGGTTGCGCACCGCTCGCCGGATCAGCGAGGGGCGCAGGTGCATCCGGAGCCGCCCCGCCTCGACGAACGTCACATTGTCACCGATATCGCGGAAATCCTCGACCACCGCGTCGACCAGCGCCGCCAGATCGACATCGGTCGGCGGCTCGCTCGGACGGCCGAGCCGGGCGAGCGACAGGATGTCGTCGAGCGTGCGGTTCATCTCGGCAATCGTGTCCGCCATCCGGGTGCGATCGGTGTCGTCCTCGACCGACTCGATGCGAACACGCAGTGCTGCCAGCGGCGTGCGCAGGTCATGGCCGATCGCACCGAGCATCCGATCCTTCTCGTCGAGCATCGCGGTGACGCGCAGCCGCAGCGCGTTGAATGCGCCGACCAGCGCGGCGACGTCGTCGGGGCCGCGAACCGACAGCGCGATACCCGGCTCGCCTGGCCGGAACGCCTCCGCCGCAGCACGCAGATCGCGCAACGGGCGCGACATCCGCCGGACGATCCACAGCACCGGCAACAGCACGATGACGTACAGGATCGCGGTCTGGCTCAACAGTGCGAACAGCAGCCGCCAGCCCGGCTGCGGCCACGGCGCGGTGATCGCCAGCCACCCGCGGCCCGGCTGTTCGACCGCGATCACCAGCGTGGGGCCCTGCAGGTCGCCCCGCCGGTCGGCGTTGCGACGACCCTCCCGCCGCCGGGACCCGGCATCGTCGTCGGAAACCGGGCGCAGACCGGTATCGATCCGGCCCACCGTCAGCCCTTGGTCGGCAAGCTGGCGACGGAGTTCCGCCGCGACCTCCGGATGCCGCTGATAGGCGAAGGGGGCGAGCGGATTGGCGGTGAGGCGACGGACCCGGCCGCGGTCGGCAGTCAGCGGTCGCCCGGCATGCGCCTCGCGTTCGAGCGCGTCGGCAATCCGCGTCGCCACCGGTCGCGTCGCCTGGGCGAGACGAAATTCGGTCCGGTCGCGGAGGATGAGCCCGAAATTGATCGCCTGCGCGACGAACAGGGCGAGCGCAATCAGCAGCGCCATCTGCCCTGCCAGACTGCGCGGCCAGGGTCGGGACGCCGTCACGGGTGCGCGATCACAGGCGGATGACCTCTGCCGCCAGCGTATAGCCGCCGCCCCAGACCGTCTTGATCAGTTCGGGCGTCTTCGCATCCGCCTCGATCTTGCGACGCAGCCGGCTGACCTGATTGTCGATCGCGCGATCGAACGCCGCGGCCTCGCGCCCCTGGGTGAGATCGAGCAACTGGTCGCGGGTCAGGACCTGCCGCGGTCGCGTGACGAGCGCGAGCAGCAGGTTGTACTCGCCGGTCGACAACGGCACCGACACGCCTTCGCGGTCGACCAGCGCGCGTTCGCCCGATTTCAGCACCCAGCCGGCAAAGGCGTAGGAATTGGCCTCGGGCGCATGCTGGCGTGCGCCGCCCGCGGTGGCGCGGCGCAGGACGACTTTTACGCGCGTCGCGAGTTCGCGCGGCGAGAAGGGCTTCACGACATAGTCGTCCGCGCCCATTTCCAACCCGACGATCCGGTCGGTTTCCTCGGCGCGCGCGGTCAGCAGGATGACCGGCACGTCGCTGGTCGCGGCGATGTGGCGGCACAGGCTGAGCCCGTCCTCGCCCGGCATCATGATGTCGAGGATGACGAGGTCGATCGCATAGGCGGTCAGCCGCGTCCGCGCGGCCTCCGCGTCGCCCGCCTGCGTGACTCGAAATCCCTGCTTGGTCAGATAGGCGGCCAGCGGCTCGCGGATCGAACGCTCGTCATCGACGAGCAACAGATGCGGCATGTCTCCCATGGGGGCGACGTCTAGCATGGTGCGTGTCCAAAGGAAGCGCCGGACGATCGCAGACCGTCCGGCGCGTGAGGGCAGGGAGGCGGATTACTGATCGGTATCGCCGCCCGGCCGGTCCATCCGATGCCCGCGACCATGGCGCATCGCACGGCGATCGGGCCGCTCGCCGGCGTCGAGCCGTCCGTCATGATTGGCGTCCATCCGGTCGAAACGCTGCCCGGCACGGTCGATGAACTCGGCGCGTGTGAGCACGCCGTCACCGCCGGCGCGCCTGCCGCGCATCATCTGGCCCTTCCTGCCGTCTGCCATGCCTGCCCGCTCGGGCGGGAGCGTCTTGCCACGTGCCGCCATCCGGGCCTCGCGACGGTCGCGCATCGCTTCACGAGCCGCCTGGCGTTCGGCCGCCGTCACGATGCCGTCGCCGTCGGCGTCCAATCGGGCGAACTGCGCCTCCGCCTGCGCGACGACTTCGGAGCGGGTGAGGACGCCGTCGCGATCGGTATCGGTCTGCATCATCGGCCCACCGCGCATCCGGCCTGCGCGCTGCGGGCCGGATGCGCGGGGGGCAGTCTCGGGCGCCGCCTGCGCCTGGCCGGCGATGGTTGTCTGCAGCGCGGCGCGGTTGGCGGCGCTGGTGGCGGCGGCGTCGGCGCGGTCGGCGGGGGCGGACTGTGCGCCGCATGCCGTGGCGGCAAAGCTGCTGGCGGTCAGCGCCAGCGTGAGCAGGGTCTTGCGCATCGCGTATCTCCGGTCGGACGGGGCTGATCCCCATCGAATGTCCCGGTTATGACGATCGGCTGTCGCGACGCTTTGTCAGGTGACGGATAAACTGTCGCAATCTGTATCGTGCACGTCACATCCGCGCGCGGCCGACCTGACGTGGCGGTCAGGCGAAGATCGCGACGCTCTGCATCTGTTCGGCGATCGGCAGGCCTTCCGCGTTCCAGATCGCCATCGACTGGCTCGAACTGCCGTCGCGGACATAGTCGGTCGTCGCGCGCAGCAGCCACCAGCCATCGCGTGTCACTGGTTGCGGGCCGAGGATGTTGAGCAGCCAGGTCATCGAGCTGAGCGGTGCCGGCCCGCCGAGCAGCTTGAGCGCGGAGGGTGGAAGGCAGTCCGCGACCGCGATCAGTTCGACCATCGGATCGAGCCCGTCGCGCTCCGCCAGCCGGACCCAGCGCAGCCATTCGGCGGGGCCGACGCTGTCGTCGCGGCGGTCGAGCAGATCGAAATTGCGCGAGAAGGCGACCGCGCTGTGTCCGCGATAGGTCGCGGTGTCGGCGTCGGGTACCGCGAAGGCGGGCGCGGTGCCGGTGTGGTGGTCGACGCGCGAGGCGATCGGCCCCATGAAGACGAAGGTCGCGCGCAGCCCGAGCCCCGCCGCGCTCTCGACGTCCGCCTGGACGAACGCGGCATTGCGGCCGCGTCGCAATCGAGTTGCGCGGATCGTTATGTCGCCCGAGAGCGGGCCGATGAACGCGACCTGCGCCGAGCGGAGCGGTGGCAGATCGGTGTCCGACATTTGCGCCGCATGCAGCGCGAGCGCGGCCGAGAACCCGCCATAGGCGGTGCGGCCCTGCAGCCAATTGTCCGGCACGGTCCCGCGCCAGCCGCCCTCGATCGGCTGCAGCGCCTCGATCGCCTGTCGCAGACTGGTCATGCCGCCGTCCCCGTCAGGGAATCGCGCAGCTCGCGTTTGAGCACCTTGCCGATCGCGCTGCGGGGGAGTTCGCTCACCGGATGGATGCCCGACAGGCGCTGGGTCTTGCCGAGCTGCGCGTTGGTCCACGCCAGGATTTCCGCCGGGTTCGCCGCTGGGGAGCGAGGGACGATGACAGCGACCGGCGTCTCGCCCCACGCCTCGGACGGCATGCCGATGACCGCGCAATCGGCGACGTCGGGATGCTGCCCAAGCACCGCCTCGAGGTCGGAGGGGTAGATGTTGAACCCGCCCGAGATGATCAGGTCCTTCTTGCGGTCCATCAAGATAAGAAAGCCGTCTTCGTCGAACCGACCGACATCGCCGTGGCGGATATAGCGGTTGCCCTCGGCATCATGCCACTCGGCGTCGCGCGTCGCGTCGCTACGGCCGTGATAGCCGTTCATCATCGCGGGCGAGCGGCCGACGACCTCGCCCATTTCACCCGGCGGTACCTCGACACCGTCATCGTCGATCAGGCGGATCTCGTGCCCCGGCATCGGCTGACCCACGCTATGCAACTTGGTCGGATGCGCGGTCGCGTTGAGCGCGCAGCTCGCTCCGCCTTCGGTCATGCCGTAGAACTCGACGAGCAGCCCCGGCCAGCGCGCGACCACGTCGGCCTTCAGCGCGGCGGAGAAGGGCGCGCTGGTACTCGTCTTGAAACGGAAGGCCGAGAGGTCGAATGCGTCGAAATCGGGGAGCGCCATGATCCGCTGATACTGGACCGGAACGAGCATCGTGTGCGTTGCGCGGTATCGCTCGGCGAGCGTCAGATAGCCGCGCGCGTCGAACTTGCCCATCAGCACGACGCTGCCGCCCCAGCCGAGCGTCGGCAGGATGCTGACGAGCGTGGTGTTCGAATAGAGCGGCGTCGCGATCATTGTGACCGCAGTGTCGAACCCCGCGGCGCTGTTGCGCGCGATATGCGCCCAGCGCATCGCATGGCTCTGGACGATCCCCTTGGGCGTGCCGGTCGTGCCCGACGAGTAGATGATGTTGAACGCATCGCCAGGCGCGATCGCCACGGGCGTGGGGTGTGCACCATCGGGCGCGAGCCAGCGCTCCAACAGCTTGGCGTCGCCGGACCCCTCGGGCGGCAGGTCGGCGTCCGACAGGAGCAGGATGCGCGCGGTGATGCGTTCGCCCGCCAGAGCCTGCGCCATGGCCTCGTCGAGAACGACGATCGGCGCGCCGCTGTCCGCGATCATTGCCGCGATCGCCGCTGGAGTCGCCGACGGCGCGATTGGCGTCGCGACACAGCCGGCCCGTACCGCGCCAAGGAAAACAGAAAGATAGCTGGTCGACGGCGCGGCGACGATCGCGATTGCCTGTCCCGCGGCGATGCCGTCGCGTTGCAGCGCCGCCGCGACGCGGTCCATCGTCCGGTCGAGCGTTGCATAGTCGATACTGCCCTGCGAATCCGCGATGGCGGTCGATGACCCGCGTTCCCGAGCGTGTGCGCGGATCAGATCCGGCAGGGTCGCGAAGTCGGTAGCGAGCAAATCGGAGGCGATCGTCATATCCGCGTGGCTAGGCGAAGTGCGCGTCGAATGCCATACGCGATATTCGAAAAGTCGACTCGCAAAAGGATCCGCCATGTTGTTCTACGACAGTGCCTCGCCGGCGCCCAACCCGCGCCGCGTCCGGATCTTCCTCGCCGAAAAGCAGGTGCGCATCCCGATGGTGCAGGTGTCGATACCCAAGGCGGAGCACAAGGCGGCGCCGTTCCTCGCGGTGAACCCCTATGGCCAGACGCCCGCGCTGGCGTTCGACGATGGTCGCGTGCTGACCGAGAGCGTCGCGATCTGTCGATATTTCGAGGCGCTGCATCCGGAGCCCCCGCTGTTCGGGCACGGCGCGCACAATATCGCCGAGGTGGACATGTGGACGCGGCGGGTCGAATTGCGACTGATGACGCCGCTGTCGCTGGTGTGGCAGCATACGCATCCCTGGACGGCGCGGATCGTGAAGCCGCAATATACCGAATTCGGCGAAACCCAGCGGCCGCGTGTCCGGTCGGGCATGGCCGAGTTCGACGCTGCGGTGGCGGGCATCGAATGGCTCGACGGGGTGCGCTATACCATTGCCGACATCGTCCTGCTGACGACGATCGATTTCGCTGCGTTCGTCGGCATTCCCATCCCGGACGAGCTGGGGCATCTCAGGGCCTGGCACGACCGTGCGTCGGCCCGTCCAAGCGCACAGGCCTAGCGCCGCTGGCGTCCCGGGTCCTGGCCCCGGCCTCGTGCTCCGGACCGGCCGGATGCGGGCGCAGGGCGGTCCGGCAGCGATCCCCGACTTTAGTCCGGCATCCGCGACGGCGCCCGAACTTCCCTTTGCATCCCCCGGCGAATCATGCCAATAGCTGCCCATACCTGATGTTCAGTTTCGGAAAGAGACGGACCTAGGGTGGTTGAGCCTTGAAGCACTCTCGCAGTGCTCGGTATCGACAGGCAGGCAGTCCATCAGGTCGCCGCCTTGACGAGTTTGGAGAGGGGATAAGGCGGAAGGACGGCAAGGCCGTACCTTCCGCCGTCCTTCCTGAAACCCCAGCATCAGCGAGCATTGTGCGACCGGGCCTGACGCCGCATGCGCTGTTCCGTTTTGCGTCATTTCTGGCGTCACCTGACTTCGGCGCTTGAAGGCCGGCGGCGGCTGGTATCCTTAGGGTCGGACCGCTGCGGCAAAGGCCCTCTCCCCGGGGCCACATTATCGCAAGATCGAAAAATGGTTCTGGCCGATCCGGAACTGGCGAAAGCCTTCTACATGACAGTATTGGCGGGGATTAGTAGCAATATGCTACGATTTTCCCGCTTGACGCGTAAGGCGTAGAAGAATCTATTCGATGATGCGGTACGGGCCAAAGTGCTTCGGCCGAACAGGGGAGAGTGATGTGGCCAAGCAGCGCTATTTCGTCGCGTCCGCGTTTTTCGTACTTGCATGGGCCCTTGCCGTTCCGGCGGCAGCGCAAATCGGGGGTGATCCACAACCATTGGGAACGACGGGAGCGGGGCAGGTCACAGCGAACCCCGCGCAGTCTGCCGCCGCCCAGTCAGAGAATGCCGACATCATCGTCACCGGCTCGCTGATCCGCGGGTCGTCCGAGGATGCCGCCGCACCCGTCGACGTGATTTCGGGCGATGAACTCGCGAAGCAGGGCGCGCCGACCGCGGTCGAACTGCTCAAAAACCTGCCGACCTCGAACGGCGTGACCGGCGACGCGAACCAGTTCGACAGCCGCAGTCAGGGCAATGAGGGCGTCGCGTCGGTCAATCTGCGCGGACTGGGGCCGCAACGTACGCTGGTGCTGCTCAACGGCAAGCGGCTGGTGCCGGTCGGCGGCGGTATTCCCATCGTCGACATCAACCTGATCCCCTCGGCCGCGATCGGTCGTGTCGAGGTGCTCAAGGACGGCGCCGCCGCCACCTATGGCTCGGACGCGATCGCGGGCGTGGTCAATTTCATCACACGGACCGACCAGCAGGGTTTCCTGGTGTCGGGCGACTACCGCTATATCGACGGGTCGAAGGGCGATTACGGCACGGCCATGAGCTATGGTCACAGCGGCAACGGCGTGCGGATGCTGGCGTCGTTTGGCTATCAGCATCGGTCGGAGCTCCGTACGACCGATCGGGACTTCACCATCCAGCCCTATGCCAACAATCCCCAGGGCGGCTGGACCGGCGGCGGCAACCCCGGCAACCTCGATTTCAACGCGACCGTCCCGTTTCTCGACCCGGTCAGCGGGCGTCTGTTCACCGGCTATGGCGCGAACGGCGCGTCGAACGGGGTAAATTTCGTTCGCGATCTGGGGTGTGAATCGCTCGGCGGATTCCGCAGTGTCGCGGGCTCGACCACACCGACGCCGACCGCAGTCGGGACGATCGCGGTGCCGACCGATCGATGCTTCAACAATTACGGCCAGTTCGGCAATCTCGTCGAGCCGGAGGACCGGTATCAGGCCTATGCCGAGGTCGCGATCGACCTCACCAGTTCGCTGCAGTTCACCGCGACCGCGCTCTACGGATCGACCTCGACCCGGATCACGACGTCGCCGACCTATCTGCCGACGCTGCCGCCATCGGCGAATGCGGCGGGCGGCGGTGCGGGCTTCTTCCAGGTGCCGACCTATGCACCGGCACTGCGCGATTATTGCCAGGTTTATGGTGCGGCGGCGGGCTGCCTGACCGCGAACGGCACGCCGCTCGCGCCCGCGCTCGCCTTCCCCGTGCTCTTCCGTCCGGCACTGCTCGGTGGCAATCCGGTCATGCGGGGCGGGGACAATGACCGCGGATCGGCATTCTCCAAGCGCCAGTCGGAGGAAATGCGCTTTACCGCGGACCTGTCGTGGGAGGTCACCGATCGGATCAACCTGACCGCGAGCGGGACCTATTCGCAATATGTCCGCGAGAATGAGGGGACCGACACGTTCGGTGACCTGCTGCAGAACGCGATCGCGGGTTTTGGTGGCCCCAATTGCGCCTATGCGACCACCGCGTCGCGCGCCGGGCTGACCGCTGCGCAGATCGCTTCGCTTGCCGGAACGAATGGCTGCACTTTCTTCAACCCGTTCTCGACCGCGGTGGCGGCCAATCCGGTCACGGGTCAGGTGAACCCCAATTATGCCGGGTCGCGCGGCACCAACGGGCTCAGCACCGCGCCCGGTGCGGGGCTGGTCAACGACATTGCGACGGTCGACAATTTCTTCCGCACGACGCGCACCGTCTACAACACGCAATTGTTCGTCGGCGACCTCGTGCTCGGTGGGCGGACCGGGCTGCGACTGCCCGGTGGCGATGTCGGTTTTGCGATCGGCGGCCAGTATCGCCGCGATTATTATGCCGTGAACTATAATGCCGACAGCAACCTCGCGGTAAATCCCTGCCCGGGGACACCGCTCAATCCGCGTGCGACCTGTACGCCGCAGACGGGTGCGCTGGGCTTCCTCGGCACCAACCGGAACGCGTCCTCGGTGGGCGACGTGAAGGCGCTGTTCGCCGAGCTGCAGCTGCCGATCCTCGAGGCGATCAACGCCCAGCTGTCCGCGCGGTACGAGGATTATGGTGGCAATGTCGGGTCGACCTTCAATCCGCAGGGGCGGTTGCGCATCCAGGTGGCGCCGTGGCTGGCGTTGCGCGGCGGGGCCGGGACGACGTTCCGCGGACCGCCCGCGCAGCAGCTCGAAGGCAATCTGACTGCGCTGCAGATCATCGGCACCTCGTTCCGCGCGGTCGACATCAACGGGAATCCGGATCTCGAGCCTGAAAAGGCGACGACCTATAGCGGCGGCGTGATCCTCGACGCGGGCGGGTTCAATGCGAGCGTCGACTATTTCCGGTACGACTTGAAGGGGCCGATCGAGCAGGAGCCGACACAGGGCATCGTCAACGCATTGTTCGGTGCGAGCGGCGCGGCGAATTGCGGCAATGCCGCCTTTGCCGCTCTCCAGCAGCGCTTCACGTTCACCGGTGCGGGCTGCGGTGTCGGCAATGTCCAGCGGTTGCGCACCGTTTATGTCAACAGCGCCGATGTCACGACCTCGGGTCTCGACGTCCAGGCTAGCTTTCGCGGCGAGCTCGGGCTGGCGACCGTCACGGTGGGTGCGACCGGCACCTATGTCATCGACTACAAGACCAAGGACGTGACGGTCGAAGGGATCGTCGTGCAGCCCGCATTCGACGGTGTCGGCCTGCTCAACTACCAGACGACCGCCTATCCGGTGCCCGAAATCAAGGGCAACTGGTATGTGCAGGGTGATTACGATGTCGCCAGCCTGCGGGTGCAGTTCAACTATATCGATGGCTATACCGACCAACGCGGCGCCGCGATCTTCGGGCCGAACTTCGGTGCACTGGCCGGTGGATCGGTGACGGGCGGCAAGGAGATCGGTGCGTTCAAGACGATGGATGCCACGCTGAGGATCGCGTTGCCGACCGGATCGACGGTGTCGCTGTCCGCGCTCAACATCTTCGATCGCGCGCCGCCCTTCGCGCGGCTGGACCAGAATTACGATCCGTTCACCGCCTCGCCGCTCGGGTTCACCGCAAAACTCGGTTTGTCGCAAAAATTCTGATTGCTCTCGGCGCTGGCCTTGTTTTCAACGATTGGGTACGGTCCCAACAGGGTCGCAAGGCCAGCAACGATACGAGAGGATGACCATGGCGACAGCGTTGAAGACGCATTCCGACATCGCCGATTCCCTGGCCATGAAGCGCCGCGGCCTGACGCTCACCCTGCTCACGCTCACCTATTTCTTCAGCTATATGGATCGGCAGATCCTCGCGATCCTGCTCGAACGCATCAAGGCGGACCTTGTGCTGACCGACACGCAGCTTGGGTTGCTCTCGGGACTCGTGTTCGCGATCTTCTACGCCACGCTCGGCATCCCGGTCGCGCGACTGGCCGACCGGACGAGCCGCCGCAACATCATCGCGGTGAGCCTGACGATCTGGAGCGCGATGACCGCGATGTGCGGTCTGGCGCAAAACTTCACGCAACTCATGCTGTTCCGCATCGGCGTCGGGATTGGCGAGGCCGGGTCGAGCCCGCCCAGCCATTCGATCATCGCCGATCTCTATCCCCCCGAAAAGCGCGCGGGCGCGATGGCAGTCTATTCGCTCGGCGTGGTGCTGGGGGCGGGATTCGGGACGCTGATCGGCGGCGTCGTTGCGCACAGCTATGGCTGGCGGGTGGCGATGATGACCGTCGGACTGCCCGGTATCGCGCTGGCGGTGCTCGTCCGGCTGTTCATGGTCGAGCCGCGTCGCGGCCTGTCCGACGCTGGCCCGGTCGCCGCGCCGGCGCCGATGCCGAGCGTCGCGCAGGGCTTTGCCTCTATGTGGGCGAGCGCGCCCGCGCGGCATCTCGTCGTCGGCGTGACCCTGACCTCGATGATCGGGTATGCGCTGACGGGGTGGGGGCCGAGCTTCATGCAGCGTTCGCTCGGCATCTCGATGCTCGACGTGTCGCGCTACATCGCGCTGCCGGGTGCCCTGTTCGGGGCAATCTCGGCGCTTGCCGGCGGCAAGATCGCCGATGTGCTCGCCAAGCGCCACGGCCTTCACGTGCAGAGCTGGGTCGTGCTCGTCATGAAGGGGCTGTCGCTGCCCTTCGCGCTGGCCTTCTACCTGATCGACGTGCCGGCCATCGCGATCGGCAGCTATTTCGTCTACCTGATCTTCGCCAATTCGTACCTGGGGCCGAGCTTCGCGCTCATCCAGCATCTCGCGCCGCTGAAGACCCGTGCGATGTGGGCGGCGATCACGTTGCTGGTCATCAACCTGGTCGGCCTCGGCCTCGGCCCGACGATGGTCGGCTGGCTGAGCGACCTGTTGAAGCCGACCTTTGGCGAGGAATCACTACGCTATGCGCTGGTGATCATCGTGATGATGACGCCCTGGGCGCTTTACCATTATTGGCGTGCGGGCGTGCTGCTCAAGCGCGCCGAGGATCAGGCCGCGCTCGCGGCGGCCTGAGACGTCGGGGGCGGGGAGCGGCGCGGCAGTCAGCCTGTGCCGGTCGCCGCCGCTCCTTTGCAGATCAATCGTCGAACAGGCCGTACATCAGCGTTGAGGCATACATTGCAACTGCACGCTCGCGCGGCATGGTCGACGCCCATTTGCGCATGTCGAAGGCGGCATTCTGGACCGCCATCAGCGCCTGTGCGGCGATCAGCGCATCGACCGCGCGGATCGAGCCCTCGCCGATCCCGTCCATCATCATTCCCGCATAGCGCCGTGCAATTCCGTTAGACCGCTCGACCATCGCGTCGCGGACGCTCGGCGGCAGGCCGCTGAGCGCGGTCGTGCGGAGCAGCGGACCGCGCTCGGCGAACTGGACGTCGAGCAGCGTCGCGACGGTGCTCGACAGCTTGTGCCAATAGCTACCGCCCTCGGCCTCACCGCGGCCCTGCGCATCGGCGATCGTGTCGAAGCTGCGGCGATAGCAGGCGATGACCAGATCGTCCTTCGCATCGAGATGGTGGTAGAAGCTGCCCTTGGTGACGTTCAGTTCGGACGCGATCTTCTGCACTGATGCGCCGCGATAGCCGAGTTCGTTGATAAGCCGCGTCGCCGCCAGCAGGAACGCCTCGCGCCCCGGTTCGGCATCGTCATGGCTGAGGTCGAGCAGCGTCGGTGCCCAGCGCGCACCCGGCCCGGCGATGCCGTGCGCGAACACGTCCATCAGCCGCGCCTCGACACGGGCATATTGGTCGGGCTCGTATCGCGTCAGCCAGATCGGCAGCCAGAAGGTATTTTCGAGCAGGACGTGGGCACGCGCGCTCTGCATGTCGGTCTGCGCGCGACCGGTCGACGGGCCCCAGAGGAGGCGGGTGCGGCGGAACACCTCGCGCCAGCCGTTCATCAGCCGGCTGCGGATCGGGTCTTCGGTGGCGCGCAGATCGGACAGGACCGCGAACGCCTTTTCCTCGCCGCGTTGAATCCGGCCGAGCCGCGCCATGTTGAGCGCGAGATAGCGGGCGACGCGGGCCTGCGGGGTCGGCTCGACCATCGCCTCGTCGAGCATCCGCAGCAGATAATCGAGCGTGTTCTCGAACGCGGCGGCGGCGAGGTCTTCCTTGCGCTTGAAGTAATAGGTAACGCTCGTCGTGTTGAGCCCGACGCGCCGCGCAACGTCCGCGAAGGTCATGCCCTTGGCGCTTTGCTCGTTGATCGCCTCTGCGGCTGCGGCGAGGATGGCGTCACGCTTGGCACGGAAGCGCTTCGTGCCCTGTTCGCCGTCTTCGATCGCCTCTGCCGGAACCTTCATCAAAATACCCTAACAGCTTCGATTTGAAGTTACAGTGCTTTTTAGGCGCTTTCGTGGCCGAGTGGAAAACCGGCTTTCGGCACGCTCCCGGATGCTTTACCGAATACGCGGTATGGTCTAATCGACCGCCAGACCGTGGACCGATGGAGAGCCCGCATGGATTTCAGCTTCAGCGACCGAGAGACCTATTTCCGAGATCGCGTGCGCGACTTCATCGACCAGAATATCCGCCCGCGTCAGGCCGATTACGACGCTCAGGCCCACCATGGCGAGCGCTGGAAGGTGATTCCGGTGATCGAGGAGATGAAGGAAAAGGCCAAGGCCGCGGGGCTGTGGAATTTCTTCATGCCCCCCCATTCCGGGCAGACCCACGTCGATGACAGCTTCGTGTTCGAGGGGACGCAGCTGACCAATCTTGAATATGCGTTATGCGCTGAGGAGATGGGCAAGGTCAGCTGGGCGAGCGAATGTTTCAACTGCTCGGCGCCCGATACAGGCAATATGGAGGTATTCCATCGCTATGGAACCCGCGAGCAGAAGGAGGCGTGGCTCGGCCCGCTGATGCGCGGCGAGGTCAGGTCCGCCTTTTTGATGACCGAGCCTGCGGTGGCGTCGTCGGATGCGACCAATATCGAGACGTCGATGGTCCGCGACGGCGATCACTACGTGATCAACGGGACGAAATGGTGGTCGTCGGGGGTCGGCGATCCGCGCTGCAAGATCGCGATCGTCATGGGCAAGACGAGCTTCGAGGGATCGCGGCATCAGCAGCAGAGCCAGATCCTGGTGCCGATGGACACGCCCGGCGTGACGATCAAGCGGATGCTGTCCGTCTATGGCTATGACCACGCGCCGCACGGGCATGGCGAGGTCGTGCTCGAGAATGTCCGCGTGCCGGTCGAGAACGTGCTGCTGGGCGAAGGACGCGGGTTCGAGATCGCGCAGGGGCGGCTCGGGCCGGGCCGCATCCACCATTGCATGCGGACGATCGGCGTCGCGGAGACCGCGATCGAGGCGATGGCGAAGCGGCTACTGAGCCGTGTCGCGTTCGGCAAGCGGATCGCCGACTTCTCGGTCTGGGAGGAGCGGATCGCGACCGCGCGGATCGATATCGAGATGACGCGGCTGCTCTGCCTCAAGGCCGCGGACATGATGGACAAGGCCGGCAACAAATCCGCGCAGATCGAGATCTCGATGATCAAGGTCGCCGCGCCGAACATGGCGCTGAGGATCCTCGACGATGCGATCCAGGCGCATGGTGGTGGTGGCGTGTCGGACGATTTCCGGCTCGCGCACGACTGGGCGGCAATGCGAACGCTGCGCTTCGCCGATGGTCCCGACGAGGTCCACAACCGGTCGATCGCGCGTAACGAATTCGGCAAATACGGGGACTTTCGCAAAGGCGGCGTGTCGAGCGGGGATGTCGGGGTGAGCCGCTGACCCTGTCCCGTTCGTCCTGAGCGCAGTCGAAGGACATGCCCCGAACGAGCCAGTCCTTCGACTTCGCTCAGGACGAACGGCATTTTTGATTGCGCGCCCGCCAAATCTGGAGCCAGACCACCCATGAAAGCCGCAGTCCTTTTCGAAGCCAACACCCCGCTCAGCATCGAGGACGTCACCGTCTCGAAGCCGGGTCCGCGCGAGGTGTTGATCCGTACCGTCGCGGTCGGGGTGTGTCGCTCCGACCTGCACTTCGTCGACGGCGCCTATCCGCATGCGATGCCGACCATTCCGGGGCACGAGGCGTGCGGCGTCGTCGAGGCGGTCGGTGACGAGGTCGCCATGGTCAAGGTTGGCGACCATGTCGTCACCTGCCTCTCGGCGTTTTGCGGCCACTGTGAGTTCTGCGTGACCGGTCGCATGGCGCTCTGCGTCGACAGCTCGGTGCGGCGTCCGAAGGGCGCGCCGCCGCGGCTGATGCTGGGTGACCGGCCGATCGCGCAGATGCTGAACCTGAGCGCCTATGCCGAGATGATGCTGGTGCACGAACATGCCTGCGTCGCGATCGACCGCGACATGCCGATGGACCGTGCGGCGCTGCTCGGCTGTGCGATCACGACCGGGGCGGGCGCGGTGTTCAACACGACCGACGTGACGCCGGGCGAGACGGTGTGCGTGGTCGGGTGCGGCGGGATCGGGCTGGCGGCAGTGAACGCGGCGAAGATCGCGGGCGCGGGCAAGATCATCGCGCTCGATCCGGTGCCGGAGAAGCGCGCGATGGCGGAGAAGCTTGGCGCCACGCACAGCTTCGACGCGCTGTCGGAGACCGCCGCGGACGAGGTTGTCGCGCTGACCAGGGGCGGCGTCCACCATGCGATCGAGGCGGTCGGCCGGACGCAGTCGGCGGCGACCGCGGTCAAGGTGCTGCGGCGCGGCGGGACAGCGACGATCCTGGGGATGATGCCGCTCGGCGAGAAGGTCGGGCTGTCGGCGATGGACCTGCTGTCGGGCAAGCGCCTGCAGGGCGGGTTCATGGGGTCGAACCGGTTTCCGGTCGACATCCCGCGGCTCGTCGATTTCTACATGCGCGGGCTGCTCGATCTCGACACGATCATCGCGGACCGCATGCCGCTCGAACGGATCAACGACGCGTTCGACGAATTGCGCCGCGGCGACACGACGCGCAGCGTGATCACCTTCGCATGAGCAGCGACGCAGCCAGCACGATGGTCGGTACGATCCCGGTCGGCGAGCGGGACCGGCTCGATCTCGACCGTTTGACGGCATGGATGACGGAGTCGGTCGAAGGCTTTGCCGGGCCGCTGCGCTACGCCAAGTTCGCCGGCGGCCAGTCGAACCCGACCTATCGGCTCGACACGCCGGCGCGCGCCTATGTCCTGCGCCGCAAGCCGTTCGGGCCGATCCTGCCCTCGGCGCATGCGGTCGAGCGCGAATATGCGGTGATCGCCGGGCTTCATCCGACGGGCTTTCCCGTTCCCCGGCCGTACGGGCTGTGCGAGGATCCCGACGTCATCGGCGCGCCATTCTATGTCATGGAAATGGTCGAGGGTCGGACCATCTGGGACGGCGCGATGCCGGGTGCGACGCCCGCCGAACGCCGCGCGCATTATGACGCGATGATCGACGCGCTCGCCGCGCTTCACAACACCGATTATGCGGCGGCGGGGCTCGCATCCTATGGCAAGCCCGGCAATTATTTTGAGCGGCAGGTGGGGCGCTGGACCAAGCAATATCGCGCGGCGGAGACCGAGCGGATGGCGTCGGTCGAGCGGCTGATCGACTGGTTGCCACGGACCTTGCCCGACCAGACGCGGACGTCGATCGTCCACGGTGACTATCGCATCGACAACATGATCTTCGCCCATGCGACGGACGGCGCGGGCGCGAAGGTCATCGCGGTGCTCGACTGGGAGCTGTCGACGCTCGGCGATCCGCTCGCCGACTTTTCCTACATGCTGATGAGCTGGGTGACCGAGCCCGAAGGCCGGTCGGGGGTGCTCGGCCTGACCGGTCCGGAGACCGGGATTCCGACGATCGAGCAGGTCGTCGCGCGCTATTGCGCTGCGACCGGGCGGGACGGCGTCCCCGATCTGAACTGGTATTTCGCCTATAACCTCTTCCGGCTCACCGGGATCGTCCAGGGGATCAAGAAGCGGATCATCGACGGCACCGCGTCGAGCGCACAGGCCGAAGCGACGGTCGCCAAGGTCCACGCGCTGGCGGATGCGGCATGGGGCTTTGCGGTGAAGGCGGGCGCGTGACGCACGTCCCGCAGGCAGAAGGGGAGAGGCAGGGCATGACGCAGTTCGACCTGAGCGGGAAGGTCGCGATCATCACCGGATCGTCGCGCGGGATCGGCAAGGCGAGTGCCGTCGAGCTGGCGGCACATGGCGCAAGAGTGGTGATCTCCAGCCGGAAACAGGAGGCGTGCGATGCCGTCGCGGCGGAGATCAACGCGCGCTACGGCGAGGGCCGCGCGATTGCGGTCGCGGCGAACATCGCCGACAAGGCGGCGCTCCAGCATCTCGTCGACACGACCCGCAGCGCGTTCGGCCGTATCGACGTGCTGGTCTGCAACGCCGCCTCCAACCCCTATTACGGACCCCAGGCGGGGATCGGCGACGACCAGTTCCGCAAGATCCTCGACAACAACATCGTCTCCAACCACTGGCTGATCCAGATGGTCGCCCCCGGCATGACGGAGCAGCGGGACGGCAGCATCATCATCATCTCCTCGATCGGCGGGCTTCGCGGATCGCCGGTCATCGGCGCCTATTGCATCAGCAAGGCCGCCGACATGCAGCTCGCTCGCAATCTCGCAGTCGAGTTCGGCCCGTCGGGTGTCCGCGTGAACTGCATCGCACCCGGACTGATCCGCACCGATTTCGCGCGCGTGCTGTGGGAGGATCCCGAGCGGATCGCGGCGGCGAACACCCGCGTGCCGCTGCGACGCATCGGCGAACCCGAGGAAATCGCGGGCGCGGTGGTGTTTCTCGCCGCATCCGCGAGCCGTTTCATGACCGGGCAGACGCTGGTCATCGACGGCGGCGTCACGATCTAAAGGGGAGGGCATCATGCGGTTCGAGAACAGGTCGATCATCGTCACCGGCGCAGGGTCAGGTATCGGCCGCGCGGCGGCATTGCTGTTCGCGGCGGAGGGCGGGCATGTCGTCGTCGCGGACCGTACCGAGGGTGCGGACGAGACCGCGCATCTGATCAGCCAGGCCGGCGGCATCGCCACCCCGATCCGCGTCGACGCGGGGGAGGAGGAGGACGTGATCCGCATGGTCGCGCTCGCCTGCGATACCTATGGCGGGCTCGACGTGCTGTTCGCCAATGCCGGCATCTCGGGCGGCATGGCCAATCTCTTCGACACCGACGTCGTGCTGATCACCGAAGTGCTGCGGGTCAATCTGATCGGTCCGTTCCTCGCCATCAAGCACGCGGCACCACGGATCGTCGCGCGCGCGGCCGAGACGGGCAGGGGCGGCGCGATCGTCTTGACCGCGAGCGTCGCCGGGTTACGGTCGGGCGCAGGGTCGCCGGCCTATTCCGCGTCCAAGGCGGGGGTGATCAATCTGGCCGCGGTGTCGGCGCAGCAGCTGTCGGGTGCGAACGTCCGCGTCAATGCGATCTGCCCCGGGCTGACCGAAACCGGGATGACCAAGCCGGTGTTCGACTATGCGCGCGAGGCCAACAAGATGGACCGCGTCGGTCGTCTCAACCCGCTCCACCGCGGCGCGCAGCCCGAGGAGCTTGCCCGGGTCGCGGTGTTCCTCGCCTCCGATGACGCAAGCTACGTCAATGGTCAGGCGATCGTTGTGGATGGCGGATTGTCGTCGAGCCATCCGGTGACGCGACAGGATTACGGCAAGACCGCAGCCTGAGGCGGTCCGCTCAGGCAGCTGAGAGATGCAGGTCGGCGAAACCGGTGAAATAGCCGCGTAGCGTCGGATCCTCGATCGGCGCGATCAGGGCCGCGATCGTGGCGGCGGGCGACGTCGCGCCACCACCAGGCACCGCGCCGCTGGCAAATCCCATCGACCAGCTACCGAAGCTGCGCTCGGTGATCGTCTGTTTCGCGAGCTGCACCATCGCGAAATGCCGGTCGTCGCGCTGGATGCGATCGAAGGTGCGCGACACGGCGAGATCATCGCCTTCGAGCACCTGGAGAAACCTGTTGCCGCCAGCGATGAGCAGACCGGTCACGCCCGCGGCGGCATTGTTGCGACGCGAGACCCGCAGAATCTCGTCGATGACCGGCTGTGTCACACGGCCACGCGAGGTGCTGATATAGAGAAGGCGCTGCATGCCGATGATCCCGGAGAATGATCGCGCGGGACTAATCGGAATTTACGAAGACCGGGTTAACCCGCGTAAACCACAGCTATTTTCGCATCCGGATCAGCCCCTCCTGCGCGACGCTCGCGACCAGCCGTCCGTCGCGGGAGAAGATCTTGCCGCGGTTGAAGCCGCGCGCATGACCCGACCAGGGGGCATCGCAGGCATAGAGCAGCCAGTCGTCCGCGCGGAAATCCTCGTGCAGCCAGAGCGAATGATCGAGGCTGGCGGTCTGCAGACCCGGCGTGATCCAGTTGATCCCGTGCGGCAGCAGCGCGGTTCCCAGCAACGCCATGTCCGAGGCATAGGACAGGACCGCGCGGTGCATCGCGGGATCATCGCCGATCGGCGCCACGATCCGAAACCAGTTGGCATGGTTCGGTGCCTGCGCGGGCGGATCGATCCAGCTGCGCGGGTTGACCGGGCGGACCTCGATCGGGCGCCAGCGCAGCATGTGTGCACGAAACTTCTCGGGAATGCCGTCGATATTCTCCAGCCGCAGGTCACGATCGGAGCGCAGCTCCTCGGGCGGCGCGACGTCGGGCATCGCGTCCTGATGGTGAAGACCATCCTCGGGGGTCTGAAACGACGCCGCCATGTTGAGGATCGGCTGGCCCTTCTGCATCGCGATGACGCGACGCGTCGCAAAACTGCGGCCCTCGAAATCGCGGACGACGCGGTAGACGATCGGGTAATCCTCGTTACCCGGCCGCATGAAATAGGCGTGAAGCGAATGCGCGGCCTTGGGCGCCTCGGTCGAGCGCTGCGCGGCCTGGAGTGCCTGCGCGATCACCTGCCCGCCGAACACGCGGCCGACGCCGCCGGGCTGGCGCTTGCCGACATAGAGGTCGGTGTCGACCTCGTCGATCTCGAGCAGGTCGACGAGGCCCTGGGCGAGCGCTTCGGGGGACGTATTGGCAGTATCGGGGGTCATATAGTCTTCACCTTGTTCCCCGGCGCAGGCCGGGGCCCAGTCGGGGAGGTCGCAGTAACGGAGTGCAGTGGCAGACCGCAAGCGCTGCCCAACTGGGCCCCGGCCTTCGCCGGGGAACGGAAGCGTCAATAGCCCGCGGCGATGGCCAGCCTGTCGGCATGGAAGTTGGCGTCGCCGAACAGCTCGGCCAGCACGCGCGCGCGCTTCATGTAGAAACCGATGTCATATTCGTCGGTCATGCCGATGCCACCGTGCATCTGCACGCTTTCCTGCACGCTGAGCGTCGTCGCTAGCGCGGTCATCGCCTTGGCGACCGAGACGGCCTCGTCGGCCTTGTCGTCGCCCGTGTCGAGCAGCTGCTGCGCCTTCAGGACCGCGGCGCGCGCGACCTCCATCTCCGAATAGAGATGCGCGGCGCGGTGCTGGAGCGCCTGGAAGCTGCCGATCAGCGTGCCGAACTGCTTGCGCTGTTTCATATAGCCGATCGTCATGTCCATCGCGCCGCCGCCGACGCCGAGCAGCTCGGCGGACGCGCCGGTGCGGCCCGCGCGGAGCAGCCGATCGAGCGGCGCGCGGCCGGCGTCGACCTCACCGATCACCGCATCGGCATCGACCTCCACCCCGTCGAAGTCGAGCCGTGCGGCGAGGCTCGCATCGGCAAGCCGCTCAGCGTTCGCGCTGAGCCCGGCGGCGTCCTTCGGGACCGCGAACAAGGTGATCCCGTCGGCATCGTCCGCGCCGCCTGCGGTACGCGCGGCGACGATGATCAGGTCGGCGGTGTGGCCATGCGCGACGAAGCGCTTTGCGCCGGTCAGTTTAAAACCGTTGCCGGCGCGTTCGGCGGTCATCGCGATGCTGTCGCGGTGCTTGGCGGCCTCGTCGATCGCCAGCGCTGCTACCGTTTCGCCGGCGATGATGCCGGGGAACCAGCGTTCGGCCTGGCCGGTGCCCTTGAGCGCCTCGACCGCGGCAACGGCGGTGGTCAGGAACGGGGAGGGCGACAGGTTGCGACCGATCTGTTCGAGCACGACGCCCGCCTCGATATGGCCGAGGCCGAGTCCGCCCTGGTCCTCGCCGATCAGGATGCCGGTGAAGCCCATTTCGGCGAACTGCTTCCACAGGTCGCGCGAAAAGCCCGTGGCGTCCTCCGCATCACGCAGCGCGCGCATATGGCTGACGGGGGCGTGTTCCGCCACAAAGTCGCGGATCGTGTCCTGAAGGACGGTCTGGTCGTCGTCGAGATAGAGTGGCATTTCTGTTCCCCCGCGGAGGCGGGGGCCCAGGAGCCCCGCGCGCAGCGTTCGTGATTCTGGGCTCCCGCTTCCGCGGGAGAACGGTAGAGCTCAGGCCGGCAGTTCGAGGATTCGCTTGGCGATGATGTTGAGCTGGATCTCGCTCGTCCCGCCCTCGATCGAGTTCGCCTTGGTGCGGAGCCACGAGCGCGGGATCGCACCGCCGCGCGAGCGGTCGCTGTCCCATTCGAGCGCGTCCGAGCCGCCCGCCGCCATCATCAGTTCGTAGCGCGACTTGTTCAGCTCGGTGCCGTAATATTTCATCATGCTCGGCTGCGCGGGGTGCGCCTTGCCCGCCTTCAATTCATCGATGAAGCGTTCGGACATCGCCCCGAACGCCTTGGCGCGCACCTCGAACAGCGCGATCGACGCACGAAGCAGCGGGTCGGCAAGACGGCCGTCATGGCCGAGCCCGACGGTGGCGATCGCACCGTCGATCAGCGGGTTGCCGCCCGACGAGGCGAGCCCCATGCCCGAGATCATCTCGCGTTCGTGGCCGAGCAGATATTTGGCGACGTCCCAGCCCTTGTTCTCCTCGTACACGCGGTTGACCTTGGGGACCTCGACATTGTCGAAGAAGGTCTCGCAGAACGGCGAATTGCCGCTGATCAGCAGGATCGGCTTGGTCGAGACGCCCGGGGTCGCCATGTCGAACAGCACGAAGCTGATCCCGCCCTGCTTCGAGCTCTTGTCGGTGCGGACGAGGCAGAAGATCCAGTCCGCCTTGTCCGCGTAGCTGGTCCAGACCTTCTGGCCGTTGACGAGATAATGGTCGCCCTTGTCCTCCGCCGAGGTCGCGAGGCCGGCGAGATCGGAGCCCGCATTGGGTTCGGAATAGCCCTGGCACCAGCGGATCTCACCGCGCGCGATCTTGGTCAGGTGATCGAGCTTCTGCTCCTCGGTGCCATATTTCAGCAGTGCCGGCCCGAGCATCGAGATGCCGAAGCTGTTGAGCGGGTTGCGCGCCTTGATCGCTGCCATCTCCTCGCGGAGGATCTTGGTCTCGGCAGGCGACAGGCCACCGCCGCCATAGGCCTTGGGCCAGTCGGGGACAGTCCATCCCCTGGCCGCCATCCGGTCGAGCCAGTCCTTCTGCGCGGGGCTCGATGGCTTGAACTGGCGACCGCCCCAGCAGACATCGTCCTCCGAGCGGACGGGCTTGCGCATCTCGGGCGGGCAGTTTTCCGCGAGCCAGGCGCGGGTTTCGGTGCGAAAGGTGTCGAGGTCGGTCATCGGGTCTTCCTTTCTCCCTCTCCCCTGAGGGGAGAGGGCGTAGAATTTACTTGATCTTTCCACCGCTCGCGGCGGCATCCTTCAGCGACTTGGCAACCGGGAAGCCGTATTTCTCGAGCCCGGCGACGACCTTTGGCAAGCCTTCCGACTGCGCCCAGAACATCGGCCCGCCGCGATAGACCGGCCAGCCGTAACCGTAGATCCAGACGACATCGACGTCGGACGCACGCTGCGCCTTGCCCTCTTCGAGGATCAGCGCGCCTTCGTTGACCATCGTGTAGAGCGTGCGCGCGACGATCTCCTCGTCGCTGATCTCGCGCGGGGTGACACCCGACTTGGCGCGGAAATCGTCGATGATTTCGGCGACGCGGGGGGAGTTGGACGGCGTGCGCTTCTCGTCATAGTCGTAGAAGCCCGCCTTGGTCTTCTGGCCCCAGCGGTTTTCGGCCGCCAGCGCATCGCGGATATTCTCGATCCGGCTCGGGTCCCGGTGCCAGCCGATGTCGACGCCTGCGAGGTCGCTCATCTGGAACGGGCCCATCGGCATGCCGAACGCGACATGGACGCGGTCGATCTGCTCGGGGCTTGCGCCTTCGAGCAGCAGCTTGGTCGCCTCGACCTGGCGCGGCATCAGCATGCGGTTGCCGATGAAGCCATAGGTGACGCCCGCGACCACCGCGACCTTCCTGATCTTCTTGGCGAGCGCCATGACGGTCGCGAGCACGTCGTCCGCGGTCTTGTCGCCACGGACCACCTCGAGCAGCTTCATGACGTTGGCGGGCGAGAAGAAGTGCATGCCCACGACGTCCTCGGGCCGCTTCGTGCACGCCGCGATCTCGTCGATGTTCAGATAGGAGGTGTTCGAGGCGAGGATCGCGCCGGGCTTGGCGATTGCGTCGAGCTTGGTGAAGATGTCCTTCTTCACCTCCATCGTCTCGTACACCGCCTCGATGATCAGGTCGCATTCGGCGAGATCGGCGAAGTCGAGCGTGGGCTTTAGCGCGCCCATCGCCTGTTCGACCTGTTCGGGCTTCATCCGGCCCTTGGCGGCGGTCGCCTCGTAATTCTTGCGGACGACGCCGGTGCCGCGGTCGAGCGCGTCCTGCTGCATCTCGACGATCGTGACGGGGATGCCGGCGGACAGGAAGTTCATCGCGATGCCACCGCCCATCGTGCCCGCGCCGATCACGCCGACGCGTTTGATCTCGCGCAGTTTCGTGTCCGCGGGGACGTCGTCGATCTTGGCGGCCTGGCGCTCGGCGAAGAAAATGTGGCGTTGTGCGGCGGACTGGACCCCCATCATGAGCGCCATGAACTGCTCGCGCTCGAACGCGACACCCTCGGCGAAGCTCGACCCGTCGGCGGCCTTCTCGACGCAGGCGATGTTGGCGGCGGGCGCGTCGAAATTGCGGAAGCGGCGCGCGTTCTCCTTCTTGAATGCGGCGACCGCGTCGGGATCGGCCTGCGCGGTCTTCTCGGACGCGCGGGGCAGGGGGCGCTTCGCCGCGATCTCGCGCGCGAAGGCGATCGCGTCGGCTTCCAGGCTGTCCTCGCCGACGATCTTGTCGATCAGGCCGGCGTCGAGCGCCTTCTTCGCAGAGATCGGATCGCCCTTGGCGGTCATCTCGAGCGCAAGCTTGACGCCGGCGATGCGCGGGATGCGCTGCGTGCCGCCCGCGCCGGGTAGCAGGCCGAGCTTGACCTCGGGCGTGCCGATCTTGGCCGAGGGAACGGCGACGCGGTAATGGCAGCCGAGCGTGACTTCGCAGCCGCCGCCCAGCGCGGTGCCGTGGATCGCGGCGACGACGGGCTTGGACGACGCCTCGATCATGTCGACGACGGTCGGCAGGCCGGGCTCGACCATAGGCTTGCCGAATTCGGTGATGTCGGCGCCCGCGAAGAAGGTACGGCCGTCGCAGCGGATCACCATCGCGGTGATGCTCGCGTCGGCGACGCCGTCCTTGATCGCGGCTTCGAGCCCCTGGCGGACTGCGGCGCCAAGTGCGTTGACCGGCGGGTTGTTCGAGATGATGACGAGGACGTCGTCATGGCGTTCGGTGCGGATCGGGGTGGTCATTATTCTCTCCTGGTGACGGCCGCTGACGGGTCAAGTCATGGCGGCGTAGATCATCGTCTTGAGCTCGCGGCGGATGGGGTAGAGACTGCTGGGCGAGACCTGGGTCATGAAGACCATCGACAGGCGTTCGACCGGATCGATGAAGAAGGCGGTCGAGAACATCCCGCCCCAGTAATATTCGCCCTTCGACCCCGGCATCATCGATCGGACGGGATCGATGGTCACCGCGAAGCCCAGTCCGAAACCGGTGCCGGCATTCGTCGCCTCGCTGAACATCGACCGAGACATCGTCGTCAGGTCGGCGCCGCCGGGCAGATGGTTCTGCGTCATGAGTTCGAGCGTCTTGCGGCCGAGGATCCGCGCACCGTCGAGTTCGCCGCCGTTGAGGCACATCTGGCAGAAGCGTTGATAGTCCAGCGCGGTCGAGACGAGCCCGCCCCCGCCCGACAACAGCGTCGGCGGACGGCTCCACGCGCTCTTCTCGCCGCGATCGAGCATCGTGCGCCCCTTGCCCGGTGCGACCGTGTAGCAATCGGTCAGGCGATCCGTCTTGTCGGCAGGAACCTGGAATCCCGTGTCGTCCATCTTCAGCGGCACGAAGATCCGCGTCGTGAAGAAGGTGTCGAGCGTGACGCCCGAGACGCGCTCGACCACCGCGCCAAGCACGTCGGTGGCCACCGAATAATTCCACGCGGTCCCCGGCGAGAATTCGAGCGGCAGCGCGCCCAGCGCGGCGACGAACCCGTCAAGATCGAGATTGCCGTGCCAATTCTCGATCTTGCCTTCGCGATAGGCGGCGTCGACATTCGAGCGATTCTGGAAGCCGTAGGTCAGACCCGAGGTGTGGCGGAGCAGGTCGATCATCCGCATCGGCTCGGCGGTCGGTTTCACCGCAAAGGGGACCCCCGCACCGCCGCCGTTATAGACGCCGATCCCCTTGAACGCGGGCAGGACGTGATGAACCGGCGTGTCGAGCGCGACGAGGCCCTGTTCGACCAGCATCATGAACGCGACCGAGGTGATCGGTTTGGTCATCGACGCGATCCGGAACAGCGAGGTCTCGTCGATCGGCGCGCCGCCTTCGCGGGCGAGGCCCTGATGCGAGAAATGCACGGTTTCGCCGTCGCGCGCGATCAGCAGCTGCGCATTGGGGAGCTTGCCGGTGACGATATAGCGGTCTTTCAACAGCCTATCGATCGCGGCAAGCCGTGCCGGATCGAAGCCGTGCCGTTCAGCCGCCCCAGCGAACGCGGCGGTCATCGCCAGCTTCCCCGCATGCACCATACCCCCGGTTCGAACATGGGCACTCCTATTGCCTTGAGTGGCGTGCAAATCAACTCTAAACGTGCATCCGGTTGGCGGATAAGCCAAACCCGAAATTCATATTTGGAGTAGGCTGGCCTTGGCTCATGAACCAATCATCGCCCTGGACCCCAACTGGCCGGTCATGTCGATGGCGGAAACCGAACGGCGTCTGACTGCGCCCGGCGGCAAGTTCGAGATGGAGACCGTGACGATCGGCGGGGTCGCGACGCGCGTGTGGAAGAATGCGCCGCCGTCGCTGCGTTACCTGATCGAGGCCGCGCGCGGTCATGGCGAGCGCGTCTTCACCATCTATGAAGACGAGCGCGTGACCTATGAAGCGACGTGGCGCGCGGTGACGACGCTGGCGGCGCATCTGCGTACGCTGGGCATCGGGCCGGGCGACCGTGTCGCGCTGGCGATGCGCAACCTGCCCGAATGGCCGGTCGCGTTCTTCGCAGCGACCGCGATCGGCGCGGTGATGGTGCCGTTGAACGCGTGGTGGACGGGCGCGGAGATGGCCTATGGTCTCGCCGATTCGGGTGCCCGGGTCCTGATCACCGACGATGAACGCCATCACCGGCTCGAGGATATCTACGCGACGATTCCGTCGCTAGAGCAGGTGCTGATCAGCCGCGCGGTCGCGCCGCTGACCGGTATCGCAGCGCCGCTGGAGGACGTGATCGGGGCGTCGTCGCACTGGGCGACGCTGCCCGACCAGCCGCTGCCCGACGCGGTGATCGCGCCCGACGACGATGCGACGATTTTCTATACCAGCGGCACGACCGGTGCCCCCAAGGGGGCGCTGGGGACGCATCGCAACATGATGTCGAACATCCTGACCGGGGGCTATTCGGGCGCGCGATCGGCCCTGCGGCGCGGCGAGATGCCGCCCGAGCCGACCCCGCGCGTGACGCTGACCGTCATCCCGCTCTTCCACGTCACCGCCTGCTCGGCGGGCATGATGGGGGTGATCGCGACGGGGAGCACGATGATCTTCATGCGCAAGTGGGACACCGTCCGTGCGATGGAGATCATCGAACGCGAAAAGGTGAACGTGACCGGCGGCGTGCCGACGATCGCGTGGCAGCTGATCGAGCATCCCGACCGCGGCAACTATGATCTCTCGTCGCTCGAATCGATCGCCTATGGTGGCGCGCCCTCGGCACCCGAGCTGGTCAGGCGCATCCATAGCGAGCTCGGTGCGCTGCCCGGCAATGGCTGGGGCATGACCGAGACGATGGCGACGGTCACGCATCACGGCGCGGAGGATTATCTCAACCGGCCGAGCAGCGCGGGCCCCCCCGCGCCGGTCGTCGACCTGAAGATCGTCGCGGAGGACGGCGTCACCGAGCTTCCGGTCGGCGAGGTCGGCGAGCTCTGGGCGCGCGGGCCGATGATCGTGAAGGGCTATTGGAACAAGCCGGAGGCGACCGCGACGACGTTCATCGACGGCTGGGTGCGGACGGGGGATCTCGCGCGGCTCGACGAGGAGGGGTTCTGCTACATCGTCGACCGCGCCAAGGACATGATCATTCGGGGTGGCGAAAACATCTATTCGTCGGAGGTTGAGAATGTCCTCTATGCGCATCCCGCGGTCACCGACTGCGCGCTGATCGGGCTGCCTCACCGCACGCTGGGCGAGGAGCCGGTTGCCGTCGTCCACCTCGCTCCCGGTGCGCAGGCGAGCGAGGCGGAACTGCAGGCCTGGGTGCGCGAACGGCTCGCGGCGTTCAAGACGCCCGTCGCCATCCGCTTCGTGCCCGAGACCTTGCCCCGCAACGCGAACGGCAAGATCCTGAAAAAGGACCTGCAATCGCTTTTTGCGGATCGGATTCCGACCACGGCATCATAGTTTAGGGCGATTCGTTCTGCATCTCGCAGGCGGAGCGTCAACACCGCTTGAATGCCGCCCCGATTGTGACAAGGGGAAGGGCAAGCGAGGGGTAACGGCATGGCGAACGACGATTATACGGCCCAGGCGGGTACGGCGGACGTCCATGAGGGAGGGCCGCCGCCCGCTAGGGGCGGGGCAACCACGGAAACCAGCGCGGAAGGGGTGTTCGAACCCCCGATCGGCGTTGGTGTCGAGGATGCGATGCGGATCGCGCAGCGACGCGATCGCCTGCTCGCCGCGCTGACGCTGACCGCCGGAATTGGGCTGGTCATCGCATTGCCGTTCGCGTTGAAGGCAGGGGCGGAGTTCTTCCTGCCGCTGACGACCGCGCTGGTGATCGCCGTCGCACTGATTCCGGTGCTCGAATGGCTCGAACGGCGGGGCGTGCCGTCGCCGATCGCGGCGCTCGCGTGCATTCTGGTGTTCTTGGTCGCGGCCAATGTCGCGATCGCCGCGATCCTCGTGCCGGCAACCGACTTTTTTCGGCTGCTGCCGACACGGCTCGATCGGATCCAGAGCAATCTGGCGCCGCTGCTCGATCTTTATTCGAGCCTCGAGAAATATGTGAACAAGACGCTGCGGCAGGTCGCGTCGACGCCGATCAAGCAGCCTGCAACCGCGGGCGTCGCGGCACCGAGTTCGATCCTCGAATTCGCCGCGACATCCGCGCCGGCGGTCATCGTCCAGCTGCTGTTCGGGATCCTGATCGTGTTCTTCTTCCTGTCCGGCTGGACGGGCATGCGACGGCAGACGATCACGGGCCGCACGAGCTTCGACGGGGCGATGGCGACCGCCCGCGTGATTCAGGACGTGGTCGACGATGTCTCGGCCTATCTCGGCACGATCACCGTCATCAATGTCCTGCTCGGGATCGTGACCGGCACCGCCTTGTGGGCGATCGGCATGCCCTATCCGGCGATGTGGGGCGGGATCGTCGCCCTGCTGAACTACATCCCCTATTTCGGACCCGTGATCGGCGCTTTCCTGCTCGGGCTGGGCGGGTTGATGACCTTTTCGGATATCTGGATGGCGCTGCTTCCCCCGGCATTGATGTACGGGCTGCATCTCGTCGAGGCGAACGCGATCACGCCGTTCATCGTCGGCCACCGGCTGACGATCAGCCCGCTGCTGATCCTGATCTCTCTGAGCTTCTGGGGCTGGGTCTGGGGCACGCTCGGCGCGTTGCTGGCGGTGCCGCTGCTGATCATCATTCAGACCGTGCTGGGCGCAGCGGGGAAGCCCGATATCGCGGGGTTCCTGTTCGAGCATGGCACGCTGGTGCAGCAGAAAAGCGGGCGGAATCGGCGCCGGGGGGACGCGTCCGACGACCAACGTGAAACAGGCGGCTGAATGGGGGTTGACGCTATCCCAACCCTCGCCTAGTTGCCGCCTCCACGCTGTTTCAGCGGGTGTAGCTCAGTTGGTTAGAGCGCCGGCCTGTCACGCCGGAGGTCGCGGGTTCGAGTCCCGTCACTCGCGCCATCGTTCGTCGATGGTGTGAAATAGTGTCTACGACGGTGACGACTGCCAGACCGGTTTGCGGGTGCTGTGCAGAGGTCGTCATTGGGAATGCGGGTGTAGCTCAGTTGGTTAGAGCGCCGGCCTGTCACGCCGGAGGTCGCGGGTTCGAGTCCCGTCACTCGCGCCACCCTAAGGGGTGGCCGAGCCCCCCTTTAAAATATTAGCCGCCGTCCGGACAGTGACCGGGATCAGCGCCCCGTTTCCATCCAGCGCAGCACGGGTTTCAGCGGCGCTATCCAGATCAGCCCTGTGACGAGATAGAATGCCAGCTGGCCCAGCCAGTGCCAGCTGCCGACGATCGTCGACAGGCTGACGATCGCGACGCACCACAGGGTGATCAGCAACAGGATGCCGAGCATCCCGGCGGGTTTGCGCCAGCTAGGTGTCATGGCGTGATCCAGTCCTTGTCTGTGGCGATGGCGTGAAGCGGCACGTCCCAGGCGTCGGGCGTCAGCGCGTCGACCTCCTGGATCGCCAGCGCGATCCCGATTCGCCATGCGTCGGGATGCGCGAGAAATGCGCGGTCGTAATAGCCTGCGCCCTGGCCGATGCGATTGCCGTGACGATCGAACCCCACCAGCGGGGTGAGGATGATGTCAGGGGCGAGCGCAGCGGCATCGGCCGGGGGCTGGTGAAGCCCGAAGGGGCCTGCGATCAGCGCCGCCTCGGTCTCCCACGCGAGAAACCGCATCGGCTGGTCGCGGCGCACGACGTGGGGAAGCGCGATGACGCACCCTGCCTCGACAGCAGCGCGTGCGAACGGCAAGGGATCCGCCTCACCAGCCATCGGAACATAGGAGGCGACGGTCAGGCCGGGCGAAAGCCGGGCCAGGAACGCGTCCGGGACGCGGATCTCGACCGGCGCGGCGGCCGCACGGGCGGCCCGCAATGCGGTACGTAGCGCGGCCTTGTCGCTCACGGGTGCGGATCGATCATGCGGGTATCGTCCGATGACGGGAATGGTGATGTGGCGGGCCCACCATGGCCGTGTGCCGGGTTATCCACTGACGCACGGTACGTCAGGTGGGGACCATATGCTTCGGACCATGGTCCTAACAGGGACAGCCCCCTATGGATGATGAATAGCCTCAGGGATAATAAAGGCTCGTACCGGGCAGAACCCGCCAAGGCCAATCTAGGCGCTCGGCGGGCTTTGCTCAAGGGCCTGTGCAAGTCCTTCGAGACGATCGGCGATGCGCGTCAGCGCGATCTCGCTGACCGCCGATCCTTCGGGCGGACGATGCGCGGCTTCGTCGAGATCATCGGCGAGCATCAGTGCGACGAACAGCATCGCGCGTTCGGCGCTGAGCCCCCCGGCGGCGCGGTCCGCGACCGGCCAGCGTTCGGCGAGCATCGCGCCGAGCAGACGCACGCGCGATTCCTCGCCGTCGCGACACGCGACCGCATGCGGGCGGCCACCGATATCGAGCATGACCTGTGCCATCAGTTGGGGCTCCCGCGGGTGATGACGTCGTCGAGCGCGGCGACCGCCTCCGCCATGCGCGCCTTCAGCGCGGCATGCCGCCTGGCGAGTGCGTCGCCGCTTTCGGCGCGTGCGTGGATCGCGGCTTCGATCCGGCCGATAGCGGCGTCGATCCTGTCGACCGCGGTTGGACCGTCGGGAGGCCTGTCGACGGCCGTCGGCGCGTCGGGAAGAGTATCTGGCATAGATTGCGAGATAGCATGGCCGGGGGGCGCGGCAAGCGGCTTTCGCCCGTGCCGCACACCGTCCATGGTGTTGACAGGGCGCCCCACCGCCCCGCAAAGGCAGCGCGCCCGGAACGGACTCACGGGCGTAGCGGAGATACAGCAATGACGGTCAAGGTTGCGATCAACGGTTTCGGGCGGATCGGCCGGCTCGTTGCCCGCGCGGTTCTCGAGCAGTCGAACGGCGCACTCGAACTCGTCGCGATCAACGATCTCGGCGACGCCAAGGCGAACGCCTGGCTGTTCAAGCGCGACAGCGTTCACGGCAAATATCCGGGCGACGTGTCGGCCGAGGGCAATGAACTCGTCGTCGACGGCAAGCGAATCCGCGTCACCGCCGAGCGCGACCCCGCCAACCTGCCGCACGCCGAGCTGGGCGTCGACATCGTGCTCGAATGCACCGGCTTCTTCACCGACAAGGCAAGCTGCCAGAAGCATCTCGACGCCGGCGCCAAGAAGGTGCTGATCTCGGCACCGGGCAAGAATGTCGACCTGACGGTCGTCTATGGCGTCAATCACGACAAGCTGACGGCCGAGCACACGATCGTGTCGAACGCGTCGTGCACGACCAACTGCCTGGCCCCTGTCGCCAAGGTGCTGAACGACGCGATCGGCATCGAGCGCGGCCTGATGACGACGATCCACGCCTATACCAACGATCAGAAGATCCTCGACCAGATCCACCCGGACCTGCGTCGCGCACGTGCTGCGGCGATGTCGATGATCCCGACCACGACGGGCGCCGCGCGCGCCGTGTCCGAAGTGCTGCCCGAACTGAAGGGCAAGCTCGACGGCTCGGCGATCCGCGTGCCCGTGCCGGACGTGTCGCTGATCGACCTGACCTTCACGCCCTCGCGCGACACGACTCGCGAGGAAGTGAACGCGGTGCTGAAGGCGGCGTCCGAGAGCGGCCCGCTGGTCGGCGTGCTCGACTGGTCGGACGAGCCGCTCGTCTCGATCGATCTCCAGCATACCCCGGCCTCGTCGACGATCGACAGCCTGGAGACCGCGGTGATCGACGGCAAGCTGGTCCGCGTCGTCAGCTGGTACGACAATGAATGGGGCTTCTCGAACCGCATGGTCGACACGGCCACGGCGATGGCGAAGTTCATCTGAGGTAGAGTACGAGAATGCGGTTCCGCTTCCTCCCTTGCCGTTCGCTTCGAGCGAAGTCGAAAAGTCGCGGCTCGTGACAGCTGGTGTCTCGACTGCGCTCGACACGAACGGGAAAGAGGCCGGGGCCGCAGGCACGATCGCCGGCATCGCGCGTCACGCGCGCGCGAAAGCTCCGATGGAGGTCATCGACCATGTCGAGATCACCATCGAGGCCGGTCTGCACGGTGACTTTCGCGGCTATGTAAAGCCCGGCGGCAGGGGGCGGCGCCAGGTCACGCTGCTCGAACGCGGCGACTGGGACGCGGCGATGGCCGAGGTCGGCTGTGATATTCCCTGGTACGAACGCCGCGCGAACCTTCTCGTCGACGGCTTCGACCTTCCCCAGATACCCGGCACGCGGCTTCGCATCGGCGCGGACGTGGTGCTGGAGGTGACGCGCCACACCGATCCGTGCGAACGGATGGAAGCCCTGGCGCCAGGATTGTTCGCCGCGCTCACGTCCGACTGGCGGGGCGGGGCGTGTACCCGCGTTTTGATGGGCGGCAGAATCGCCGTCGGTGACGAGATCAGGATCGAAGAACCATGAGCAAGCCATACAAGACGCTCGACGACATGGGCGATGTGCGGGGCAAGCGCGTGCTTGTCCGCGAAGACCTCAACGTGCCGATGGCCGAAGGCGCCGTCACCGACGACACGCGCTTGCGGGCGACCGTCGCGACGGTCGGCGAACTGGCCGACAAGGGCGCGATCGTCCTGATCCTCGCCCATTTCGGCCGCCCCAAGGGCAATCCGAGCCCGGAATTGTCGCTCTCGCAGGTCGTCCGGCCGTATAGCGACGTGCTGGGCCGCGAGGTTCGCTATGTCGACTGGGAGGGCGCGGACGACGCGGTCGCCATACTCGAACCCGGCAATATCGCGGTTCTGGAGAACACGCGCTTCTTCGGCGGCGAGGAGACGAATGATCCGGCGGTGGTCGCGCGTTTTGCGAGCCTCGGCGATCTCTACGTCAACGACGCCTTCTCCGCCGCGCACCGCGCGCACGCCTCGACCGAGGGTCTGGCACACGTCCTGCCGGCCTTTGCTGGTCGTGCGATGGAGGCCGAACTCGACGCGCTCCAGAAGGCGCTCGGCGCGCCGGAGCATCCCGTCGCGGCAGTCGTTGGCGGCGCGAAGGTTTCGTCGAAGCTCGACGTGCTGCGGCACCTGGTCACGCGCGTCGATCACCTGATCATCGGCGGCGGCATGGCCAACACCTTCCTCGCAGCGCGCGGCGTCGATGTCGGCAAGAGCCTGTGCGAGCATGAACTCGCCGCCACCTGCGAACAGATCATGGAGGCCGCCGACAAGGCGAACTGCACCGTCCATCTGCCGTACGACGTCGTCGTCGCGAAGGAGTTCAAGCCGAACCCCGCCACGCGCACGATCAACGTGCACGAGGTCGCAGCGGATGAGATGATCCTCGACGTCGGCCCGGCTGCGGTCGAATCGCTTGGCGACGTCCTGAAGAATTGCCGGACTCTCGTCTGGAATGGTCCGCTCGGCGCATTCGAGACGCCGCCGTTCGACACCGCCACGGTCGCGCTCGCCAGGACGGCGGCGGCACTCACCGAGGGTGGTTCGCTGGTCTCGGTCGCGGGCGGTGGCGATACGGTCGCAGCGCTCAACCATGCCAGGGTCGCGGATGCGTTTACCTTCGTGTCGACCGCCGGCGGTGCGTTCCTGGAATGGATGGAGGGCAAGGACCTTCCCGGCGTCGCCGCGCTGACCCGTTAAGGCGTCGGCGCCGGCTCGTTGAGCAGGGGCACAAGCAGCGTGTTCAGGTCGGCCAGGTCGAACGCGCCGGGTTTCGCATAGCGGACGACCCCGGCGCGATCGATGATGTAGTTGGTCGGCAGCGCGCCCATCACGCCGAACGCGCCCTTGATCCGCCGCGCCGATGGTATTGCCAGCGCCGCGAAGACCGGTTTCAGTTTGTACGCCGGGAGCGAATCTTCGGTTGCGACCGCGAAGACGCGCAGACCGTTGTCCTTGCGCAGCCGGTAATAGGTGTCGAGCAGCGGCAATTCCGCCTTGCACGGCCCGCACCATGTCGCTCAGAAATTGAGGATGACGACCTGTCCGTGCAGGTCGGTGCTGCTGATCCTGCTGCCGTCGATCAGCGTCAGCTCGAATTTTGGCGCCCGGTCGCCGACCTTGATCGTCGCTGACGCGTGAGACGGCGTCATCGCGATCGCCAGCGCCAGTGCGCTCGCGATCACGCCCTTTATCGAAACCGTCATTGCCCGCTCTCCCCCCGGAGGTTTTCCCGACGCCAACCTCGGCGTCCGGGGATGGTGCGTCAATCCGTCCCTGGCGCGCGTTCGAGTACAGTCGAGCAGGGGTTGATCAAGCGCCGCCCCTTGCCTATGTTTAACATGTTAAACGGAGACTCGGATGCTCGGCGTCAGGCTCGATAGCGACCTCGAAGAACGACTCGCGGCGGTCGCCCGCACGCAAGGGCGCAGCAAGAGCGATATCGCACGTGAAGCCGTGCGCCGCTACGTCGAACGCCACGATGAAGCGTTCCTTGCGGAGGCAAAGCGGCAATCGCTCCTCGCTGCCGCACATGATCGACACGCGAAGGACGAAGACTGGGATGCCATGTTCGCGGAGTCCCTGACGTGAAAATTACACGGGGCATGGTCGTGATCGGGGCTGGCAAAGGGGAGTCTTCCCGGAAGCCACGACCGTTCCTCGTCGTTCAGTCAGACCTGTTCGCTGATCATGGCACGGTCTCGCTGTGCCCACTCACCAGCGTCATCACCGGCACCAGCCTCTTTCGCGTGTCGCTCGAGGCGTCGCCCGAGACGGGTCTTCTCTGCGACAGCGAGATTCAGGTCGACAGGCTCGACACGCTCGACCGCAACGCCATCGTCAAGATTATCGGTACGATACCCATCACCACCATGACCCGGGTCGACGACGCGCTGCGCCGCTGGCTCGAACTCTAAGACAGGAATGACCATGACCTCGACGATCACACCGCAAATCAAGACTATCCTCGACAAGTATGAGGCCACGAGTTCGGCGGTAAAGGCGAACCTTGCGCGCATCCTGATGCAGGGCAAGCTCGGCGGTACCGGCAAGCTGGTGATCCTGCCCGTCGACCAGGGTTTCGAGCACGGCCCGGCACGCAGCTTCTCGGTCAATCCGGCGGCCTATGACCCACACTATCATTACCAGCTCGCGATCGACGCGGGGCTCAGCGCCTATGCAGCGCCGCTCGGCATGCTCGAGGCGGGCGCGGACACGTTCGCCGGGCAGATCCCGACGATTCTGAAGTGCAACAGCTCGAACAGCTGGGCGACGACGATCGACCAGGCGGTGACCGCGACCGTGGCGGATGCGGTGCGGCTCGGCTCGGCGGCGATCGGCTTCACCATCTATCCGGGCGCGGACCAGTTCTTCGACCTGGTCGAGGAAATCCGCGAGCTGAGCGAAGAGGCCAAGTCGGTCGGCATCGCGACCGTGATCTGGTCCTATCCGCGTGGCGGCGAGCTGACCAAGGACGGCGAGCTCGCGCTCGACGTCGGCGCCTATGCCGCGCACATGGCGGCGCTGCTCGGTGCGCACATCATCAAGACCAAGCTGCCGACCGATCATATCGAGCAGAAGGAAGCCAAGCCGCTCTATGCCGGCACCGACTGGTCCAAGCAGGCCGATCGCGTCCGCCACGTCGTCCAGTCGAGCTTTGCCGGGCGTCGCATCAACGTGTTCTCGGGCGGCGCGTCCAAGGGTGCCGATGCGGTCTTCCAGGATGCACGCGATATTCGTGACGGCGGTGGCAACGGCTCGATCATCGGCCGCAACACCTTCCAGCGTCCGCGCGACGAGGCACTGGCGATGCTCGACCGGATCATCCGGATCTACAAGAACGAGGAATAAGCGCGGCTTCGCCCGTCCGTCATCCCGGCTCTGCGCCGGGGTGACGGGCGCGGCGCGACCCGCTAGGGGCGGGGAATGACCGAAGAAGATCCACTGGGCCCGCTCGACCCGACATTCGCCGAGAATTTCCGTCGCGACATGCGGCGGCCGCCATGTCAGCTCTATCTCGTCTCGCCGCTCGACGTCGGCGGCGACTTTCCCGAGCGGCTTGCGCGCGCGCTCGACGCCGGGCCGGTGGCCGCGTTCCAGTTCCGCGTGAAGGACATCGACCAACACGCCGCCGCCGCGCTCGGTGCGCCGCTGCGTGCGATCTGTGCCGAGCGCGATGTCGCGTTCATCGTCAACGACGATATCGGGCTGGCAAAGCGGCTCGACGCGGACGGCGTGCATCTCGGGCAGAGCGATGGCGATCCGCGCGAGGCGCGCGCGCAGCTCGGCCCCAATGCGCAGATCGGCGTGACCTGTCACGGCAGCCGGCATCTGGCGATGGAAGCGGGCGAGGCCGGTGCGGACTATGTCGCATTCGGGGCCTTTCATCCGACCACGACCAAGACCGTCGAGCATCTGGCCGAGCCCGTGCTCTTGTCCTGGTGGTCGACGCTGTTCGAAATGCCGTGTGTCGCGATCGGCGGGATCACGCCCGACAATGCCGCGGCGCTGGCGGCGGCGGGGGCCGATTTCATCGCGGTGTCGGGCGCCGTCTGGAATGGCGACGAGGTCGCTGCGGTCAAGGCATTCGGCGAGGTGCTCGCCAAGCGTTGAGTAGGTTGTCCGTCGCCGGATGCTTCGGGCGGCGCGCTGCTTGGCTCTGGATCCTGACTTTCGTCAGGATGACGGGAGGGGTCTTGGCTGGCGTCACGGAAACAACCGTCGTTCCAACCGTTTGATGCAGTAGCGTAACGGTTGGGATGACGAGCATGACGGCATTTGTGACGAAAGCTTCGGTTCTTGCAGGTTGCCTGCTCGCGGCCCTGCCGGCGATGGCGCAGCCTGTCCCTGCCAAGCCGGTACCGATCGACCGCAACGTACTTCACGTCCAGGTGATCCTCGATCATCTGGGTTTCGGTCCGGGCGTACTCGACGGTCGCGGCGGGCAATCGCTCGTGGCCGCGCTCAAGGGATTCCAGGAGGCGAAGGGGCTGCCGATCACGGGCAAGCCCGACACGCAGACGATGCGCGCGCTGTATCCCTATCGTGCGGCACGGCCGACCGTCACGGTCGCGCTGACGCCCGATATGCTGGCGGGGCCATTCGTCAATCCGCTGCCCAAGGACCCGGCGAAGCAGGCCGAGCTTCAGACGATCGGCTACCGGACGATCATGGAGAAGCTGGGTGAGATGTTCCACACCACGCCTGCGGTAATCATGGCCCTCAACTCGCCGTCGACCAAACTGTCGGCGGGGACAAAGGTGGTGTTCCCGAACGCTCTCCCGACGTCGCGCGACTATGATCCCAAGTTCCGTCCTGACTGGCGCGCGACGCTCAACATGCTGAACGTTGATGCGAAGCAGCCCCAGGCGGATCACGTCGTCGTCGACAAGTCCGACGGCGTCCTCCGGGTGCTCGACGCGAACGACAGGCTGATCGCGCAGTTCTCCGCGACGATGGGGTCGAGCCACGACCCGCTGCCGCTGGGGACGTGGACGATCAAGGGCTCTGACTATAACCCCAAATTCCACTTCAACCCGGCGCTGTTCTGGGATGCGAAGAAGGGACAGAAGAAGGAGATGCTGCCGCCGGGGCCGAACGGTCCGGTCGGCGTCGTCTGGATGGACCTTTCGAAGGATCATTACGGCATTCACGGCACGCCCAACCCCGAGACGATCGGGCGCGCCGAAAGCCATGGCTGTATCCGCCTGACGAACTGGGATGCGGCAAGGCTATCGATGATGATCAAGCCGGGGACCAAGGCGGTCTTCCAGGCCTGATCGCATGACGCGGACGTTCTGGGTTATTCTCGCGCTGATCGTCCTGGTGGTTGGCGCGTTCGCTTCGATGCTGTCTTTTGGGGATGGCGGGCGACGGTCGGTGGCGTGGCGCGCGTCGTCGCCGACGGCGTCGAACGTCGCGGTCGCGGAGGACGGGGTTGCGGACGCGCCCCGTTCGTTGACGATGCCGGTGCTGGGTGTCCCACGCACCGCGGTCGGCAACAGCTGGAACGATCCGCGCGGCGGCGGGCTGCGCGGGCATCATGGCACCGACATCATGGCGGCGGGCGGCACGCCGGTCGTCGCGGCGGCGCCAGGACGAATCGAGAAGCTGTTCCAGAGCGCGCTTGGCGGGATCACCGTCTATGTCCGGTCACCCGACCGGCGCTGGACCTATTATTATGCGCACCTCGCGGGCTATGCGCCGGGCGTGCGCGAAGGGATGGCGGTCGCGGCGGGGGACCGACTTGGCTATGTCGGCGACACTGGTGACGCGGGCGCAGGCAATTATCACCTGCATTTCGGGGTGAGCCGGATGCAGCCGGGCCAGCGCTGGTGGCAGGGCGAAGAGGTCAATCCCTACCCGCTGCTTGCCCGCGCGCGGCCATCCCGCTAAAGCGCGCGGCTTCGGGTTTCCGCACGGCCTTGCCTGGCGGACGGCCCCTAGCTCTTTCCAGCAGGAATCGGTCATGAAGATCAACGCGGTCGAGATTCGTCCCGGCAACATCCTTGAATATGAAGGCGGCATCTGGCGCGCCGTGAAGATTCAGCACACCCAGCCCGGCAAGGGCGGCGCCTATATGCAGGTCGAGATGAAGAACCTCATCGACGGCCGCAAGAGCAACACGCGCTTCCGCTCTGCCGAGAGCGTCGAGAAGGTCCGGCTTGACACCGTCGACTTCCAGTATCTGTTCCGCGACGGCGACGCGCTGACCTTCATGGACAAGGTCAATTACGAGCAGATCACGCTCGATGCCGACATTCTGGGCGACGCCGCGGCGTTCCTGCAGGACGGCATGGATGTCGTGATGGAGCTTTGGGAAGAGCGGCCGATCTCGGTCCAGTTGCCCGACACGATCGAGGCGCTGATCGTCGAGGCCGATGCCGTCGTGAAGGGGCAGACCGCCTCGTCGTCGTACAAGCCCGCGGTGCTCGAGAACGGCGTGCGCGTGATGGTCCCGCCGCATATCGGTGCCGGCACGCGGATCGTGGTCGATGTCTATGAGCAGACCTATGTAAGGCGTGCTGATTAAGGCCGAGCGGCCGAGACGGATAGCTTAAGCTATCCGCACGACCCGCCGGCCCGGCCGGCGGGCATGGCCCGGCCGACGACGCGGGCTTTGCCCGCGGCCTGGGTCTGCGGCACTGCCCCACCCCAACCCCTCCCCTGAAGGGGAGGGGCTGAAAGGATTGAAATGCCCAGCCATTCCGGCATCATGACCGTCATCGAGCGCGCCGCCCGCAAGGCCGCGCCGCGCCTGCGCCGCGATTTTAACGAGGTCCAGCAGCTGCAGGTCAGCCGCAAGGGCCCCGCCGACTTTGTCAGCCAGGCCGACCAGCGCGCCGAGCAGACGATCTTCGAAGAGCTGAGCCACGCACGCCCCGACTGGGGCATGTTGATGGAGGAGCGCGGCGAGGTCGCGGGTGATCCCAACAAGCCGCGCTTCATCGTCGACCCGCTCGATGGCACGTCGAACTTCCTCCACGGCATCCCGCATTTCTGCATCTCGATCGCGGTCGAGGAGCCGATGCCGAACGGCAAGCGCGAGGTCACGACTGCGCTCGTGTATCAGCCGCTCACCGACGAGAGCTTCTGGGCTGAGCGAGGCCGCGGCGCGTGGCTGACCGACCAGCGCCTGCGGGTGTCGTCGCGGCGCGATCTAGCCGATTCGCTGATCGCGACAGGTATTCCGTTCCTCGGTCATGGCGATTTTGCGCAGTGGAGCCGCATCTTCGGTGCGGTCGCGCCCGAGGTGGCGGGGATCCGCCGTCTCGGCGCGGCGGCGCTCGATCTCGCCTGGCTGGCAGCCGGGCGGTTCGACGGCTTCTGGGAATCGAACCTGAAGCCGTGGGACGTCGCGGCGGGGATGTTGCTGGTCAAGGAAGCGGGCGGCTACGTGACTGACTTCCGCGGTGGCGACCGCGCGATGGAGCGCAACGAGTTCCTCGCGGCGAATGATGCGCTGCATTCGCGGCTGCATAAGCTGGTGGCCGGCGCGCTGCGCTGAGGCATTTGGGTCGGTAGGCCGGGCCGGCCTACCAAATGTCCGTCACCCCAGTTTTTGCTGGGGTGACGGTCTTGCTGGGGGCTACGACCGGCGCCTGGCGGTTGCCGTTGCTTGCACAACCATGCAGGTAACGCAGGTTTCCCGCGACGCTCATACGGCTGTTGCGAGTGATTCTCACGGGCCGCCAGCCTTGCCCCACGGGGCCCATCGGCCTAAAGGCTCCCCATCTGTTCGCATCTGCGAGAAGCCATTTGGTCGACCTGTCGCACTATCTTCCGATCCTCCTGTTCCTCGGGGTCGCCATCGCATTGTCGAGCACGTTCGTGTTCCTGCCGATGGCTGTCTCCAGGCTCACCGGGTCGCACAAGCCTACGCCTGAGAAGCTGAGCGAATATGAGTGCGGCTTCCCCGCATTCGAGGATCCGCGCAGCCAGTTCGACGTGCGCTTCTACCTGATCGCCATCCTCTTCATCATCTTTGATCTCGAGGCGGCGTTTCTGTTTCCCTGGGCCGTCTCGGTCTTCACGCTCGGCTGGACCGCGTGGATCTCGATGATGATCTTTATCGGCGAACTGGCCCTCGGCCTCGCCTATGCATGGAAGAAGGGAGCACTCGATTGGGAGTAGAGCTCACATCGCAGCCCGGTTCCGGTCTGCTGGCACCCGCCGGCGGTGGCGCGATCGTGCCGCCCGACCAGGGCTTTTTCGACGGCCTGAACGGTGAACTGACCGACAAGGGTTTCCTGGTCACCTCGACCGAGGAGCTGTTCCAGTGGGCCCGTACCGGCTCGCTGTGGTGGATGACGTTCGGGCTCGCCTGCTGCGCGGTCGAGATGATCCACGTCAACATGCCGCGCTACGATCTCGAGCGCTTCGGTGCCGCACCGCGCGCGTCGCCGCGTCAGTCGGACGTGATGATCGTCGCCGGAACGCTGTGCAATAAGATGGCGCCCGCACTTCGCAAAGTCTACGACCAGATGTCGGAGCCGAAATACGTGATCTCGATGGGATCATGCGCGAACGGCGGCGGCTATTATCATTATAGCTACAGCGTCGTGCGCGGCTGTGACCGGATCGTCCCCGTCGACATCTACGTCCCCGGGTGTCCGCCGACCGCGGAAGCGCTGCTGTACGGCATCATGCAGTTGCAGCGGAAGATCCGGCGGTCCGGGAGCATCGAACGGTGAGGGCGCCCGCACCAGCCTATGCCGCCAATGACGGCACGATCGACGCGGCCCGCGCCGCGCTCGGCGGCATGCTGCTCGACGCGGTCGACAAGGTCGGCGAGGTCGCTCTCCACGTTCGTCGCGAGGACCTGTATGACGCGATGATCGCACTGCGCGACACGCCGGGGCTTGCCTATCAGCAGCTCATGGAGATCGCCGGCGTCGACTATCCCGATCGTGCCGAGCGGTTCGAGGTCGTCTATTGCATGCTGTCGCTGACGCGGAACCACCGCCTGCGCGTCCATGTCGCGACCGACGAGGACAAGCCGGTACCGTCGGTGACCGACATCTGGCCGGTCGCCGGCTGGCTCGAGCGTGAAGTGTACGACATGTACGGCGTGCTGTTCAGCGGCAACCCGGACCTGCGCCGCATCCTGACCGATTACGGCTTTCGCGGGCATCCGCAGCGCAAGGACTTCCCGCTGACGGGCTATGTCGAGCTGCGCTATTCGGAAGAGGCGAAGCGCGTCGTGTACGAGCCGGTGCAGCTCGCACAGGATTTCCGCACGTTCGACTTCATGAGCCCGTGGGAGGGCGCCGAATACGTCCTTCCGGGTGACGAGAAGGGCGCACTGCCGCAGGCCAAGGGGGCGCAGACCCCGCTGTCGGCCGATACGATCGTCAAGGCGGATGCCGCACAGAGCGCGACCAAGGCGCCCGATGCGCCGAGCGAGCCCTATGCGAAGAAGGACGTCCAGAACACTACGCAGAGCGGTGCGGGCGAGCCCGATCCGGGCAACCAGAAGCAGGACAAGCCCGTGGAGTCGGACGTTATCCCGACCAAGGGCGGAGGACAGAACCAGTGAGTCTCTATGTAGAGGAGCTTCTGGGCGAGGGCGATGCGGCCGATCCCACGACCGGCGACGTCACGATCCAGAACTACACGATCAACTTCGGTCCACAGCATCCCGCGGCGCACGGCGTGCTCCGCCTGGTCATGGAGCTCGACGGCGAGATCGTCGAACGTGTCGACCCGCATGTCGGGCTGCTTCACCGCGGCACCGAGAAGCTGATCGAGTACAAGACCTACACGCAGGCGCTCCCGTATTTCGATCGTCTCGATTACTGCTCGCCGCTGTGCATGGAGCATAGCTGGGTGCTGGCGGTCGAGAAGCTGCTCGACCTCGAAGTGCCTGAGCGGGCGCAGTATCTGCGCGTGTTCTTCGCCGAGCTGACGCGCATCTCGAACCACATGCTCAACCTCGGCAGCCACGTCATGGACGTCGGCGCGATGACGCCGAACCTGTGGCTGTTCGAGATCCGCGAAGACTGCATGAACTTCTTCGAGCGCGTCAGCGGCGCGCGCATGCATTCCAACTATTTCCGTCCGGGTGGCGTGCATCAGGATGCACCGCTCAAGCTGCTCGCCGATATCGGCGACTGGCTCGACACGCGCCTGCCGCGGCTGTTCGAGGATGCGATTTCGCTCGTCGCGGACAACCGCATCTTCAAGCAGCGCAACGTCGACATCGCGATCGTCAGCCGTGACGATGCGATCAAATGGGGCTTTTCGGGCCCGATGATCCGCGGGTCGGGCATCGCCTGGGATCTGCGCAAGTCGCAGCCCTATGACGTCTATGCCAAGATGGACTTCGACGTGCCGGTCGGCACGCGTGGCGATTGCTATGACCGGTTCATGGTTCGCGTCGAGGAAGTGCGTCAGTCGGCACGGATCATGAAGCAGTGCCTGCGCGACATGCCCGAGGGTCCGATCGCGTCGCTCGACCGCAAGGTCGTGCCGCCCAAGCGCGCTGAGATGAAGCAGTCGATGGAAGCGCTGATCCATCACTTCAAGCTCTATACCGAGGGCTTCCATGTGCCCGCCGGCGACGTCTATGTCGCGACCGAAAGCCCCAAGGGCGAATTCGGCGTGTATCTGGTCGCCGACGGCAGCAACAAGCCGTACCGCTGCAAGATCCGCCCGACCGCGTTTTCGCATCTCCAGGCCTTCGACTTCATGGCGAAGGGTCACATGCTGGCAGATACGACCGCGATCCTCGGCGCGATGGATATCGTTTTTGGTGAATGTGACCGCTGATGGCTGAAGCTCCGAAAATTCCCGACGAGGCAGAGACCCGCGCACGCTGGGGCTCGTTCGCCTGGACGGACGAGAACCAGGTGAAGGCGAACGAGATCCTCGGGCGCTACCCGAAGGGCCGCGAGCAGTCGGCGTCGATCCCGTTCCTCGATCTTGCCCAGCGCCAGGTCGGTGCGGAAACGCAGACCCAGGGCTGGTTGCCGGTGCCGGTGATCGAGTTCGTCGCGCGTCAGATCGGCGTGCCGTACATGCGCGTCTATGAGGTCGTGACCTTCTACACGATGTTCAACCTCGCGCCGGTCGGTCGCTATCACGTGCAGGTCTGCGGCACGACGCCGTGCATGCTGCGCGGGTCGGACGACGTGCTGGCCGCGTGCAAGAACCGGGGCCTCGTCAAGGGCGGTACGACGCCGGACGGCATGTTCACGCTGACCGAGGTCGAGTGCCTGGGCACCTGCGCGAACGCGCCGATGGTTCAGATCAACGACGATAACTTCGAAGATCTCGACTACGACAAGACGACCGAAATCCTCGAGGCGCTTGCCAGTGGCGGCACGCCGACGCCGGGGCCGCAATTCGGCCGCCGCGCGAGTTGCCCCGAAGGCGGCCCGACCTCGCTCAAGGCGATGGTCGACGCGAACCACGATTACCGGGGGGAGTGGGCCTGATGCTCGCCGACAAGGACCGCATCTTCACCAACGTCTACGGTTTTCAGCCGTGGAATATCGACGCGGCGATCATGCGCGGCGATTGGGACAATACCAAGGACCTGATGGCGCTCGGCCAGGACGCGATCATCGATGTGATGAAGGCGTCGGGTCTGCGTGGCCGTGGCGGGGCAGGGTTCCCGACCGGCACGAAATGGTCGTTCATGCCCAAGGAGCCAAAGCCCGACCGGCCGAACTTCCTCGTCATCAACGCCGATGAATCCGAGCCGGGCAGCTGCAAGGATCGCGAGATCATCCGGCACGATCCGCACAAGCTGATTGAGGGCGCGCTGATCGCCGGGTTCGCGATGCGTGCGCGTGCCGCGTACATCTACATCCGCGGCGAATATATCCGCGAGGCCGAGACGCTGTTCGCCGCGGTCGCCGAGGCCTATGATCGCGGCTTCATCGGCAAGAATGCGTGCGGGTCGGGCTACGACTTCGACGTGTTCGTTCACCGTGGTGCGGGCGCGTACATCTGCGGCGAAGAGACCGCGATGCTCGAGAGCCTCGAGGGCAAGAAGGGCCAGCCGCGCCTCAAGCCGCCATTCCCGGCAGGCGCAGGCCTCTATGGCTGCCCGACGACCGTCAACAACGTCGAATCGATCGCGGTTGCACCGACGATCCTTCGGCGCGGTGCGGCCTGGTTCTCGAGCTTCGGCGCAGAGAACAACCGCGGTACCAAGCTGTTCCAGATCAGCGGGCATGTGAACAAGCCCTGCGTCGTCGAGGAAGAGATGAGCATCTCGTTCCGCGACCTGATCGAGACGCATTGCGGCGGTATTCGTGGCGGCTGGGACAATCTGCTCGCGGTGATCCCGGGCGGCTCCTCTGTGCCGCTGGTGCCCGCCGCGCAGATCATGGACTGCGCGATGGACTTCGATGGCCTGAAGGCAGTCGGTTCGGGCCTCGGCACCGCGGCGATCATCGTCATGGACAAGTCGACCGACATCGTCCGCGCGATCAGCCGCATCTCCTACTTCTACAAGCATGAGAGCTGCGGCCAGTGCACGCCGTGCCGCGAAGGCACCGGCTGGATGTGGCGTGTGATGGAGCGGATGCGCACCGGCGACGCCGAGCTGTCCGAGATCGACATGTTGCAGCAGGTCACTAAGCAGGTCGAGGGTCACTCGATCTGTGCGCTCGGCGACGCCGCAGCCTGGCCGATCCAGGGCCTGATCAAGCATTTCCGCCCAGAGATGGAACGCCGTATCCGCGAACGTGGTGGTGACACCGCGCCGATGATGGAAGCCGCAGAGTAATGCCCTTAGTCAAAGTCGATGGCGTAGAGATCGAGGTGCCGCAGGGCGCCACCGTGCTGCAGGCGTGCGAGCTTGCCGGCAAGGAGATCCCGCGTTTCTGTTATCATGAGCGTCTGAGCATCGCCGGCAATTGCCGGATGTGCCTGGTCGAGGTGAAGCCTGGTCCGCCCAAGCCGCAGGCGTCGTGCGCGCTGCCGGCGGCGGACAAGCAGGAGATCTTCACCAACTCGCCGATGGTCAAGAATGCCCGCGAGGGCATCATGGAATTCCTGCTGATCAACCATCCGCTCGATTGCCCGATCTGCGATCAGGGCGGCGAGTGCGATCTGCAGGACCAGTCGGTCGCTTATGGCCGCGGCCATTCGCGCTATGACGAGAACAAGCGCGCGGTCACCGAGAAATATATGGGTCCGATCGTGAAGACGGTCATGACCCGCTGCATCCAGTGCACGCGCTGCATCCGCTTTGCCGAGGAAGTGTCCGGCGTCGAGGAGATCGGTGCGATCTTCCGCGGCGAGGACATGCAGATCACCTCGTATTTGGAAAACGCGGTCAAGAGCGAGCTGTCGGGCAACGTCGTCGACCTGTGCCCGGTCGGTGCGCTGACCTCGAAGCCCTACGCGTTCGAGGCGCGTCCTTGGGAACTGCGCAAGACGCTGACGATCGACGTCATGGACGCGGTCGGCACCAACATCCGGCTCGACAGCCGTGGTCGCCAGGTGCTGCGCTGCGTGCCGCGGATCAACGAGGACGTGAACGAGGAGTGGGCGACCGACAAGACGCGCCATGCGATCGACGGTCTTGTCCGTCGTCGTCTCGACAAGCCCTATGTCCGCGTGAACGGCAAGCTCCAGCCCGCGACCTGGGACGAGGCCTTCGCGGCGATCAAGGCGGTTGACGCCGGGTCGAGCGTGGCCGCGGTCGCAGGCGACCTGGTCGACTGCGAGACGATGTACGCCGCCAAGGCGCTGCTCGCGAAGATGGGCTCGACGATGCTCGAGGGCCGCCAGACCGGCATGGCCTATGACGCGTCGAACATCGCCGCGGTCAATTTCAACACGACGATCGCCGGCACCGAGCGTGCCGACGCGATCCTGCTGGTGGGTACCAACCTGCGCTGGGAAGCGCCGCTGGTGAACACGCGGGTTCGCAAGGCGATCAAGAAGGGCGCGAAGGTCTTCGCGATCGGCCCTGAGACCGAGCTGACCTACAAGGTCGAGTGGCTCGGCGACGATCTGGCGCTGCTCGGCAATCTGCCCGACGCGGTGACTGATGCGTTCGGCAAGGCTGAGCGTCCGATGGTGATCGTCGGTGGCGCGGCGCTGAAGGGTGGCCACGGCGCCGCGCTGAAGCTCGTCGACACGCTGGGCCTCGTCAAGGACGGCTGGAACGGCTTCAACGTTGTCCATATGGCCGCGTCGCGGATGGGCGGGCTGATGCTCGGTTACGCACAGACGGGCGGCATCGCCGATGTGATGGGGGCCAAGCTCGGCTTCTTCCTCGGCGCGGACGAAGTCGATTTCAGCCAGTTCACGGGCTTCAAGGTGTTCGTGGGTCATCACGGCGACAAGGGCGCGGCGGCTGCCGACGTCATCCTGCCGGGCGTGACCTATGCCGAGAAGTCGGGAACCTGGGTCAACCTCGAGGGTCGCGTCCAGCGCGGCGAGCGTGCGGTATTCGCCCCCGGCGATGCGCGCGACGATTGGTCGATCTTCCGCGCGTTGTCCGACACGCTCGGCCACACGCTGCCGTTCGACAGCTTCGAGGGGCTGCGCGAAGAGATGTTCGCTGCCGTTCCCGCGCTGCGTCACCAGGGGCTCGCGACGTTCGAGTGGAGCCCGCCATCGCTCGACGGTGCGGGCGAGGGGGTTCTGGCCGGCTATCCGATCAAGGACTTCTACCTGACCAACGCGATCTGCCGCGCATCGCCGACGATGCAGCGCTGCTCGGCTGAACTTCTCCACGGGGAAGACTTTGCGGAGGCAGCCGAATGATCTCCTGGTTCGAATCCTCGCTCGGTTACGACTGGGCGTTCTTCCTCGCGACGATCATCGACATTCTCGCAATCGCGCTGCCGGTGATGCTGGCGGTCGCGATGATCATCTATGCCGATCGCAAGATCTGGGCGGCGATGGCACTTCGGCGTGGTCCGAACGTGGTGGGGCCCTTCGGCCTGCTGCAGAGCTTTGCCGACGGTCTGAAGGTGTTCCTGCAGGAGACGATCGTCCCGGCAGCCGCCAATCGTGCGCTGTTCCTGCTGGCGCCGATCATCACCTTCACGGTCGCGCTGATCGTCTGGGCGGTGATCCCGTTCCAGCCGGGCGTCGTGCTCGCCGACATTAATGTCGGCTTGCTCTACGTGCTCGCGGCGTCGTCGCTCGGCGTGTACGGGATCATCCTCGCGGGCTGGGCGTCGAATTCGAAATACCCGTTCTACTCGGCGCTCCGTGCGGCCGCGCAGATGGTCAGCTACGAAGTCGCGATCGGGTTCATCCTGATCTCGGTCGTGCTGTGGTCGGGCACGTTCAACCTGTCCGGCATCGTGACCGCGCAGCAGAACATGTTCGGGCTGCATATCAACGGCTATATCGTCAATCCGCTGCTGTTCCCGATGGCGGTGATGTTCTTCATCTCGAGCCTCGCGGAAACGCAGCGTGCACCGTTCGATCTGACCGAGGCGGAGAGCGAGCTCGTCGCCGGTTATCAGACCGAATATTCGTCGATGGCGTTCGCGCTGTTCTGGCTAGGTGAGTACGCCAACGTCATCCTGATGTGCGCGCTCAACGCTACGCTCTTCTGGGGTGGGTGGCTGCCGCCGGTCGACTGGGCGCCGCTCTATTACGTGCCGGGGATCATCTGGCTGTTCGCCAAGATCCTGTTCTTCTTCTTCCTGTTCAGCTGGGTGAAGGCGACCGTGCCGCGCTATCGCTATGATCAGCTGATGCGGCTCGGCTGGAAGATTTTCCTGCCCGTCTCGCTGTTCTGGGTTTTCCTCGTGTCGGGCGTGTTGATGCTGACGCGCGTTGGAGTGGGTTCATGAGCGTTGCTCAGATCATCAAGTCGTTCACCCTGTGGGAATTCGTGAAGGCGCACGCGTTGACGCTTCGCTATTTCTTCAAGGAAAAGGCGACGATCAACTATCCGTACGAGCGTAACCCGGTATCCCCGCGGTTCCGTGGCGAGCATGCGCTGCGTCGCTATCCCAATGGCGAAGAGCGGTGCATCGCGTGCAAGCTGTGCGAGGCTGTGTGCCCCGCCCAGGCGATCACGATCGAGGCCGAGCCGCGTGACGACGGCTCGCGCCGCACGACGCGCTACGACATCGACATGACCAAGTGCATCTATTGCGGCCTGTGCGCCGAGGCGTGCCCGGTCGATGCGATCGTCGAGGGTCCGAATTACGAATTTTCGACCGAGACGCGCGAAGAGCTGATCTACGACAAGTCGAAGCTGCTCGATAACGGCGATCGCTGGGAAAGCGCGATCGCGGCGAACCTTGCCGCCGATGCGCCGTACCGTTAAGCGAGCGCCGCGATGACACAGATTAACTCCGTCATCCCAGCGCAGGCTGGGATCTCCCCGTTTCCGAGCGCGCCCGCGCGGCGTGAGACCCCAGCGTTCGCTGGGGTGACGAGGACCTCATGATCCAGGCCCTAGCCTTTTATCTCTTCGCCTTCGTCGTCGTCCTGTCGGGCGCCATGACGATCGCGTCGCGCAACCCGGTCCATTCGGTGATGTGGCTGATCCTCGCCTTCTTCAACGCGGCGGGTCTGATGATCCTCGTCGGGGCCGAGTTCATCGCGATGCTGCTCGTCATCGTCTATGTCGGTGCGGTCGCCGTGCTGTTCCTGTTCGTCGTCATGATGCTCGACATCGACTTTGCCGAGATGCGTGCCGGCGTGGCACGGTACTTCGGTATCGGGCTGGCGCTCGCGGTCGCGCTCGCCGCCGAGGTGATGATCGCGATCGGTGCGTGGAGCACCGGGCCGATCCAGCTCGCGCGGCGCGCGGCGCCGATCGATGCCCGGGTGCCCAACATCCAGGCGATCGGCAACCTGCTCTACACGCGCTATCTGTTCGTGTTCGAGGCGGCCGGGCTCGTCCTGCTCGTTGCGATGATCGGTGCGATCGTGCTGACGCACCGCCAGCGTGGCGGCGTGAAGGCGCAGAACATCAGCCGCCAGAACGCACGCCGTCCGCAGGACGCAACGCGCAACACGCGCCCGGTCGTCGGGCAGGGAGTCGAACTGTGACGATCGGTCTCGTCCACTACCTCGTCGTCGCGGCGATCCTGTTCACCATGGGAGTGCTCGGCATCTTCCTGAACCGCAAGAACCTCATCGTCATCCTGATGGCGATCGAGCTGATCCTGCTCGCGGTGAACATCAATCTCGTCGCCTTCTCGGCCTTCCTCAACGATCTCGTCGGACAGGTGTTCGCGATGTTCGTGCTGACGGTCGCGGCGGGTGAGGCCGCGATCGGCCTGGCCATTCTGGTCATCTATTTCCGCGGTCGCGGCACCATTGCGGTCGACGACGTCAACCGGATGAAGGGGTAATACGGTTGATCCAGCTTATCGTCTTCCTGCCGTTACTGGCCGCGATCGTTGCCGGGTTCGGCAATCGCGCGATCGGCAACGTGCCGGCGAAAATCGTCACCACGGCCGCGTTGTTCGCGTCGTGCCTGCTGTCCTGGCCGATCTTCCTCGGTTTCATGGCGGGCACCAGCAGCGCGACCGTCGAGCCGTTGCTAAACTTCATCCAGTCGGGCGACATGAACGTCGCGTGGTCGCTGCGCGTTGATGCGCTGACCGCGGTGATGCTCGTCGTCGTCACGTCGGTGTCGGCTCTCGTCCATCTGTATAGCTGGGGCTATATGGATGAGGATCCCGACCAGCCGCGCTTCTTCGCGTATCTGTCGCTGTTCACCTTTGCGATGCTGATGCTCGTGACCGCGAACAATCTTGTCCAGATGTTCTTCGGCTGGGAAGGGGTGGGCCTCGCGTCCTACCTCCTGATCGGATTCTGGTTCCGCAAGCCGTCGGCCAGCGCGGCCGCGATCAAGGCGTTCGTCGTCAACCGCGTCGGCGATCTTGGCTTCATGCTCGGCATCTTCGGCACGTTCCTGGTGTTCGGCACGGTCTCGATCCCCGAGATCCTGGCCGCCGCACCTGGCATGGCCGGATCGACGATCGGCTTCCTCGGCTACCGCTTCGATACGATGACGGTGCTCTGCCTGCTGCTGTTCGTCGGCGCGATGGGCAAGTCGGCACAGCTCGGCCTGCACACCTGGCTGCCGGACGCGATGGAAGGCCCGACCCCGGTGTCGGCGCTGATCCACGCGGCGACGATGGTCACCGCGGGCGTGTTCATGGTCTGCCGCCTGTCGCCGATGTTCGAGATGAGCCCGGTCGCGCTGACCGTCGTCACCTCGGTCGGGGCCGCGACCTGCCTGTTCGCTGCAACGTGTGGCCTCGTCCAGACCGACATCAAGCGCGTCATCGCCTATTCGACCTGTTCGCAGCTCGGCTACATGTTCTTCGCAGCTGGCGTCGGCGCGTACGGCGCGGCGATGTTCCACCTGTTCACGCATGCCTTCTTCAAGGCTTTGCTGTTCCTGGGTGCCGGCTCGGTGATCCATGCGATGCACCACGAGCAGGACATGCGCTATTATGGCGGTCTGCGTAAGAAGATCCCGGTGACGTTCTGGGGCATGATGGCGGGTACGCTCGCGATCACCGGCGTCGGCATCCCCGGCATCTTCGGCAACACCGCATTCGGGTTCGCAGGCTTCCACTCGAAGGATGCGATCATCGAGGCGAGCTGGGCGGCCGGTCAGCCGGGCGTGTGGTTCGTCGGCGTGCTCGTCGCATTGCTCACCAGCTTCTATTCGTGGCGCGTGATGTTCCTCACCTTCTGGGGCAAGCCGCGCTGGGCCGCATCGGAGCACATCCAGCATGCGCTCCACGACGCCCATGGTCACGACGATCATGCGCACGACGCGCATCATGTCGACGATCACCACGCGAACCCGGCTAAGGCCGAGGACGCAGGCCATGCGCCGCATGATCATCACGATGCCGTGCATCCGCCGGCGGAAGGCGATGGCGGGTATCACCCGCATGAGAGCCCGCTGCCGATGCTGATCCCGCTGATCGTCCTGTCGATCGGTGCCGTGCTCGCAGGCTTCGTCTTCCACGGTTACTTCATCGAGCCGAGTTCGGGCGAAGAGTTCTGGAAGGGCGCACTCGCGTTCCGCGAACATCTGATGCACGAGATGCACGGCGTGCCGCTCATCATCAAGCTGTCGGCGACGATCGCGATGCTGCTCGGCCTGCTGACCGCCTGGTACGCCTATATCAAGAACCCGTCCTTCCCGGGCAAGGTGATCGAACAGTTCGGCGTGCTCTACGACTTCCTGCTGCATAAGTGGTATTTCGACGAGCTGTACGACCTGATCTTCGTCCGCCCCGCCTTTGCGATCGGCCGCTTCCTGTGGCACCGCGGTGACGAGAAGACGATCAACCGGTTCGGCCCCGACGGGTCGGCCTGGCTGGTCCAGGTCGGCGCGCGGGTCGCCGGCCGCTTCCAGACGGGATATCTCTACACCTATGCCTTCGTCATGCTGATCGGCCTGACAGCCGCCGTAACCTGGGCGATCGGACTCTATTGATGACCGGCTTTCCTATCCTTTCCGTCCTGATCGCGGTCCCGATGATCGCGGCCATCGCATGCCTGTTCGTCTCGGCGAACACGGCCCGGATGCTCGCGCTGGCGGCGACGCTGATCGACTTCGTGCTCGGCATCATGCTGTGGATGAACTTCGACATTGGCGGCGCGCAGTGGCAATTCGTCGAGCACGCCCCCGGCATCTTCGGGCCGTTTGGCTGGTCGCTCGGCATCGACGGCTTCGCGCTGATGCTGATCATGCTCAGCGTGTTCCTGATGCCGATCTGCATCGGCGCCAGCTGGCGCTCGATCACGACCCGCGTGCCGGAATATATGGCGGCGTTCCTGTTCACCGAAGTGCTGATGATCGGCACGTTCGCGGCACAGGACCTGTTCCTGTTCTACGTCTTCTTCGAAGCCGGCCTGATCCCGATGTACCTGATCATCGGCATCTGGGGCGGGGCGAACAGGATCTACGCGTCGTACAAGTTCTTCCTGTACACGCTGCTCGGCTCGGTCCTGATGTTCATCGCGATGCTGTACATGGCGAAGACCGCGGGCACGACGAGCATTCCGGCGCTGCTGAACTACGACTTCCCGGCGCACGTGCAGACGTGGCTGTGGCTGGCGTTCTTCGCGTCGTTTGCGGTCAAGATGCCGATGTGGCCGGTCCATACCTGGTTGCCCGACGCGCACGTGCAGGCGCCGACCGCAGGGTCGGTAATCCTGGCGGGCGTGCTGCTCAAGCTCGGCGGATACGGCTTCCTGCGCTTCCTGCTGCCGATGTTTCCCGAAGCCTCGGGCCAGCTCACCTGGCTGATCTTCGGCCTGTCGGCGGTCGCGGTGATCTACACGTCGCTGGTCGCGCTCGTGCAGTCGGACATGAAGAAGCTGATCGCCTATTCGTCGGTCGCGCATATGGCGATCGTCACGATCGGTCTGTTCGCGTTCAACCGGCAGGGCATCGAAGGCGCGATGATCATGATGCTGAGCCACGGGCTGGTGTCGGGTGCGTTGTTCCTGTGCGTCGGCGTGATCTACGACCAGCTCCATACCCGCGAGATCTCGCGCTATGGCGGCCTGGCGATCAACATGCCGCGCTATGCGATCTTCTTCCTGTTCTTCACCATGGCGTCGATCGGTTTGCCGGGCACCAGCGGCTTCGTCGCCGAGTTCCTGTCGCTGATGGGCACCTATCAGGTCTCGACCTGGACGGCGCTGCTCTGCACGACGAGCATCATCCTCGGTGCGGCGTACATGCTGTATCTCTACCGTCGCGTGGTCTTTGGCGAGATCAAGTCGGACGAGGTTCGCGGCATGGTCGACCTGTCGGCGCGCGAATTCTGGTTGCTCGCACCGATCGCAGCCGTCGTGCTGTGGATGGGCGTCTATCCCGAGAGCTTCCTCGCGCCGATGCGCAAGGATGTGAGCGTCCTGCTCGCGCGCGTCGATCGCGCCAAGCCGGCCAGCGATTCGAACCCAACTGCGGGGAAGCCCGCCACCGTGCATGAAGCCGCGCACGGGGAGGCACACTGATGGAATACGCCGCTAACATCGCAATGACGCTGCCCGAGCTGGTGCTGGCACTGGGCGCGATCGCGCTGATGCTCGTTTCGGCCTGGGGCGGGGACACGTCGACGCGCGCCGTGTCGATCGCATCCGTGTTCGTCCTGGTCGGCGCCGGGATCGCGCTGGTCGGCCCGGCATCGTCGGGCGGCTATGCGTTCGACGGCCTCTACCGTGCCGATGCGTTCGGTGCCTTTGCCAAGGTGCTGATCTACATCGCCTCTGCCGTCGCGATCATGATGGCGCCGAGCTTCTTCGCACGGTCGCAGGGCGAGGATCTTCGTCCCGAATATCCGGTGCTGATCCTGCTGTCGGCCTGTGGCATGGGCATCATGGTCTCGGCCAGCGACATGCTGACGCTCTATGTCGGTCTCGAGCTGCAGAGCCTTGCGGCGTATGTCCTCGCCAGCTTCATGCGGCGCGACGGGCGGTCGGCCGAGGCGGGTCTGAAGTATTTCGTGCTTGGCGCGCTCGCCAGCGGCATCCTGTTGTACGGTATTTCGCTGGTTTACGGGTTCAGCGGTACGACGCTGTTCTCGGGCATCGCCGACGCCTATGCCGGGACCAAGTCGCTTGGCTTGCTGTTCGGTCTGGTGTTCGTCTTCGCAGGCCTCGCATTCAAGATCAGCGCAGTGCCGTTCCACATGTGGACGCCCGACGTTTATGAAGGCGCACCGACGCCCGTCACCGCCTTCTTCGCCTCGGCTCCCAAGGTCGCGGCAATGGCGATGGCGGTACGCGTCGCGATCGAGGCAATGGGGCCGGCGACGGACCAGTGGCGTCAGATCGTGATCTTCGCGGCGCTTGCCTCGATCATCCTCGGCGCGGTCGCGGCAATCGGTCAGACCAACGTCAAGCGCCTGCTGGCCTATTCGTCGATCAACAATGTCGGCTTCGCACTGATCGGTCTCGCTGCAGGGACGCCGGAAGGTGTGTCGGGCGTGCTGATGTATCTGACGATCTATGTCGCGATGACCTTGGGCTCGTTCCTGGTCGTGCTGCAGATGCGCGGCGATGACGGGCAGCCGGTCGAGACGATCGCGAGCCTGGCGGGCATGTCGCGGACGCGGCCGGGGCTTGCCGCCGCACTCGCGATCTTCATGTTCAGCCTTGCCGGTATTCCGCCGCTGTTCGGCTTCTATGCAAAGTTCGCGGTGTTCAGTGCGGCAGTCGATGCAGGCCTCTTCCCGCTCGCCGTGGTCGGCATCGCGGCATCGGTGATCGGCGCCTATTATTACCTGCGCGTCGTCAAGACGATGTACTTCGACGATCCGGCACCCGCCTTTGCGCCGATGGAGAACAAGGTCGAGGGCGGGTTGATCGCGCTGGCGGCGGTATTCGTCTCGCCGGCCGGCTATCTGCTCATCCCCGTGCTCGGCGCATGGACGATGGCGGCAGCGCGGGCGTTGTTCTGAGCATTATCCGTACCGTTGCGGAGACAGGATCGACCAATGCCGACCTGCTGGCGCTGGCTCGCACCGGCGCCGATGACGGCCTCTGGCTGAGGGCGGTTCGGCAGACTGCAGGACGCGGCCGGCAGGGGCGGGAATGGTCGTCCCCCGACGGCAATCTCTATGCGAGCACGCTGGTGCGGTTGCGCCTGGGCGATCCGCCCGCCGCCAGCCTCGCGCTCGTCGCGGCAGTCGCGTTGTATGAGACCGTGTCGACCCTTCTCATCGACGGTATCCGGCAGGCGACGACGGACTCGAGCGCGACACTGCTACTCAAATGGCCGAACGACCTGCTGCTCGCCGATGCCAAGCTTTCCGGTATCCTGCTCGAGCGCGCGGACGACTCGGTCGTCGTTGGTTTTGGCGTCAACATTGCACACCATCCCGAGCTGGCCGATCGTAAGACGACCGATCTCGCGGTGCACGGCGTCGTCGTTGAGCCGTCGTCGTTCCTCGACATCCTTGCAGACGGCTTTGCGCGCTGGGTTGCGCGTTGGCGGACCGAGGGGCTGGCGCCGGTCCGCGCGCGCTGGGTCGATTGCGCGCATCCGGCGGGCACCGCGCTGACCGCGCGGCTCGCGGACGGGGAGGCGGTCGACGGGCTGTTCGAGGGGCTCGATCTCGATGGCGCGTTGATCCTGCGCACAGCGTCGGGCGAGCGTCGTGTCATCCACGCCGCCGACATATTCCTGCTGTGATGCGGCGCGTCATCGCCATCGCCGCGGGTCTCGACTATGCACTATCCGCACGGAAAGGTTGAAGGTCCCCGCATGCTGCTCGCCATCGATGCCGGCAATACCAATGTCGTGTTCGCGCTCGTCGAGAAGGGCGTCATCGTCGCGCGGTGGCGGATCGCGACCGATCCACGCCGCACCGCGGACGAGTATGCGGTGTGGCTGAGCCAGCTGATGCAGCTTGGCGGGCATAATCGGGGGGCGGTCGAGGGCGTCATTATCGCGACGGTCGTGCCGCGCGCGCTGCACAATCTGCAGGTGCTCGCGTCGAAATATTTCGCGACCGAGGCGCTGATCGCCGGCCGCGCGCCGGTCGAATGGGGGATCGCGATCGATGTCGACGAGCCCGCCTCGCTGGGCGCTGATCGTGCGGTAAATACGATCGCCGCGCATGCGCTGCACGACGGCGACCTGATCGTCATCGATTTCGGCACCGCGACGACGTTCGACCTCGTCGACTATCGCGGCGCGTATAAGGGCGGCATCATCGCGCCGGGGATCAACCTGTCGCTCGACGCGCTGGTCACCGCTGCCGCCAAATTGCCGCGGATCGCGATCGAGGCGCCCGCCGATACCAGCGTGATCGGCCTGAACACGGTCTCGCAGATGCACATCGGCATCTACTGGGGCTATGTCGCGATCATCGAGGGGCTGGTCGCTCGGATGAAGGCCGAGGTCGGGCGTCCGGTCAAGGTCATCGCGACCGGCGGACTTGCCACCCTCTTCGAAAAACAGACCGACGTGTTCGACGTCATCGAGGCCGACCTGACGATCCAGGGGCTGGCGATGATGTGGGACCGTCACCATATCTAGGGCCATTGGGCTCGCGCCAACCGGCCTGCGGGCCACATTCCCCTGTAATCCTGAAAGTAATCAATGACTCCGAAGAACGAACTCCTTTTCTGTGGCCTTGGCGGCTCCGGCGAAATCGGCATGAACGTCAACCTGTATGGCTGCCAGGGCAAATGGGTGATGGTCGATCTCGGCATCACCTTTGCCGATCCGCAATATCCCGGCGTCGACGTCATCCTGCCCGACCTGTCCTTCATCGAGGAGCGGATCGACGATCTGCTCGGCATCGTGATCACGCACGGGCATGAAGACCATATCGGATCGCTGCCCTATCTCGCCGAAGATCTGGGCGTGCCGATCTATGCGACGCCGTTCACGATGGGCCTGGTCCGCGGCAAGCTCGAGGAAGAGGGGATCGCCAACCGCGTGAAGCTCAAGATGATCCCGATGGGCGGCAACTTCCAGCTCGGGCCGTTCGGCTTCACCTTCGTTGAAATGTCGCATTCGATCCCCGAGGCGAACGCGCTGCTGATCGACACGCCCTATGGTCGCGTGTTCCACACCGGCGACTGGAAGCTCGACAAGAACCCGGTGATCGGCAATCCGACCAAGCCCGAAGGCTTCATGGCGATCGGCGACAAGGGCGTCGACGTCTTGGTCTGCGATTCGACCAACATCTTCAACACCACCGCGTCGGGCAGCGAGAGCACGGTCCGCAAGGGCCTGTTTGAGGAAGTCAGCAAGGCCAAGGGCCGGGTGATGATCACCAGCTTCGCGTCGAACGCCGCACGGCTTCACACGTTCGGCGAAGTGGCGAAGGAAACCGGGCGCAAGCTTTGCGTCACCGGACGCTCGCTCGACCGGATCATCAAGGTCGCGCGTGCGACGGGGTATCTGAAGGACTTCCCCGAGACGATCGATCCTGACACCGCGATGCGTCTGCCCAAGAACAAGGTTCTGATCATCGCCACCGGCGGGCAGGGTGAGGAGCGCGCCGCGCTCGCGCGGGTTGCCAATGGCAGCCACACGATCACGCTCGAGGCCGATGACACGGTGATCTTCTCGTCGAAGCAGATCCCCGGCAACGAGGTTCAGATCGGCCGCATCCAGAACACGCTGGCCGCCAAGGGAATCCGCATGGTGACCGAGCGCCAGGCGCACGTCCACGTCTCGGGCCATCCCGGCCAGCCGGAGCTCGCGCAGATGTACGAGTGGCTGCGTCCCGACACGCTGATCCCGACGCATGGCGAGATGCGCCACATGATGGAGCATGCGCGCTTCGGGCTGGAGCAGGGGATTCCCCGTGCGCTGGTGCAGAGCAACGGCGACATCGTCCGGCTGGCGCCCAAGGGGCCGGTCAAGATCGGCAATGCGACGGTCGGCCGCCTGGTCCTCGATGGTGACGTGATCCTGCCGGCGGACGGCACCACGCTGAACGAGCGTCGCAAGCTGGCGATCAATGGCCAGATTTCGGTCGCGGTGGCGATCGGCAAGGACGGGCGGATGCTCGGTCAGCCGCAGGTCCGCGTCCAGGGCGTGCCGGTGGAGGAAGATCGTGCCGCATTCGTCGCGGATGCGGTCCAGGCGGTTGCCGACACCGTGCGGGGCGGCAAGCGCGATATCGACAAGATGCGCGAGCAGGTCCGACTTGCGGTCCGCAAGGTCTCGACGCGCTGGACCGGCAAGAAGCCGATCGTCGACGTTCTGCTGATCGAAGGCTGATTCGATGCGCTGGACCTCGGCACTCGCGATCTACGTCCTGTTCTGGGCGTTCTCGGTGTTCCTGGTCCTGCCATTCGGTGTGCGGACGACGCGCGAGGTCGGGGGCGAGACCGTCCCCGGCCAGTCCGAGAGCGCGCCGCATGATTTCCACGCCGGGCGCGTCGCCTGGCGCGTGACGATCGTTGCGACGACGCTGTTCGTGCTGTTCCAGCTGAATTACGCTTACGGCTGGATCACGCCGCAGATGTTCGACCTGTTCGACACACGCGACATGGTCCGCCGCTAGCGCGACCGGGGCGGGCGCCCCTTTTAGCGGAGGCGTTCGATCGCCTGTGCTAGCGCCACGTAGAGTTTGCCCATATCCGACGAGAGCAGGGTGACACCGAGCGGTGAGCCGTCGCGCTGTGCCAGGATCGCACGCAACATCGATTCGAAGTCGTGGATGTAGCGGTTCACCATCTCGCGGAAGCCCGCATCGTCGTCATACAGGTTCGCGATCGATCGGGCATCGTTCGCGTCGAGGATGCGCACCGCACGGCGGGTGAAGACGCCGCGATCACCCTTGAGATAGGCCGCCCAGGCGCTGTCGGCGACTTCGGGCGCGAACGCCTTGGCGATGTCGATCGAGGCGGAGTTCAGCGATTCGATGAGCAGCGAGACCCGCCGCGCGAATGTGTCGCGATCGGCGGTTTCGCGGTCGTTGCGTGCCTCTTCGAGCCGGGTTTCGACGACCGCGGTCTGCTGTGCGATCGCCTCGACCTGTGCCGCCAACCGCTCGGTCGCGCGCGTCGTCGCGTCGACCGCGGCGTCGGTCGCGTCGCCGATCGCCTGGATCTGCCGATCGACGGTGTCGCCGGTCGCGCGGCGCAGCGCAGCACTGCTGGCGAGCTCGAGCGCCTGCGCGGCGTCGGGAATGACCTGAGCGAGCGTGTGGCGCGCTGTATCCGCCGCCGCGGTCGCGGTCTCGCGGACGCGCAGCAACGCCTCGACGAGACGGGGTGCGGCCTCTTCGGAGAAGCTGTTGGTGCGATCGATCGTCTCGTCGACCATCTGGCCCAGTGCGTCCGCCTTGGCGCGACCCGAGGCCAGCGTGTCGAGCAGCGTGTTCGACAGGCGATCGAGCACGCTACGCTGTTCGGCGATGACACCGGCAATCGCCTCAATCGCGTCGTGCGTACTTTCGGCCGCGGTGACGAGCGCGAGCAATTCGGGCTTTGCCGCGACCACGATCGCCTTGCTGTCGGCGACGCGCCGGTCGAGCCGGGACAGCGCGTCAGGCAGGGTTTCGTCGATCTCGCGCGCCGCGGCGTCGAGGGCGATCAGCAGCGATTCGGTCGTGCCGATCGTCCGCCCCGCCATCGCCTCGCCCGAGCGGAGCGCCTCGGTCATCGCGTCCGCCGAGCCGCCCAGTGCGCTGATCGACGCAGCGAGCAGCTGGGTTCGTTCGACACCATGATGGTGGAGCGTGTCGATCCGCGTCTCGACCTGGTCGAGGCCTGAACCGAGCGAGCCGAGGATATCCTCCCCGGCTGTACGCTGCTCCTCTAGGCGGCGCGCCACCTGGGCGATCGCCGAATCGACGCCGGCGATCCGGTCGGCAATCGCCTCGGCGCTCGCGCGCGTCGCGCCGTCGAGCGCCACCTGATTGGCGCGGACCATCGCCAGCACCGCGTCACCCTGCGCGGCAATGCCCTTGCGTGCGTCGTCGACCGCATCCGCTGTACGCCCGAGCAGTGCGTCAACCTCCGCGGACATCGTCTCGGTAACCGCCTCGAGCCGGGCGCCGGCGGTTTCACTGGTCGCCTCCATCCGGATAATATGTGCGGCCAGCCGCTGCGCCGCGCCGCTCGCCACCGCATCGGCCTCCCGCCCACGGGCCGCCAGCGCGCCGATCTGCGCATCGAGGGCACCGGCATGCTCGCTGGCGGAAAGGCCGGCGCGTTCGAGCTGGTCCGCCATCGCTTCGGTCTCGGCATGCGCGCGCGGCAGCGAGGCAAGCAGGACACCGAGCGACGTCTGCGTCGCGTCGGCCGCGGCAACGAGGCTGCGCGTGTGCGCGTCGGCGCGTTCGATCTCGGTCGCGAAGCCTTCGCCGATCGCGCCGAGAAACTGATGCGCGGTCTCGCCCATCGTCATCAGCGTGTCGACCTGGTCCGCCAGATGACGGCGATTGCGGTCGATCGTCTGCGCGGTCGCGGCGACCGCCTGTTCGAGCCGGGCGGACTCCGCCTGCATCGCGCGCGCCGTGACCCCGAACCGCGCCGCCTCGGCCCGGCTCGTCCGCATCGCGAGCAACCAGATGATGCCGATCAGCGCCGGCACGACGCACAGCGCTGCGAGGAGCTGGACCAGCGCGACCGGTCCGATCGCACCGATCTCGCCGCGGACGAGCCAGAGCATGACGGCGAGCCAGAGCAGGACCGCGGCGATCGCCGCACCCGCGAAGATCCGCCCGCGATCGGCGCCGTCGTCGTCCGCCGGCAGGATATAGTCGTCGATAAACACGGGTGCGCGTTCCTTCAAAGGCGGTGGTGGGACGTCGCCAAGGTCCGGATCCCGGGCAGGGTCCGCGCGCAGGCCGATGATGGAAGAACCCCCGTTCATGTCCGGGTTTTACCATGAAATCGGCTTTGACAAAGCGAATAGCGCAACCTCCCGTTAAGTCGGTCGCGTGTACGCCCCATCTCATGGCCTATGATCCCGGAGCAATCGACGCCGCCCTGGCAGCCGCGGTCGGGGACGATCCGCTGCTGATCGCCGACCTGCACCTCGCCTTCACCCACAGCGCCGCCGACGCGCTGGACGCTATGGTGGACGCATCCGACGCCGAGGCATGGCGCGCCGCGGCATGGCGGCTGAAGGGGCTGGCGGCGAGCTTTGGCGCGATGCCGCTGATGACGCTGGCGCGCGCGGCGGCCGACACCCCGCCCGGCGACGACGACATGCTGCGTCGGCTGCGCGACGCGGTAAAGCAGCTTTGACCCGGATGCAGGGCGGTGATCTGCGCGTGCTTCTGACGCACGGGCTTTGCATCCGTCGTTTCGACGCCTAACAGCCGCAGATGCTTGCCGGGCTTCTCTTTGCTATTCACGATGCCGACGATCGCCCCGATCGCCTGGCTGCCACTTTGCCGTTCAGCGGCGTCACGCTGATCGAGTATCAGGCGCGGTTGCTGATTGCAGCCGGCGTGCGTCAGGTCATCGTGGTCGTCGCGCGGCTGACGCCTGAGTTGCTGGGCGCGATCAATCGCATCAACCGCCGTGGTGTCGCGGTCGATACCGTCCGGACTGCGGCCGAGGCGATGGAAAAGCTCCATCCGCTGGCGCGCGTCTTGATGCTCGGCGATGGGCTGGTGACGACCGAGAGCATCGTCGCGGCGATGGCGAACGAGGGCGGCGATGCGCTGCTCGTCGTGCCTGAGGACGATGCGGGACCCGGGTTCGAGCGCGTCGGTGGCCAGATGGCATGGGCCGGTGTCGCCCGGCTGGAGCCCGCACGGATCGCCGAAGTCGCGGGCCTGCCCAATGATTACGACCTTCAATCGACGCTGCTGCGGATCGCGGTGCAGGCGCGCGCGGTGCAGATCCTGCTGCCGACCGATGCAATTCGCAGCGGGCACGGCATCGAGCGCGAGGCGCGGACGCTGGAAGAACGCGGCCGTGCCGTGCTGGCGACGATCGTGTCGGGGCGCAGCGGCTGGTTCGACCGTTTCGTGCTCGCGCCGATCGCCAGGCTCGGCCTGCCGTTCCTGGTCGATAAGAGCGTTGCTGGCACGACCGTCGGCGCGACGTCGCTGGGTATCGCCGCAGCCGGGCTTGGCGCCATGCTGTTCGGCTGGCTGGCGACCGGACTGGTGCTTGCCAGCACGGCCTGTGTCGGTCTGGCGATCGGCTCGGTGCTGAGTGGCCTGCGCGACGATGAGTCGGTCGCGACGATGCAGACGCGCGGAATCGGCGTCGTCAGCGCGCTCGCCGTTCTGCTGTTTGCCTTTCTGTGGGCGGGCTATTCGGCCGACAACAGCGCGCTGGTCATGGCGGCCGCACTGCTCGCGATCGCAGCGCTGGGCGAACGCGCGATCGTCGAGCGGGCGCGTCGCATGTGGTGGGGCAGTGCGCCGGCCTATCTGCTGATTGTCACGATCGTCGCGATCCTCGGATTTCCGCTGTTGGGCCTTGCGATCGCCGGGCTGTACGCGACGGTCACGCTGGCTGCGGCAATCGAGCATCTTCGTCTTCAGCCTTAGTACCGCCTTAATAATAAGGGGGTAGGCACGGCGCATGTCGGTTGGCTCTGAACCCTTGCCTGATCCCGCGCTGTCACGCGCGAGTGCGATCGCGCGCGCCGCGCGTGCGCGTCAGCGGGCCGACGACCGGCTGGAAACCACGATCACCGACTTTTTCCTGACCGCCGATGCGCGGCTGGAGGAACGTACGCGGTTGATGCTGGCACATGTCCTGCGCGGCATCATCGGGGCGATCGAGGCGGATATCCGCCGTCATGCCGCCCGCGTTCTTGCCGGGCTGGGGGAGACGACGCGGGCGGAGGCGATCCTGACGCAGGGGGGCGCCTTGCTGCGGCTGACGCGGTCGGGGGTGTTGCGCGACCGCGATCTGATGAAGGACCTGATCGCACGCGTCCGGCATGACCTGATCGCCGATGCCCTTCCCGCCGCGATCGCCGGTCCCGAGGAGCCGAGCCTGTTGATCCGCCTGACGGGGGTGTCGGATACGACCGTCGCCACCGCGGCCGGCGCGCTGCTCGCGGCGGAAAGCCGGCGTCGCGCGGCCAATGAATCGGGAATGATCGCGGGAAGCGACGTGCCCGCCGACCTGCATCGCCGCCTCGTCTGGTGGGTAGCCGCGGCGGTGCGCGACGGGCTTGACGATGCCTTGAAGGACGCTGGCGAGATGGTCGCGATGCAGGGCCGCGGGAAGAGCGATCAGGCGATCACCGAAGCGGCGCTGCGCAGCCTTGCCGCGCATGATGACGCGGAGCGCCCCGAAGCCGTCGCGATCCGCCTCGCCGCAGCGATCGATGCCCGTCGCGACGAATTGCCGGCGCTGCTGGTCGAGGCGCTCGGCGACCGGCGTCTGACCCTGTTCGTCGCGGTGCTGGCGCATGCGATCGGGATTGATGCCGAACAGGTCCGGGTGATCGTACTCGATCCCGACGGAGAGCAACTGTGGCTGGCACTGCGGGCGGCGGATCTCGACCGGGAGACGATCGCGCGGATCGGACTGGCGCTGGCCGATGCCGATCCGCGCCGTGATATCGAAAGTTTCGCCGACGCGCTCGACAGCATCGCGAGCGTCGCGGTCGACGATGCGCGCGCGGCGATCGCACCGCTGGCGATGCACCGCGAGTTTCGCGCGGCGTTGCGGGCGCTGGCCGGGGCAGACCGACGATGACGGGATATATGACAGGCGACACTGCGGTCGCACTGGCGGAAGTGGCAGGGGACGGCGTGTTGCTGTCGGCGGATCCGATCCTGCTTGCGCTCAACAGCCGCGCCGGGGGGGTGATCGGCGCGCCGATCGCGGTGCCGCAGCTCGCAATGATCGCACGCCTGGCGCGCCGGCTGGGAATCGCGGTTTCGCGCAGCGTGGTGATCGCCGATGACGACGTCGATCTCGATCTGTGGGTCCGTGCGCAGCCCGAGGGCGATACGGTCGGCCTTGCGGTGAGCGGCTGGCGCGAACTCCAGCCGTGGCGTCCAGCGGCACCAAACCCCGGTGCAGGCGTCGATTTCCTGTCGAGTGGTGCCGACTGGCGCTGGGAGACCGACGCTGCACTTCGCCTGACATTCGTATCGCCCGACGCAGGGCCCCGCATGGGCGTCGACCCGCTCGCGCTGCTCGGCAAGCCGCTGACGAGCCTCGTCATGCTCGACAGCGGCGATGACGGCGCGCTGCCGATCCTCGACGCGGTCGCGCGCCGCCAGCCGCTCGACGCACAGCCCGCGCGGCTGCGGGGGTCGGGCCGCGCGATCATGCTGAGCGCCGTGGTTCGCCGTGACGCGGAACGTGCCTTTGCGGGGTTCATCGGCAGCGGGCAACTGGTCGACGATCCCGCGGACGTACCATCGCCGCCCGCCAAGCCGCGGCCGGCGGGGGCGGACCAGCTGTCGCCGACCTTCACCGCCGGGCTAGACCGTGCGCTGCGGACGCCGCTGGCGCGCATCGTTGCGAACGCCGACAGTATCCATGCGCAGACCGATGGCCTGGTGCAGCCCGATTATGCCGATTATGCGGCAGATATCGCCAATGCCGGCCGCCATCTGTTGGCGCTGGTCGACGATCTGGTCGATCTTCAGGCGGTCGAGCGGCCCGACTTCGCGCTGCTTCTCGAGACGATCGATCTGGCCGATATTGCGCGGCGTGCTGCCGGGCTGCTGGCGGTGCGGGCGGGCAACGCAAACGTGACGATCACCCGGCCCGCCGCGGAAGCCCGCGTCGTCGCGCGCGGTGATTTCCGGCGCGTGTTGCAGATCCTGGTCAATCTGATCGGCAACGCGGTGCGCTATTCGCAGTCGGGTGGCGCGGTGCAGGTGACGACGCATACGGGGAGCGATCAGGTGACCGTCGTCGTCGCGGATACCGGCAAGGGCGTGGCGCCCGCGGATCATGCGCGAATTTTCGAGAAGTTCGAGCGGGTCGACGCGTCCGAGCCGGGCGGCAACGGCCTCGGGCTCTATATCGCGCGGCGGCTGGCACGCGCGATGGGCGGCGACCTGACGATCGACAGCGCGATCGGCGAGGGGGCTCGGTTCGTGTTGTCGTTACCGACGCAGGCGACGCGCGGCCAGGATCAGTACCAGGCCTAATACCGCGAGCGCGGCGCCGCGGTCCGCCCAAGGCCGCTGATCGAGCATGAAGCTCGATCGCGGCCAATGGACATATCCAAGCCCCTGGCCGATCCACAGGAACCCCATCAGCGCGCACAGCACGCCGATGACCATCAGGATCGGCCGGAGCTTCATCTCAGCGCGACGCCATCGGCGTATAGTCGCGCTGCGTCGGGCCGCTGTAGAGCTGGCGCGGACGGCCGATCTTCTGGTCGGGATCGGTGATCATCTCGTTCCACTGCGCGACCCAGCCGACGGTGCGGGCAAGCGCGAAGAGAACGGTGAACATCGAGGTCGGGAAGCCGATCGCCGAGAGGATGACGCCCGAATAGAAGTCGACGTTCGGGAACAACTTCTTCTCGATGAAGTAGGGATCGCTCAGCGCCAGACGCTCGAGCTCGATCGCGACGTCGAACACGGGGTCGGTGACACCCAGCTCGCCGAGCACTTCCTTGACGGTCGTCTGCATGACGGCCGCACGCGGATCGTAGTTCTTGTAGACGCGGTGGCCGAAGCCCATCAGGCGGAACGGATCGTTCTTGTCCTTCGCGCGGGCGATGAACTCGGGGATCCGGTCAACCGTACCGATCTCGTGCAGCATGTTGAGCGCGGCTTCGTTGGCGCCGCCATGTGCTGGGCCCCACAGGCAGGCGATGCCGGCCGCGATGCACGCGAACGGGTTGGCGCCCGACGAGCCGGCGAGACGGACGGTCGAGGTCGACGCATTCTGCTCGTGATCGGCGTGGAGGATGAAGATGCGGTCCATCGCCTTTTCGACGATCGGGTTCACGACGTACTTCTCCGCTGGCACGGCGAACGTCATCTTCAGGAAGTTGCCGGTGTAGCTCAGCGTGTTGTCCGGATAGACGAACGGCTGGCCGACGCTGTACTTGTACGCCATCGCGGCGATCGTCGGCATCTTGGCGATCAGGCGATGCGACGCGATGACGCGCTGTGCCGGATCGTGGATGTCGGTCGAATCGTGATAGAAGGCCGACAGCGCGCCGACGACGCCGCACAGGATCGCCATCGGATGCGCGTCGCGACGGAACCCGCGGAAGAACTGCGCGAGCTGCTCATGCACCATCGTGTGGCGCGTGATCGTGTTCGAGAAGGTCGACAGCTCTTCTTCGCTGGGCAGTTCGCCGTTCAGCAGCAGATAGGCGACTTCCATGAAGTTCGACTGTTCGGCGAGCTCGCCGATCGTGTAGCCGCGGTGGAGCAGCGTGCCCGCATCGCCGTCGATATAGGTCAGCTTCGACTGGCACGAGGCGGTCGAGGTGAAGCCCGGATCATAGGTGAAATTGTCGGTCTGCGCGTACAGCTTGCGGATATCGATGACATCGGGGCCGACCGTACCGGACATGACCGGATAATCGAATTCCTTGCCGTCGACCTTGAGGTTTGCGGTCTCGCTCATGCTTGTATCCTTCCTCGAAATCTTATCAGTCTGCCATCCGGTCGGCGATCCGACCGAGGCTCTCGTCACGCCCGAGCAGGTCGAGCACATCGAATATTCCCGGCGACGTCTTGCGACCGGTCAGCGCGGCGCGAAGGGGTTGTGCAACCTGCCCGAGCTTTAGGCTTCGCGCTTCGGCCACGCGCCGTACCGCGCCTTCGAGCGCTTCCGTATCCCACTTGTCGAGCGCGTCAAGTTCAGCATGCGCGTTAGTCAGAATCGCACTCGCTTCACCCTGCAAAAGGCTCGCTGCGGCGTCATCCATCGCCAAAGGTCGCTGGCTGAACAGGAAATTCGAACCTTCGGCGAGTTCGTTCAGGTTCGCTGCACGTGGCTTCAGGACCGGCATGGCGCGAGTCAGAAGGTCGAGTCCGCCACCGGGCAGGGCATGGCCGAGCCGATCGGCGGCGAGCTGGGCCAGACGCGCATCATCGGCCTCGCGAATATAGTGGCCGTTCAGATTCTCGAGCTTCTTCAGGTCGAAGCGCGAGGGCGACTTGCCGACGCCCGACAGGTCGAACCACTCGACCGCCTGTTCGCGGCTGATGATCTCGTCGTCACCGTGCCCCCAGCCGAGCCGCAGCAGGTAATTGTCGAACGCCTCGGGCAGGATGCCCATCTCGTCGCGATACGCCTCGATGCCGACGGCGCCGTGACGCTTGGACAGCTTGGCACCATCGGGGCCGTGGATCAGCGGGATGTGCGCATAGATCGGATCGGGCCAGCCGCCCTCGATCGCGTCCATCGCGCGGTAGATCGGCAGCTGCCGGAACGCGTTGTTGAGATGATCGTCACCGCGGATGACGTGGGTAACGCCCATGTCGTGATCGTCGACGACGACCGCGAGCATGTATGTCGGCGTGCCGTCCGAACGGAGGAGGACGAGATCGTCGATTTCCTCGTTGCGGACCGTCACCGATCCCTGGACGCGATCCTCGATCGTGACCGCACCTTCCTGCGGCGCGCGCAGGCGGACGACATGGGGAAGATCGGGGGCCTCGCTTGCCGGACGGTCGCGCCACGGGCTGCGGATGCGGAGCGGCTTCTTGGCCGCCTGCGCCTCCGCGCGCATCGCCGCGATTTCGTCATTGGTCATGTAGCAGCGATAGGCGTGGCCGGCCTCGACCATCTGGTGCGCGACGCGGGCGTGGCGATCGGCGCCGGCGAACTGCATGACGACGTCGCCGTCCCAGTCGATCCCCAGCCAGCGCATGCCGTCGATGATCGCGTCGATCGCCGGCTGGGTCGACCGCACGCGGTCGGTATCCTCGATACGCAGCAGGAATTTGCCGCCGTTCGCCTTGGCGAACAGCCAGTTGAACAACGCCGTGCGTGCGCCGCCAAGATGCAGGAACCCCGTCGGCGACGGAGCGAAACGAGTAACCACGGGTGCGGCCGAAACGACGGCATCCGTATCAGATATTGCGCCCAACCGCGGGTGCTCCCAGACTGTAGAAACGATGGCCGGATCAGCCGTCGCCGCCTCTAGCATGCGTCCCCGGCGGCGACAAATGGGCGTGCCGCCCTGGATGGCGGAGCCGGGCCGGGCGATCGAACGCTGGCTGGAGGCGGAGCGCGATCAGCTCATAACCTTGTTGCCGGTCGGGCTTGGCGGCGGCATCGCACTGTGGTTCGTGCTGCCCGATCCCGCGGCATGGGGCACCGCGATCCTGGTGCTGGTCGCTGGCGGGTTGGCCGGACTTGCGGCGGGGCGCGGCGGGCGCGCGGCGCGGATGCTCGCGATCGGCGCGATTGCGGCGGCGCTCGGCATCGGGCTGATCTGGGTACGATCGGACCGGGTGGCGGCACCGGTGCTCGCGGGGCCGACATTCGTGCAGCTGTCCGCGCGGGTCGAGACGATCGAACCGCTCGTCGCGCGTCGGCTGGTGCGGTTGACGGTGCGGCCGGTCGGGCCGGGGCAGGACGCCGATGGCGCGCCGGCTGAGTTGCCCGGCCGCGTCCGCGTCAACCTGGCAGAGGCGGATGCGCCGGCGACGCTCGCGATCGGCGCGACCATAAAGCTTCGCGCGCGACTCATGCCGCCGCCCTTGCCGGCGGTGCCCGGCGCCTATGACTTTGCGCGCGTCGCTTGGTTCGGCGCGATCGGCGCGACGGGGCGGGGCTTTTCGCCTGTGGTGGTAGCAGAGCCGGGCCGCGGCGGCGCTGGCGTCCGGGTGGCGCTGTCGCGGCATATCGTCGCGCAGCTTGACGGGAGCGCGGGCGGGATCGCGGCGGCGCTGGCGACCGGCGACGTCGGCGCGATCAGCGACGCGGATGCGGAGGCGATGCGCCGCGCCGGGCTGGCGCATCTCCTTTCGGTAAGCGGCCTCCACATCACCGCGGCGGTCGCCGCGACGATGCTGATCGTGATGCGGCTGCTGGCGCTCAGCCCATGGCTCGCGCTGCACACGCGACTGCCGTTGATCGCCAAGCTTGCCGGTGCCGCAGCGGCGATCGGCTACACCGTGCTGACGGGCAGCCAGGTGCCGACGATCCGCTCCTGCGTCGCGGCGTTGCTGGTGCTGGTCGCGCTGGCGATGGGGCGCGAGGCGATGACGTTGCGGCTGGTCGCGACGGGGGCGATCGCGGTGATGCTCGCGCTGCCCGAATCGTTCGCCGGACCGAGCTTTCAATTGTCGTTTGCCGCGATCACCGCGATCATCGCGTTGCACGAGCATCCCGTCGTCCGTGCCACGTTCGCGCCGCATGACGAGGGCCGCGGCAGACGCCTGTTGCGGGGCGCCGCGTCGCTGCTGCTGACCGGGCTCGTCGTCGAGGCGGCGCTGATGCCGATCGCGGTCTATCATTTCCACAAGGCCGGGCTGTACGGCGCGGTCGCCAATATCGTCGCGATCCCGCTGACCACGTTCGTCGTCATGCCGTTCGAGGCGCTGGCGCTGCTGCTCGACACGATCGGGCTCGGCGCGCCGGCCTGGTGGCTGGTGCAGCATGCGCTTGACGCGCTGCTGTGGCTCGCGCGCGGCGTGGCGCATGCACCGGGCGCGGTCCGCGCGCTGCCGGCGGTTCCCGACGGGGCGTTTGCGCTGATGGTCGTCGGCGGGGTGTGGATCGCGCTGTGGCGGACGCGGTGGCGACGGATCGGAATCCTGCCCTTGGCGGTCGGCGCGATCTGGGCGCTGACGACGCCGTCACCCGATATCCTTGTGACGGGCGATGGCCGCCACGTCGCGGTCCGGACCGCCGCAGGGCTTGCACTTCTTCGCGATCGGGCGGGGGACTATGTCCGCGATACGCTGGCGGAGAATGGCGGGGTCGACGGAGAACCGCTGCTGCTGGCGGATCAGCCCGACGCGCGGTGCAGCCGCGAGCTGTGCTTGACGGATGTCGTCGCGCGGGGGCGGGCGTGGCGTGTGCTGGCAACGCGCAGCGTTTACCGGGTGCCGATCGCCGAGATGCTTGCCGCCTGCCGGCGCGCGGACATCGTCATCAGCGAGCGCGGGCTGCCGCGTGGTTGTACGCCGCGATGGCTGAAGCTCGATCGATCGGTGCTCGCGCGGACCGGGGGGATCGCGTTGACGTTGACCGCGGGGCGGATGGTGACGGTGCTCAATTCGGGGGATCGGCACCCGTGGCGCGATCCACCGACGCTGGCGCGGCCGGCGCGACGGTTCAGTGCGGGGGGCGATCAGCGCGGGGTGGCCGGGGGTGCGGCGTCAGTCCGGTTTCAGGTGCCGGGCCGGGGGTGGTCAGAGCGATAGGCTGCGACTGTGTATGTCGGGTCATGATCCTGTGAAGGTGGGGCCTCCGATTGGGAGGGCCGCAAATCAGAAACGCGGACGATGGTGCCTGGGGCCGTTGGTCACGAACGCCACTGCCTGTTGCGTGGCGGTGATGACCGCCAGCGCTCCCCGGCATTCGTCAGTCGTAGCGGCGCAGGATTCCCGACAGCTTGCCCTGGACCCGGACCTGTGCGGGCGCATAACGCTGGGGGTCATAGGCGCGGTTGGCCGGGTCGAGCCGGACCATTGCGCCCTCGCGGCGGAAATATTTGAGCGTCGCTTCGCTGTCCTCGATCAGCGCGACGACGATTTCGCCGTCGCGTGCGATCTCGGTGCGGCGGATCAGCGCATAGTCGCCGTCGAGAATGCCGGCTTCGACCATCGAGTCCCCCGAAACCTCCAGCGCATAATGCTCGCCAGTTCCGAGCAGTGCGGCCGGGACAGCAAGCATCGAACTGCCTTCAAAGGCTTCGATCGGGACGCCGGCGGCGATCCGGCCGTGCAGCGGGATCTCGACGACGTCGTTCGCCGCGATGCGGGCGGGCGACGCGGGCGTGGCGCTGGCCGTATCCGGCGCAGATACGGTGCCGGCCGATGCCTTAGCCTCCGACTTCGGCCCCGACTTCGCCGCAGTCTGTGCGATTGCCGCCTCGGGACGCTCAGGCATCCGCAGCACTTCGAGCGCGCGCGCCCGGTTGGGCAGGCGTCGGATGAAGTTGCGCTCCTCAAGCGCGCTGATCAGACGGTGCACGCCCGATTTCGATTTCAGGTCGAGCGCGTCCTTCATCTCCTCGAACGAGGGCGACACGCCCGTCTCGGCGAGGCGGTCATTGATGAAGCAGACAAGCTCGTGCTGCTTGCGCGTGAGCATAACGGTTCTCCGTCCGGAACAGACGAGGAACTTCTATGGAACACTTGCAGCTTCGTCAAGCGGTGACGTCACGCGATGACGAGGATTTCCGCCGAGTCGCCCGCCCTTGCCGCCGGCGCGTCGCCGTCGCGGATGATCAGGCAGGACGAACGGGCGAGCGTCAGCAGCATCGAGCTGTCCTGGATGGTCGAGGCATAGGCGCGACCCTCGCGCAGTTCGGCGCGCATATAGTCGGTCCGCGACTGGTTGGGCGGAAGATCCTCGCCGAGCAGCGCATGCGTCGTCTGCGGCAGGGGATCGCGCGCGCCGAGCATGTGCGCGACGACGGGGCGGACGAACAGGATCGCGGTGACGAAGGCGGAGACGGGATTGCCCGGCAGGCCGAGCAGCATCGTCCGGCCGAGCGTGCCCGCCATCATCGGCTTGCCCGGGCGCAGCGCGATCCGCCAGAAGTCGATTGCCCCGCCGGCCGCCTCGATCGCGGGGCGGACGAGGTCGTGATCACCGACCGACGCGCCCCCCGTGGTCACCAGCAGATCGGCATCGACCCCGGCAAAGGCGTCACGCAGCGTGTCGAGCCGGTCGGGGAGGATTCCGAGGTCGATAATGTCGACGGGCAGGTCGGCGAGCATCGCGGCGAGCATGATGCCGTTTGATTCCGGTAACGGGACGGGGTCGCTGGTCGACCCGGGCGGAACGAGCTCGTCCCCCGTCGCGGCGACCGCGACGCGCAGCGGGCGGCCGACCGACAGCGTGCCGTGTCCGCCGGTCGCAGCGACCGCGATGCGCGCGGGGGTCAGCCGGTCGCCGGCCCCGATCAGCCGGGTGCCGGTCGCGAAGTCGAGCCCCTTGCGGCGCGTGTTGCGGCCTTCAAAGGCGGGGCCTTCGCCGTCGAGCATCAGCCGGTCGCCGTCGCGCACTGCTTCCTCCTGGACGAGCACCGTGTCGGCGCCCGCCGGCATCGCCGCGCCGGTGAAGATGCGCGTCGCCTGTCCCGCGCCGACTGAACCGGTGAAGGGGCGGCCGGCCGCGCTCTCGCCGATGACCGTCCACGGCCCGGGCAGATCTGCGTAGCGGATCGCATAGCCGTCCATTGCCGACAGGTCGGTCGCGGGCTGGGTCCGGCGGGCGAGAATGTCCTCCGCGGCCCAGCGGCCCATCGCCGAGCGCAGCGGCACGGTTTCGGCGGGGACGCGCGCGGCCATGGCGAAGAGGCGGGACTGGGCGTCGGCGACGGGGACGAGAGGGCGCATGCGGGCTCCGATCAGCGGGGCGATGAGGGTCTTGCGCTGCTCGCACGAATGCCGAGGGGCGGAAAGCGGGCAACGCCGCGACCGGCAGGACGCCGGTCGGTTACGCGATCAACGTACGAGGTGCGGCAGACGTTGCGGTGAGATGGGACGACATGTCCGGCGGCGCGCCGCACGCAAATCCTGTCGTCAGCGCAGGCAAAACGCGCTAGCCCTGTGGCGCAGGTCCGACGCAAGCCGGATCCGCACAGATCGCGTCGGTGCCCTTCGGGGCTTGAATGGGAATGCGGTGCGGGGTTCGCCCCAAGACCGCAGCTGTCCCTGCAACTGTAAGCGGCGAGCGACACGCACGCGCCCCCTGCGACGGGGGCAGCCACTGGGCCGATGGCCTGGGAAGGTGTGCGTCGAGCCTTGACCCGCGAGCCAGGAGACCTGCCGGCGTCTGGTCGCTCTTGTCCCGGTCCAGGGGGTGGCCGAGGCACGGTGAACGCCGTCTGAGCGACGACCATGCGGCGGGGGCCGCATCGGCGACGCATGCCGGCCGCTCATGGCGTCCGGTCGGCGCGCGTCCCGGTCGTTCGCGGCAGGCCCCCGTCCTCGTCGGACGCCGGGGATGTGCCAATGACCAAGATCATGACCGGGCGGACCGCCGGTCGTTCGACGCGACACCGGATCGGCTGGATGTTCGCGATGCTGGTGGCGGCCAATATCGCCGCTTGGGGATGGGCGTTCGCGCTGTTCCAGGCGCAGCCGCTGATGCTGGGTACCGCGATGCTCGCCTGGGGGCTGGGCCTGCGCCATGCGGTCGACGCGGATCATATAGCGGCGATCGACAATGTGACGCGCAAGCTGATGCAGGACGGGCAGCGGCCGATTGGGGTCGGCTTCTGGTTCGCGGTCGGCCATTCGGGGATCGTCCTGATCGCCGCGGTCGCCATCGCGCTGACCGCGAGTGCGCTGGCGCAGTTCGAGGCGTTCAAGCAGGCGGGCGGGGTGATCGCGACGCTGATATCCGCGCTGTTCCTGTTCACGATTGCGGCGATGAACCTGATCATCCTGCGATCGGTGTGGCGGACCTTTGGCCATGTCCGCGGCGGCGGGCGCTATGTCGAGGAGGATCTCGACCTGCTGCTTGGCAATCGCGGGCTGCTCGCACGGCTGTTCCGGCCGATGTTCCGGCTGGTCACGCGCAGCTGGCACATGGCGCCGCTCGGGTTCCTGTTCGGGCTGGGGTTCGACACCGCGACCGAAGTCGCGATCCTCGGCCTGTCTGCAAGCCAGGCGGCGGACGGGTTGTCGATCGGTACGGTGCTGGTGCTGCCCGTGCTGTTCGCGACGGGCATGGCACTGGTCGACAGTGCCGACGGGGTGGTGATGCTCGGCGCGTATGAATGGGCGTTCGTGAAGCCGATCCGCAAGCTCTATTACAACATCACGATCACGCTGATCTCGGCGATCGTCGCGATCGCGATCGGCGGGATCGAAACGCTCGCGCTGCTGGCGTCGAAGCTGGGCCTCAGCGGGGGCGTGTGGGACGTCGCTTCGGCGCTGGGCGAGAATTTCAACGGGCTGGGCTTTGCGATCATCGCGCTGTTCGTGGCATGCTGGGTGCTGAGTTTTGCGATCTACCGGTGGAAGCGGTTCGACGAGATCGAGGTGGTTCGGGGGTAACGAGCTGCGTCGTCATCCCGGGCTCGACCCGGGACCCAGGGCCAGGCAGCGCATTACGCGTGGCTCTGGGTCCTGACTTTCGTCAGGATGACGGAGGTCAGGTGCATTGGCACAGTCGCCAAACTCCTCTAAACCCAACCTCGAGGTTTGGTTCTACCGAACCTCGACAGATCGCGCCGGTGCCCTTCGGGGCTTGAATGGGAATGCGGTGCGGGAGCTTTGCCTCCCAATGCCGCGGCTGTCCCTGCAACTGTAAGCGGTGAGCGAGACGCACAGGCCCCCGATGCGGGGGCAGCCACTGGGTCACGAGACCTGGGAAGGCGTGCATCGAGCTTCGACCCGCGAGCCAGGAGACCTGCCAGCGTCATGGTCGCTCTTGCCTTGATCCAGGGGATGGTCGCGGCACGGTACTCCGTCTGAGCGACGAACGCGTGCGGCCGTCAGGTCGTGCGCGCGTGTGGCTGCGGGCGTGCGTCCGTCCGTGGCTGTCGTTCCGACGCCCGGAGAGTATCGCATGACCGACCCCCAGCCGACCCTGGCCAAGATTCCCGTTACCATCGTCACCGGGTTCCTCGGCGCGGGCAAGACCACGCTGATCAGCCACCTGATCCGCAACGCCGGTGGCCGGCGGCTCGCGGTGATCGTCAACGAATTTGGCACGCTCGGTATCGACGGCGACATATTGAAGGGCTGCGCGATCCCCGATTGCCCGGCCGAGAATGTCGTCGAGCTCGCCAATGGCTGTATCTGCTGCACCGTCGCGGACGATTTCATCCCGACCGTCGAAACTTTGCTCGCGCTTGACCCGCGGCCCGACCACATCCTGATCGAGACGTCGGGGCTCGCTTTGCCCAAGCCGTTGCTCAAGGCGTTCGATTGGCCCGCGATCCGGTCGCGGATCACGGTCGACGGGGTGATCGCTCTGGCCGATGCGGAAGCGGTCGCCGCGGGACGGTTCGCGCCCGACCTCGCCGCGATCGAGGCGCAGCGGCGCGCGGATCCGAGCGTGGATCACGAGACGCCGCTTGCCGAGGTGTTCGAGGACCAGCTCGCCTGTGCCGATCTGGTGCTGCTGACCAAGGCGGATCTGGCGGGCGAGGCGGGTGTGGCTGCGGCGCGCGCGGTGATCGCGGCGGAGTCCGCGCGTGCGTTGCCGGTGATCGCGCTGACCGACGGGGTGATCGATCCGCGCGTCGTGCTCGGGCTGAACGCGGCGGCGGAGGATGACATCGCGGCGCGGCCGTCGCACCATGATGGCGCGGACGATCACGAGCATGACGATTTCGACAGCATGATCGTCGAGCTTGGCGAGATCGCGGAGCCGGCGGCGCTCGCCGCGCGGATCGAGACGCTGGCGCGCGACGCCGACATCCTGCGCGTGAAGGGCTATGCCGCGGTGACGGGCAAGCCGATGCGGCTGCTGGTGCAGGCGGTCGGGGCGCGGGTGCGGACGCAATATGATCGGCCGTGGCGCGCCGACGAGGCGCGGCAGACGCGGCTGGTGGTGATCGCCGAGCATGACCGGATCGACCCTGCAAGGATCCGGGCCGCGCTTCAGGGCTGAGGGCGATGCACGTCGTCTTCCGCGAAAGCCACGGGCTGGAGGAAAGCGCGGTCCCGCAGGACCTGGCGCAGAGCCCGGCGGACCTCGTCGTCCTGTCCTTTTCGGACGGGGATCTCGGCGCGTTCGCGGCCGGGTGGCGGCGTGCGGCGGCGAGTGGAAGCCCGCTGCCGTCGCTCAGGCTCGCCAACCTGTCCGCGCTCGCGCATCCGCTGTCGGTCGATACCTATGTCGAGCGGACGCTGGACGGTGGCGCAGGCACGGGGGCGAAGGGGATCGTGATCCGGCTGATCGGCGGGCGGTCCTACTGGTCCTATGGGTTGCAGCAGGTCGAGGTACTGGCGCGGGCGCGGGGGATCGCGCTGGCGGTGCTGCCCGCCGACGGGCGGATCGACGCACGGCTCGATGCGGCGTCGACGGTGCCGGTGTCGACGCTGCGCCGGCTCGCCGCCTTGTGCGACGATGGCGGCGCGGTCGCGGCGCAGGCGGCGCTGGCGCAGATGGCGCTGGCGGCGGGGCTTTATGCCGGGCCGGTCGCGGGGGTGAAGACGGTCCCCGAGGTCGGTGGCTGGCAGCCGCGCGACGGGGTGACGTGCCCCGCCGCGTTCGCGATGACCGCGACGCGGCCGCGAATCCTGCTGATCTTCTACCGCTCCTACCTGACCGCTGCCGATCTGGACCCGATCGAGGCGCTGCATGCCGGGCTGAGTGGGGCGGGGTTCGACGTCGTCGGGCTCTTCGCGCCGTCGCTGAAGGCGCCGGGCGCGGCGGGGTGGCTGGCGCGTTGGGTCGTGGCGCTGTGTCCGGCGGCGATCGTCAACGCGACCGCATTTTCGGGCCGCGGCGCGGACGACACATCGCCGCTCGACGGGGCGGGGGTGCCGGTGTTCCAGGTCGCGCTGGCGACGTCGGATCGTGCCGCCTGGGCGGGGTCGACGCGCGGGTTGTCCCCCGCCGACCTGGCGATGCACGTCGTCCTGCCCGAGGTCGACGGACGGCTGTTCGCGGGCGTCGCGAGCTTCAAGGAGGACGGCGTCCGCGACGACGCTCTCGGCTATGCTCGGCGCGAGCACCGGGCTGACCCCGAGCGGATCGCGGCGATCGTCGCGCGCGTCACCGCGTGGGTGCGGCTAGCGGAGCGACCGGTCGCGGAGCAGCGGCCTGCGGTCGTGCTGTCGACCTATCCGGGTAAGGATTATCAGATGGCGCATGCGGTCGGGCTCGACGCGCTGGCGTCCGCGGAGGCGATCGTCGAGGATCTGGCGGCGGCGGGCTATGCAACCAGGGAGACTGCATCCGGTGGGCTAGCCGAGGCGCTGGCGACGGGGCGGATCGGGTGGCCGGTCGCGGCATATCGCGCGGCGCTTGGGAGCCTGCCGGCCGTGTTGCGCGATGCGCTCGAGGAAAGTTGGGGCGCGCCCGAGGACGATCCGGCCTGTATCGACGGCGCGTTCCAGTTCGCGGGCGTCGAGCGGGGCGGCGTGGTGATCGCGCTCCAGCCCGAACGCGGGCGCAGTGCGGCGCGGGTCGGGGAGTATCACGACCTGTCGCGCTGTCCCCGCCACGCCTATGTCGCCTTCTATCTGTGGCTGCGCGCGCGGGGGAGCGATGCGCTGATCCATGTCGGCGCGCACGGGACGCTCGAATGGCTGCCGGGCAAGGCGGTTGCGCTGTCGGGGGAATGCTGGCCCGAGGCGCTGACCGGGCCGATGCCGGTGCTCTATCCGTTCATCGTCAACGATCCGGGCGAGGCCGCACAGGCACGGCGGCGGATCGGCGCGGTGACGATCGGCCATGTCCCGCCGCCGGCGGCGACGACGCGCAGCGGTGCGGGGCTGGGGCGGCTCGAATCGCTGCTCGACGAGTTTTCGACCGCCGACGGGCTCGACCCCGCGCGGCGCGACCGGCTGCAGCGCGACATTGCGGACGAGGCGCGCGCGAGCGGACTGGCGGCGACGCTGCGGCTCGACGAGGCGGCGAGCCAGGTGGAGGCGATCACCCGTATCGACACGTTCGTGTGCGACGTGAAGGAGAGCCAGTTCGGCGACGGGCTGCACGTCTATGGGCGTGGCGACCAGGGCGAGGCCGAACGCGACGGGTTGCTGAACGCGTTGCGGGGCAAGCGGATCGCGGCGGGGCCGTCGGGGTCGCCGTGGCGCGGACGCAGCGACGTCCTGCCGACCGGGCGCAACCTGTATGCGACCGACGCGCGCGCGGTGCCGTCGCGCGCGGCGCATGCGCAGGGCGTGCGGCTGGCCGACGAGCTGGTCCGCCGGCATCTGCAGGACGAGGGCGACTATCCGCGCGCGCTGGTCGTCGACCTGTGGGCGTCGGCGACGATGCGGACCGCGGGCGAGGAGTTTGCGATGGCGCTACACCTGCTCGGCGCGGAGCCGGTCTGGGATCATGCGTCGGACCGGGTCACGGGGGTCGAGATCCTGCCGCTGGCAAGGCTCGACCGGCCGCGGATCGACGTGACGCTGCGTGTGTCGGGGCTGTTCCGCGATGCGTTTCCCGCGCTCGGCCAGATGTTCGGGCAGGCGGTGCGCGCGCTGGCGCTGCGCGACGAGCCCGGTGACTGGAACCCGTTCGTCGGCGCTGCCGTCGGTGCGCGCGTCTATGCGCCCGAGCCGGGTCGCTACGGGCTCGAGCTGGGTGATGCGGGCGAGGCCTATGGCGAGGCGGCGCGGGCGGCGGCGGGCGCCGCGTGGCTGGCGGCGTCGAGCCATGCGCTGGACGGGGCGGGCGATGACAATGCGACGCGGTTCGACCCGGCGGGGATCCGCGACCGGGTCGCCGCCGCCGACGGGTTCGTCCATGTCCAGGATTTGCCCGAGACCGACCTGTTGCTCGCCGCGGATTATGCCGCGCACGAGGCGGGGTTCGCGGCGGCGCAGGCGGTTGCCGGGGGTAAGAGCGCGGCGCTGTATCATCTCGATGCGCGCGATCCGGAACGGCCGCGCGCGCGGTCGCTGGACGAGGAGGTTGCGCGGGTCGTTCATGCACGCGCGGCGAACCCGGCCTGGGTCGAGGGGATGATGCGGCACGGGTTTCGCGGGGGCGCGGAGATCGCCGCGACGCTCGACCATATGGCGATGTTCGCGCAGCTGGCGCGAGTGGTGTCGCCCGAGCTGATCGATCTCTATTATGATGCGACATTGGGGCGCGACGCGGTGCGTGCGTTTCTGGAGAGCGCAAACCCCGCGGCGCTGGCGGCGATGACCGCGCGGTTCGCGGCGCTGCACACGGCGGGGCTGTGGCCGACGCGGCGCAATTCGATCCTCGCGCAGCTCGACCTGCCGGCATGAGCGCGTTCGTCGTCAAGGGATGGTGCCCCGATGCGTGGCGGCCGATGGCGGCGGGCGACGGGTTGCTGGTGCGGATCCGCCCGCCGCTCGGGCGGCTGACGCGCGCGCAGACACTCGCGCTGTGCGATGCGGCGATCGCGTGGGGAAATGGCGAGATCGACGTGACCAGCCGCGCGAACCTGCAGATCCGCGGCGTGACCGAGGCGGGCTGGCGGGGGCTGGTCGAGGCGTTGCTGGCCGTCGGGCTGATCGATCCCGATCCGGAGCGCGAGGCGCGCGGTGCGATGCTGGTCGCGCCCGACTGGCGGGACGGGGACGATACGCAGCATATCGCCACCGCGTTGCGCGAGCGTTTGGCTGACCTGCCGGTGCTGCCTGGCAAGGTTGGTTTTGCGATCGATGCGGGCGCTGCACCGGTGCTGACCCGCGCGCCCGCCGATTTCCGGGTCGAGCGCGCGGTGGACGGCAGGCTGCTGGTGCGCGGCGAGGGGCGTGCGGCGGGGGTGAACGTGACGCGCGACACCGCGGTCGACGCGCTGATCGCGCTGGCGCGGTGGTTCGTCGACAGCGGCGGTGCGGCGGCGGGGCGGATGGCACGCCATGCGGCGGCCGTGCCGGGGCCCGCGACCTTGGCTCCCGCACCTGCCGCGCCGCCGCCCGAGGCCGGGGCGCACCCGCTGGGCGCGGCGATCGCGCTCGGCTTCGGGCGGATCGCGGCAGCGGATCTGCGCGACCGGATCGCCGCGGACCCGGTCACGGCGATCCGCGTGACGCCGTGGCGGATGCTGATCCTCGAAGGCGGGGTGGCGGATGGCGCGCGCGACCGCAGCGCCGTGCGCGCCGGGGTCGACGCCTGTGTCGGCGCGCCCGCCTGTCCGCAGGCGAGCGTCGCGACGCGCGACCTCGCGCGGCTGCTGGCACCACTGGTCGCTGGCAGCCTGCACGTGTCGGGATGCGCCAAGGGCTGCGCGCGGGCGCGGCCTGCGGACGTCGTGCTGACCGGGCGCGACGGGCTGTTCGACCTTGCCCTGCACGCGCGCGCGGGCGCGCCGTCGCTGCTTGGCGCACTCGAACCCGCTCAGATTATCGCCCATTTCTCCCAGCCGTCCGGAGCTGCCTGATGCCCTATGCCTATGAGACCGACGGGGCCGCGATCTATCGCCAGTCGTTCGCGATGATCCGTGCCGAGGCGGATCTGGCGCGCTTCGATGCCGAGGAGGAGCCGGTCGCGGTGCGGATGATCCACGCTGCGGGGCTGGTCGCGCTGGCGGGGGATATCCGCTTTTCGCCCGGCTTCGCACGGACCGCGCGTGCGGCGTTGCGGGCGGGCGCGCCGATCCTGTGCGATGCGCGGATGGTGACCGAGGGGATCACGCGCGCGCGCCTGCCGGCGAACAATGCGGTGATCTGTACGCTGCACACGCCCGAGACGGTCGCGCTGGCGAAAGAAATGGCAACGACGCGTTCGGCCGCGGCGCTGGAGTTCTGGCGGCCGTATCTGGCGGGCGCGGTGGTGGCGATCGGCAATGCGCCGACCGCGCTGTTCTACCTGCTCACGATGCTGGAGGATCCCGACTGTCCGCGACCGGCGGCGATCATCGGCTGTCCGGTCGGCTTTGTCGGCGCGGTCGAATCGAAGGACGCGCTGTGGGCGGCGCAGCCGATGCCGTGCGTGATCGTCGAGGGGCGGCTGGGCGGCAGCGCGATCACCGTCGCGGCGATCAACGCGCTGGCGAGTGCGGCGGAATGATCGGCGTGGTGGCGCCCGTGCCGACTTTGGTGCCGCCGCCGGGGCAGGCGGTCGTGACGGGCACGATCCACGGCGTCGGGCTGGGGCCGGGGGCGTGCGACCTGATGAGCGTGCGTGCGGACCGGCTGGTGCGCGGCGCACGCCACGTCGCCTATTTCCGCAAGGCGGGGCGGCCGGGACAGGCGCGGCGGATCGTCGAGGGGATGCTGCGCGACGACGTGATCGAATATCCGATGGAATATCCCGTCACCACCGAGATCGCATTGTCCGATCCGCGGTACAACGACCGGCTGTCGGGCTTCTACGCGGGGTGTATCGATCACCTCGCGGCGCTGGCGCTGGGCGGCGAGGACGTGGTGGTGCTGTGCGAGGGCGACCCGTTCTTCTACGGATCGTTCATGCATCTCTATACGCGGTTGCAGGGGGTCGCGCCGGTCGCGGTCGTCCCCGGCATTACCGGCATGTCGGGCGCCTGGACCGCGAGCGGCGCGCCGATCACCTGGGGCGACGACGTGCTGACGGTGGTGATGGGGACGCTGCCCGAGGCGGATCTGGTGCGGCGCATCCGCGACACCGATGCGCTGGTGGTGATGAAGATCGGCCGGCACCTCGCCAAGCTGCGCCGCGCGGTCGCCGCCGCGGGGCGCGAGGAGGCGGCGTGGCTGGTCGAATATGCGGCGATGGCGGAGCAGCGCGTCACGCGGCTGTGCGAGGCGGATGCGGTCACGCCCTATTTCGCGATCCTGCTGATCCACGGGCAGGGGCGGCGGCCATGACCCTGAGCGCAGGGATTGGCTGGCTGGCGATCGCTGGGCTGGGGCCGGGGGATGCTGCGCTGGTGACGCCCGAGGTCAGCGCGGCGCTGGCCGAGGCGACCGACGTGATCGGCTATATTTCCTATGTCGCGAGGGTTCCGGCGCGCGACGGTCTGACACTGCATGCGAGCGACAACCGGGTCGAGATCGACCGCGCGCGCCATGCGCTCGAGCTGGCAGCGAAAGGCGCGCGCGTCGTCGTCGTGTCGTCGGGGGATCCCGGCGTGTTCGCGATGGCGGCGGCGGTGTTCGAGGCGCTGGAGGCGGGGCCGGCGGCGTGGGGCGCGATCGACATCCGCGTGCTGCCGGGGATCACCGCGATGCTGGCGGCGAGTGCGCGGGCAGGCGCGCCGCTCGGACATGATTTCTGCGCGATCAACCTGTCGGACAATCTGAAGCCCCAGGCGCTGATCGAGCGACGCGTGCGGCTGGCGGCGGAGGCCGATTTCGCGATCGCCTTCTACAATCCGCGATCGAAGGCGCGACCCGACGGGCTGGTCCGCGCGTTCGAGATCCTTCGCACGACGTGCGGCGACGATCGCCCGGTGCTGTTCGCGCGGGCGGTGTCGACGCCCGAGGAAGCGCTGTCGATCGTGCCGCTGGGCGAGGCGCGGGCGGAGATGGCGGACATGCGGACGATGGTGATCGTGGGGTCGAGCCTGACGCGGATCATCGCGCGGGCGCAGGGGCCGATCCTTTATACGCCGCGGTCGGCGCCATGATCGAGCCAGTCGAGCACCGCGTCGACCGAATCGACCGCGTGTCGCGCAGGCAGCGGCGGGCGGTCGATCATGATCACCGGCAGGCCGAGCGTGCGCGCGGCGACGAGCTTGGCCGCCGCGCCGCTGCCGCCCGCGTTCTTGCAGACGACCAGTTCGGTGGCGTGGTCGCGCATCAATTGGGTGTCGCCGGCGGCGTCGAACGGGCCGCGGTCTACGACCAGGCGGTGGCGGGGCAGCGGCGGCGGATCGTCGGGCGTATCGACGAAACGCAGCAGATAGTTGTGCTGCGGCTGCTGCGCGAAGGCGTCGACATGCATCCGGCCGAGCGCGAGCATCACGCGCTGCGACGGCCCGGCGAGCGCCGCGACCGCGCCCGCGATATCGGCGACGCGGTGCCAGTGATCGCCCGCGACCGGAGTCCAGGCGGGGCGGGCGAGCGCGACATGCGCGACGCCCGCCTGTGCCGCGGCCTCGACCGCATGCCGGTGCATCTGCGCGGCGAAGGGGTGCGTCGCGTCGATCAGGTGCGTGACACGGTGCTCTTTGAGATAGGTAACGAGGCCTCCGACGCCGCCAAAGCCGCCGATGCGGACGGGCACCGGCTGCGCGCGCGGGTTGGCGACGCGGCCGGCATAGCTCAGCACGGTCGGAATGCCGCGCGCCGCGAGCCGTGCGGCGAGCGCGCTGGCTTCGGTGGTGCCGCCGAGAAGCAGGATGGTCGGAATGACTGAGGCTCCGTGGCTGACGATAGTCGGGATCGGCGAGGACGGCGTCGCCGGGCTGTCCGCTGCAGCGCGCGCGGCGCTGGCCGATGCCGAGATCGTGACGGGTGCGACCCGGCATCTGGCGCTTGCCGGCGAGCTTAGGGGGGCGGTCGAGGCTTGGCCAGTGCCGTTCGAGGACGGGATCGCGCGGCTGATCAGGCATCGCGGCAGGCGGGTGGTGATGCTGGCATCGGGGGATCCGTTCTGGTTCGGCGCGGGCACGTCGGTGACGCGGCATCTCAGCCCGGGCGAGTGGATCGCGCATCCCGCACCGTCGAGCTTCGCTCTCGCAGCGGCGCGGCTCGGCTGGGGACTCGAGGACTGTTCGTGCCTGGGGCTGCACGCCGCGCCGTTCGGGCGGTTGCGGCCGCATATCGCGCGGGGGCGGCGCGCGATTGTGCTCGTCCGCGACGGGGCGGCGGTCGGCGGGCTGGCGGCGTATCTGGATGCGGCGGGGTTCGGCGCGTCGTCGCTGCACGTGCTCGAGGCGCTGGGCGGGCCGCGCGAGCGGATCCGCCACACGACCGCCGCGACGATCGCGTTCGACGACATCGCGCATCCGGTCGCGGTCGGCATCGTCTTCGAGGGCGCGAGCGCGGTTATGCCGCAGGCGGGGCTGTCCGACGACTGGTTCGCGCATGACGGGCAGATCACCAAGTCGCCGATCCGCGCGGTGACGCTGGCGGCACTCGCACCGAAACCGGGCGAGAGCCTGTGGGATATCGGCGCGGGATCGGGATCGATCGGGATTTCCTGGCTGCTCGCGCACCCGTCAACCCGCGCTACCGCGTTCGAGGCGGATTCGGTGCGCGCGGGGCGGATCGCCGCCAATGCCGCGACGCTGGGCGTCGACCGGCTGGTGGTGGTCGAGGGGCGGGCGCCCGAGTGTCTTGGCGAGCGGGCGTGTCCCGATGCGGTGTTCGTCGGCGGGGGGCTGTCCGAGGCGCTGTTGCGCGCGCTGTGGCCGCGGGTCGAGCAGGGCGCGCGGATCGTAGCGAATGCGGTGACGCTCGAATCGGAGGCGCTGCTGACGCAGTGGCAGGCAGCGCAGGGGGGGAGCCTGATGCGGATCGAGGTGGCGCAGGCGGTGCCGATCGGGACGCGACGTGGGTGGCGCGCGCAGTTTCCGGTGGTGCAATGGGCGTATCCGGCATGATCGTCGCGGGTTTTGGCTTCAACACGGCCGCGGATGCCGCCGCGTTGCGGGCCGCGCTGGCCGCCGCGCAGCAGGGGCTGCCGCCGGTCGAGGCGCTGGCGGCGCCCGATGACAAGCAGGGGCGGCCCGGCGAGATCGCGGCGCTGCTGGGTCTGCCGCTGATCACGGTCGATCCCGCCGCGCTGACTGCGGCCAGTCCCGCCACCCGGTCGCCGGTAAGCCTTGCCGTGCGGGGGACCGGCAGCGTCGCGGAGGCCGCTGCACTCGCCGCCGCGGGGCAAGGCGCGCGGCTGCTGACCCTTCGCCATATTTCGCCGTGCCGACGCGCGACCTGCGCCATTGCCCAAGGATTTCGACCATGACCGTGCATTTCATCGGTGCGGGGCCGGGTGCGCCCGACCTGCTGACATTGCGGGGGCGCGACCGGATCGCGATGTCGCCGGTGTGCCTTTATGCCGGGTCGCTGATCCCGGAGGCGCTGCTCGAGCATTGTCCGCCGGGTGCGCGGATCGTCAACACCGCGCCGATGGACCTCGACCAGATCATGGCCGAGATCGTCGCCGCGCACGCAGGGGGGCAGGACGTCGCGCGGCTGCATTCGGGGGATCTGTCGATCTGGTCGGCGATGGGCGAGCAGCTGCGGCGGCTGCGCGCGCTGGACATTCCGGTGACGATCACCCCCGGCGTCCCCGCCTTTGCCGCTGCCGCCGCCGCGCTCGAGGTCGAACTGACCTTGCCCGAACTGGCGCAGTCGGTGGTGCTGACGCGGACGCCGGGACGGGCAAGCTCGATGCCGCCGGCCGAGACACTTGCCGCGTTCGCCGCGACGCAGGCGACGCTGGCGATCCACCTGTCGGTGCACAATCTGGCGCAGGTCGTCGCGGACCTGCTGCCCGCTTATGGCGGCGACTGCCCGGTCGCAGTGGTGTGGCGCGCGAGCTGGCCCGACGAGCAGATCGCCCGCGCGACGCTGTCGACGATCGAGGCGGCGATGACGGGGCGACCCGAGCGGACCGCGCTGATCCTGGTCGGGCGCGTGCTGGCGCCGGGTGATTTCGCGACGAGCAGCCTGTACGCGCAAGGATATGACCGGCGGTTCCGGCCGCAATCGGCGGAGTCCCGGTTCGCAGGAGACAAGCCATGACGCGCGGCGCCACGCCGGGCCTGCTCGTCGCAGCGCCCGCGTCGGGGACGGGGAAGACGACGGTGATGCTCGGGCTGTTGCGCGCGCTGCGCGATGACGGGATCGCGGTGCAGCCGTTCAAATGCGGGCCCGACTATATCGACCCAGCGTTTCACCGCGCGGCGAGCGGGCGCGCGTCGTTCAACCTCGACAGCTGGGCCATGACGGGGCCGCGGCTCGACGGGATCGCGGCGCGCGGCGACGATGCGGACATGACGCTGGCCGAGGGGTCGATGGGGCTGTTCGACGGGGTGGCGAACGCGGGCGCGACGGGCAATGGCGCCAGCGCGGACGTCGCGCGGCGGATGGGCTGGCCGGTCGTGCTGGTGATCGACGTGTCGGGCCAGGCGCAGTCCGCGGCGGCGACCGCCCTGGGGTTCGCGCGCTATGATCCAGGCGTAAGGGTCGCAGGCGTGATCCTCAACCGCGTGGCGAGCGAGCGGCACGAGCGGCTGGCGCGCAGCGGGATGGAAGCGGTCGGGATCCGCGTGTTCGGTGCGCTGCCGCGGCGCGGCGACCTGACGCTCCCCGAGCGACATCTGGGGCTGGTGCAGGCGATCGAGCACCCTGCGCTCGACGCGCAGATCGCGGCCTATGCGACGTTCCTGCGCGCGCATGTCGATATCGCCGCGCTGCGCGAGGCGGCGGCCGCCACGCCGCGAGCCGTCGCGCAGGGGACGGTCGTACCGACCCCGCCGGCACAGCGGATCGCGCTGGCGCAGGATGCCGCCTTTTCTTTCACCTATGCGCATGTGCTGGACGGGTGGCGCAGCGCGGGCGTGGAGATCCTGCCCTTTTCGCCGCTGGCGGACGAGGCGCCGGCGAAGGACGCGGATCTGGTCTGGCTGCCGGGGGGCTATCCCGAGCTTCATGCCGGGGCGCTGGCGGCGGCGGATCGGTTCCGTGCGGCGCTGGCGCTGCATGCCGAGACGCGACCGGTGCACGGCGAGTGCGGCGGCTACATGGCGCTGGGCGAGGGGCTGATCGATGCGGACGGGACGCGGCACCGGATGGCGGGGCTGCTCGGGCTGGTGACGAGTTACGAGAAGCGGCGGATGCATCTGGGCTATCGGCGGGCGACGCTGCACGCGCCGATCGGCGGGATCGCGGCGGGGGTGATGCTGGCGGGGCATGAATTCCATTATTCGACGATCCTCGACCAGCCCGACGCGCCGCTGGCGCAGGTGGTCGACGCGAATGCGCAAGCCGTGCCCGAAACCGGCTCGCATCGCGGCGGCGTGACGGGTAGTTTCTTCCACATGATCGCCCCCCTTGGCCAATCGGCTGCATGACCGGTTTCGTTTCGTTCGTCGGTTCCGGCCCCGGCGACCCCGAATTGCTGACGCTGAAGGCGGTGACGCGGTTGCAGCGCGCCGACGTCGTGCTGTTCGACGATCTGTCGTCGGGCGCGGTGCTGGGTCATGCGCGCGTCGGTGCCGAACTGGTCGCGGTCGGCAAGCGCGCGGGGCGGCCGTCGCCGCGCCAGTCGCATGTCTCGCAACTGCTGGTCGACCACGCGCTAACGGGGGCGCGCGTCGTCCGGCTGAAGTCTGGCGATGCGGGGATGTTCGGGCGGCTGGAGGAGGAGATCGTCGCGCTGCGCGAGGCGGGCGTGACGTTCGAGATCGTCCCGGGGATCAGCGCGGCGAGCGCGGCTGCTGCCGCCGCCGCGATCCCGCTGACGCGCCGGCTGTCCGCGCGCCGGCTGCAATATGTCACCGGCCATGACGTGACCGGGCAGTTGCCGCAGCAGCGCAACATGGCCGCGCTCGCCGATCCGGAGGCGACAACGGTCGTGTTCATGCCGCAGCGGACGTTTCCGGCTCTGGTTGAGTCGCTCGTCGCACATGGCCTGCCGGGCGACACGACCGCGCTGCTCGCCGAGAATGTCGGGCATCCCGACCAGAGCCTGACCTGGTCGACGATCGCGGGGCTCGCGGCGCGGCTGGCGGGGGGCGTGTCCGACAAGCCCGCGCTGATCCTCTATGGATCGTTGATGGCGCCGTGAGCGGAGTCGACATCGCGATATCGCTGATCGGGATCGGCACGGGCAATCCCGATCATGTGACGCGCGCCGCAGTCACGGCGATGAACGCCGCCGACCTGATCCTGTTGCCGCGGAAAGGCGCGGGGAAATCCGATCTGGTCGATCTGCGCCGGACGATCTGCGCCGCGCTGCTGACCGGGCCTGCCAGAGTGGTGGAGTTCGATCTGCCCGAGCGCGATGCGGACGCGCCGTACCGTGCGGCGGTCGATGCGTGGCACGATGATATCGCGGCGGTGTGGGCGGCGCAGATCGCCGAGCATCTGCCGGGCGGAGGACGGGTCGCGTTCCTCGTCTGGGGGGATCCGTCGCTCTACGACAGCAGCCTCCGGATCGCTAACCGGCTGCGAGCGGGAGGGCGGTCGATCGGGGTCAGCGTGGTGCCGGGGATCACCAGCCTGCAGGCGCTGACCGCGGCGCATGCGATCCCGCTCAACACGCTCGCTGCGCCCGTGACGATCACCACCGGTCGGCGGCTGCGCGCCGAGGGGTGGCCAGCGGGGGTCGAGACGCTGGCGGTGATGCTCGACGGGGCGTGCGCGTTCGAGACGCTCGCACCCGAGGGGGTCATGATCTGGTGGGGGGCGTATCTGGGGATGGCGCAGGAGGCGCTGGTCGCCGGGCCGCTCGCCTCAGTCGGGGCGGAGATCATCACGTGCCGTGCCGGACTGCGCGCCCGGCACGGCTGGATCATGGACGTGTATCTCCTACGCCGCACGGGCGGCTGAGCGTCACTCCGACAGGTCGCTCAGCAGCTCGCGGACGCGGTCGAGGCGGGCGAGGGGATCCTCGATCCGTTCGCGGACCAGCCAGCGGCGCTTGGCCTGTTCGAACGGCGCGGGCAGGGCGGCGGTGGGGTCGCCCGGGGTGAAGGCGATGGCGCCCGGGCCGACATCGATCTGGCGAATTTCGGCGGCGGCGGCGAGTGCGCGGATCCGCGCGCATTCGAGCAGGCGGACGGCATTGTCGGGAAGTGCGCCGAACCGGTCCTCGAGCTCGGCCTGGAACGCATCGAGCGCGGCGATGTCGGTCAGATGCGCGAGCTGGCCGTAGAGCGTCAGCCGCAGGTCGGTCTCGGGGATCCACTCTTCGGGAAGCATGCCGCCGACGCCGAGATTGAGCACCGGCTGGCACTGATCGACCGGTTCGCCGCGCGCGGCTTTCAGCGCGCGACCCAGCAGGTGCTGGTAGAGGTCGATACCGATCAGCTTCATGTGGCCGGCCTGATCCTCGCCGACCAGATCGCCCGCGCCGCGCATGTCGAGATCACGCGCACTGATCGCGAAGCCCGCGCCGAGCTGGTCGAACGCCTGGAGCGTGCGCAGGCGCTTCATTGTCGCCTCGGCGATCATGGCCTCACCGTCGGTCGACAGCAGGATCTGACCGCGCCGGCCGCCGCGCCCGACCCGGCCGCGCAGCTGGTGGAGCTGCGACAGGCCGAACCGGTCGGCATGGTGGACGATCATCGTGTTGGCGCGCGGCACGTCGAGCCCCGCCTCGATGATGTTGGTCGCGAGCAGCACGTCGCCGTCACCCGCGGCAAAGCCCGCCATGGCGTCGTCGAGCTCGGCGGCGTCCATCTTGCCGTGCGCGATGACGAGGCCGAGTTCGGGGACGAGCCGCGCGAGCGTCTTCGCGAGCGGGGCGATGTCCTCGATCCGCGGCACGACGACGAAGCTCTGGCCGCCACGCGCGCGTTCGCGGCGGAGCGCCTTGCGGACCGCGGCGTCGTCGAACGGCGCGACGATGGTGCGGATCGGCTGGCGGCGCGCGGGCGGAGTCGCGATGACCGAGATCGCCTGGATGCCGACCATCGCCGACTGGAGCGTGCGCGGGATCGGCGTGGCGCTGAGCGTGAGGACATGGCCCGCGCCCATGTCGCGCAGCGACCCCTTGGCCTTCGCGCCGAACCGCTGTTCCTCGTCGATCACGACGAGCGCGAGATCGGCAAAGGCGACACCCTTGCCACCGACCGCGCTGGTGCCGACCACGACCGCGATCGACCCGTCGGCAAGCCCGGCGCAGACGCGCTTGCGCTCCGCGGGCGTCGACAGCCGAGACAGCGCAGCGACCTCCAGCCCGGTGCCGACAAAGCGCATGCGGAACGTTTCAAGATGCTGGCGGATCAGCACGGTGGTCGGTGCGACGATCGCGACTTGCCGTCCCGCGAGCGCGACGAGCGCGGCGGCGCGAAGTGCGACCTCGGTCTTGCCATAGCCGACATCGCCGACGATCAGCCGGTCCATCGGCTTGCCGCTGGCGAGATCGCTACGGACCGCGGCGATCGCACGCGCCTGGTCGGGGGTCTCGGCAAAGGGAAAACCCGCGGCGAAACGTTCGTAGAGTGCGACATCCGGGACGATCGGCGGTGTCGTCCGCGCGTCGCGTTCGGCAGCAACCGCCTGAAGCGCACGTGCGCTTTCCGCAATCGCGGTGTCGATCGCGGCGCGACGCTTGGTCCAGCTTCCCCCGTCGAGCGTGTCGAGCGTCACCGCATCCGCGTCTGCGCCATAACGCCAGATGCGATCGGCTTCATGCACGGGTACGAGCCGGCGGGCGCCCTTGGCATAGTCGAGCACGATCGCGTCGGCCGCGACGCCATCGAGGTCGGGCAGCGCCTCGACCCCGAGAACGCGACCGATGCCGTGATCCTCATGCACGACAATGTCGCCGGTCTGCAGCGTCGCACCTTCGGCAAAGGCCGCAACGCCAACACCGGGGCCGTCGTCCAGTCGTGCGCGGCTGCCGAGCAGATCGGCGGCGGCGACGATGGTGAGATCGGCATGGACAAAGCCCTGGTCGAGCGGAGCGCAGAGCAGTGACACCGAACCGACGGGTGCGGCCGCCGCCTCGGCAAGGCTGTCGACGTGTTCGGCGTCGACGCCGAGCCGCGATGCGAGGAAACGAAGGTCACGCGCGGACCCGGCGATCGCGAGCCGGCCGTCGGCGATCACCGAACGGGCGAAGCGGCGGAACGCGCGGACCGGATCGCGCCGCTCGATGAAGCGCGGGGTGCGTTCGACCGGGGTGTCGGTGGCGAGGCTCTGGCGGCCGACGGTCGCCTTGTTCCAGGCGCGCGTGTCGACCAGCGCGGCCTTGACCTGACGCGCCGCGGTGCCGTCGGCGGCAAGCGCCAGGAACCGCGTGCGGCGGTCGGCGACCAGAGGGTCGAAATGGAGCGCGGCGTCGGGCAAATGCTCGGTAATCGCGACACCGTCACCCAGATCGGGTTCGCAGGCGCGACCGACGATTACCGCGTCGAGCGTTTCCAGGCTGCGCTGCGACACCGGGTCATAGCTGCGGATTTCGGTGATGACCGAATCGTCGTCGAATTCGATCCGGGCGGGGTTCGCACGATCGGCCGGAAACAGGTCGACGACGCTGCCGCGGATCGCGATCTCGCCGGGTTCGTCGACCCGGTCGTCGATCGTGTAGCCGATCGTTTCGGCGAGCGCGGGTAGCGCGGCGATGTCGATCGTGTCGCCGACGCGGAACACCGGTGGCGCCTCGTCGAACGCGGCGGGGGCGGGATAGCGGACCGCGCTCGCCTCGGCGGAGAGGACGAGGAGGATCGGGCCGGTCGAGGCTGTAGCGGTCGCGGCGCGCAGACGGCGCAGCGCCTCGACCCGGCGGCCGACATTGGCGGCGCTGGGCGGCGCGGAGTCGCCGGGGAGCGCATCGCTCGCAACGAGATGGACGACGGTCATCGCAGGGGCGAACCCCTCCGCGAGACAGGCGATCGCCTCGGCGCGCGCCTCGTCCTCGACTACCAGAATGGCACGGTCGATTCCGGCGGTCAGCAGCTCGGCAACGACGATCGCCGTGGGCAGGGTTGCCGGTGCGGCGCGCGTGTCGCCCGGCAGGTCGATATGGTCGGTACGCTTCAGCATGGCCCCTCCGGTCGGGCCGTTGGCGCCCATTGAATGAACGGTATGCGGACCGGCTCGTTCCGTGATCCGTGCACGAAATGTTCCGACTGGCTCAGCCGAGCAGGCGGCGATACTCGGATTCGGCATGGCCATAGGTGTCGCCCGCCATCCGCATCAGCACGTCGCGGTCGCGGACCAGCACGCGGCCGCGCACGGAGCGAATAGCCTGTTCTTCCTCGAGCCGGTGAAGCGCCTCTGTCACGCTGCTGCGCCGGACGCCGAGCATCAGGCGGAACTCCTCATGCGTCATGCAGATCGCGTCGTCGCGGATGCGATCGTGATAGAGCAGGATCCAGCGCGCCATGCGTCGCTCGATCGAATGCGCGAGCGACGATACGATTGTCCGCCCCATCTGGGTCATGAACACCTGGACGAAACGGAGCAGCGCGAGCCGCAGCGTGTCGCTCTGCGCGGCGGCGGCGTGGAAGCGGTCGAGCGGGAGCTGCAGCGCGACGCCCTGTTCGGCGCGCATCACGACGTCATAGGGCGAGCGGTCATCGCCGAGCAGCGCGGACCAGCCGACAAAGCCCTCCGCGCCGATCAGCCCGACCGCGAACCGATGATCGCCCTCGAGCGCGTCGAGCACGCCGGCGATCCCCTCCTCGGGAAAGCAGAGCGTCTCGATCCGGTCGCCCGCACGCGTCAGCGACTCGCCGACCGCGAAGGAAACGCGGTCGAGATGCGGGGCGATCAGTGCAAAGTCGGTGAGGCTCAAACGCTGGAGGAGCCGGTTTCCTGTGCCTCGCGCCGACGCGTCGCCAGCCCCATCCCGGTCGATGGTTTCCAGTCGATAGTCGCCCACCATCACGCCCCCTGAAACACTGCACGAATTCAATACGATCCGGTCTTCGTCCGGTTTCGTACAGCAACTCCCACGCCGCCGCCGGGGTTGCGCCTTTCAATGTTACAGGAGGCAATTTTGACACATTCCATTCGACGGACGCTGCTCGCCGGCGTGTTTGCATCGACGCTCGTACTCATCCCGGGCGCCGCGCTCGCCCAGTCGGCACGCAGCGTCACCGCGCCGCCGCCGCCCCCGCCGCCCGCCACCAAGATGGCGCCGGCCAAGGCTGCGCCCGACATGCAGGCCGTGCTCGACGCGCTGGCTGGCCTCGGCGGCAAGCCGATCGAGACGCTGACGCCCGCCGAAGCACGCCAGCAGCCCTCGGCTGCGGATGGCGCCAAGGCGGTGATGGCACAGAAGGGCATGCCAACGACCCCCGACGCATCGGTGACGACGCAGGACATGCCCTATGGCAGCGACGCCAAGCAGTTCGCCCGCGTGTACAAGCCGGCGAGCGCCGCCAATGCCAAGGGCCTGCCGGTCGTGGTCTATTATCACGGCGGCGGCTGGGTGATCGCGGACGTCGCGACCTATGACGCGGCACCGCGCGCGATGGCGAAGGCGCTGAACGCGATCGTCGTGTCGGTCGAATATCGCCATGCGCCCGAGTTCAAGTTCCCTGCACCGCATGACGACGCGGCGGCCGCCTATCGCTGGACGCTGGCCAATGCCGCGGCATGGGGTGGCAACCCGGCGAAGATCGCGGTTGCGGGCGAGAGCGCCGGCGGCAATCTGGCGGTCGCGACGGCAATCTATGCCCGCGACAATCGCCTGACCCCACCGCTGCACATCGTCTCGGTCTATCCGATCGCCAACAGCAGCAAGATGCTGCCGTCGCGCCGTGATTCGGCGAATGCGAAGCCGCTCAACGGCGCGATGCTGCCGTGGTTCGGCTATTACTACCAGACTAGCAAGGCGGATGCGCAGGATCCGCGGCTGAACCTGGTCGGGGCAAACCTGCGCGGGCTGCCGCCGACGACGATCATCAATGCGCAGATCGATCCGCTGCGGTCGGATGGCGAGACGCTGGCCGCGGCGATGCGTGCGGCGGGCGACAAGGTCGAACAGCGCACCTTCCCGGGCGTGACGCATGAATTCTTCGGCATGGGCGCGATCGTGCGCGGCGCCAAGGATGCGAACGATCTCGCGGTCGCACGGCTGAAGGCGGCGTTCGCCATGGCTCCTGCGAAGCGCTGATGCGTTGGGAGGGGGATAGTTTCTCCCTCCCATTTTTGCAGCGAGTAATGCCATGACGTCGACGACCCATGCCTCTTCGCCCCGCTATCGTGCCTTCGGGCGGGTTGTGGCCCTGCTGATGGCGGAGCGCTGAGATGCCCGTGATAACCACGCCAACGCTGGCGATCGCCTATACCGATACGGGCCCGCGCGAGGGCGATGCGGTGTTGTTGCTGCACGGCTGGCCCGATGACTCCTCGACCTGGGACGACGTCCTACCCGCGCTGCACGAAGCCGGGCTGCGGACGATCGTACCGAGCCTGCGCGGGTTCGGCGAAACGCGGTTCGTGGCGGCAGATACGCCGCGCACCGGCAACAGCGCGGTCCTGGCGATGGACGCGATTGCGCTGATGGACGGGCTGGGGATCGCGCGTTTCATGGTCGCGGGGCATGACTGGGGCTCGAACATCGCCGAGGCGCTGGCGGTCGGTTGGCCCGAGCGGGTGCAGCGGATCGCGATGCTCGCGACGCCGCCGCGACTGGGCGGCATGCCGACGCCGCCGTTCGAACAGACGCAGCGGCAATGGTATCACTGGTTCATGGCCACCGCGCGCGGCGCGCAGGCGGTGCGCGATGACCCCAGGGGGTTTGCGCATGTCCACTGGACCAACTGGTCGCCGCCGGGCTGGTTCGACGAGGCGACCTTTGCACGGGTGGCGCGCGCATTCGGGAATCCGGACTGGGTCGACGTCACGCTGCACAGCTATCGCGCGCGCTGGGACGAGGCGGCACCCGATCCCGCGAGCGTCTGGCTTGAGGAAGCGGTAAAGGCGAGCGCGACGCTGTCGCTGCCCGCGCTGTACATTCAGGGTGCGGAGGACGGGGTGAACCCGCCGAGCGCGACCACCGCGGTACCGGAGAAATTCTCGGGACCCTTCGCCTTCGTCACCTTGCCGGGCGTCGGCCATTTTCCACAGCGTGAGCGGCCCGAGGCGGTCGCCGACCTGCTCGTCACGCTGTTCACCGGCGATCCCGCCACCTTGTCCGACACGATTTACCGGAGCCACGACATGTCCAAGTTCAAACCCCTTCTGGCAGGTGCGGCGCTGTTCGCGCTCGCCGCCGCCGCAACCGCGGCCGGCGTCGCACAGGCTAGGACCGCGGCGAGCCCGCTGACTCAGGTGGCGACGTTCGACCACCAGGTGACCGGCGTCGCGGTGACCGCAGACGGACGACGGTTCGTCAACTTCCCGCGCTGGACCGACGATGCGCCGATCTCTGTCGCCGAGGTGCTGCCGGACGGAAAGCTCAAGGCCTATCCCGACAATACGTGGAACAGCTGGCGCAACGCGCGCGCGAACGAATTGCCGGTCGGCGACTATTTCGTCTGCGTCCAGTCGATCGTGCCCGACGGGCACGGCAATCTGTGGGTGCTCGATCCCGGCGCGCCGGGTAACGAAAAGCCGCTCGAGGGCGCGCCGAAGCTGGTCAGGATTGACCTGGCGACGAACCGCGTGACCAAGGTGATCAAGGTCGCGCCCGATGTCGCGCTGCAGGGTACGTACCTCAACGACATCCGCTTCTCGCCCGACGGCAAGACCGGCTACATCACCGATTCGGGCACGCGCGGCGCGATCATCGTGATCGATCTGGAGAGCGGCAAGGGGATGCGCGCACTCGACGGGCATGGCTCGACGCAGATCGACAAGAGCGTGACGGTCATGACCGACGGCAAGCCGCTGGTCCGCCCCGATGGCCGCCAGCCGGCCTTCTCCGCGGACGGGATCGCGATCTCAAACGATGGCAAAACGCTGTATTACCAGGCACTCACCGGCAAGACGCTGTACGCGATCGATACCGGGCTGCTCCGCGAGGGCGTGAGCGCAGCGCAGCAGGCGGCGGGGGTGAAGACCATCGCGGAGACGCATGTCGCGGACGGGCTGTGGATGAGCAAGGCGGGGGTGCTGTACATCACGTCGCCGACCAACGACAGCATCACGCGGCTGGTCGGCGATCGTGTCGAGCCGGTGCTGACCGACAAGCGGCTGCGCTGGCCCGATACGTTTTCGGAAGGGCCCGATGGCCGGATCTATGTGACAGCGAGCCATATCCAGGACACCAGCTGGTTCAAGCCGGGTGCGCCGGCATCGCTGCCGACCGCTTTGTTCGCATTCGACCCCGCGCGGTGACATGAACGGGCGCCCCGGGCATGCAGACATGCCGGGGCGGCTCTGCCCGGCAGCGGCGGAAAACGTCAGATTGCAACAGGGTTAACATAGCGCAACGCGATAACCGCGCACCCCGGGATCGAATGTCGTGGCGTGTCGTTTCGCCATACTAACGATACGGGGTCGCCTTGTTCATTCTGCATTTGGCCCTCGGGGGCTGCCTGAAAGCGCCGCCCATCGACTTCGGCATTACGGCCGACTCCGGGGGGCATCTGGCGTATGTGGTCGACGCAGCGCTGGTTCAGGCAGAGCTTCCCGGCGTGGACCGGGTCTCGATCGTTACCCGGTTGTTCCGGTCTGCGGATCTGCCATCCGTGCATGGCCAGCGATCGGAGCGCGTCACCGACAGGTTGACGATCGATCGGGTCGATAGTGGCGACGACCGCTATCTCGAGAAGGAGGCGCTCGCCGCCGACTTGCCCGCATTCACCGAGGCGTTTTGCCGTCACATCGCCGGACTGGCGGTCATGCCCAACGTCATCCATGCGCATTTCGCCGATGCCGCAGCCGTCGCGATCGAGGCACGCCGCCGGTTCGGCATTCCGTTCGTGTACACGCCGCATGCGCTGGCGATCGACAAGCGCCGTCAGGGCCTTGGCGGAGCCGAACTCGGCACGCGGATTGCGGCGGAAACCACCGCGATCGCTGCGGCAGACGCGCTGATCGTATCGACGCGGGACGAGGCCGAACGGCAGGTCCCGGCCTATGGCGTCGGGGTCGCGGGCCGGATCCACTGCGTGCCGCCGGGCGTGCCCCGCCGTCCCTATGCAGGAGGCACAGCGACGTTGGTTGACCGTCTGGGAGACTGGCTCGATCGGCCGGATCTCCCGATCCTGCTAGCGATCGCGCGACCGGTGGCGAAGAAGAACCTCGCGGTCCTTGTCCGCGCGTTCGCGGCGGATCCGGTTCTGCACGAACGTGCGAATCTGGTGATCCTCGCCGGGCAACATGGGGGCCAGTCGTCGAGCGAGGAACGGGCGGTGCTGGGCGAGCTGCAGGCGCTTGCCGCTAGTCCTGCGCTGCGCGGGCGGTTTGCCTTGCCGCCGCGGCACGATGCTTCGGACGTCACTGCGCTGTACCGGCGAGCGGCGGCAGGCGGCGTGTTCGTCAACCCGGCGCTGCACGAGCCGTTCGGGCTGACCCTGATCGAAGCGGCAGCGGCCGGCGTTCCGGTCGTTGCGACCCGCAACGGAGGGCCAGCGGAGATCGTCGCGCAGATCGGTCACGGCTTGCTGGTCGATCCGCGCGACGAGCCGGGAATTGCGGCGGCGTGTCGTGCGGTGATCGGGGATGCGGGGCTTCACGCGCGGTTGAGCCGGGCGGCACGTGTCGGAAGTGCGGCATATGACTGGCGGCGCTATGCCGATGCAGCGATCGACATCTACGCGGCGTTGCGGCGCCAGCCTGCGCTGCTGGCCTGCGACATCGACAACACGCTGACCGGGTCGGTCGATGGCGCGGCGGCGTTCGCACGCTGGCGGCATGGCAGCAGCCTGCCGTTCGTGGTCGCGACGGGGCGCAGCTTCGCCGAGGCGCGCGCGGTGCTGGCGCAGTGGCATTTGCCCGAGCCGGACGCGTTCATCGTCGACGTCGGGACGCGGATCCTCCGTCCGGCGGCACATGGCGAGTGGCAGTGCTGCGCCGCGTTCACTACCGCGCTTGATCAGGACTGGGACCGGGCGGCGGTACGTGCGGCGATCGCCCCGCTCGGCATCTGCGCCCAGCCGGTCGTTACCGAGGGCGCGCACAAGCTCAGCTTCTTTGGCGACGCCGCCGACGTCGCAGCGATCCGCACGGCTCTGGCGCAGGCGGGGCTTGCAGCGCGGGTCGTGTTCTCGCACGGTCGGCTGATCGACGTGCTGTCCCCCGGCGGCGGCAAGGCGGCGGCGATCGCGGCCTATGCGGCCGGGTTGGGGCTGACGCTCGACGACTGCATTGCAGCGGGCGACAGCGGCAATGACCTCGACATGCTCGACGCGTGCGGGTTCGCGATTGTTGTTGCCAATGCGAGTGATGAACTGGCGACACTTGCCGCGCGTCCCGGGCTGCATCGCGCCACGCGCAACCATGCCGCCGGGGTGATCGAGGGGCTGGCGCGGCTCGGATTGACCACGCCGGCCGTGCAAGTCGCGGCATGACGCGTCCGTTCGGCTATTTCGTCCACCATCAGGGTCGCGGGCATGCGGAACGCTGTGCCGCGATCCTGCAGGCGCTGCCGCCGTCGCGTCCCGTGACGATCTTCTGCGCGCGCGACGACATCTTCCCCGCGCTGCCGGCGCAGGCGCGGATCGTGATGATCCCGTCGCTGTTCGAGCCGACCGGGGCGGAGGTGGCGATGGACTGGGTCGCGACGCCCGCGACGCTGCACTGCGCGCCGCTCGGCTGGCCGGGGATCCGAAGCGCGATGGCGACGATCGCCGACTGGTTCGCGCAAGCGGACCCGGCGCTGATGATCTGCGACGTGTCGGCGGAGATCGCGCAACTGGCGCGGATCTGCAGCGTCCCGCACGTCAAGGTGCTGCAGCATGGCGACCGCGGCGATGCCGGGCACCGCGCGGCCTATGACGGCGCCGCCGGGCTGCTCGCCGCGTTCCACCGCGATCTCGCCCAGCCCGACTGGGACGCGGCGATGATCGAAAAGACCTGTTTCGCGGGCGGGCTCGGCGTCGATACGCAGGGCCCCGACCGGAGCGCGGCGCGGGAGCGGCTGGGGATCGGCGAGCGCGAGGAGATGATCCTCGTCATGGCCGGCGGCGGCGGCAGCGGATTCGGGCAGGCGCCGCTGGGCGTCGGCGCGCGCAGCCGGCCTGCCGCGCGCTGGATCACGATCGGGCCGGTCGTGCGCGACTGGCATGCGACCGAACCCGCCAATATCGAACATCGCGGCTGGGTGGAGAATGCGGCGGACTATGTCGCGGCGGCGGATCTGGTGATCGCGTCGACGGGGAACACGACCTGCCAGCAGATCCTGGCGGCGGCGCGGCCGTGGATCGCCGTGCCTGAGTGGCGCTATTTCGATGAGCAGCACCGCAAGGCCGACGCACTGGGCGCGGCGGGAGTGGCGTGCATCCGGCCCCATCTGCCGTCGTCGGCGGACGCGTGGACCCAGGCGATCGACACCGCCTATGCGCAGCACCGCCCCGAACGGCAGCGCGCGATGATCGCCGATGCGCCCGCCGACGATGCCGCGCGCTGGCTCGAGGCGCTGGCGGCAAGGCTCTGGGGCACGGCACCGCTTCCGGCCTGATCCGTTCTCCACTCCGTCGTTCACCCTGTTCCGTCCCGTTACCCGATTTCACTGGAGCCCTGCCCATGTCCGCTATCTCGATCGTCACGCTGGCCAAGGGGCGGGCGGAGCATCTCTACAATCTGGTTTTGGGGCTCACGCGACAGACGACCCCGCCGCGCGAACTGATCGTCGCGGTGATGCAGGACGAGCCCTATGTCCTGCCCGAGACGGACTTTCCGGTCCGCCAGCTGATGATCGCGGGCGAGGCGTTGCCGCTGGCCGCTGCGCGAAACCTGGCGGCGCGGACTGCGACGGGGGAGGGGCTGATTTTCCTCGACATGGACTGCATCCCGGCGCCGGGCCTGGTCGCCGACTATGCCGGGCACCTTGCAACCTATGACGGGTTGCTGATGGGCGAGGTGATGTACCTGCCGGGCGGCGCGACGAAGGGGGACTGGCGCAGCGAGGATTTCGCGGACGTCGCGGTGCGGCATTCGGACCGGCGCGGACCACCCGCCGAGGGGATCGAGGCGTGCGGCGACTATCGCTGTTTCTGGTCGCTCAACTTCGCGATGCGGCGCGCGACCTTTCTCGCGGTCGGCGGGTTCCACGAGGGCTATAACGGCTATGGCGGCGAGGATACCGACTTCGGCAAGGTGCTCGACACCGCGGGCGTGCCGATCGCGTGGATCAAGGGCGGGCTGGCGCATCATCAATATCATCCGCACCACATGCCGCCGGTCCATCATCTCGACAGCGTGATCCGCAATGCCGAGCTGTTCGAGGCGCGCTGGGGCTATCGGACAATGGGGCACTGGCTGCACGCGTTTCGGCTGATGGGGCTGATCGACGACCGGCCCGGCCAGCCGATACGCGTGCTCCGCCGCCCCGATGACGCGGATCTCGCGCTGACCGGACAGCAGAGCCACCAGCCCTATGCCAATACCGCAAGCGTCATCCGGCTGCTGGAAGAGCGTGTCGCCGCGAGTGCCGCGGCGGCGTGAGGATCGCTTTGCTCTCGCACGTCCGCCAGCGGATCGCGCAGCCGTTCATGGGCGGGATGGAATCGCACAGCTGGTATCTGGCCGAAGGACTGCAGGCACGCGGGCACGACGTCGTGCTGTTCGCGAGCGGCGACAGCGACCCGCGCTTCGCGATCGATCCGGTGCTGCCCCAGCATTATGAGCGGGTGTTTCCCTGGGCCGAGCATCGCGGGTCGGCGCCGCTGATCGCGCATGTCGACCAGGGCTATATCGCGGCGTGCGAGAGGATCGCGGCGGGTGGGTTCGACGTGGTGCACAACAACAGCCTGAGCCGCTTCCCGATCGAGCCGCAGCGGACCGCGATCGTGCCGACCGTCACCTCGCTCCACGTGCCGCCCTATGACGCGCTGCACTGGTTCGTGAAGGCGAGCCCGTCACCGACGCACCGGCTGACGGTGACGTCGCAATCACAGTTGCGTGCCTGGTGGCCGGACGGTGCGCCCGCCGAGGCGTCGGTGCTACACAACGGCATCGACCCCGCCGCGTGGCGGTTCTCGCCCGCAGGGGACGGCAGCGCGGTCTGGTCGGGACGGATGACGCCGAACAAGGGGCCGCATCTGGCGGTGCAGGCGGCGCGGCACGCAGGCGTGGCGATCACGCTGTACGGGCAGATCGAAGATCCGGACTATTGGGCGGCCGAGGTCGCGCCGCATCTGGGGCCCGACGTGCGCTATGGCGGGCATCTGGACGGCGCGGCGCTGGCGTCGGCGCTCGGGCAGGCGTCGGTGTTCCTGTTCACGCCGTGCTGGGACGAGCCGTTCGGGCTGGTCGCGGCGGAGGCGATGGCGTGCGGCCTGCCGGTCGCCGCGTTCGACATGGGCGCGGCGCGCGAGGTCGTGGGTGAGGCAGGATGTCTCGCTGGGCCGGGCGACGTCGAGGGGCTGGCGGCGGCGATCCCTGCGGCGATGGCGATTCCGCGCGATGTGCCGCGCGCTCGGGTCGAACGGCTGTTCACGCGCGACCGCTGGCTTGACCGGTGCGAGGCACTCTATGCCGAGGTATGCGCGGCCAAGGCGGAGATGGTCGCGTGACGGTATCTGCACGGATACGGGGCGATGACGTCATCGCGGCGCAGCAGGAGGCGCTGGCGGCGCTGTACCGGCAGCATGTCGGGCACGGCGACCGCTATGCGCTGCTCGACTTTCCCGATCACGCCAATGTCGGCGACAGCGCGATCTGGCTGGGCGAGATCGCCATGCTCCGCGCGATCACCGGGCGCGATCCCGATCATGTCTGTACCTGGGACGCCTTCGACGCAGACGCGTTTTGCCGCGATAGTCCGGCGGGCATCGTGTTCCTGCACGGTGGCGGCAATCTGGGCGACATCTGGCCGCATCATCAGCGGTTTCGCGAGGCGAGGCTGGCGGAATTTCGCGACCGGACGATCGTCCAGCTGCCGCAGTCGATCCATTTCCGCGCTCGCGAGGGGCTCGACCACTTCGCCGCCTGTGTCGCGGGGCATCCCGATTTCCACCTCTATCTCCGCGATGCGCAGAGCCTCGCCCTCGCACAGCGGTTGTCCTGCCCGGTCGCGCTGGCGCCCGATTCCGCGTTCGCGCTGGGGGCGCAGCCGCGTGGGCCGGCGGATTGCGACCTGCTGATGCTGATGCGGACCGATGACGAGCGCGTGGCGGGGGATCGCGTGCCGGTGCCTAAGGGGGCGGTGGTGCTCGACTGGCTCGAGGACGGGGTGCTGCCGGCCTGGGAGGCGGGGGTGCCGCGTCCTGCGCACTATGAGCGACTGGCTTATGCGCGGGTCGCGCGCGGGCTGACGCTCCTGTCGCGCGGGCGGCAGATCGTCACCGACCGGCTGCACGCGCATATTCTCGCGCTGCTGCTGGGCATCCCGCACGTCGCGCTCGACAATGAGTATGGCAAGCTGTCCGCCTATATTGCCGCCTGGACCGCGCCGTCGCCGCTGCTGCTTCGCGAATGATCGACGTCAGTGTGCTGATCTGCACGCGCGACCGTGGGGCGTCGCTGTCGCGCACGCTCGACTCGGTGACGCGCGCGGTCGGCGTTGCGGGGGACGTGGCGGTCGAGATGGTGGTCGTCGACAACGGGTCGCGCGACGACACCGCGGCACGGCTGGCGGCCTGGCAGGAGGAGCAGGCGTTTCCCGTGATGCTGCTGGCCGAGCCGCGCGCGGGGCTGGCGCGGGCGCGCAATCTGGGGCTGGCGCATGTCCGCGGGCGGATCGTCGCGATGACCGACGACGATTGCGTGCTCAAGCCGGACTATCTGGTCGCGCTGGTCCGCCGGTTTGCCGGGGTCGCGACGCCGACGATCGTCGGCGGGCGGATCCTGCCGGGCGATGCCGCCGACCTGCCGGTGACGCTGAAGCTAGAGGATCATCCGATGGAGCCGGTGCCGGGCGCGTTTCCCGGCGGGTTCGTGATGGGCGCGAACCTTGCCTTCACGCGCGACGTCATCGCGCGCACGGGCCGGTTCGATACGCGGTTCGGCGCCGGCGCGCGGTTCGTGGCGGCGGAGGATACCGATTTCCTGTTCCGCGCGATCGCGGCCGGGGTGGTCGTGGCCTATGACCCCTATTTCGCCGTCGAGCATCATCATGGGCGCTGCCGGCCCGATCAGGTGATCGCGCTGCTCGCGGGCTATGGCTATGGCGACGGCGCGCTCTACGCCAAGCATATCTTGACCGACCGTCGAATCCTGGGCGCGATCCGCCGCGACCTTGGCGATGCGCTCGGCGAAATCCGCGCGGGGACGCGGCCCTTTCCCTATATCCGGCGCTTCCACAGCTTCCGCCTGCGCCACATGCTGCGCGGCTTTCTCGCTTTTGCGGGCGCCGAACTTACAGCGCGCGTACGGCTTTCACCCACACACGAAAAGGCCTGATGCCGCGGCGTCGCAGCATCAGGCCTTTGATCATTCGTATCGATTGAGCCCGCAGGCTCAGGCGGTGATTACTTCGAGCGTTCGACCTGCTCGAACTCGAGCTCGACCGGGGTAGCGCGACCGAAGATCGACACCGACACCTTGACGCGGCTGCGGTCGAAATCGAGTTCCTCGACCAGACCATTGAAGCTCGCGAACGGACCGTCGAGCACCTTGACCTGATCGCCGATCTCGTAGTCGACCTTGACCTTCTGCTTGGGAGCGGCCGCGGCCTCTTCCTTGCTGTTCAGCATCCGCGTGGCCTCAGCCTCGCTGATCGCCTGCGGCTTGCCCATGCTGCCGAGGAAGCCGGTCACCTTGGGGGTGTTCTTGACGAGGTGATAGACGTCGTCGTTCATGTTCAGCTTGGCGAGCACATAGCCCGGCATGAACTTACGCTCGACCGCGATCTTCTTGCCGCGGCGGGCCTCGGTGATCGTCTCGGTGGGGACTTCGATCTGCTCGACGAGCTGCTCGAGACCCATGCGGGTCGCCTCTGCCATGATCGAGTCGCGGACCTTGCCCTCGAAGCCCGAATAGGCGTGAATGATGTACCAGCGCGCCATGTGCGGACCTTATTGAGCGAGTTTCAGAAGGGCGGTGACGATCGCCTGAAGGATCGAGTCGACGCCGAAGAAGAAGAGCGCCAGGATCGTCGTCATGATGACGACCATCACCCCGGTCATGATCGTCTCGCGACGCGTCGGCCACGTAACCTTCGAGGTTTCGGTGCGGACCTGCCGGATGAATTCGAGTGGGGACGTTTTAGCCACGGTGCTGTTCGAACCCGCCTGATGGAGACATGAAAAGAAGCGAGGCATAGACCCATAACCCGCTCCCTGTGAAGGGTCGCCCCGTCAATAGGGCCCCGTCAAAGGGGTCGGGCATGCGTCCGTCTCGCTGTCGGATGGCGGCGCAGATAGCTTCCGCGCCGACGGAACGCAAGGGGCGGGGCGGCAGCGTCCGCCGGGCGGCCCTGTGATGGCCCGACTCGGCAGCGCGTACGCCGCGATGCACCAGCCTTTCGCACACGGTTAAAAGCATAAGGGGATGCGTAGGAGGCGGGACCGGAAGGCGCGGGGGCGGGCGTTTGCGCCCTCTCCCCCGCCGGCCGTCAACCGGTGCCGGTCTTGCCGGCGGCGCCTCTCCTGCGTTTCTGTTATGTTTGCCGGCGTGACGGACCGACATCGGTATATCAGCGCGCAGACCAAAAAAAAGGCCGGTCAAAGACCGGCCGTAAAAGTTTTAGGAGAGGATGCCTGAAAGGCACAGTCTTTGTGCATCGCAGCAGCGAATTTCACAACTGCGCAAATTGCATTATGAAATGCGTTTTGTGCAATCGTGACAGGCGCAGTACGTCGGCCGCTGACCAATGGGTAACGGCAGCTGTCGATCGGCGATGTGAGAAGATCTGGCAGGAGTGCTCGGATTCGAACCGAGGGCCTTCGGTTTTGGAGACCGACGCTCTAACCAACTGAGCTACACTCCTGTGCGGTGGCGGGCTCTAGCGCCATGTCCGCGGCAGGGCAAGCACCTGTTCATGCCCGACGCACGATTGTCGAACGTGCAACCAATCTGGCGTCGGGTTCAGGGCAGGGTGGGGTGATCCCCGTGTTGACCGCGGCTGACTCCTGACCTATAGGCGCGCCCTGTTCTTCGGGAGTCTTTCCCGCCGGGCATGCTTGAACATTGCTGGATGCATTCCAGGGCCTGAGGAGCGTTTTGCGCTTCCTAGGGTCCTTTTTGTATTCTCAGGCGCCTCAATGGCTCCAGCAAAGTAACCATTTGAAAGGTGAAGGCTTCAATGCCGACGATCAACCAGCTGGTCCGCAAGGGCCGCGATCCGCAGAAGGCCAAGTCGAAGGTCCCTGCGATGGAAGCCAACCCGCAGAAGCGCGGCGTTTGCACCCGCGTCTACACGACGACCCCGAAGAAGCCGAACTCGGCTCTGCGCAAGGTGGCCAAGGTTCGCCTGACCAACCAGCGCGAAGTCATCAGCTACATCCCGGGCGAGGGCCACAATCTTCAGGAGCATTCGGTTGTCCTGATCCGTGGCGGTCGTGTCCGCGATCTTCCCGGTGTTCGCTATCACGTCCTGCGCGGCGTGCTCGATACACAGGGTGTGAAGGACCGGCGTCAGTCGCGTTCCAAGTACGGCGCCAAGCGTCCGAAGTAAGCCGATCAATGCCAACCGACGCAAGTCGGCACTGGTATGTTTGATCACACAGGCTGAAGTTTAGAAGGAATATAAAATGGCACGTCGTCGTCGTCCCGAAAAGCGGGTCATCCTGCCTGATCCCAAGTTCGGGGATGAGGTTCTGTCGAAGTTCATGAACAGCGTCATGCTGGACGGCAAGAAGTCCGTCGCAGAGCTGATCGTGTACGGTGCATTCGAAACCGTCGAGAGCCGCGCCAAGCGCGACCCGATCGGCGTTTTTCACGATGCGCTCAACAACGTGAAGCCGGGCATCGAAGTCCGTTCGCGTCGCGTCGGTGGTGCAACCTACCAGGTTCCCGTCGAAGTGCGTCCCGAGCGTGCACAGGCGCTGGCAATCCGCTGGCTGATCGGTGCGGCACGTTCGCGCAGCGAGAACACGATGGCCGCACGGCTGTCGGGCGAGCTGATGGACGCGGCCAACAACCGCGGCAACGCGGTCAAGAAGCGCGAAGACACGCACCGGATGGCAGAAGCCAACCGTGCATTCTCGCACTACCGCTGGTAACAGCGGGCTTCGAAGCCTAGCATTGGTAACCGTGTCACGGGCGGTCTTTCGCCCGTAACGCAAACACCTATATATTGGGGAGCCGGCACGTTCGGCTCCCCATATCCTTAAGGAAGCACGATCATGGCCCGCAGCCATCCGCTCGACCGTTACCGCAACATCGGCATCATGGCGCACATCGACGCCGGCAAGACGACGACGACCGAGCGCATCCTCTATTACACCGGCAAGTCCTACAAGATCGGCGAAGTGCATGAAGGCACCGCGACGATGGACTGGATGGAGCAGGAGCAGGAGCGCGGGATCACGATCACGTCGGCTGCAACCACCTGCAAGTGGCGCGCCGAAGAAGGTAAGGGTGAAGAGCACCTTATCAACATCATCGACACCCCGGGCCACGTCGATTTCACGATCGAAGTCGAGCGTTCGCTGCGCGTCCTCGACGGCGCGGTCGCGTGCTTCGACGGCGTTGCCGGTGTCGAGCCGCAGTCCGAGACCGTGTGGCGTCAGGCTGACAAGTACGGCGTGCCGCGCATGTGCTTCGTCAACAAGCTCGACCGCACCGGTGCCGACTTCTACTTCTGCGTCGGCTCGATCATCGAGCGTCTCGGTGCGCGCCCGGCGGTCCTGTACCTGCCGATCGGCATGGAAGGCGGCTTCAAGGGCCTGGTCGACCTCGTCGAGAACCGCGCGATCATCTGGCTCGAAGAGAGCCTGGGCGCGAAGTTCGAATATCAGGACATCCCGGCGGACATGGCCGACAAGGCCGCGAAGTATCGCAGCGACCTGATCGAGATGGCTGTCGAGCAGGACGATGCTCTGATGGAAGCCTATCTTGAGGGTAACGAGCCCAGCGTCGCCGACCTCAAGAAGCTGATCCGCAAGGGTACGCTCAGCATGGCGTTCGTCCCCGTGGTCTGCGGTTCGGCGTTCAAGAACAAGGGCGTCCAGCCCCTGCTCGACGCCGTGGTCGACTATCTGCCGTCGCCGCTCGACGTTCCCGCGATTCAGGGTCTGAAGCTCGACGGCGTGACGCCGGACGAGCGTCCTTCGTCGGACGAGGTTCCGTTCTCGGCACTGGCGTTCAAGATCATGAACGATCCGTTCGTCGGCACGCTGACCTTCGCCCGCATCTATTCGGGCAAGCTGGAGACCGCATCGCAGGTCACCAACTCGGTCAAGGACAAGAAGGAAAAGGTCGGCCGCATGCTGCTCATGCATGCGAACAGCCGTGAGGACATCCAGGAAGCGTTCGCGGGCGACATCGTCGCTCTCGCAGGCCTCAAGGACACCACGACGGGCGACACGCTTTGCGCGATGAACGCACCGATCATCCTCGAGCGGATGGAATTCCCCGAGCCCGTGATCGAGCTGTCGGTGGAGCCGAAGACCAAGGCCGACCAGGAGAAGATGGGCGTCGCGCTCAATCGTCTCGCACGCGAGGATCCCTCGTTCCGCGTGTCGTCGGACCCCGAGTCGGGCCAGACCATCATCAAGGGCATGGGCGAGCTCCATCTCGAGATCCTGGTCGACCGCATGAAGCGCGAGTTCAAGGTCGAGGCCAATGTCGGCGCTCCTCAGGTCGCGTATCGCGAATATCTGAAGAAGCCGGTCGACGTCGACTACACGCACAAGAAGCAGTCGGGCGGCACCGGCCAGTTCGGTCGCGTGAAGGTCAAGGTCACGCCGGGCGAGCGCGGTTCGGGCATCACGTTCAAGGACGAGATCAAGGGCGGCAACATTCCGAAGGAATATCTGCCCGCGATCGAGAAGGGCTTCCGCGAGACCGCTGCTTCGGGTTCGCTGGTCGGCTTCCCGATCATCGATTTCGAGATCGTGCTGTATGACGGCGCGTATCACGACGTCGACTCGTCGGCTCTGGCGTTCGAAATCTGTGCACGTGGCGCAATGCGCGAAGTGGCGCAGAAGTCGGGCATCACGCTGCTCGAGCCGGTCATGAAGGTTGAGGTCGTCACCCCGGAGGACTATCTGGGCGACGTCATCGGCGACATGAACAGCCGTCGTGGCCAGATCCAGGGCACCGACAGCCGCGGCAACGCGCAGACGGTCGAGGCGATGGTGCCGCTGGCCAACATGTTCGGCTATGTGAACTCGCTCCGCTCGTTCACGCAGGGCCGCGCGCAATACTCGATGCAGTTCTCGCATTATGATGAAGTGCCGCAGAACGTCGCTGACGAGGTGAAGGCGAAACTGGCCTAACCCTTTAAGGGGGTAGGGCTAGCGTCAGGCTTTAACAGCCGCTATGGGGCCGCGTTCGCGCGGTTCCCGGTGTGGCACCGGAATACGAATCAGAAGGTAGGAAACAATGGCCAAGGCAAAATTTGAGCGGAACAAGCCGCATCTCAACATCGGCACCATCGGTCACGTCGATCATGGCAAGACGTCGCTCACCGCTGCGATCACGAAGGTTCTGGCAGAGACGACCGGCGGTACCGCTGTCGACTTCGCAAACATCGACAAGGCACCCGAGGAGCGCGAGCGCGGCATCACGATCTCGACCGCACACGTCGAGTACGAGACGGCCAACCGTCACTACGCGCACGTCGATTGCCCGGGCCACGCCGATTATGTGAAGAACATGATCACCGGCGCAGCCCAGATGGACGGCGCGATCCTCGTCGTTTCGGCGACCGATGGCCCGATGCCGCAGACCCGTGAGCACATCCTGCTCGCACGCCAGGTCGGCGTGCCCGCAATGGTCGTGTTCATGAACAAGGTTGACCTGGTCGACGACGAGGAAATCCTCGAGCTGGTCGAGATGGAAATCCGCGAGCTGCTCAGCTCGTACGACTTCCCGGGCGACGACATCCCCGTCATCAAGGGTTCGGCAACCTGCGCGCTGTCGGGTTCGAACCAGAAGCTCGGCGCCGACGCCGTCACCGAGCTGATGCAGGCCGTCGACGACTACATCCCGCAGCCCGAGCGTCCGCTCGACAAGCCGTTCATGATGCCGATCGAGGACGTGTTCTCGATCTCGGGTCGTGGTACGGTCGTCACCGGCCGCGTCGAGACCGGCATCGTCAAGGTTGGCGAGGAAGTCGAGATCGTCGGTATCCACCCGACCGTTCGCAAGACCACGGTCACGGGCGTCGAGATGTTCCGCAAGCTGCTCGACCAGGGCCAGGCTGGCGATAACGTCGGCGCGCTGATCCGCGGCGTCGCTCGCGACGAAGTCGAGCGTGGCCAGGTGCTCTGCAAGCCGGGCACGATCAAGCCGCACACCGACTTCAATTCGGAAGTGTACGTGCTGTCGAAGGAAGAGGGTGGCCGTCACACGCCGTTCTTCGCCAACTACCGCCCGCAGTTCTACTTCCGTACGACGGACGTGACCGGCACCGTCGAGCTGCCTGAGGGCACCGAGATGGTCATGCCAGGCGACAACGTGTCGCTCGGCATCAAGCTGATCGCACCGATCGCCATGGACGTGGGCCAGCGCTTCACGATCCGCGAAGGCGGCCGTACCGTCGGTGCAGGCGTCGTCAGCCAGATCGACAAGTAAGCATCCGCTCCTTCGGGAGATGATCGAAAAGAGCCCGGCTTCTCGCGAGAGAGGCCGGGCTTTTTCGTGTTTGGACGTGCTAAAGTTGGAAATCCGGCTAGCTGCAATATTTGCCTCATGCTTGCGCACGTTGTTGCGAGATCTGCCACTAGGCGGACGACGAGCCCGGCAGTTATCCCTTGACCAAGGCCGAACAGTGCGATGTCCAAACCAGGTCGTCAGTTCATTTCTAGGATTGTTGCTGCTTGTGACATAGATGCGGAACGATATTCGCAGACTGGGGGCCCTGCCTATGGAGCATGACTACACGGCGCTAGGGCTATCGCTTGATGCAGGCAGCTGGGCCGATTGGTTCGCGGGCACCATGTCTCTCGGGGCGGTCGTTACTGCCCTTATGGGCTACTGGGTCGTTCACCGGCAGCGGGTCGCAGACCTTAACGATCGAGAAAAGCGCGTTGCAGAATCGGTCGGTTGGAACGCTCTTCAAACTTTCAACGATACCGCGACTATCGCAAAACATCTGAAGGAGAGCCTGGAGGCTGATGTCGACGTCAGGTTTCAGGGGCGGAAATTTGCACGCGTGGGTCCACTCGGAATACCGAGCAAGCCCACCGCCGATTTGAACCAGGAAGAGGTCGGCCTTTTGCTGAAAGCGAGAGCGCCAGAATTGTTGATGGAGCTTCAAGATGCGATCGCGCGCTATGACTCAATCCGCTTTGCTATGCAGGAATATAAAAGTCGGCATGAGGCACTCTATCAATTAATGCCGACACCGATTGCAACGGACGGTGCTCGTATGACACACGAGCTGACGAGAGAAGAGCATGACAAGGTGACGCCCTACGCGGTCATGCTCGATGTTTTGCTGGAAAGCATCATCGATTTGGTTGCGGAGGGAGTTGAGAAGGGGGCTTCTCTATTGATTCTTTATGGTGGCGCCGTGAAGGTCTACTTCGGGGCGTGGCACTTGGAATTCTCAAAAGACGTTGCCGTAGCCGATTTGACCGTGTTCCGATCGATGCCGTTGGATCGTTCTAAGGTGTCGCCTTAGGTGTTTAGCCTGATGCGAAATGCGCTGCGACTGCCATCAGAGACGGCAGCATGCTGCGGAAAAACCGAGGCCCCCCGGTTGCATTTCACCCGACTCTCCCGTAATGGCCCGCCTTCGGTTTAAACATCAACCAGCAAGAGCCCGGAAACGGGCCCGCTCTTTCGCATCGGTAGGGACTATGGACAGCAATATCCGCATTCGTCTGAAGGCGTTCGATCACCGTGTGCTCGATCAGGCCACTGGCGACATCGCCGACACCGCACGCCGCACCGGCGCGCTCATCCGCGGTCCGATTCCCCTTCCGACGCGCATCGAAAAATTCACCGTGAACCGCGGCCCGCACATCGACAAGAAGTCGCGCGAGCAGTTCGAGGTGCGCACGTACAAGCGTATGCTGGATATCGTCCAGCCGACGCCGCAGACGGTCGATGCGCTGATGAAGCTGGACCTCGCCGCTGGCGTTGACGTCGAGATCAAGCTCGCCTAAGGGCGAGCGCGGCGCGGTCGACCGGTAACGGTCCCGCGCCGTTCGACATTGGGATACCGCCGTCGGTGCAAACTGACGGGGCAGCGTCCCCCGTCACGTTCCTGCTTTCGCAGGAACACCAGCCCGGGACGGGGCGCGTTTCGTATTTACCGGGTTGATCCGACTCCATTCAGGGCTTTTGCCGGGGATGGGGTCAGGTGGATGCATCATGGAGCTTGCTCCGGACATGGTCCGCAAGCCCCCGAGGAATAGTCCGACGGGGCCTCTGTCTAGGAAGGGACAAGATCATGCGTACTGGCGTGATCGCGAAGAAGATGGGGATGACCCGCCTGTTCCAGGAAGATGGTCGGCATGTGCCGGTCACCGTTCTGGCACTTGAAGGCAATCAGGTCATTTCCGTTCGCGAAATGGATCGTGACGGCTACACCGCCGTCCAGCTTGGTGCAGGCGTTGCCAAGTCGAAGAATGTCGCAAAGCCGCAGCGCGGCCATTTCGGCAAGGCCGAAGTGGAGCCCAAGGCTGTCGTCCATGAGTTCCGTGTGAACGCAGACGGCCTGCTCGACGTTGGCGCCGAGATCTCGGCCGACCATTATGTCGCAGGCCAGATCGTCGATATCCAGGGCAAGACCCAGGGTAAGGGCTTCCAGGGCGGCATGAAGCGTTGGGGCTTCGGCGGTCTGCGGGCAACCCACGGCGTGTCGGTCTCGCACCGTTCGCTCGGTTCGACCGGTCAGCGCCAGGATCCGGGCAAGGTCTTCAAGAACAAGAAGATGGCCGGCCACATGGGCGACAAGTATCGCACCCAGCAGAACCTCGAGATCGTATCGACGGACGTCGAGCGTGGTCTCCTGTTCGTCAAGGGTTCGGTTCCTGGCTCCAAGGGCGGCTGGCTCTTCGTCAAGGACTCGGTCAAGGTCGCGCGCCACGCCGACGCACCGTTCCCCGCCGGTCTCAGGACCGCCAACAGCAACACCGCAGCAGACACGCCGGCCGAAACGACCGACGCACCTGCAGCCGACGGCCAGGAGGGCTGAGCGTGAAGATCAAGCTTTCATCTTTCGCCGGCACCGAGGGCGCGGACATCGAGCTCAACGACGAGATCTTCGGTCTCGATCCGCGCGCCGACATCCTGCACCGTGTGGTCACCTGGCAGCTCGAGAAGCGTCGCGAGACGGCTCGTGGCACCCGTGAGCGTGCAGACGTCGCTCGCACCGGCAAGAAGTTCGGTCGCCAGAAGGGCGGCGGTACCGCACGTCACGGCGATCGCCGCGCACCCGTGTTCATCGGTGGTGGTAAGGCTCACGGCGCTCGCGTCCGTGACTTCAACCCGTCGCTGAACAAGAAGGTTCGCGCGCTCGGTCTGCGCATGGCGCTCAGCAGCCACGCTAAGGCGGGTTCGCTGGTCATCATGGACAGCCTGGCTGTCGAGGGTGGCAAGACCAAGACGCTGCAGGGCGATCTCGCCAAGCTCGGCTTCGGCAAGCGTGCGCTCGTCATCGACGGCGACATGGTCGACACCAGCTTCGCATTCGCTGCGGGCAACCTGTACGAAGTGAACGTGATGCCGGCAGCCGGCGCCAACGTTTACGACATCCTGAAGCATGACACGCTGGTGCTGACGCGCGCCGCTGTCGAAAAGCTGGAGGCGCGCTTCCATGGCTAAGAAGCAGAAGGCGGGCATCGATAATCGTCATTACGACGTTATCCTGGCCCCGCACATCACCGAGAAGACGACGACTCTGTCGGAGCACAACGCGGTGGTGTTCAAGGTGTCCAACGACGCCACGAAGCCCGAGATCAAGGCGGCCGTAGAGGCGCTGTTCGACGTGAACGTCGTCGGCGTGAACACGCTCGTCCAGAAGGGCAAGACCAAGAAGTGGAAGGGCACGAACTACTCGCGCTCCGACATGAAAAAGGCAATCGTGACGTTGAAGGACGGTCAGTCCATCGACGTGACGACGGGGATCTGAGGCCATGGCACTCAAGCATTATAATCCGACATCGCCGGCACGCCGCGGTCTCATCCTGGTCGACAAGTCGTCGCTCTGGAAGGGCAAGCCCGTCAAGGCGCTGACCGAAGGCAAGCACAAGACCGGCGGTCGTAACAACAAGGGTCATGTGACCTCGCGCGGCATCGCCGGCGGTCACAAGCAGAAGTACCGCTACATCGACTTCAAGCGTCGCAAGTGGGACGTCGAAGGCACTGTCGAGCGGATCGAGTATGATCCCAACCGCACCGCGTTCATCGCCCTGGTCAAGTACCCGGACGAAGAGCTCGCCTACATCCTGGCGCCGCAGCGTCTGGCCGTTGGCGACAAGGTCCTCGCGGCCAAGAAGACCGACGTGAAGCCAGGCAATGCCATGGAACTCGGTCAGATGCCGGTCGGCACCATCGTCCACAACGTGGAGATGAAGCCGATGAAGGGTGGCCAGATCGCCCGTTCGGCCGGCACGTATGTGCAGGTCGTCGGTCGCGACAAGGGCATGGTGATGGTCCGCCTGAACTCGGGCGAGCAGCGCTACATCCGCAGCGATTGCATGGCGACGGTTGGCGCGGTTTCGAACCCCGACAATCAGAACCAGAACCTGGGCAAGGCAGGGCGTTCGCGCTGGCTTGGTATTCGTCCGCTGACGCGCGGCGTCGCCAAGAACCCGGTCGACCATCCGCACGGCGGTGGTGAAGGCCGCACCTCGGGTGGCCGTCATCCGGTCACGCCGTGGGGCAAGCCGACGAAGGGTGCGCGCACGCGTCACAACAAATCGACCGACAAGATGATCATCCGGTCGCGTCATTCGACGAAGAGGAAGGGCTAACATGGCTCGTTCAGTCTGGAAGGGTCCGTTCGTGGACCTTCATCTGCTCAAGAAGGCAGAAACCGCCCAGGACACCAACGCGCGTTCGCCGATCAAGACCTGGTCGCGTCGCTCGACGATCCTGCCGTCGTTCGTGGGCCTCACGTTCAACGTCTATAACGGCCGCAAGTTCGTGCCGGTCTCGGTCAACGAGGACATGGTCGGGATGAAGCTGGGCGAGTTCGCGCCCACGCGCTACTTCCCCGGCCACTCCGCCGACAAGAAGGGCAAGCGCTGATGTCTAAGCAAGTCAGCCCGCGCAAGGTCGCGGACAACGAGGCGCTTTCGGTCGGTACGCAGATCCGCGGTTCCGCACAGAAGCTCGGCCTCGTCGCTGCGCTCATCCGTGGCAAGAAGGTCGGCGATGCGATGAACATCCTCGCCTTCTCGACCAAGGGCATGGCGATCGAAGCCCGCAAGGTGTTGGCCTCGGCCATCGCCAATGCGGAGAACAACCACAACCTCGACGTCGACTCGCTGGTCGTCGCCGAGGCATCGGTTGGCAAGTCGATCACGATGAAGCGCTTCGCGACCCGCGGCCGCGGCAAGTCGACCCGCATCCTCAAGCCATTCAGCCGTCTGCGCATCGTCGTGCGCGAGCAGGAAGAAGCATAATGGGTCAGAAGAGCAACCCCATCGGTCTGCGTCTGCAGATCAACCGTACCTGGGATAGCCGCTGGTACGCCGAAGGCGCCGACTATGGTCGGCTCCTGCTCGAGGATCTCAAGATCCGCGCATATATCATGAAGACGCTGCCGCAGGCTGCGATCTCCAAGGTTGTGATCGAGCGTCCGGCCAAGCTGGCCCGCATCTCCATCTTCGCTGCACGCCCCGGCGTGATCATCGGCAAGAAGGGTGCGGACATCGAGAAGCTGCGTTCGACGATCGGCAAGATGACGTCGTCGACCGTGTCGCTGAACATCGTCGAGATCCGCAAGCCGGAAGTCGATGCGCGTCTCGTTGCACAGGGCATCGCCGATCAGCTCGAGCGTCGTATCGCCTTCCGTCGCGCCATGAAGCGTGCGGTTCAGTCGGCGATGCGTCTCGGTGCCGAAGGCATCCGCGTGAACTGCGGCGGCCGTCTTGGCGGCGCCGAGATCGCACGGTCGGAGAGCTATCGTGAGGGTCGGGTTCCGTTGCACACGCTGCGCGCGAACATCGATTATGCCGAGGCTACGGCGCACACGTCTTACGGCGTTTGCGGCGTGAAGGTCTGGGTCTTCAAGGGCGAGATTCTCGGCAACGATCCGACGTCGTACGACCGCATCATGATGGAGGCTCAGACCTCCGGCGTGCGGCCGCAGCGCGACGATCGTCGCTAAGGGGCAGGAACAGACATGCTGCAACCAAAAAAGACCAAGTTCCGGAAGGCCTTCAAGGGCAAGATTTCGGGCGACGCCAAGAGTGGCTTCTCGCTCAATTTCGGCTCCTACGGCCTGAAGGCCATGGAGCCCGACCGGATCACCGCACGCCAGATCGAGGCGGCCCGCCGCGCGATCACGCGTCACATGAAGCGCCAGGGGCGTTTGTGGATCCGCATTTTCCCAGACCTTCCGGTCTCGGGAAAGCCAGCCGAAGTTCGCATGGGTAAGGGCAAGGGCGCGCCGGAATATTGGGCCGCTCGCGTCAAGCCGGGTCGGATCCTGTTCGAGCTCGACGGCGTCGACGGCAAGATCGCCGCCGAGGCATTCGAGCGGGCGGCCATGAAGCTGCCGATCAAGGTAAAGGTCGTTGCCCGCCTGGGCGACACCTCGCATCTGGGAGGCGAGTAAGATCATGGCTCGTATCGACGACATTAAGGCCAAGAGCGACGACCAGCTGTCGGAGTCGCTTGGTGAACTGAAGCGCGAGCAGTTCAACCTGCGCTTCCAGGCCGCCACGAACCAGCTCGAAAAGCCGAGCCGCGTTCGTGAGGTCCGCCGCGACATCGCTCGCATCAAGACCCTGCAGGCTCAGCGCACCAGCGCTGACGCCGCGAAGTAAGGAACACATCATGCCGAAGCGCGTGCTGACCGGTCTGGTCGTGTCCGACAAGGGCGACAAGACGGTGGTCGTGAACGTCGAGCGTAAGGTGAAGCACCCGCTCTACGGGAAGATCATCCGTCGCTCGAAGAAGTATCATGCTCATGACGAGAGCAACGAGTTCAAGCAGGGCGAGACCGTGCGGATCGAAGAGACCGCACCGATCTCCAAGCTGAAGACCTGGAAGGTGATCGAGCGGGTCAACACCCACGCGACGCCGGAGCGGGCTTCGGCCGAGGGCTGAATCAAACATGAGGGCAGGGGGGCAACTCCCTGCGCTCTTGTTTTCGTAAACGGGAACGGCTAAGCGGCCGCTCCTCCCCGCTGCGGATTCGTCCGCGGCGGGGTGATTTTTTAGGCGGGGTTCGGTCGGTATCGACCCCAGAGACAGAGAAGGGATACGGATCCATGATCCAGATGCAGTCCAATCTCGACGTCGCTGACAACAGCGGCGCGAAGCGGGTGCAGTGCATCAAGGTGCTTGGGGGTTCCAAGCGTCGTGTTGCAGGCGTTGGCGACATCATCGTCGTTAGCATCAAGGAAGCGCAGCCACGGGGCCGTGTGAAGAAGGGCGACGTTCACCGCGCGGTGATCGTGCGTACCGCCAAGGATATCCGCCGTGCAGACGGTACGGTCATCCGCTTCGACGGCAACGCCGCGGTGCTGGTCAACAAGAACGAGGAGCCGATCGGCACCCGTATCTTCGGCCCAGTCGTTCGCGAGCTGCGTGGCAAGAAGCACATGAAGATCATCAGCCTTGCGCCGGAGGTGCTGTAATGGCGAGCCAGCGTATCAAGAAGGGTGACAAGGTCATCATCCTGTCCGGCAAGGACAAGGGCAAGACCGGCGAAGTCACGATGTCGATGCCGAAGACCGACAAGGTCGTCGTCTCGGGCGTGAACATCGCCGTGCGCCACACCAAGCCGACCCAGGGTGACCCGCAGGGTGGCCTGGTCCGCAAGGAAGCGCCGATGCACGTCTCGAAGGTCGCGCACGTGACCGCAGACGGCAAGCCGACCCGCGTCCGCTTCGAGGAGCAGGATGGCAAGAAGGTCCGTGTCGCCGTCAAGACCGGGGAGAAGATCAATGGTTGATCAGAACACCGCCGCTGGCGCCGAGGCCGCCTACACGCCGCGCATGCGGAAGATGTATGATGAGACGATCATCAAGGCGATGACCGAAAAGTTCGGCTACAAGAACGTCATGGAGATCCCCCGGATCGACAAGATCGTGCTGAACATGGGTGTCGGCGAGGCGACGCAGGACAAGAAGAAGGTCGACCAGGCAGCTCAGGAAATGGAGCTGATCGCCGGCCAGAAGCCCGTTGTGACCAAGGCCAAGAAGTCGATCGCGCAGTTCAAGCTGCGTGAGGGCATGCCGATCGGCGTGAAGGTTACCCTTCGCCGCGAGCGCATGTACGAGTTTCTTGACCGTTTCATCACGATCGCTCTTCCCCGCGTCCGCGATTTCCGCGGTCTCAACCCGAAGAGCTTCGATGGCCGTGGCAACTATGCCTGCGGTATCAAGGAGCAGATCGTGTTCCCAGAAATCAGCTATGACCGGGTCGACAAGGTCCGCGGCATGGATGTGATCGTGACGACGACCGCCAAGACCGACGACGAGGCTCGCGAGCTTCTCCGTCTCTTCGGCTTCCCGTTCCCGATCGAAGACGACGCTGCCGACGAGAAGAAGGCAGCTTAACTACCAACCGCCGCCCTTGACCTCGTGTCACGGGCGGCGCTTCAGGAAAGAAAGAACTTAAGTCGATGGCGAAACTGAGTTCAGTCAACAAGAACGAGCGCCGCAAGCGCATGGTCAAGCAGTATGCCCCGAAGTACGCGGCACTGAAGGCAATCGCAGCGGACAAGACGCTCGACGATGGTGAGCGTCTGATCGCTCGCCTCAAGATGGCGGCAATCCCGCGCAACGCGAACCCGACCCGCATCCGTAACCGGTGCGAGCTGACCGGTCGCCCGCGCGCATATTACCGCAAGTTCCGGCTCTGCCGTATTCAGCTGCGCGATCTGGCCAACAAGGGCCTGATCCCCGGCGTCACGAAGTCGAGCTGGTAAGGACTACATCATGGCAGTGACCGATCCCCTGGGTGATTTGCTCACCCGTATCCGTAATGGCCAGCGCGCGAAGAAGGACTCCGTCCTGACTCCGGCGTCGAAGCTGCGCGTCCGCGTGCTCGACGTTCTGCAGCGTGAAGGTTATATCCGTGGCTATAGCGAAGAGCAGATGGGCCCCGCGGCCGGCCTTCGCATCGAGCTGAAGTATTTCGAGGGCCAACCTGCGATCAAGCATGTCGCGCGCGTCTCGAAGCCCGGCCGTCGCGTCTATTCCGGTTCGCAGGAACTTCCCCGCGTCCGCAACGGCCTCGGCATCACCATCGTCTCGACGCCCCGCGGCGTGCTTTCGGATTCCGAAGCACGTGAGCAGAACGTCGGCGGCGAAGTCCTCGCGGAGGTGTTCTGATGAGCCGTATTGGTAAGAAGCCGGTCACCGTACCGGCGGGCATCACGCCGACGATCGAGGGCAAGCAGCTGACGATGAAGGGCCCCAAGGGGACCCTGAAGATGCCGCTGCGCGACGAGATCAGCTACACGATCGAAGACGGCGGCATTTCGGTGCAGCCGGCCAACGACACCAAGCGCGCTCGCGCGTTCTGGGGCATGCAGCGGACCATGGTGCAGAACCTGGTCACCGGCGTGTCGGAAGGCTTCACCAAGAAGCTGCTGATCAGCGGCGTCGGCTATCGTGCCGCAGCCCAGGGTCGCAACCTCAAGCTGCAGCTCGGCTACAGCCATGACGTCAACATCGACGTGCCCGAGGGCATCGAGGTGAAGACGCCGGACAACACGACGATCGAGATCTCGGGTTCGGACAAGCAGATGGTTGGCCAGCTGGCCGCGGAGATTCGTCAGTGGCGCAAGCCCGAGCCGTACAAGGGCAAGGGCATCAAGTACGACGGCGAGTTCATCTTCCGCAAGGAAGGGAAGAAGAAGTAATGACCAAGGGACTTTCTCTTTTCGCCAAGCGGCGTCGCCGCAACCGTACCGCGCTGCGCGCACGCGCGGGCACCCGCCCTCGCCTGTCCGTGCATCGCTCGGGCAAGCACATCTATGCCCAGGTGATCGACGATGCCGCCGGCACGACGGTCGCTTCGGCCTCGACGCTGGAGAAGGACGTGCGCGGCACGTCCGGCGCCAACATCGACGCGGCGACTTCGGTCGGCAAGCGCGTCGCCGAGGCTGCCAAGGCAGCGGGCGTGACCCAGGTCGTGTTCGATCGCGGCGGCTTCCTCTACCACGGTCGCGTGAAGGCTCTTGCCGATGCCGCGCGCGAAGCCGGATTGGAGTTCTAAGACATGGCTGACGAAAACAACACGCCAGCGGTAATCGCACCCGAGACGACCGCACAGGACGTCACGGCTCAGAACGTGCCCCAGAGCACCGGATACCAGGGCAACAGCGGCGGTGGCCGTGGTCGTCCGGGTGGCGGCGGCGGTGGCGGTCGTGGTGGCCCCGGCGGCAACCGTGGCGGTGGCCCCGGTGGCAACCGTGGTGGTCGCGATGGCGGTCGTGGCGGTCGTGACAATCGTGGCGGTCGTCCGGGTTCGGACGATGGCGGCGAAGAGCTGATCGAGAAGCTGGTGCACATCAACCGCGTCTCGAAGACGGTCAAGGGCGGCAAGCGCTTCGGCTTTGCAGCACTCGTCGTCGTCGGCGACGGCAAGGGCCGTGCAGGCTTCGGTCATGGCAAGGCACGCGAAGTGCCGGAAGCCATTTCGAAGGCGACGGCAGCTGCCAAGAAGAAGATGGTTCGCGTTCCGCTCAAGGACGGTCGCACGCTGCATCATGACGGCAACGGTCACTTCGGTGCCGGCAAGGTCACGCTGCGGTCGGCGCCTCAGGGTACGGGCATCATCGCCGGTGGCCCGATGCGCGCCGTCTTCGAGTCGCTGGGTGTCGCAGACGTCGTGACCAAGTCGGTCGGCACGTCGAACCCCTACAACATGATCCGCGCAACGTTCGAAGCCCTTGGCGAGCAGACCTCGCCCAAGGCCGTCGCACAGCGTCGCGGCAAGAAGATCGCCGACCTGCTCGGCCATGGTGGTTCGAAGACCGCCGAGGCCGATGCAGCTGCGATCACGGAGTAAGCGATCATGGCTACCATCAAGATCACGCAGACCGGGTCGCCGATCCGCCGCGAGAAGGACCAGCGCGCAACGCTGGTCGGTCTCGGTCTGAACAAGATGCACAAGACCCGCGAGCTGGAAGACAGCCCAGAGGTCCGCGGCATGATCCGCAAGGTGCAGCACATGGTGTCGGTCGAAGGCTGAGCCTTCACGACCCACGTGACAAATACGGGAAAGGGGGCTAACGGCCCCCTTTCTTATTCCAGAATCCAACCCGGTTTTTCAACCAGCGCGTAACAAGCGAAAGCGAGTGCATTACCATGAAGCTCAACGAACTCCGCGATAACGAAGGTGCCCGTAAGTCCAAGATGCGCGTCGGACGCGGCATCGGCTCGGGCAAGGGCAAGACCGGCGGCCGCGGCCAGAAGGGCCAGAAGAGCCGTGAGGGCGTGTCCATCGCCGGCTTCGAAGGCGGCCAGATGCCGCTCCACATGCGTCTGCCTAAGCGCGGCTTCAACAACATCTTCCGCAAGGACTTCGCAGAGGTCAACCTCGGCGCGATCCAGCTCGCGGTTGATGCCGGCAAGATCGAGGCGAACGCCACGCTCGACCACAACGCGCTCAAGGCCGCTGGCCTCGCACGCGGTGGCAAGGACGGCGTCCGCCTCCTCGCCAAGGGCGAGCTGACCACGGTCCTCTCGTTCACCGTCGACGGCGCGTCGAAGGGCGCGATCGAGGCGGTCGAGAAGATCGGCGGCAAGGTCGAGGTGATCCACTTCGTCCCCGCAGCCGAGAAGGCTGCCGCCAAGAAGGGCGTGAAGTACAAGGAGCGTGCGGCGCACAAGGCGTCGTTCAAGGCCTGAGCCGGACGAGAAAGGGGGCGGGTGCGAGAGCGCCGGCCCCTTTTTTTTATATGCCTGACCTGGCGGCTTCCTGTCGCCCGCTTTCGACCCGCCCGTTTTTCAGGACCACCCTTCCTCCGTTCGCCCTGAGCGTAGTCGAAGGGTACGTCACCTGGGGCAACGTCCTTCGACTTCGCGCAGGACGAACGGGGCAGGGGGCGACCGAGCGCCCCTCGGGCTCGCATAACGCACCTAGGCATTAGACAAGCGCGCTCCTGCGCCTATATGAGCGGCGGGGGCGGTCACAACGCTTCCCGCCTTCTTTGTTTCCAGGACGATCACACGTATGGCATCCGCAGCCGACCAGATGGCGCAAAGCGTCAGCCTGTCCAAATTCGCCAAGGCGACCGATCTCAAGAAGCGGTTGTGGTTCACGATCGGCGCCCTGATCGTCTTCCGCCTGCTCAGCTATGTTCCGTTGCCGGGTGTCGACCCGACCGCGCTGGGCCTGTTGTCGCAGCAGACACAGGGCGGCGTGCTCGACTTCTTCAACACCTTCTCGGGTGGCTCGCTCAGCCGCATGTCGCTGATCGCGCTCGGCGTGATGCCCTACATCACCGCCTCGATCGTGGTGCAGCTCGCGACCTCGCTGAGCCCCACGCTTGCCGCGATCAAGAAGGACGGCGAATCAGGCCGCAAGCGGCTGAACCAGTATACCCGCTACGGCACGGTCGGCCTGACCGCGGTGCAGGGCTATTTCATCGCCGTCGGGCTCGAGACGCTCGGCGCGAACCAGGGCATCGCCGCGGTGATCGAGCCGGGCATGACCTTCCGCATCGCGGCGGTCATCTCGCTGATCGGCGGCACGATGTTCCTGATGTGGCTCGGTGAGCAGATCACCAGCCGCGGCATCGGCAACGGCGTCTCGCTGATCATCATGGCGGGCATCGTCGCGCATCTGCCGACGACCCTGGTGAACTTGCTCGAGGGCGGCCGTTCGGGCAGCCTCGACCCGATCAAGCTGATCGGCATCATCGTCGCGGTCGTCCTCCTCGTCCTGTTCATCTGCTTCATGGAGCGCGCGCAGCGTCGCATCCTGATCCAGTATCCCAAGCGCCAGACGCAGCGCGGGATGCAGGCCGATCGCAGCCATCTGCCGCTGAAGATCAACACCGCGGGCGTCATCCCGCCGATCTTCGCCTCGTCGCTGCTGCTGATGCCGCTGACGATCTCGCAGTTCGCCGGACAGCGCGTCGCGGGTGAGTCGCAGTGGGGCGATTTCATCATCACCCTCAACCAGTATCTGCAGCACGGCAGCCCCGTGTACATGCTGCTCTACGGTGCCGGCATCATCTTCTTCTCGTTCTTCTACACCGCGATCGTCTTCAATCCCGAAGAGACGGCGGACAATCTGAAGCGGCATGGCGGGTTCATCCCCGGCATCCGTCCGGGCAAGAACACCGAGAACTATTTCGATTACGTACTGACGCGCATCACCGTCATCGGTGCCGCCTATCTGACGATCATCTGCCTGCTGCCCGAATATCTGGTCACGGCGCTGTCGATCCCCTTCTATCTCGGCGGCACCAGCCTGCTGATCGTCGTCAACGTGACGATGGATACGGTGACACAGATCCAGAGCCATCTGCTCGCGCATCAATATGGCGACCTGATCAAGAAGGCGAAGCTGAAGGGCGGTCGACTTCGCTAAGTTGCGGGGTTACCGGTTTATAATCCTGCACGAACGAGGGGAGTGCGTTTCGTGAATATCATCCTTCTTGGCCCGCCAGGCGCGGGCAAGGGCACGCAGGCCGCGACGCTCGTGGCCGAACGCGGCATGGTCCAACTGTCCACCGGCGACATGCTGCGCGCTGCGGTCGCAGCGGAATCGCCCGTCGGCCTTCAGGCGAAAGCCGTGATGGCCGCCGGGGGCCTGGTCAGCGACGACATCGTGTCGGGCATCATCGGTGAGCGGCTCGACCAGCCCGATACCGCAAACGGCGTGATCTTCGACGGCTATCCGCGCACCGCGGCCCAGGCCGAGGCGCTCGACGGGCTGCTTGCAGCCCGGGGCCGTACGCTCGATTACGTGATCGAGCTCGGTGTCGACGAAGCCGCACTGATCGACCGCGTGGTCGGCCGGTATACCTGTGCCAACTGCGGCGCCGGCTATCACGATCGGTTCAAGCAGCCGGCGGTTGCCGGGGTCTGCGACGTGTGCGGCTCGACCGAGTTCAAGCGCCGTCCCGACGACAATGCCGAAACCGTCAAGACGCGGATGGCCGAATATCGCGCCAAGACCGCGCCGATCCTGCCGATCTACGATGCGCGCGGGCTTGTACGCCGCGTCGACGGGATGGCGGACATCGGCCATGTCGGCGTCGCGATCGCAGCGATCCTCGACGACCGCTGATTGGACGATCACCGGCCCGAACATGACAGGTTTGTCATGTTCGGGTCATCCCCCTGTCGAGTGCCCGATCCTAAGAGACACGTGTCGCCCGAAAGAGCGGCGCGAGTTTCCAAAGATCGGTGCCCGTCACTCCCGGGGGTACCGTGGGGGCCGGCGGGAAGTGATTTCCGCCGGCCTTTCCGTTATGGGACAGGGGAAAGCGATGACGCCGTGAACCGCAAGATCCTGATAGTCGAAGATGATGTGTCCACCGCGAGCTATCTCGCAAAAGGACTGACCGAAGCGGGCTACGCCGTCGAGACCTGTGGCGATGGGCGTGACGGACTGTTTCTTGCCAGCGAGGGGATCTTCGACCTCATCATCGCCGACCGGATGCTGCCGGGGCTCGACGGCCTCGCCATGGTCAGCGCGGTCCGCGCGGCCGGCATCGTCACCCCGGTTCTCATCCTCTCCGCGCTCGCGGCGGTCGACCACCGCGTCGACGGGCTGAAGGCCGGGGCCGACGACTATCTGTGCAAGCCCTTCTCGTTCGCGGAACTGTCGGCGCGTGTCGAGGCGCTGGTGCGCCGGTCGGACCGGCTGGCGAGCGACCCGCAAAAAACCAAGCTGTCGGTCGGCGATCTCGAGATCGACCTGCTTTCGCGCGTCGTGTCGCGCGGCGGGCACACCATCCCGCTGGGTGCGCGTGAATTCAACCTGCTCGAATTCCTCGCCCGGCATGCGGGGCAGGTCGTGACGCGGACGATGATGCTCGAAAAGATCTGGAACTATCACTTTGATCCAGGATCGAACGTCGTCGACGTTCATATCGGGCGGTTGCGGCGCAAGCTCGAGGACGGGTTTCCGACGCCGATCCTCCATACGGTACGCGGGGCAGGATACCGGCTCGCCATGGAGGGCTGAACCGCGATGCGCCTGTCGGTCACCGCGCGGATCGCGCTGCTCGCGATCATGCTGTCGCTGGTGTCCAATCTCGCGCTGATCGGCTTCGTCTGGAAACAGACCAGCGCCGATGCGATCGATGCGATCCGGCGCGAGACCACCGAACAGTCTGATGCGCTGCGCACCGTCTGGCAGGTCGGCGGTATTCCCGAACTGCGCCAAGCGATCGACGAGGCGGTCAGCCCCGGCGACGTCTCGCTGGTACTCGCGCTCGTCGACGCGGACGGACGAACCGTCCAGGGAGTCGCGCCTGCGCGGCTGACCGTGCCGCTGCGGATGACCCGCTTCAGGATCGCCCGGCTTGGCGACGACGCGTTGTGGAACGCGCGCGAGACGGGGTACGCGCTGTATCCGATCGGCCGGCAATGGCTGCTGACCGGCCGCAACCTCGACCTGATCGCGGCGGAGGAACGTGCGATGGAGCGCGCGCTGGCCTTCGCCATCACGCTGTCGCTCGCGCTCGGCATCGTCGGAGGACTCGTTCTCGCGCGCTATGTCGGTCGGCGTCTCGACGGGATAGCGAGCGTAGTCGAGGCCGCGGGCGAGGGGGACTTGTCACGCCGGGTGGCCGTGGTCGCGGGTGGCGGTGACGCGTTCGACCGGCTGGCCGCGCGGCTGAACGTCATGCTCAGCAAGCTTGAGGGGGTGATGGCCGAGCTGCGCGTCGTGACCGACAGCCTGGCGCACGACCTGCGCTCGCCGCTGGCACGGTTGCGGACCAAGACCGAGCAGGCGGTGCTGATCGCGGACCCCGACGCGCGTGAAGTGGCATTGGGCGGGTTGCTGACCGAGACCGACCTGGTCATGCGGATGTTGACGATGGTGATCGAGATCAGCCGGTCGGGATCGGTGTCGCGCGACCGGTTCATCCAGGTGTCGCCTGCGAATCTGCTCGAGGAGATCGGTGAGCTCTATGCCCCGGTCGCCGAGGATGCCGGCCTGAGCTTCGACGTGGCGATCGACGATCGGCCACCGGCCATGGCGTTGCACCGCGAACTGCTAAGCCAGGCGATCACCAACATGATCGACAACGCGCTGCGGCACGGGGCCAGCGGCGGCACGGTGACGCTTCGCCTGCTCGAGCGCGGTGACGGCGTCGCGATCCAGGTCGAGGATCGCGGGCCCGGAATCGCGGTGGCGGACCACGCGCAGGCGCTCAAGCGGTTCGGGCGGCTCGACAGCGCACGCACTACCCCGGGGGCGGGGCTGGGCATGGCGCTGGTCGAGGCGGTCGCGCGGCTGCATGACGGGCGGTTCGAACTGGGGGACAATGCGCCCGGCCTCGTTGCGCGGATCGTCCTGCCAGTCTGACTGCGAGCGGGGATGGCTTTGTGCGGCCGGACGCGCCAAGGGATTGGCGATGGACGCACTTTCGCTTTTCGGGCTTGCCGCAGTCTCCTTCACCCTGCTGTGCTATGCCAGGGAATCGGGATCGCACTGGTGGACGTTCGGCTTCGCGGTGGGGTGCCTGTTCGGATCGGCTTATGGCTTCCTGCAGGGGGCATGGCCGTTCGGGCTGGTCGAGCTGATCTGGTTCGTCGTCGCGCTGCGGCGCTGGATCGTGCTGCGACGGGTGGCCGAGCCCCGGCCCTGACGCGGTTGCACGGCGCGCATCGCGGGGGCGCACCACGCGGGCGGCGGAACCCGCGGCTTGACAGTTCGTTAGCGCGCGCCTAATTCGACCTCCCCGATACGACGGTTCCCGGCGGCGCTCTTTTGCGTTCGCCGTTATCGTGCGTTTCGGATCATCGCTAGGAGATGAGGGCCGTGCAGCCATGCCGGACCTCGTGGAGCAGGAGAACCAAGTTCATGGCACGTATCGCGGGTGTTAATATCCCGACCAACAAGCGCGTGGTGATCGCGCTGACCTATATTCACGGCATCGGTTCGACCAAGGCCAAGGAAATCGTCGCGAAGCTCGGCATTGCCGACACCGCGCGTGTCCAGGACCTGACCGACCAGGAAGTGCTGCACATCCGTGAGGCGATCGACGCCGACTACACCGTCGAAGGCGATCTGCGTCGCCAGGTGTCGATGAACATCAAGCGCCTGATGGATCTCGCCTGCTATCGTGGTCTTCGTCACCGTAAGGGCCTGCCGGTCCGCGGCCAGCGCACGCACACCAATGCGCGCACCCGCAAGGGCAAGGCTAAGCCGATCGCCGGCAAGAAGAAGTAATCCGACTCAACCCCGGATTACTCCGCCGGCGCTGGTCCCGAGGGACCGCCCGGCGTCACGCAGATACAGGTCAGGAAATACACCATGGCACGCGAACCTCAGCGCATTAAGCGGCGCGAGCGCAAGAACATCACCTCTGGCGTCGCACACGTGAATGCCAGCTTCAACAACACCATGATCACGATCACCGATGCCCAGGGCAACGCGATCTCGTGGTCGTCGGCTGGCGCAATGGGCTTTAAGGGCTCGCGCAAGTCGACTCCGTACGCGGCGCAGGTCGCAGCGGAAGACGCCGGCAAGAAGGCCGCCGAGCACGGCGTCCGGACGATCGAAGTCGAAGTGAAGGGGCCCGGTTCGGGCCGCGAGTCGGCACTGCGCGCGCTGCAGGCAGTCGGTTTCCAGATCACGTCGATCCGCGACGTGACCTCGATCCCGCACAACGGCGTTCGTCCTTCGAAGCGTCGTCGCGTCTGATTTCTCCGACGTTGCCCGTGCGCGGTTGATCGCGCGGCACGGGTGCATATTCATGGCCGGTGGACGTCCTGTCCGCCGGCCCCCAAATTAGGGGAAGCAAGTGTCTGTCAACGCAAAGAACTGGCAGGAACTCAAGAAGCCCAGCGGCCTGGAGAAAAAGGCCGGTGGCGACACCAAGCGCAAGGCGACCTTCATCGCCGAGCCGCTCGAGCGTGGCTTCGGCCTGACGCTCGGCAACGCGCTGCGTCGCGTGTTGCTTTCGTCGCTGCAGGGCGCGGCCGTGACCTCGATCAAGATCGAGAACGTGCTGCATGAGTTCTCGTCTCTGGCCGGCGTCCGCGAGGACGTGACCGACATCGTCCTCAACGTGAAGCAGATCGCGATCCGCATGCAGGGCGAGGGGCCCAAGCGCCTCCAGCTCTCGGCAACGGGTCCGGGTGAAGTCAAGGCCGGCGACATCGCCGTCTCGGGCGACATCGAGATCATGAACAAGGATCTCGTGATCTGCCACCTCGATGAGGGTGCGACGCTCAACATGGAGCTGACCGCCGACATCGGTAAGGGTTACGTGCCCGCGACCGCAAACCGCCCGGCCGACGCGCCGATCGGTCTGATCCCGGTCGATGCGCTCTACTCGCCGGTACGTCAGGTGTCGTACAAGGTCGACCCGACCCGCGTCGGTCAGGACTTGGATTACGACAAGCTGACGCTGACGATCGAAACCGACGGCACGATCACCCCGGAAGACGCAGTCGGCTATGCCGGTCGCATTCTCCAGGACCAGCTCGCGCTGTTCGTGCACTTCGACGATTCGTCTGTCACCCGTTCGTCGGCCCCGATCGGCCAGGCAGCACCCGCTGCCGGTGGTTCGGAGCCCGCAGGCGACACGCAGCAGATCAACCGTTACCTTCTCAAGAAGGTCGACGAGCTCGAGCTGTCGGTGCGTTCGGCGAACTGCCTCAAGAACGACAACATCATCTATATCGGCGATCTGGTCGGCAAGACCGAAGCCGAGATGCTGCGCACGCCTAACTTCGGCCGCAAGTCCTTGAACGAGATCAAGGAAGTGCTGTCGTCGATGGGTCTTCGCCTGGGCATGGAAATCCCGGGCTGGCCGCCTGAGAACATCGAAGAGATGGCCAAGAAGCTCGAGCAGGAAATCATGGGCTGATCTGGCACCGGGGCAGCCATGCTGCACCGGAGACCAGACAGCCCGGCCGGCGGGTCGGTTTCGACCGACCCGTTCGACGACACGGCTTTGCCGGGTCGCCACCCGGCTGAAGACAAAGTGGGCAAGGTGCGGGTTTCGTGATTGACGGAACCCGTCCTTGCCGTCTTTACGAAGGCAACGGTCGCCGGCCTTAACGGCGACCAGCTCCCGGGTACCTCATACGGCCCCTGAACGAACGAAAAGGTATTAAACATGCGCCATCGCGTAGGCGGCCGTAAGCTTCAGCGGACCTCGGCCCACCGTCTTGCTCTGTTCCGCAACATGAGCGCCGCGCTCATCAAGCACGAGCAGATCACCACCACCGTCGCCAAGGCAAAGGAACTGCGTCCTTACATCGAGAAGCTGATCACGCTCGCGAAGAAGGGTGGCCTGTCCAACCGTCGTCTCGCGCACGGCAAGCTGCTCGACGATGCCCAGCTGGTGAAGCTGTTCGACGTTCTGGCGACCCGCTATGCGGATCGCAACGGCGGCTACACCCGCGTCATCAAGGCCGGCATCCGCATGTCGGACGCCTCGCCGATGGCCGTCATCGAGTTCGTCGACCGCGACGTCTCGGCGAAGGGCCAGGATTCGGGTCCGGTGATGTCGGACGAGGATTACAACGAAGCGGCATAATCCCCGCCTCTCGTTAGTCGAATTGCAGGCCGCGTTTCCCATCCGGGAGGCGCGGCCTCTTTCGTTACGGGTCCCATCCGGCTATGCGCCCGACATGGAGCACCCAGACAGCATTCTCATCGTCGATTTCGGCAGCCAGGTAACCCAGCTGATCGCCCGCCGCGTGCGCGAGGCGGGCGTCTATAGCGAGATCGCCCCCTTCCAGTCCGCCGCGGCCGCGTTCGAGCGGATGCAGCCAAAGGGGATCATCCTGTCGGGTGGCCCCGCCTCGGTCACGACCGAGAACAGCCCCCGGGTGCCGCAGCATTTCTTCGAGGCGGGGATCCCGATCCTCGGCATCTGTTACGGCCAGCAGGTCATGTCCGCGCAGCTCGGCGGCAACGTGATCGTCTCGGGTGACGGCGGCGAATTCGGCAGCGCGTTCGTCGAGGTGAAGTCGCCTTGCGCGCTGTTCGACGGGCTGTGGGCCGAGGGCGAGCGGCACCAGGTATGGATGAGCCATGGCGACAAGGTCGACGCGATCCCGCCGGGCTTTATCCCCGTCGCGGTATCGACCGGTGCCCCCTATGCGATCGTCGCGGACGAGGCGCGGCGCTTCTACGGCGTGCAGTTCCATCCCGAGGTCGTCCACACGCCCGATGGCGGCAAGCTGATCGCGAACTTCGCGCGGCACGTCTGCGGTCTCAGCGGCGACTGGACAATGGCCGAGTTCCGCGAGACCAAGATCGCCGAGATCCGCGCGCAGGTCGGCAGCGGCCGAGTCATCTGCGGTCTGTCGGGCGGCGTCGATTCGGCGGTCGCGGCGGTGCTGATCCACGAGGCGATCGGCGAGCAGCTCACCTGCGTCTATGTCGATCACGGCCTGATGCGCGCGGGCGAGAGCGAGCAGGTCGTCAGCCTGTTCCGCGGCGCCTACAACATCCCACTGATCCATGTGAACGTCGAGGAGCTGTTCCTCAGCGGTCTCGCGGGCATCACCGACCCCGAGCTGAAGCGCAAGTTCATCGGCAAGACCTTCATCGACGTGTTCGATGCCGAGGCGAAGAAACTGGGCGGGGCGGAGTTCCTGGCTCAGGGTACGCTCTATCCCGACGTGATCGAGAGCGTCAGCTTCACCGGCGGGCCGTCGGTAACGATCAAGAGCCACCATAATGTCGGCGGTCTGCCCGAGCGGATGAACATGAAGCTCGTCGAGCCCTTGCGCGAACTGTTCAAGGACGAGGTCCGCGCGCTTGGTCGCGAGTTGGGCCTGCCGGAGATCTTCGTCGGCCGTCATCCGTTCCCCGGACCCGGCCTCGCGATCCGCATCCCCGGCGAAGTCACCAAGGAACGCTGTGACATCCTGCGCAAGGCGGATGCGATCTACCTCGAGGAGATCCGCGCGGCGGGGCTCTACGACACGATCTGGCAGGCGTTCGCGGTGCTGCTGCCCGTGCGCAGTGTCGGCGTGATGGGCGACGGCCGCACTTACGACAACGTCCTCGCCCTGCGCGCAGTGACGTCGACCGACGGGATGACCGCGCAGGCGTTCCAGTTCCCCGGCGACTTCCTGCCGCGCGTGGCGACCCGGATCATCAACGAGGTCAAGGGCATCAACCGCGTCACCTACGACTATACGTCGAAGCCGCCCGGCACGATCGAGTGGGAGTGAGCCCCATGGGTGGCGTGCGCCTCTGCGCCTGAGCGGTTTCCCCGATTGCAGGATGGGCGCGGGTGTTCCATCCCCTCGTAGACAAGCAGGACCGGGGGAGAGCGGTGATGAGCATGCAGAGGGCGTCGACGACGCTGGCGATCGCGATGGCGTGTGTTGCCGCGATGGTCCCGGGCACAGGTGCGGCGCAGGGCGTGACGCCCGCGGTCCAGGTCGAGGGCGGTTCGGTGACCGGCACGACGGGCGCAGGCGTCGCGGTCTTCAAGGGCATACCCTTTGCAGCGCCGCCGGTCGGCCCCTTGCGCTGGCGGGCGCCGCAGCCGGTGCAGACATGGTCGGGCGTGCGCGCGGCGGACCGTTTCGGGCATGACTGCATGCAACTGCCCTTTCCGAGCGATGCGGCGCCGCTCGGCACGACGCCGGCGGAGGATTGTCTCGTCCTCAACGTCTGGCGTCCGGCGGCGTCAGCGGCGCCGAAACCCGTGCTGGTCTGGATCTATGGCGGCGGGTTCGTGAATGGCGGATCGTCACCTGCGGTATATGACGGGTCGGCGTTCGCACGGCAGGACGTCGTGTTCGTCAGCTTCAACTACCGGCTCGGACGGTTCGGCTTTTTCGCGCACCCCGCGCTGAGCGCGGCGAACGAGGGACCGCTCGGCAACTATGCGCTGCTCGACCAGATCGCGGCATTGCAATGGGTGCGGGCGAACATCGCGAAATTCGGGGGCGATCCGGCGCAGGTCACGCTGATGGGTGAATCGGCAGGGGGCGCCTCGGTGTTGAACCTGATGGCATCGCCAATGGCAAAGGGCCTGTTCGCGCGGGCGATCGTGATGTCGGGCGGCGGGCGCACATTGATCGGTGGCGTGCCGCTTCGCGGTGAGGCGGGCGGCAGGCCTTCGGCCGAGACGATCGGCGTCAACTTTGCGACGACCCAGGGCATTGCGGGACGGTCTGATGCGGAAACGCTCGCGGCGCTTCGCGCCTTGCCCGCCGATCAGGTGCGCGGCGAGTTGAACCTTGCCTATCGGGGCCCGGTGGATGTGCCGACCTATGCGGGCGGACCGATCGTCGATGGCCGCATCGTGGTCGGCACGACGGACGGAGCGATGCGGCGAGGGACCGCGATGGCGGTACCGATGATGGTCGGGACCACCGACGCGGATATCGCGGGCTTTGGCGAGACGTCCAAGGAGGGGCTGTTCGCCAGCTTCGGTGCGCAGGCCGACGCCGCCCGCGCCGCCTATGATCCCGCGGGCACGCAGGAGCTTGCCGCGGTCGGTCCCGAGGTAGGACGCGACCGCCTGATGCACGAACCCGCGCGGCTCGTCGCGCAGGAGACGCAGCGCGCGGGGCAGCCAGCCTATCTCTATCGCTTCGGCTATGTCGCACAATCGATGCGCAAGGACTGGTCGGGCGCGCCGCATGCCACGGACATCCCGTATTTCTTCGACACGGTTGCCGCGAAATACGGCGCGGCACTGACCCCGCAGGATGCCCGCGCCGCGCAGCTCGCCAACCGCTATGTCGTCAATTTCGTGCGGAAGGGCGATCCCAACGCGCCGGGACTACCGCGCTGGCCGGCCTTCGACGCACGCCGGGGCGCCGTGCAGCTGCTGCAGGCCGATGCGAGCGCGATCAACGGCGTGGATCCGCTCAAGGCCCGGCTGGATGCGGTACAGGGGGCCGCCGACGCCGTGGCAGCAGGCCCCGAACGGCGCTGAGGCACGCCACGCAGCCGCTTGCACACATAGTTCGAGCGTCTGGCGTCCGCGTCTTCTGTCGATTTCAGTAGGAATCGGCCCGCTCGAGAAAAGGGGATAACTCGTGCGGGCCGCAGTCCAGCGCCGACGCTGCTGTCTTGGGGAAGCGCGTCGGACAGATCGGATATGGGCGGAATGCCGCGATGTATCAAGACTTTTGAAAGGAAGTTGTGCCGACCGATTGCGGGACAAACCTGGAGATCGAATTGCGATTCGGCGATCCCGATTGCGCTGTGTGTGGTCTGCACCGAACGATGCCGACCAAGCGGGGAGGGATGGTGCTGCGCGCCCCGCCGGCCCGTGTGACTGAAAACTGGCGGGGCGCTGAAGGTTACGCGATACTCGGCAACGCCTCTGCCCATGGCTTATGCCAAGCAGTCGTGAATTGAAAATGAACGGGGCGCCCCGCCCGTCCGTGCGACACTCTCGTATCCGGGCAGGGCGCCGAGGACGCGATGCCGTATCGGCACTGCGTCGCTGACGACAAGCTAGCACCGGCGGCAAAACTTGACAGCACCGCTCGTCACGCCGCTGCCTCGTTTCGCCCGAAAATCTGCGCTAGGCGGGGGACGCGGCCGTTCGGACGGGCCGGTGGTATCGGAGCGAAGGCATGCGGAGGATCGGGGTGACACTGGGGCTGATGCTCGTCGGCGCATGCCAGCAGACGGGCGATGGCCGGGATGCCGCCGCTGTGGAACGCCGCGTGGTGGTCGGGACGCTGACGGGCGACCCCGTGGCGGGTGCGCGCGTGTTCGTTCAGTGCAAGGCCTGCCACACGATTGGTGCGGACGCCCCCGATACCGACGGTCCCAATCTCTACGACCTGGTTGACGGCCCGGTCGCGCAACGCCGGCCGCGATTTGCCTATACCGCGGCGTTGCAGGCAATGGGCGGGCGCTGGGATGCGGCGCGGCTCGATGCGTGGCTTCGGGCACCGCAGGGCCTGGTGCCGGGGACGACGATGCGCTTTGCCGGTCTGTCCGATGCGCAGCAGCGCGCCGACGTGATCGCCTATCTCGCGACCTATCGCCGAGACCGTTGGGAAATTGGCGCGCCCGGAGGGAGTCGAACCCCCGACCGAGGAGGTAGAAGCTCCTTGCTCTATCCAACTGAGCTACGGGCGCGCACGCGTTCCGATTAGCGTGCATTGCACGAGCTTGGAACCGTCATCATAACGACGTGATGAATATCGTGGATCACGACGCGCCCGAACCCGTGGCGGCCACTGCCATGCGCAGCGAACAGTTCCGCTATTTCGATTTCGTGATGGCGGCGTTCGTCACCATCCTGCTGCTGTCGAATGTGATCGGCGCGGGCAAGCGGGCGGTGATCGACCTGCCGTTCATCGGTGCCTGGCCATTCGGCGCGGGGATCCTGTTCTTCCCGGTCAGCTATGTGATCGGCGACGTGCTGACCGAAGTCTACGGCTATGCGCGGGCGCGCCGCTGTATCTGGGCCGGGTTCGGCGCGATGCTCTTCATGGTGTTCATGTCGACGGTCGTCGTCGCGCTGCCGCCGGACGCGGGGTGGACGGGGCAGGCGGCGTATGAGTCGGTGTTCGGACAGGTGCCGCGGATCGTGCTGGCCTCGATCTGTGCGTTCTGGGTGGGCGAATTTGCCAACAGCTTCGTGCTCGCGCGGATGAAGATCTGGACCAAGGGGCGCATGCTGTGGACGCGGACGATCGGCAGCACGGTGGTAGGGCAGGCGTTCGACAGCCTGATCTTCTATCCACTGGCCTTTTACGGCGCGCCCGACTGGCCGGTCGAGGCGATGCTGATGGTGATGGTCAGCCAGTTCGCGCTGAAGGTGTCGTGGGAGGTGCTGCTGACGCCGCTAACCTATGTCGCGGTGGGGTGGCTCAAGCGGCGCGAGGGGGTCGATGTGTATGACGAGGGGACGGACTTCTCGCCGTTCCGGACGCGGGTTTGAGCCTGTCGCATGCGATCCGCTTCCGCCCCCACCCGTTCGTGCTGGGCGAAGTCGAAGCACCTGGGTCTCAGGCCCTTCGACTTCGCTCATGGCAAACGGATGGGGTGGGGTAGGGTGACGAACCCGATTAAGCGCTGACGGCTTCCATCAGACCTTCGAACAGCCGTCGGCCATCCGTGCCGCCATGCGCCGCTTCGATCCGGCGTTCGGGGTGCGGCATCATGCCGAGCACGTTGCCCTTGTCGTTGAGCAGGCCAGCGATGTTGCGCACCGATCCGTTGACGCTCTCGGCATAGCGGAAGGCGACGCGGCCTTCGCCTTCGAGGCGGTCGAGCGTCTCTGTGTCGGCGAAGTAATTGCCGTCATGATGCGCGACCGGGAAGGAGACGTGTTCGCCAGCGCTATAGCCAGACGTGAAGCGGCTCGAGGACGTCTCGACAGTCAGCGCGACGTCACGGCAAACGAAGTTCAGCCCCTGGTTGCGCATCAGCGCGCCGGGCAGGAGCCCCGCCTCGGTCAGCACCTGGAAGCCGTTGCAGATGCCGAGCACGGGCAGGCCCTTGCCCGCCTCCTCGACGACCGCGCGCATGATCGGCGAGCGTGCGGCGATCGCGCCCGAGCGCAGGTAATCGCCGTAGGAGAAGCCGCCGGGCACCGCGACCAGCCCGACATCGCCCGGCAGGTCGGCGTCGCCGTGCCAGACCATGGTCGGCTTGACGCCGGTCACCGTTTCCAGCGCGACGGCGATGTCACGGTCGCAGTTGGAGCCGGGGAAGACGATGACCGCGGTCTTCATGCCTTCTCGACCCGGTAATTCTCGATCACCGTATTGGCGAGCAGCTTGCGGCACATGCCGTCGATCGTCGCGTCGTCGGTATCGTCGGCGACCTCCAGCTCGATCAGCTTACCCTGGCGGACGTCCTGCACGCCGTCGAAGCCGAGGCTGCCGAGTGCGTGATGGATGGCGCGGCCCTGCGGGTCGAGCACGCCGGGTTTGAGTGTCACGAAAACCTTGAGTTTCATTTACTTGCCCCGGTTCTTGCGATGCTTTTCGAGGTCGAGGACCGAATTGTCGCCACCTTCGGGCAACAGGCCAAGACGGCGTGCAACCTCCTGATAGGCCTCGACTTCGCCGCCGAGATCGCGGCGGAAGCGGTCCTTGTCCATCTTCTCGTTGGTTTCCATGTCCCACAGACGGCAGCCATCGGGGCTGATCTCGTCCGCGAGGATGATGCGGCCATAATCATTGTCGAAGATGCGGCCGAATTCGAGCTTGAAGTCGACGAGGCGGATGCCGACGCCGGCAAACAGCCCGCACAGGAAATCGTTCACGCGGATCGCGAGGTCGGCGATGTCGTGCATCTCCTCCTGGCTCGCCCAGCCGAACGCGGCGATATGCTCGTCGGAGATCATCGGATCGCCGAGTGCATCGTCCTTGTAGTAATATTCGATGATCGTGCGGGGCAGCTTGGTGCCCTCCTCGATTCCAAGACGCTTCGAGATCGAACCCGCGGCGACGTTGCGCACGACGACCTCGATCGGGACGATCTCGACCTGGCGGATCAGCTGCTCGCGCATGTTAAGCCGGCGGATGAAGTGCGTCGGCACGCCGATATGATCGAGCAGCGTGAAGATGTGCTCGGAAATCCGGTTGTTGAGCACGCCCTTGCCGTTGATCGTGCCCTTTTTCTGGGCATTGAACGCGGTCGCGTCGTCCTTGAAATACTGGATCAGCGTGCCGGGCTCGGGACCCTCGTAGAGGATCTTGGCCTTGCCTTCGTAGATCTGGCGGCGGCGAGCCATGCGCGGTCCCCTGAAAATTGAGCGGCCCCGACCCCCACGATAATCTTCGCGGAGCCGAGGCCGGAATAGGCCGCGCCTATAGGCGAAGGGCGCGGGCGGTGCAATCGGATCGGCGTGCCGGTGTGAACGGAATGCAGGGCTGTCGATGCTATCCGGCGACTTCGGGAAGCGGCTGGTCCACCGGCGCCGCCCGGGCGGGGCGGGTCGGGGTCAGTCGGCGAACGAGACCGAGGAGCGGTTTCTCGACCAGCAGATGGGCGAGCAGGCCGATGATGATCGCGATGATGACGATCAGGACCACGACGGGTTGCTGCGGCAGTCGGCTGACCGCGGGAATCTTCACCAGCCATCCATAGCCCATCATTACGAAGGCATGGGTGAGATACAGCGCATAGGAGGCATCACCGAGCAGGACGAGGAACCGCGCAACCGCGGTGCGTGGTGCACCGATCGTCAAGACGCTGGCGACGACGACGACTGCGGGAAGGCCCCACGCCGCGATGCGTGGCAGTTCGGGCAGACTGGTGGTGGCGTCGTGCGCGACGAACAGCGGCACGACGGCCATGACCGCCATCGCGACAAGTGCCATGACGGGCGGCACGGGCCAGGCCCGGCCGCGGCGCATCCAGGCGGCATAGCCATATCCCAGGACGAGGCCGAAGCAGAATTCAAGCGATAGCGGGCTTGCTAGGAACTTGGCGGTGGCGGTCGCAGGCATCAGCGAGCCCGCGACCTGCAGGCACAGGATCGCCGCAATCGTTGCGATCACCGATAGCGTCGCCGAGCGCGCCCAGAGCGTGGCCGCGAACAGAAGGTAGAAATACATTTCAAAGACGAGCGTCCACGCGGTTCCGAGTAGCGCATTGCCCGGCAGCAGGATCAGCGCGCCGGCGATCGTCCGTGCGGGATAATGGTTGGAGGCAAGGAATCCCATCGCCGAGATCGTCAGGACGGCGAGGCAGCACAACCAGTAGAAGGGGTAGATGCGGGTTGCGCGGCGGAACAGGAAAGTCCCGGGTGTCGGCGGGCCGCGGCGATCCCTGAACGTGACGTGAAACATGATGAAGCCGCTGATGACGAAGAATATGTCGACGCCCGATGCGCCCGATGTCGTCAGCCAGTCGGGGCTGAACTTTCCGATCGCACCCCCCGACTCCTCCAGCGTGTGATGGACGACGACGGCCAGCGCCGCGATCGCACGCAGCATCTGAATGCCGTATAATTCGACATGACCCGACTGTTTGATTGTCACTGTTACGCCCCCGCGGCGCGACGCTCCCCATGCGTCGCGCCTATCGGCTAACAGATCATGCAATGAAAGTCAGGGCTGGTTCGTCGGACGTGAAGCCGCGTTATTTTACAACTCTTGGCCGTCAGCGAAGGATGCTGTTCTCAGGTGACGGCAAGTCGTTCCGAATACTGCGGATTCTGCCATTCTCCTGTTTCGACAATCTTTTTCAGCATCTCGCCCGCGCACCAGACGTCTTCATAACTGAGATAGAGCGGGGTCAGGCCGAGGCGGAGGATGTCGGGGTCGCGGAAGTCGCCGATGACGCCGTGCGCGATGAGCGCCTGCGTGATGGCATGCGCATGGGGGTGGCGGAAGCTGATATGGCTGCCGCGCTGGGCGGGATCGCGCGGGCTGACGCAGTCGAGGCCGAGCGCGTCGCCGGCGGCGGCGAGGATGTCGAACAGACGCGCGCTTTTGGCGACGACGGCGTGCTGGTCGATGTCCGCCCAAAGGTCGAGCGCGGTTTCGAGCGCGGCGGTCGACAGCATCGCGGGGGTGCCCGCGAGCCAGCGCTTCATCCCCGGCGCGGGGCGATAGGCGTCCTCGAACGCGAAGGGCGCGGCGTGGCCCATCCAGCCGGACAGCGGGCTGGCGAGCCTGTCCTGCCAGCGCGTCGCGACATAGATAAAGGCGGGCGCGCCGGGGCCGCCGTTAAGATATTTATACGTGCAACCGACCGCCAGATCGGCGTCGGCGCCGTTCAGATTGATCGGCACCGCGCCGACGCTGTGGCTGAGGTCCCAGAGCATCAACGCGCCGGCATCGTGGGCGCGGGCGGTCCATGCGGTCATGTCGAAGCGCTCGCCGGTCTTGTAGTGGACATGGGTGAGCAGCAGCACCGCGGTGTCCTCGTCGAGCGCCTCTGCGAGATCCGCGCGCGCGACCACCTTCAGCCGGGCGCCGGGGACGCAGGCGACCGCGCCCTCGGCGATATGGAGGTCGGTCGGGAAATTGCCGGCCTCGCTCAGCACCGTGTGGCGGTCGGGATTGGCGCGCAACGCCGCGACCAGCGCCTTGAACAGATGCGTCGAGGTCGTGTCGCCGATGATCACCTCGTCGGCGGCGGCGCCGATCAGTGGGGCGATCTTCGCGCCGATCCGCTGCGGTGCGTCGATCCAGCCCTCGTTCCAACTGCGGATCAGCCGGTCGCCCCATTGCCGGGTCGCGACGTCGGCAAGTGCGGCGGGCGTCGCCTTGGGGAGCGCGCCGAGCGAATTGCCGTCGAGATAGATGACGCCTTCGGGCAGCGCGAACTGCTCCCGGTACGCTGCCAGAGGATCGGCGGCGTCGAGCGCGCGGGCTTCGTCGAGGGTCATGGTCGGGCCTTTGTAGGTGCGGGCGGGTTTCGGTTCATTTCAGGGCGGCCGCGATCAGCCGTTTCGCTTCCGCCCAAGCGGGCGTCTCGGGTGCGACGAGTTCGACATGGCCGGTCGCCGGGATGGTGTGGAGGACGGCGGTGTCGCCTGCGGCTTTCGCCCTGGCGACATAATCGGTGGCGAAGGGGAAGGGGATGATCCGATCCTCGCGGCCGTTGACGAGGTCCTGCGCGATACCGAGCGGGAGGAGGCGCGGCACTGAGGTGTCGGCGTACACGTCCGCGCGGGGCGCGCTGGGCGTGCCGACGAGCTTGGCGACGACCTCCGTGCCGCAGCCATTGGCGGGGGTGGCCGCCGTCGCCTCAAGATCAGGCAGGCCGCCGAGACTGATGACATGGTCGATGCGGAGCGGCGCGCTGCTGTGGAGCGGGCTGGCAGCCGGAATCTTTGCGCGGGCGGCGAGCCAGAGCGCGAGATGGCCACCGGCGGAATGGCCGATCGCAACGATGCGGCGCGTGTCGAGACTGAAGGTCGCCGCGTTCGCAGTGAGCGCGTCGGTCGCCTTCGCCGCGTCCTCGAAGGTCCCCGGATAACCCCCGCCGGCGCGGTCGACGCCGCGATAATCGATGTTCCAGACCGCGATGCCGTTCTTGCGAAGATCGTCCGCGACCCAGTTCATCAGGCTGCGATCGGCGATGCTCGTCGTCCAGCAGCCGCCATGGACCATCACCACGACCGGGAAGGGGCCTTTGCCCTTCGGCCGCCAGACATCGACCTTCTGCATCTGGTCGGGACCATAGGCGATGGTCGCGTCGGGGCTGGGCTTCGGGCGTTTGACGAGGTCGGGCCATATCAGGAGCTTGGGTGCGGGCGGTTCGGCGATCACCGGTGTGGAGATGGCGGCCAGCGCGAGAAAGGCAAGGCGGATCATGGGGTTGCGTGGCCTTTCGGGGAGTGGGTGAGGGACGCGGGAGCGGTCGTGGCGTGACGGTGGCGGACGTTGCGGGTTGGCGCAATATCGGTTGAGGGCTTGGCTCGTGGGTCCTGACGTTCGTCAGGGTGACGGGGAGCGGATGAGGACAGGACGTTCTGGTCGGGGTGGTGAGAACAACAGTGGAACCTTTGGGCCGCGCTTGCTATCCACGAGGCAACTATGGTCACCGATTTCAAAGATCCCTTCGATTCCATCGTCGACGCCCCCTTCGACAGCGCGCTGAGCGAGCGGTACCTCGTCTATGCGCTCTCGACGATCACCGCGCGGTCGTTGCCCGATGTGCGCGACGGGATGAAGCCGGTGCACCGGCGGCTGCTCTGGGCGATGCGACTGCTGAAGCTCGATCCGAGCCAGGGCTACAAGAAATGCGCGCGCGTCGTTGGCGACGTGATCGGCAAATATCATCCGCATGGCGACCAGTCGGTCTATGACGCGATGGTCCGTCTCGCGCAGACCTTCTCGCTGCGATATCCGCTCGTCGACGGGCAAGGCAATTTCGGCAATATCGACGGGGATAATGCCGCCGCGTACCGCTATACCGAGGCGCGGCTGACGCAGGTTGCGGTCGACCTGATGGACGGTCTCGACGAGGATGCGGCCAATCTTCGCCCGACCTACAATGGCGAGGACGAGGAGCCCGAGCTGTTCCCCGGCATGTTCCCCAATCTGCTCGCCAATGGCGCGAGCGGGATCGCGGTCGGGATGGCGACGAGCATCCCGCCGCACAACGCCGCCGAGCTGATCGAGGCGGCGATCCTGCTGGTCGATCAGCCCGATGCCGACAATGATGCGATCCTGGCGCATGTGACGGGGCCGGACTTTCCGACCGGCGGGCTGGTCGTCGATCCGCCAGCTGTGATCCGTGAATCCTATGCCACCGGGCGCGGCGGGTTCCGGGTGCGCGCGCGCTGGGAGATCGAGCGCGAAAAGGGCGGGATGTGGACGCTGATCGTGTCCGAGATCCCGTACGGCGTCCAGAAGGGCAAGCTGATCGAACAGATCGCCGACCTGATCAACGCGAAGCGCCTGCCGATCCTCGCCGATGTCCGCGACGAATCGGACGCCGAGATCCGCATCGTGCTGGAGCCGCGCAGCCGCACGGTCGATCCGCAGGTGCTGATGGACGGGCTGTTCCGGCTGACCGATCTCGAGACGCGGGTCAGCCTCAACCTCAACGTGCTCGACAAGGACCGCACGCCGCGCGTGATGTCGCTGCGCGAGGCGCTGGCGGCCTGGGTCGAGCATCAGTTCGTGGTGCTGACCCGGCGCACCCAGCATCGGCTCGAGAAGATCGCGGACCGGATCGAGCTGCTCGACGGCTATCTGATCGCCTATCTCAATCTCGACCGCGTGATCGAGATTATCCGCACCGAGGACGAGCCGAAAAAGGTGATGATCGCAGAGTTCAACCTGACCGATCGTCAGGCGGAGGCGATCCTGAACATGCGGCTGCGGTCGCTTCGCCGGCTCGAAGAGTTCGAGATCAAGACCGAGCGCGACAAGCTCGACAAGGAACAGGCGACGCTGACCGCGTTGCTCGCCGATCCCAAGCTGCAGAAGAAGCGGATGAAGGCGGACCTGCGCAAGATCCGCGACCGCTATGGCGCGGAGACGCTGCTCGGCAAACGCCGCACGACGATCGAGGAGGCTGCGCCGACCCGCGACATTCCGCTCGAGGCGATGATCGAACGCGAGCCGATCACGGTGATCCTGTCACAGCGCGGCTGGATCCGGGCGATGCGCGGGCACAATGATCTGGCCAGCCCCGAGGCGCTGAAGTTCAAGGAGGGCGATGGCCCCGCCTTCGCCTTCCATGCGCAGACGACCGACAAGCTGCTGCTCGCGGCCGAGAATGGGCGGTTCTTCACGCTGGCGGCGGACAAGCTGCCGGGCGGGCGCGGCTTTGGCGAGCCGGTGCGCGCGATGATCGACCTGGACGGCAGCGTCGGAATCGTCGCGCTCTTGCCCGCGGCGCGGCAGGCCAAGCTGATGGTCGCTGCAACCGATGGCCGCGCGTTCATCGCGACGGCGGCGGACGTGATCGCGGAGACCCGCAAGGGCAAGACGGTGATGACGCCGCGGATCGGCGAGAAGGTGAAGCTGGTCCGCCCGGTCGACCCCGCGGACGATTATGTCGCGGCGATCGGCGACAACCGCAAGCTGCTGGTGTTCCCGATCAACGAGCTGGTCGAAATGAATCGCGGGCAGGGGGTGCAGCTCCAGCGCTACCGTGACGGCGGGCTGGCCGATGCGATCACCTTCGTGTTCGCCAACGGCTTGAGCTGGGCGATGGGCGGCGAAACCAAACGCACGCGGACCGAGGCGGATCTGGGGCCGTGGCGCACGGCGCGCGGTGCGGCCGGGCGGATGCCCCCCACAGGTTTCCCCCGCGACAACCGATTCGGCTGAAATTCGTCTATGCTAAGGCGATGCGTGCTGCCCATCGCGATCTGACTCCAGGGTAAATCGGGGGCCAGTGGCCGGGTCGTTGCGGACTGGTGCCGGGCTGTCTGAACCGGCGTTGAAATAATCGTACTCGTTTTGGGTCTTTTGTAAATTTCACGCGGCCTTAACGAAGCCGGGTTAGGCAGGACTATGGAATGGGTTCTTCACGAGGCCGAACAACCGGCAACCGTCTCGGCTGAACTCGTCGCGCGCGGCCTCGAGCTGAGCCCGATTCCGATGGTCCACCTGACGCTCGAGAACGGTGGGCTAGAGCTGTTCGCGATGAACCGGGCCTATCGCCTCGCCGGGCTGGGCGTCGTCGCGACGCGGTCGCCGATGATCGCCGATCTGGGCGATCGGATCATCGCCTTTCTGCTGACGTCGCAGACCCGACTCGACTTCGACTGGGCCTTTGGTGACACGATCGATTGCCGGCATTACCGCGTGACGATCGCGCGGAGCAGCGCAGCGATCCACGACCGGTGCACGCTGAGCTTCGTCGACCGGACCTCGCAGATCCATACCGAACGCAGCATGCGGCGCGAGATGACGACTGACAGCCTGACCGGGTTGCTCAACCGCGAAGGGTTCGAGGATCTGGTCGAGGCGGTCGAGGATCACGCCGCTCGCGCGGTCCTGGCGATCGATATCGACCGGTTCGGGCGGCTGAACGCGTGTCTGGGATCGCTGGTCGGCGACGAGATGCTGATTACCGTCGCGCGGCGGATCAAGGGCGCGCTGCGGGTGCGCGATACGCTGGCACGGGTCGGCGGCGGACAGTTTGCGGTGCTGATGACGATCGACGAGGATCCGGCAGAGGCACTGCGTCTCGCCGACCGGATCCAGCGCGCGCTGATCGCGCCGTTCCGCCTGACCGATTACGAGATCCGCGTCGAATGCTCGATCGGCATCGCCTATGGCCGGGACGAGACCGGCGACACCGCCGAGATGATCCGCCACGCGCAGTTCGCGGTGAAGCGCGGCAAAGCGACGGGTCGGACCGAATGCTATCAGCGCCAGGAATTCGTGATCGCGCGCGAACAGTTCGGCATGGAGACCGCGCTGCGTCGCGCGATCGAGAATGACCGGCTGCGGCTTGCCTATCAGCCGATCTGCGATCTCGCGACCGGGCGTATCGTCGCGTTCGAGGCGCTGGCGCGGTGGACCGACGAGGATGGTCGCGAGATCCCGCCGACACAGTTCATTCCGGTTGCCGAGGAATCGGGCCTGATCGTTCCACTGGGGCGCTGGGCGATCGATGCGGCGGCGCGGACGCTGGCGGCGTGGGACGTGCGTGCCGGCGGGCATTGCGGTGTTCGCGTCGCGGTGAACCTGTCCGCGATCCAGCTGCAGCGCGATGCGATCGCGCCGGTGGTCGAGTCGGCGCTGTCTCGCTCGCGACTCGGCGGCGATCGGTTCACACTCGAATTGACCGAAAGCGCGATCGTGTCCGACCCGGACCGGATCGCGCAGGCGATGCACGCGCTGAAGGATCTCGGCACGACGCTCGCCATGGACGATTTCGGCACCGGTTATTCCAATCTCGCCTATCTCCAGAAACTGCCGATCGATGTGCTAAAGATCGACCGGAGCTTCGTGACGGGGATGCTGGCGGACCGTGACAAGGTGTCGATCGTCCGTGCGATCCTCAGTCTCGCGCAGGCGCTCAACATGCAGACGACCGCGGAGGGGATCGAGACGGGCGACTTGGCCCAGACGCTCGCGGCGCTCGGTTGCACCTATGGCCAGGGCTATGTCTTCGCGCGGCCGCTCGAGGCGGCTCAGGCGTTCGAGTCGATCTTCAGCCGGGTCCCGATCCTGGCCTGAAGGCTCAGGCGAGCGTCTCGGTGACCGCCTTGTCCGCGATCGCATCGACCCGGGCCTGATCGGGAAAGCCCTCCGCGATCCACTGGGTCTCGATCCGCCGACGCATTGCGGCTACGTCGGGCCCCTTGCGGAGGCCGCGTTCGACCAGCGCGCCGCCGCTGATCGGAAATGCCGGCGGCGACCAGTCGGCGATCGGCGCGACGTCCGCGCCTGCAATCAGCAACCGGTCGATCGCGCCAGCCACGCCGTGGCGATAGGCGAGTGCGCGCGGGCCCTCGTCGCCAATGCCCTGCGTCGCCGCGACGACGCGTTTGCGATTGGTGTTTGACAGTTTCAACCGTGCAGCGACCACATCGCCGTCGCGGGCGGGGATCAGTGCGGCCAGACGGCGGATCGGATCGGGCGCAATGCCGGCGGCATGTTCGTGATCGACCAGCGTGGCAAGCCGGTCGACCCCGTCGGCGTCGATCTCGGGCAGCACCGCGCGCCAGATGCCGCGCTCGACCATCAGCGCGATCACCGCAACGGCGCGTGCCGCGACGAGAAGCTTGAGCAGTTCGGCAGCGATCCGCTCGCGGGACAGCGCCATCAGGTCGTTCGCGCGGGCCGTGCACGCCTCCAGCCCGGCGGCGTCGATCTCGATGCCGAACCGGGCGTGAAAGCGGAAGAAGCGCAGAATCCGCAGATGATCCTCCGCAATTCGCTGCAACGGATCGCCGATGAAGCGCACGCGCCCTGCGGACAGATCGTCCAGGCCACCGAAATAGTCGAAGATCTCACCGCTGACGGGATCGGCATAGAGCGCGTTGATCGTGAAATCGCGGCGCGCCGCATCCTCGCGCCAGTCATCGGTATAAGCGATCGTCGCATGCCGCCCATCGGTCGCGACGTCGCGGCGTAGCGTCGTGATCTCAACGGTTCCCCCCTCGGTCACCGCGGTGATCGTGCCATGCGCGAGCCCGGTCGGCACGGCGCGGATCCGCGCATCCTCGAGCCGTTCGAGCACCTCCTGCGGAGGAAAGCTCGTCGCGATGTCGATGTCGATCGCGCCGGTATCGGCCGGCGCCAAGCCGAGCAGCGTGTCGCGCACCGCCCCGCCGACGAAGCGCGACTGCGCCGACGCGCCGCCCAGCACGGCGGTCAGCGCGGCGAGGCCGGGGCGCGTCCGCCAGGCGGCATCGGGAAGGCTCATGCCCATTGCAGTCGTCGCCTCAGATTGACGATCATTGCAGCGGTCGCGCCCCAGATGCGGCGGTCGTTCCAGATGATCTCGTAATAATGCCGCTCATGACCCTGCCACTCGACGCTGGCTTCGACATGATTGCCCGAATCTAGCAGGAATTCGAGTGGAACCTCGAACACGTTCGCGACCTCGGCCTCGCTCGGGTGGAGCACAAGGTCGGGGGGGATGACGCCGATCACCGGCGTCACCTGAAAGCCGGTGACGGTGCGATAGGTATCGGCCTGGCCGATGACGGTCACGCGGTCGCGCGGCAACGCGATCTCTTCCTCGGCCTCGCGCAGCGCAGCGGTGACGATATCCTCGCCGGGATCGATCCGGCCGCCGGGAAAGGCGATCTGGCCCGCATGCTTGCGCATCGTCTCGGTACGCTGGGTCAGGATCACCCCGGGTTCGGCTCGATCGGTCACCGCGATCAGCACTGCCGCGGGCAGCAGCGTATCGCCGGGCGGCAGATCGATATCGTCACGGTCGCCGGTCAGCAGGATCATGTCCGGCTCGACACCCCGCGACAGCGCGCTACGCAGCCGATCGGCGAGCGTCACGCGGCGATGTCTTCGGGCGACGGCATCGCGGGTTCGAGCGGGAAGAACTGGCCGTCGCTCCATAGTCCGACCGGCGACTCGCCGCCCGCGATCGCGCGGTCGGCGAGCTCGTAATAGACCGGGCGTGCCACCACCGCCTCCATCCCGCCACGGACCATCAGATAGGGTCGCGGGCCGTCCTCATCCTCGACGAAGCGGATCGGGTGCGCGGCGCCCGCGGTGACGAGATCGCCGGTGTTGAGCCGGAAGGTCAGCCTGGTCGCCGGACCCTCGCCATCGATCTTTACCTCGACCGCAACGAACGGCACGTCCTCGACGACGATGTCGAGCTTCTCAACCGGGGTGACCAGGACATAGCCGCCCGATGGCTCGCGCCTGAGGATCGTCGAGAAGAGCCGGACCATCGCCTCGCGGCCGATCGGCGTGCCCTGATGATACCAGGTCCCGTCGCGCGCGATCCGCATTTCGCTGTCGCCACAATGCGACGGATTCCATTTGTCGACCGGCGGCAGTTTCTGCTCGTCGGCGAGCCGGGCGATTTCGGCGAGGCTCAGCGAGGCAAGATCGGGGAGGGGGTCCATAGGCATGAGCGCGAGGTAGGGCGCGCATGGCCTCTCGTAAAGTCTCGCGGCGGCAGGCGAAGCGCCAGGCCGCGCTCCGGCATCGTCAGCCGGCTGCGCCTGCGCGCGGGCCGAGCATTCCAGCGTCGTCGGGTACGGCCCCGCCCAGTGCAAGAAGCCGGTGACGTTCGACCGGACCCGGTGCCTGCCACGCGGCTGTGCGGTCAGCGGAAAAGCCGAAGAACCGGCCATAATAGTCCGGATCGCCGATCAGCATCAGCGCGTCGCCCAGATCGCTCGCCGCAGCGACCTCGAGTGCGCGCGCTACCAGCGCCCGGCCGATGCCGTCGCCCTGATGGCCCGGCGCGACCGCGACCGGGCCGACCATCACCAGCGGCAATGCCGCCTGCGCGGTCATGAGCGCGATCGGCCAGCACTGGATCGAGCCCAGCAGCATGTCGCCCGACACGGCGGCAAAGCTGAGCGTCGGGATCGCGGTTCCATCGCCGCGGATCATATAGGCGGTCCGGCCATGACGATCCTGCCCGAACGCGCGGTCGAGCAGCGCCTCGACCTCGGCATCCGGGACGGCGTTCAAGGGGACGAGTTCGAACACCGGCTTCTCCAGCGCCGGCGCAGGAACGTCCGGGGCCGCGCGCTTTACGCAGCACGTCGCCGAACGCAAGCGGAACCGGCGCAGCGGCGCGTCCGCCCCGGGCCTTCCCTACGGTCGCGGCTCTGCTAGAGCGCGGCGATGCAAGACAGTCTTCAGCTCGAAGTGCACGACATGGAAGTGCAGGTGCTCACCGGAATCTATTCGGAGGAGACGCATCTGCCCCAGCCGCTGCGGATTTCGCTCACCGTCGATCTCACCTGCCCGAGCCGGTTCGACCCCGACACACCCCTGTCGGCGTCGAAAAACTATCTCGATCTGAAACATGCCGCGACCACGGCCTTGCCGACGGGCGTGCATTTCACGCTGATCGAGGCCGTTGCCGACCATATCTGCGAGACGCTGTTCCTGCAGGACGCGCGTGTTCAGCGGGTCGCGGTGAAGATCGTCAAGCTGGCGATCGCCGAAGCGGGCGAGGCGATCGGCGTGACGCTCGTGCGACATCGTCGGTGAGATCGTGCGGCTGATCTTGAGCGAGCGTGACGATATCGCGGCGTGCGTGCGCGATGCGCGCGCGCGGCTGGGCACCGACGACAGCCTGGTCGTCGTGATTCGCGAAAGCAGCGATTCGCTTTTTGCCGCCCGGGCCCGCGCGTTGATCGCACCGCTCGCGATCGAGGCGGCGCCGCTGACGCGAATCAACGCCGTCCTGTCCCATAATGGGGCGCGGGCCGCCGATGTCGAAGCGGCGATCAGCTACCTAGAGACGGCCCTGTCGACGACCGGGCAGATCGTCGAGATCCGCTGATCGGACCCTCGCTCGGTGGTCCGGTTAGCGCCGCGGGCTGCGTCCACAGGGGCCGAGCGCACGAAGAACGAACTGATAATCCTCACGCGCGATCACCGCGTCGGTGGCTGCCATCGACGCGGCGCTGCGATCCGGCATCGCGGCGGGAAGCGCGCAGGCTAGCCGGTACCACAACAGCGAACCACGCGGCGGAGGGGCCGCGGCCTCGTCGACGATCTCGCTCAGCGCGACCGCCCAGCGGGGTTGCTCGCCGGGCCGCCGCAGGATCGACAGCGAGACGGGGCGCTGATCCGAAGTGGTCAGGAAGATCTGCGTTTCGCCTTCGCCGGGCAGGGCGCCTGGCACGTGAAAGGCGTTGCCGATCCCGGTGATGACGGGCGGCGCGTCGGCGGCGAGCACCTCGCGGGCGATGCGGCGGACCTGCGCGTCGAGAGCGGGCGTCCAGTCGCGTTGCGCGTCGCGCGCGACGAGCTGGATCTGGGCGGTCGACGTTCCGGCGGTACGTGCAAACAGCAGCACCCGCGCCTTTTTCAGCTTTGGTAGGCGACCGTTGGAATCCGGCGCAACATCAAGCAGATAGCCGAGTCTTGGGGCCACACCACCACTGCCGCGAATCAGCGCGGTTACGTCGGCCTCGACATAGAAACGCACGAGCCCGGGTGCGACATCCGCCGCCTCTGCGCCCTTGATCCGCGCGGTCGAGCGAATCGTCGCGTCGGCGATCACCGGCGCGGCGAGAACGAGATCCGCAAGGTCCGCATAGCCCGCGCCCTGGTCGGCGGCCGCGGGCTGGACGGGACCCGCACTGGCGGCGCCGACCGGCACCGCATCGCGCGCGCCTTCCCATTGCTGATCAAGCTGTTCGGGGGTCAGCGTCGTCGAGTCGCCGGCGATGTTTTGCTGCGGCGCGGTCGGCACGGATCGCGGCGGGGGGGCCGTCTGCGCAACGATCGGGGCCGCGGCGATGACGGCGAACAGGGTCATGAGCGGTGGGATGGAACGTGGGGATATCATCGCCATGGGCTACGCGATGGCGGATGAACGTTACAGAAATAAAATTGCCATCATACGCTTGTACGTTTGTTGCGTCCGACAAAGCGTTTGCGTGTCGCATGGCGTGGCGATAGACATTGCGCACTGCCGCGTGGAATTTTTGCTTCACGGCACACGTTTGCGTTGCGCCTGCCCCCATGCGCGACTGCGTGAAGGCAGACAGAATAAGGGAGTGTCGTTGCTGAATGGCCTATGTTGACCAGAAGATGTCCTCAGGCAAAATCGTCGCGATCGTCATCGTCGCGCTGATTCATGCTGCCTTGGGCTATGCTTTCGTCACCGGCCTCGCGTTTCAATACGTGAAAAAGGCCACCGAAAAGTTAAACACGTTCGACGTGGAGCCGCCGCCACCGCCGCCTCCGCCCGACGAGCCCCCGCCGCCGCCGCCTGACCAGCCCAACCTGCCGCCGCCGCCGACCACCGTCGTCGTGCCGCCGCCGGTCGTTGTTACGCCGTCGCCCGCTCCGGCGATCACGACGTCGAACATCATCCCGCTGAGCCAGCCAACGGCACCGCCGGCGCCTCCCGCGCCGCCAGCGCCGCCGGCCCCGCCAGCAGCACCGACGGTCAGCAAGGCCGCGGGCGCCAAGGGTAATCCGGCGACATGGGTGAGCCAGGACGACTATCCGCCGAGCGCGATCCGTGCCGGCGAACAGGGTGCGGTCGCGATGCGCTGGGACATTAACGCCCAGGGTCGTGTCGAGAACTGCACCGTGACGTCGTCGAGCGGTTCGCCTGCTCTCGATCGGGCAGCCTGTGCTGCGATGACGCGACGTGGTCGCTACTCGCCGGCGCTCGATCAGGCCGGGAACCCGATGCGTTCGAGTGCGACGCAGCGTATCCGGTGGACGTTGCCGGAAAATTAATCTGCGTCTCGGCGCACTTAGACCAACGAATCTTAAGAGGATCATCCGACCATGTTCACCACTATCCTTGCCGCGGCGGCGCCCGCAGCAGCCGAAGCCAACCCGTACGGCCTCGAAGCGGCACTTCGCGAAGGCGGTCTCATCTCCCAGACCGTGTTCGGCATTCTGGTGCTGATGTCGGTGGTTTCGTTCTACATCCTGTTCTCCAAGCTGTTCGAGCAGCAGAAGATCATCGGCCAGGGCAAGCGCGTCCGTCAGGCCTTCTGGTCGTCGAACAGCCTTCGCGAAGGTTCGGCCAAGCTCGAGAAGAACTCGGCCTACAAGCAGATCGTCGACGACGGCCTGGCCGCTCAGGAGCAGCACTCGAAGCTGACCGATCCGGTCGAGGCGCATGACTGGCTGCACGGTTCGCTCGCGCGTTCGGAAGCTGCGATCAACTCGAAGCTGGGTGGCGGTCTCGCCTTCCTCGCAACGGTCGGTTCGGTTTCGCCGTTCATCGGTCTGTTCGGTACGGTTATCGGCATCTACCGCGCACTCGTGAAGATCGGTGCATCGGGTCAGGCATCGATCGACAAGGTCGCAGGGCCGGTCGGTGAAGCACTGATCATGACCGCACTGGGTCTCGTCGTCGCGGTTCCTGCCGTGCTGTCGTACAACTGGCTGCAGCGTCGCAACAAGTCGATCGCAGAGGACCTGTCGGCCTTCTCGAACGACGTGCTCGGCTTCCTGGCATCGAACGGCGCCGTGCGTCCGATCACCGCTTCGGGCGTCAAGCCAGTTGTGGCCAAGCCTGCCACGGCGACCACGACTGCCGGTCAGACCGGTGGCGTGCCGCGCGCTAACTAAGACGCGAGAAAGGCGGGGCTGGTGTTCGCAGCAGCCCCGCTTCCTTCCCGCCGGCGGTGCCGGTGGCGATAAAAGAATAGGATAGTTCGCACATGGCGATGAGTGTTGGTGGCGATTCCACCGAGAAATCGATATCGGACATCAATACGACGCCGCTGGTCGACGTCATGCTCGTGCTCCTGATCATCTTTCTGGTGACGACGACCGTCGCGGTCCAGGCGGTGCAGCTGAAGCTCCCCGAGGTCAAATTTGATCCGACCACGACCAAGCCCGAAAATGTCTCGCTGTCGGTGACGACAAATGGTGATGGCAGCTGTGCAGTGTATTGGAACATGACCCCGGTCACCTCGACCGAGCTGCTCGATCGCGCGGTCGCCAAGCTGAAGACCGAGATCGATCGTCAGGGTGGCGTGAATGCCGCAGGTCTTGAGCTGCCCGAGGCGCATATTCGCGGCGACGTGAACACGCCGTACAAGTGCATCGGCGGCACGATCTACACGATGCAGCGCGCCGGCTTCGCCCGCGTCGGCTTCATCTCCGAGCCGCCCCCCGGCGGCACCACCGAACGCTGACGATCGCTCGGACGTATTTAGGAGTAGTATAGAATGGCAATGGGCGGCGGCAAAGAAGATGACGGGCCGATGATGGAAATGAACATGACGCCGTTGATCGACGTCCTGCTCGTTCTCCTCATCATGTTCATCATCACGATCCCGATCCAGACGCACGCGGTCAAGGTCGACCTTCCGGTCAACAGCAAGAACCCGCCGCAGAACCCGATCGACCCCGAGAAGAACAAGATCTCGATCGACGCATCGGGCACGGTGGCCTGGAACGGGTCGCCGGTCGACGAGGTGACGCTGCGCCAGTATCTGGACCAGACCGCGGGCATGAACCCCGAGCCGGAACTTCACTTCCAGCCCGACCCGCAGGCGCGGTACGAAGTCGTCGATCGCACGCTGGCCGTCGTGAAGCGGTCTTCGATCACGAAGCTCGGCTTCATCGGTAACGAGCAGTATCGCAACGACTTCTAAGTCACGCGACACGATCGATACGATGCCAGGGGCGGTCCGCAAGGGCCGCCCCTTTTGCATGTCCGACGTCCATGACACCGGGGGCGGAAAGAGCGTCGGCATGACGCGCGCGCACCTCACGGCCTTATCAGGGCAATATCCGTAAAAATCCCATATTGCGCCACAGTCATCGAAGTGACACAACAGTGTCACAAAAGTGAAACCTTTCGACTCAGAAGGGCGATGGAGACGGGATGATGCGCAAATTCGGCCTTGTAGTTCTTGCCCTTGTCGGCGCGGCAGCACCGGCGTTCGCGGCGGATCAGAATGGCTATCAGGCGATCGTGTCGGGCGATCTGGCCGCGGCCGAACGCCATATCCTGGCGGAACAGGCGGTCTATCCGGGTCGCCCCGAACTGATGCTCAACCTTGCCGCGGTTTACCGGCGGACCGGCCGCGAGGCGGACGCTCGGGCGCTGTACAAGCGCGTGCTCGAACGCCGCGACATCGCGATGGACCTGCCCTCGGGTGCGGTGGCCTCGTCGCATGATCTGGCACGGCGCGCGCTCGGCGTGGCCCCGGTGCAGATCGCCACGCGCTAAGCTAAGGCCGTCGCGCTCGCCCGGCGCCGGTTCTGTGGTTCCGGTAGTAAGCTAGCGCTGGCGTCGACCTCGTGCGGTCGACGCCTGAGGCGGTCAGAGTCGGGGCAGGGTGACCCCGCGCTGGCCCATATATTTGCCTGCGCGGTCGGCATAGCTGATCTCGCACGGCTCATTGCCGCGCAGGAACAGGAACTGGCAGGCGCCCTCGTTCGCGTAGATCTTGGCGGGGAGCGGCGTGGTGTTCGAGAATTCTAGCGTCACATGGCCCTCCCATTCGGGTTCGAGCGGCGTGACGTTGACGATGATCCCGCAGCGCGCATAGGTCGATTTGCCCAGACAGATCACTAGCGTATCGCGTGGGATGCGGAAATATTCGACCGTCCGCGCCAGCGCAAAGCTGTTCGGCGGGATGATGCAGACATCGGTCTTGCGGTCGACGAAGCTGTTCGCGTCGAAATTCTTCGGATCGACGATCGCACTGTCGACATTGGTGAAGATCTTGAACTCGTCGGCGACGCGCGCGTCATAGCCATAGGAGGACAGCCCGTAGCTGATACAGCCGTCGCGGCGCTGCGCCTCGTGAAATGGCTCGATCATCGCATCGCCCAGCGCGCGTTCGCGAATCCAGCGGTCGGACATGACGGACATGAGACATTCCCCTTTTCGCCGCTGCTTTCGCGCGGATGGTCGATGGCGGCAAGAGCGCGCGCACGCAGAGAGCGTTTTTGCCGTTGCAGCCGGCGTGTCGGGCCGTCATGGGGCGCGGCATGAACCAGATTCGGCAGCCTTTTCCGCGCGGTACGTCCGTCGAGCCACAGCTTCCGGACCATGATGACGAGCGGAACCGCGCCGCGATCCGCGCGCGCCGCGCCAGCCGCTATGTGCGGATCGCGCTGGCCGGATCGATCGCGCTGTCGGGCGGCGCGGCGCAGGCGCAGTCGGTGCAGGACCTGCAACGCCAGATCGACGAGCTGAAGGCTACGATCGCCGAGCTCAAGGCCGCGCAGAACGGACCGATTGCCCAAACGGCGCCAGTTACTGCGCCAGCCACCGCGCCAGCCACCGCGCCGATCGCGGTTGCGGCAACGCCTGCGCCCGCCCCGGCGCCGAAGCTGGCAACAGCGGTCGCGCCATCGACGCAATTGGCCGCGGCGACGCCCGAGCCGAAGCGCGCCTGGTATGATCGCATCGCGATCCGCGGCTATACGCAGATGCGGTTCAACGAGATCGTGTCGGGCGATCGCACCGCGCCCGACGGCCAGTCGCGGTTGCGATCAGTGCATGACGGCAGCATCGGCGACAATACGGGCTTCTCGCTCCGCCGCGTCCGGCTGGTCCTGCAGGGCGATCTGACCGACCGTGTGTCCTTCTATCTCCAGCCCGACTTCGCGGTGAACGTCAGCAACCAGTCGGGCGGCGAGCGGCGCGAGGGCTTTGCCCAGCTGCGCGACGCCTATGTCGACACGTTCCTCGACGCAGATCGCCGCTTCCGGCTGCGGTTCGGGCAGTCGAAGGTGCCCTTCGGCTGGGAGAATATGCAGTCCTCGTCGAATCGCATCACGATCGATCGCAGCGACGGGATCAACAGCGCGGTCCCCGGGGAGCGCGATCTGGGCATCGTCGCCTATTACACGCCCACCGGCGTGCAACGGATCTGGGGTCGCCTCGAGGAGGACGGCCAGAAACTGTTCGGCAATTACGGCGCGTTCGCGCTCGGCGTGTATAACGGCCAGGGGATCAGCCGTTCGGAGACCAATGACGGCGCGATGACGGTGGCGATGGCGACCTGGCCGTTCGCGCTCGACGGGCTTGGCGGGGCGTTCAGCGGACAGGTGTTGGAGGTCGGCGCGGCGGCCATCCGTAATCGCGTCCAGCCCGAACTGCGCAGCGGCGGGGTCAGCGACACGAGCTTTGCCGACGAGCGGCTCGGCGTCCACGCGATCCTCTATCCGCAGCCCTTCGGGTTCCAGGCGGAGTGGAACTGGGGCCGCGGCCCCGAATATGACGACGCGTCACAGTCGATTACGACCAAGCGGCTGAACGGCGGCTATGTCCAGGCGATGGCGCGTGTGCGGTCGTCGCCGCTCGGTCCGTTCATGCCCTATGCGCGCCGGCAATATTATCGCGGCGGGTGGAAGGCGCTGCCCAACGCGCCGCGGCTCGAGACCGACGAGTTCGAGCTGGGGATCGAGTTCCAGCCGACCCCGCCGATCGAGCTGACCGTCGCCTATGCGCGGATGACACGGCGCGAGGCCGACGAACGCCGCGAGGGCCGGGCGGAGGGCGATTTGATCCGCACGCAGCTGCAGTTCAACTACTGACCGCGGCTCAGCCGATCCCGAGGTCCGCCGGGCCGAACGCATCGGGGAGAAGCTCCGACAGGCGGTAGCTGCGGACAGCCTCGCCCTGCGCCGCGCCGCAATGCACGGGGAGATCGCGCCCGCCCATCTGCGCCGCCTCGTTGATCACCTGGCGGCACCGTCCGCAGGGGCTCACCGGGGCGAGGCCGGTGGCGATGCCGTCCGCATCCATCGCGCCGCCGATCACGCCGATCGCAACGACGTCACGCAGGCGGCCCTGCGCGCTTGCGGTCGCCAGCGCGACGGTTTCGGCGCAAAGCGACAGGCCGTAGCTCGCATTCTCGAAATTGGCGGCGGTGATCACGCTGCCGTCGTCGAGCAGCACCGCGGCGCCGACCGCGAATCGCGAATAGGGCGCATGCGCGTGACGCGCGGCGTCGCGCGCCGCGGCGATCAGGCGGGTTGCCTGATCGGTATCGAAACCATCGTTCATCCTGCCACCACGTCCCAGTTCACCGGTCCCTCGATTCCCTCGACACGCCGAAAATTGCTCGCGCGCCACATTCGCCATGGCCGTGCCGCATAATCGGGCTTGAGCAGATTGGCCATCGCCCAGACCGGCCGCGGCAGTGCCGCCGACAACGCATAGCTGCCCTCGACCGACTTGCCGATCCGCAGCAGGACAGGCTTGCCGGTATGCGTCTCCACCATCGTCACGAAGCGCGTCAGATCGGCGACCAGCGCGGCCTTTTCAGGGCGGGCGACGCAATCATCACGGAACTGCACATCGACGGCGACGGGCAGCGCATCGGCGGCGGCGGGCACGAAGGTATTGAACGCATTCGCCTGATCGACCGCGGGCTGGCACAGCGAATAGATGTGCACCGCGCCGCGCCGCAGCCCGGCTTCGGGAAGCGCCGCCCAGTTCGCCTCGAATGCCGGATCGCGGCGATCCTTGCCCGAGGTCGCGACGATATAGGCGAAGTCGACGCCGCGCGCGCGCACCGTTCCCCATTCGACCGGCGCGGGATTTTCACCTAGGTCGACGCCTTGCAGCGGATAGGTCTCGGTCGCGGGATGCCACTGCGTCGCATAGGCCCAGCCGCCAATCGCGATGCCGCCCGTGCCGAACAGCAGGGTCGCAAGCTTCAGCAATGTCGTGGCCATCAGCGTTGCTCAGCCACGCAGATGAAGGACGCAGATGAGCGTGAACAACCGGCGGGCGGTGTCGAAATCGACCTCGATCTTGCCCGACAGCCGGTCCTTGAGCAGCTCGGCGGCCTCGTTGTGGACGCCGCGACGGGCCATGTCGACGGTTTCGATCTGCGCAGGCGAGGACTGGCGAATCGCCTGGTAATAGCTGTCGCAGATCGCGAAATAGTCCTTGATCGGTCGGCGGAAACGGCCGAGCGCGAGCACCAGTGTCTCAAGATGCGTGTCGTCCTCACGATGGATGTGAATGCCGAGACGGCCTTCCTCCGTCTCGAGCCTGATGCGGTACGGGCCGGCATAGCCATCGGCATGCTGGCGCTGCGGCGCGAAATAATTGCCCTCGATCAGGTCGAAGATCGCGATCCGGCGTTCCTGCTCGATATCCGCGGAACGCCACGCAATCGTGCGCTCGTCGAGCTGTATGTCGATGATCCGCGGGTCGGCCATGCCATGTGCGATAGCGATGGTCGTAACGCGTGTCACTTGTCGCCTGCACCGGCGGCCGCCGATCGCGGCGGGCTGGTCGACTTATCCCCATCAATCTGGCGCAGTTGGCTTGGAGCGATCGCGCGCAGTGCGTAGAACGCAGTATGGCAACCCTCGCATTCCCCGTCCCCGCCGTGGCCGAACCACAGCAGCTTCCCCGCAACGTCGAGGCCGAAGCCGCGATGCTCGGCGCAATGATGATCGACAACCGGCTCGCCGACGATCTGGTCGACAAGCTCGAACCCACGCATTTCTTCGAACCCGTGCACGGGCGCATCTTCGCCGCGATCAAGACGCTGCGCGGCAACGACATGCTGGTGACGCCGGTCACGCTGCGGCCGATGTTCGACGCGGACGAGGGCATGCGCGAGCTGGGCGGTCCCGCCTATCTGGCCGGCCTCACGGGCAGCGGCGCAGGGCTGATCGGTGCGCGCCAGTTTGCGCAGCAGATCTATGACCTGGCGATGCTGCGTGCGCTCGTCTCGGTTGGCCGCACGCTGGTCGATCGCGCGATGGATACGTCCGAGGAGGTTAATCCGCGCGCGCAGATCGAGCTGGCCGAGGAGGAATTGTTCAAGGTCGCCGCCGATGGCGGGGCGGAAAACTCGGTCAAGACGTTCGCGCAGGCGACCACCGCGGCGGTCAAGATGGCCGAGAGGGCACTCAACTCGGGCGGCAATTTGTCGGGCGTGACGACGGGTATCGACTCGATCAACGCCAAGATCGGCGGCATGCATCACAGCGATCTGATGATCCTCGCCGGGCGTCCGGGCATGGGCAAGACGTCGCTCGCCACCAACATCGCGTTCAACGCCGCGCGGCGCTGGATGCGCGACATGGCCGACGGGATCGCCCCGAAGGATTCGGTCGGCGCGAAGGTCGCGTTCTTCAGCCTCGAAATGTCCGCGGATCAGCTGGCGACGCGTATTCTTGCCGAGCAGTCTCAGATCAGTTCCGAATCGCTCCGCATGGGCAAGATCAGCCGCACCGAGTTCGCGCAGCTCGCGGCCGCGGCGGCCGAGCTCGAGAACCTGCCGCTGTTCATCGACGACACCGGCGGCCTGTCGATCGGCGCGCTGCACACGCGCGTCCGCCGGCTGCAGCGTCGCCACAATAACGAGATCGGGCTGGTGGTGGTCGACTATCTCCAGCTGCTGTCGGGGTCGGGCAAGAGCAAGGACGGCAACCGCGTCCAGGAAATCTCGGAGATTTCGCGTGGGCTCAAGACGCTGGCGAAGGACCTGAACGTCCCGGTGCTGGCGCTGTCGCAGCTGAGCCGCGCGGTCGAAAGCCGCGAGGACAAGACGCCGATGCTGTCAGATCTTCGCGAATCGGGGTCGATCGAGCAGGACGCCGACATGGTCTGGTTCGTGTACCGCGAGGATTATTACGTCGCGTCGAAGGAGCCCAAGCGCCCGGCCGAAGGCGACAGCGCGAAGATCTTCGAGGATCACGCGTCCTGGGCGGCTGAGATGGAGCGGGTCTACGGTCTTGCCGAGCTGATCATCGCCAAGCAGCGCCACGGCGCGACCGGCAAGGTGCGGATGAAGTTCGATCCGACGATCACGAAGTTCTCGGATCTGGCCGAGTATTGAAACTCTGGTGTCCCTCTCCCCCACGGGGAGAGGGACACGGATCAAATGATCGGATCGTAGCCGCCGGGAGCGTGGATGCCGCATTCGACCTTGTCGAAGCTGCGCCAACGCCCCGCGCGCGGATCCTCGCCGGGGGCGACCTTGGTCGTGCAGGGCGCGCAGCCGATCGAGAGATAGCCCTGCGCCTCGAGCGGATGCCGCGGCAGGTCATGCTCGGCGAAATAGGCGTCGAGCTTAGCCTTGTCCCAGTCGGCAAGCGGGTTGATCTTCAAACGGCCCTCATCTTCCTCGAACCGCGGCAGCGCGGTGCGCGTGCCCGACTGGAAGCCCTTGCGCCCCGAGATCCACGCGTCGAACGGCGCGAGCGCGCGGCGCAGCGGCTCGACCTTGCGCAGGTCGCAGCAGCCATCGGGGTCGTAGGACCAGCGTTCGCCGGCCCGATCCTTGATCGCGAGCAGCCGCGGATCGGGTCTGAACACGCGCAGGTCGGTGAGGCCCAGCCGTTCGGCCAGCGCATCACGATAGGCGAGCGTCTCGCCGAACATCTTCTGCGTGTTCGTGAAGACCACCGGCACGTCGACATCGACCTGCGCGACCATATGCAGCAGCACCGCCGATTCGGCACCGAAGGACGAAACCGACGCGATCCGCCCGGCCAGCTCGCTGGTCAGCAGCTCGCGCAGCATCTGCGCGGCAGGAACGCCGGCGAACCGGTCCTGCATCGCCTGTGCATCCGCCTTGGTGAAGGCGGGGGTGACGTCGATCGTGTCGATCCGGCGGAGCGCTTCACCCATGGCGCAGCTTCCAGACCGGCACGGCGCCGTCCGCCGCCTTCTGATAGGGCGTGTCGTAGCGCGCGAGGCTGGCGCGGAGCACGTCGATATCGATCGGGGCCTCGGGCGCGAAGCTGTCGAAGCCGCAGCGGCGCATCAGCGGAATCTGGTCGACGAGCACGTCGCCCGCCGCACGCAGCTCGCCGGTATAGCCCGCCTCGCGCAGGATCCGCGCCGCGGAATAGCCGCGGCCGTCGCGATAGCCGGGAAAGCTCACCTCGATCAGCGCGAGCTGGTCGATCTGCGGCAACAGCGCGCGCGCATCGTCACCCGCCTCGAGGCGAACGGCCGCCGCATTGCTCTGGCCGATGAACGAATCGAGCGTCACCGCGGGCTCGTCATGCGGCTCGTCGTCGCGGAAGCGGAGCAGCGTCTGGTCCGGATACTCAACCATAGATCGCCTCCTTGAACGTCTCGAAGCCGACGCGGCGGTAGGTGTCGAGGAACCGCTCGCCGGGATCGCGCACCTGGAGATATCGGTCGGTGACGCGTTCGATCGCGTCGACCACGCCGTCCTCCGAGAATCCGGGGCCGGTGATCTTGGCGAGACTGACATCCTCCGCGCCCGATCCGCCGAGCGAGAGCTGGTAATTTTCGGTGCCCTTCTTGTCGACGCCGAGGATGCCAATGTGGCCGGCGTGGTGATGCCCACAGGCGTTGATGCAGCCGCTGATCTTGAGCTTCAATTCGCCCAGGTCGCGCTGGCGATCGAGACTGCCGAAGCGCGTCGCGATCTTCTGTGCGAGCGGGATCGAGCGTGCGTTGGCGAGGCTGCAATAATCGAGACCGGGGCAGGCGATGATGTCGCTGATCAGGTCGAGATTGGCCTCGGCCAGACCGGCCTCGTTCAGCGTCGACCACACCGCGTGCAGATCGGCCATGCGGACGTGCGGCAGGACGATGTTCTGCGCATGCGTGACGCGCAGTTCGTCGAAGCTGTAGCGCGTGCCGAGATCGGCCATCACGTCGATCTGGTCCGCCGACGCATCGCCGGGGATGCCGCCGACGGGCTTCAGGCTGATGTTGACGATCGCATAGCCCGGCTGCTTGTGCGCCTTCACATTCTGGTCGAGCCAGACCGCGAAGTCGGGATCGCTGCGGTCGATCTCGGAGGACGCGTTTTCCTCGAATGCGGGCGCGCCGAAATGGCTCGTGATCCGCTCCAGCTCGGCGCGCGGCGGATCGAGGCCGAGGCCCTTCACTGCGGCGAATTCCTCCTCGACCTGGCGACGATATTCGTCGGGGCCGATCTCGTGCAGCAGGATCTTGATCCGCGCCTTGTAGATATTGTCGCGGCGACCGTAGCGATTGTAGACGCGCAGGCACGCCTCGAGATAGCTCATCAGATCGTCGGCGGGGACGAAATCGCGGATCTCGTGGCTGATCATCGGCGTGCGGCCCATGCCGCCACCGACATAGATCTTCGCGCCGAGTTCACCGTCGCGGACGTGCAGCCCGATGCCGATGTCGTGCAGCCGCATCGCCGCGCGATCCTCGTCCGCCGCGATCACGCAGATCTTGAACTTGCGCGGGAGGTAGGTGAATTCGGGGTGGAACGTGCTCCACTGACGGATCAGCTCGGCCCAGGGGCGCGGATCGGCGACCTCGTCCGCGGCGGCGCCGGCGAACTGGTCGGAACTGATGTTGCGGATGCAGTTGCCCGACGTCTGGATGGCATGCATCTGGACCGTCGACAGCTCTTGAAGGATGTCCGGGGTCTGGTCGAGCTGGATCCAGTTAAACTGGATGTTCTGCCGCGTCGTGAAATGCCCGTAGCCGCGATCATATTTGCGCGCGATGTGGCCGAGCATCCGCATCTGCCGTCCGTCGAGCGTGCCATAGGGCACCGCGACGCGCAGCATATAGGCATGCAGCTGGAGATACAGGCCGTTCATCAGGCGCAGCGGCTTGAACTGGTCCTCGGTCAGCTCGCCCGAGAGGCGGCGGCGGACCTGGTCGCGGAACTCGTCGACGCGCTGGTCGACGATGGCCTGGTCGTATTCGTCGTACTTATACATGGGGGGTTCCCGGTAGAATTTGGTTCACGCGGAGCCTGTCCTGAGCGAAGCCGAAGGGGCGCGATGGCGCGAAGAGATTCAGAAGAATTTTGTTCACGCGGAGGCGCGGAGGCGCGGAGGAGAAAGACGAGGAAGTAACTCCCGCGCCAGCGGGCATCGAATCTGCCTCAATCAGCGAGTGTGAGGGCCGCTGCGCGGCAAGGGAGACACCTCCGCGCCTCCGCGCCTCCGCGCGAACCACCTTCTCACTGCTCTCTTCGCGCCTTCGCGCCATCGCGTGAATCATATAACCCAACTCCCCGCAGCCGGATCGGCCGGCTTGAGCGTAAGGTCGGGCCGCATAGTCGGACCCAAGGCGCGAATGCGATCCTTGATGTGCGCAGGGCGGGGGCCGTCTGCCGTCGCGGTCGCCTCGATCAGATAGGGGACGTTGACGCGGCGTGCGCCTTCCTCCGCCTGGAGGATCGATTCACCCGCGACGCCGACATCGGCCGCATCCTCGATGTGACGCGACCAGCCGTCGCCGGTCCACCAGATCACGTCGCCGGTGGGAAGGTCGTTTCCGGTCAGGAGCTTCATGCGGCGGCCTCTGCAATTCGTGCCCAGCGGGCGAGCTTGTCCTGCGCGCCGGAGAGTTCGACGACCTCGCCGACGACGATGATCGCGGGGCTCTTTACCGCCTCGCGCTGCACCATCGGGCCGAGATCGGCGAGCAGGGTCCGCATCGCACGGCTGCCCGATAGCGTGCCGCGCTCGAGCACCGCAACCGGCATGTCGGGCGCGACGCCATCGGCCATCAGCTTGTCGGCGATATCGGTCGCGGTCGCGATCCCCATGTAGATGACGAGCGTACGGCCCTGGCCGGCGAGCCCCGACCAGTCCTGTTCGGTCAGACCCTTGCACTGGCCCGCGACGAAGCTGACCGCGCTCGAATGATCGCGGTGAGTGAGCGGGAGCATCGCCTCGGCCGCGCAACCCAGTGCTGCGGAGACGCCGGGGATCACCTCGACCGGCAGGCCCGCCGCACGTACCGCCTCGACCTCCTCGCCGCCGCGACCGAACACGAACGGATCGCCGCCCTTCAGCCGGACGACGATCGCGCCGGTCTTCACATGCGCGATGATCAGCGCGTTGATCGCCTCCTGCGGCAGCGTGTGGCGCGCGCGCTGCTTGGCGACCGAGATGCGCTGGGCGGCAGGCGGCGCGATGTCGAGCACGCGCGGATCGATCAGCCCGTCATGGACGACGACGTCGGCAATCTCGAGCGCGGCGACCGCACGCACGGTCAGCAGCCCGGGATCGCCGGGCCCCGCCCCGACGAGGATGACGCGCCCGCGGGCACCGGGGTCTAGCAAGCTTACCATGTCAGGAAGATGGGCTCTGGGCGGGCGATTGGCGAGCCCAGCATTATTTGCCCCGGGGCTAGTCCTGCTTTCCCACGCGGCGCGGGTGCCATCGCCGGAAACGTGCGCAGGCCCCGGTCACGGGCTGGTGGCGGCGGAATCCGCGCGATAGGAAGGCGCGACAACCGGGTAACCCGGACGCGATGGGGAACTTCGATAATGCGCCTGACCTGCCTTGCCGCCATGTTGCTGGCGACCACCTTCATCGGCGCGGTGCCGGTGTCGAGCCAGGCGCTGCCGCCGCCCGCGCCGATCGCCGGCGACGGCCCCGAGGATGCGAAGCTCAAGCAGCTTTTCTATGCCAGCGACGAGCGCGATCTGAAGAATGATCCGCTGCAGGCCATTTTCCGCGGCGACATGCGCTATGCCGATCGTTTCGGCGAATATCTGACCGATGCGCGCACAGCGCAGGACAAGCGCAACGTCGAGCAGGACCTGGCTGCGATCGCCGCGATCGACCGCAGCAAGCTGACCCGCGTCGACCAGATTGCCTATGACGTGTTCCGCAACGGCCGCGAGGTCGCGCTGCGCGGGTTCGCGCCGAACCTGGTCGCGATCGACCGGTTGCTGCCGCTCAGCCATTTCGGCGGGTTCCAGACCTTCTATCCCGATTTCGCGTCGGGCAAGGGTGGCGCGCCGTTCAAGACGGTCGCGGATTACGAGAATAATCTGCGGCGCAATGCGGGCTATGCCGCGGTCTATGACCGGGCGATCGCGCGGTTCCGCGAGGGCATGGCGAAGGGCGTGACCCAGCCCAAGCTGGTCGTGCGCAACATGATCGGCCAGTTCGACAATCTGATCGCCGAGGGTGTCGAGAAATCGACCATCTACGCCCCGGTGACGATGTTCCCCGCGTCGATCCCTACGGCCGACCGCACGCGCCTGACCGCGGCCTATGCCAAGCAGGTGCGCGAGGTGATCAATCCCGCGCATGTCCGGATGCGCGATTTCCTCGCCAACGAATATCTCGCCAAGGCCCGCGACACGGTCGGGCTGTCGGCGCTGCCGGGCGGGGCCGCGCTTTATGCCCAGCGGATCGAGGACAGCACGACGCTGCCGCTAGAGCCCGAGGCGGTGCATCAGCTCGGCCTGTCCGAGGTCGCGCGGATCACGCAGGCGATGGAGGCGCAGAAGGCCGCGGTCGGGTTCAAGGGCACGCTCGCCGCCTTCTTCGACCATCTGCGCACCGATCCTCGCTTCCAGCCCAAGTCGGCGGCGGCGGTGCGCGAGGGCTATGAGGAGATCGGCAAACGGGTCAACGCGCGCATCGCGACGCAATTCTCGCTGGTGCCCAAAAGTCCGCTCGAGATCCGCGCGGTGCCCGATTTCCGGGCGAAGACCGATGCGGCGGGGTCGTATCAGCAGGGGACCCCCGACGGCACGCGGCCGGGGATCTTCTACTACAACACCTATGACCTGCCGACGCGGTATCTGTGGGGGATGGAGACGCTCTACCTGCACGAGGCGGTGCCGGGCCATCATTACCAGATCAGCCTCGCGCAGGAGAATGTCGCGCTCCCCGCGTTCATCCGGTTCGGCGGCAACACCGCCTATGTCGAGGGCTGGGCGCTCTATGCCGAGACCTTGTGGAAGGAACTGGGCGTCGAAAGCGATCCCTATCAGCGGATGGGCGGCCTGAACGACGAGATGCTGCGCGCGATGCGGCTGGTCGTCGATACCGGCATCCACGCCAAGGGGTGGAGCCGCGACCAGGCGATCGCCTATATGCTCGCCAATTCGCCGATGGGGCGGACCGACGCGACCGCCGAGGTCGAGCGGTACATCTCTATTCCCGGCCAGGCGCTGGCGTACAAGATCGGCCAGCTGACGATCCTCAGGATGAAGGCCAAGGCGCAGGCGGCGCAGGGCGCCGCGTTCGATCCGCGCGCCTTCCATGCGCAGGTGCTCGATACGGGGGCACTGCCGATGCCGGTGCTGGAGAAGAAGATCGACGACTGGCTGGGCGGGGCGAAGTAAGCCCCATGATCCTCCCCCTGGCGGGGGAGGATTTCAGTGCGGCTTTAGGCCCGCTACCCGCCTCAGCCGTCGCGCAGGCCGATGCCGATGCTGGCCCGCGCGCTTTCGGATTCGCTGCTGACGACCGGATAGGCGCAATAGTCGGCGGCGTAATAGGCGCTGGGGCGGTGGTTGCCCGACCAGCCGACGCCGCCGAACGGCGCGCCCGATGAGGCACCGTTGGTGGGCTTGTTCCAGTTGACGATCCCGGCGCGGATATTGGCCCAGAACCGGTCGTAGAGCGCGGGCGTCTGGCTGATCAGCGCGGCGGACAGGCCATAGCGGGTGTTGTTCGCCTCGGCGATCGCGGCGTCGAAATCATCGGTGCGGAAGACCTGCAGGATCGGCCCGAACAGCTCGAGATCGGGGCGCTCCGCCATGTCGGTGACGTCGATCATCGCCGGGCGCAGGAAGGGCAGCGTATCGACCGGGCGTTCGAGATGCCGGATCGGCCGGCCGCCGCGCATCAGCAGCTCGAGAAAGCTCTCGGTCAGCTGGTCCGCCGCCTGGTTGTCGATCACCGGGCCCATGAACGGCGCCGGGTTCGCATGCGGCTCGTCGACGATGATCCGCGCGATCATCCGCTCGATCGTGTCGAGCAGCGGCTGGGCGAGCCGTTCCTGGACGATCAGCCGGCGCGCGGCGGTGCAGCGCTGGCCGGCGGTGGTGAAGGCGGACTGGACGACGAGCACCGCCGCGGTGTGCAGGTCCGGCGTGTCCCAGACCATGATCGGGTTGTTGCCGCCCATTTCGAGCGCGAGGATCTTCTCGGGCTTCTCGGCAAAGGCGCGGTTGAGCGCGAGGCCGGTCTGGGCCGAACCGGTGAAGAGCAGGCCGTCGATATCGGGATGCGCGGCCAGCGCCTTGCCCTCCGCGGGGCCGCCGACGAGCAGCCGGATACAGTCCTCGGGCACACCCGCGGCGCGGTAGCACTCGACGAGGAACGCGCCCGATGCGGGGGTCTTTTCGGACGGCTTGAAGACGACCGCGTTGCCGGCGATCAGGGCGGGGACGATGTGGCCGTTGGGGAGATGTGCCGGGAAGTTATAGGGGCCGAGCACCGCGAGCACGCCGTGCGGCTTATGGCGCAGCGCGACGCGGCTGTTCATCGGCGCCTCCATCCGGCGCTGCGCAGTGCGTTCGGCATAGGCGCTGACCGAGATGTCGACCTTGGCGATCACCGTCTCGACCTCGCCGCGCGCTTCCCAGATCGGCTTGCCCGTCTCGCGCGCGATCAGGTCGGTGAACGCGTCGTTGCGCTGGCGGACGACATTGGCGAACCGGCGCATCGTCTCGATCCGGAACGCGAGCGGCTTGGAGGCCCAGCCGGCCCAGCCCGACCGCGCGGTCGCCACTTCGGTATCGACATCCCCGATCGGGTGACGCCACAACAGCGTACCGGTTGCGGGTTCGTAGGAGAGGATCTCATCGGCCATATCGGGCTCTTGCCCCAATTTTAGAAGAGTTTCCACCACCCGCCGCACCGTCGGCCGCGGCACCCGCGTTCAGGCAAGCGCCTCGCCCATCGCCCGGATCGCCGCGACCTTCGCAGTAAGACGGCTCCAGTCGTCGGCGTCGGCGATCGGCGCCCAGATCGATTCCACCTCGTCGATCAGCAGGCTGCACGGCGTGCCCGACCAATAGGGATGGCTGCGATCCTTGCGCGCTGCATAGCCGCCGAGCGCGGCGCGGACCTCGTCCCATTCGGGACCGTAGCTTGCGGGCAGCTCGCCGCCGAAGGCATCGAAGAAGAACCGGTCGATACCCGTCCCGCTGGTCCGCAGCGCGCGTTCGATCGCCTGGACGAGCGCGCGGTCACTGTCCGGATCGCGCGGGCGGACGCCCAGCCGCCACAGGATCGCCGCGCCCACTTCGGTCTGATAGGCGGGGCCGAAACCGTCGAGCGCGGCGATCAGCGGATCGCTCTCGGCGATCGTGCGCAGCGATACCGCGAGCTGCATCACGTCCCAGTGGATCGCCTCGGGCTGGCGACCAAAGGCGTACAGCCCCTGATGATCAAAATAGGCGGCGGTAAAGCCCGGGTCCCAGGTCGGCGCGAACCGCCACGGGCCATAGTCGAAGCTTTCGCCGGTGACGTTGATGTTGTCCGAATTGAGCACGCCGTGGACGAAGCCCGCGGCCATGTAGCGCGCCGCGAGCCGCGCGGTCCGCGCGACGACGAGCGCGAGGAGGCGGACCGGATCGTCGCCTTCCCCGTTCCCGTCCTCGTCGAACAGGTTGCGCAGCGTATAGCCGACCAGCCGGCGTAGGGCGCCGTCGTCGCGATGATAGGCGAGGCGCTGGAACGTGCCGATCCGGACATGGCTGTGGCTGAGCCGGACCATGACCGCGGAGCGGGTCGGGCTCGGCTCGTCGCCGCGCTGCAGGTCTTCGCCCGTCTCGATAAGCGAGAGCGTGCGCGAGGTCGGGACGTTCAGCGCCTCGAGCATCTCGGTCGCGAGGATCTCGCGAACGCCACCTTTCAGCGTGAGCCGACCATCGCCCGCGCGGCTCCACGGCGTCTGCCCCGAGCCCTTGGTGCCGAGATCCATCAGGCGGCCGCGATCGTCGCGCATCTGGGCAAAGGTGAAACCGCGACCGTCGCCCAGATCGGGATTGTAATTGCGGAACTGATGACCGTGATAGCGCAACGCTAGCGGGCCGGGCAGCGTGTCCGGCAACGGCGCGAACCGGCCGAAATGGCGGGTCCATTCGTCGTCGTCGAGCGCCGCCAGACCGACCTGTGCGGCGGCGCGATCGTTGCGGAAGCGGAGCTGGGTGCGGGGGAAATCGGCCGCCGCGACCGGATCGAAGAACGGGTCGCCCAGGTCGAGCAACGTGGTTTCGGGGCGATAGGCGGGGAAGGCTTGCGGGTCGATGGGCATGCGGCGATATGGTGGCCGCTACCCGAAGGACGCAACCATGGCCGCTTACGAAAACCTCTATTGGTGGTCCAGGGACGGGCTGCGGCTGCACGCACGCGACTATCCGGGCGGCGGCGATGGCCGTCCGCCGATCCTGTGCCTGCCGGGGCTGACACGCAACGCGCGCGATTTCGATGCGCTCGCGGCGCGGCTGGCGGGACGCTGGCGGCTGATCGGGATCGATTTCCGCGGGCGCGGCGAGAGCGCCTATGCCAAGGATCCGATGTCCTATGTCCCGCTGACCTATGTCCAGGATGTCGAGGCGTTGCTGGCCGAGCATGGCATCGACCGTTTCGTCGCGTTCGGGACGTCGCTCGGCGGGATCGTCACGATGCTGATGGCGGGGCCGGCGCGCGGGCGAATCGCAGCCGCTTTGCTCAACGATGTCGGACCCGAGATCGACGCGCAGGGCCTGTCGCGGATCCGCGGCTATGTCGGCAAGGCGAGCGTCTTTCCGACCTGGATGCATGCCGCGCGCTGTGTGTCGGAGAGCAATGCCGACGTCTATCCCGACTGGACGATCGAGGACTGGCTGGCGATGGCCAAGCGCATCTACCGGCTGAACAGCTCGGGCCGGATCGTGCTCGATTACGACCTGAAGATCGCCGAACCGTTCCGCGTGCCGGGCAGCGAGGCCGGGCCGGACATGTGGCAGGCGCTGGCGGGCCTGCGCGAGATCCCGACGCTGATCGTGCGCGGTGGCCGGTCCGACCTGTTGTCCGCCGCGATCGCGGACAGGATGGTCGCATCGCTCGACCGCGCGACGCTCGTCACCGTGCCCGGGGTCGGTCATGCCCCAACGCTGAGCGAGCCGATCGTCCAGGCGCCGATCGACGAGCTGCTGGCGCAGGTGCTTGAGGGGGATGCTGTCCGCGCCTAGGGGACGGGGACGGGGCGTCGCAGCGACGCCTCGTCCCGCCTGCTCGATGACCGGAACAGCTTATGACCGCACCTGCCGACCTTCATGTGAATCACCGCTCCCTCGAGGGTCGACGCGCGATCATCACGGGAGGGACGACGGGCATCGGCCGGGCGATCGCGGTGCTGCTCGCGGCGGGGGGCGCCAAAGTCTATATCTGCGGTCACGATGCGGGTCATCTCGAGGACGCGCTCGTTTGCATCCGCGAGGTTGGCGAAGGCGACGGGATGGTCACCGAGCTTGCCGATCCGGACAAGGTTTGCGCCTTTTTCGATGCCGGCGAGGCGTATCTGGGCGGGTTCGACATCACCGTCGTCAACGCCTCGATCGCTGCGGGCGGGCTGACGCAGATGGACGAAGACGCGCTGCGCTACGCGATCGCGGTCAATTTCACCGCCTATCTGCTCAGCGCGCATCACGCCGCGCACCGGATGACGCCGATCGGCGACCTCGTCCTCATCGGGTCGCTCAGCGCGCATATCCTCGGGCCGAGCTCGACCGTCTATGCGGGCATCAAATCGGGTATCGCCGGTTTCGCCGAGGCGCTGCGCCGCGAGCTGGGGCCCAAGGGGATCCGGGTGTCGCTGATCGAGCCCGGCAAGGTCGGCTCCAACATGCAATATCCCGACGTGCCCGACGAAAAGCAGCGGGAAATGATCGCGGCGGAGCAGATGCTGCGCGGCGAGGACATCGCTGCGGGCGTCGAGTTCCTGCTGACGCAGCCGACGCGCAGTGTGATCCAGCAGCTCGTCATCGTGCCCCGCGCGTTGGAGGGGGAATAGCGACACCGCTCACCCGTCCCGTTCGTGCTGAGCGAAGTCGAAGCACCTCCGCTCGGGGCATGCCCTTCGACTTCGCTCAGGGCGAACGGGCATGGTGCGGGGCGGCCAAACAACCAGAATTTAGGAGAATAGCATGTTCGATCAGCTCGTCTTCACTCCCGCCGACATCGACCTGTCGCGCTCGCCGCTGGCGGGCAAGGTCGGGGCCGAGACCTATGTGCTCGGTGCGTTCAATCCGGGGATGACGCGGCTGGCGAACGGCAATCTGCTGCTGATGGTGCGCGTGGCCGAGGCGTTGCGCGAGCCGCTCAAGGGCGGGAATGTCCATGCGATCCGCTGGCAGGACGGCGCCTATCTGCGCGATGCGTGGCCGTTGCAGATGGTCGACACCAAGGATCCGCGCAAATTCCTGATCCCCGGCGGCGGATGGAAGGTGATGGCGCTGACCTCGCTGTCCTGGCTGCTACCGGTCGAGCTCGACGCGGAGGGCCGTTCGGTCGTCGCGGTCCATTACGACAAGGCGATCGCGCCGCGCACGCCCTATCAATGCTACGGCGTCGAGGATGCCCGAATCTCGAAGGTCGGCGACCGCTATCTGATGACGACCTGTTCGGTCAGCCCGGAACGGCATTCGACCACGCTTTATTCGTCCGCCGATGCGCTCGACTGGCAGCTCGAGGGGATCGTGCTCGATCACCAGAACAAGGACATGCTGATCTTCGAAGGGCTGATCGGCGGGCAATATTGGGCGCAGACGCGGCCGCTCGGCGATCTGTACTTCGCCTATCCGCCGGGCAGCGAATGGCGCGCCGGGCCGTCGATCAACCTGTCGCGCTCGCCCGATGCGCTCCACTGGAAGCCGCATGACAAGCCCGGCATCCGCCCTCACGCCGCCACGGTCTCGACCGCGCGGATGGGCGGCGGGACACCACCGATCCTGACCGATCGCGGCTGGCTGAGCCTGTGGCACGGCGTCGAGCCGTCGGGCGTGGTCGGCATCTACCGCACCTATTGGTCGATCCTCGACAAGGGCGACCCGTCGATCACGATCGCGACCCAGCACGCGCCGCTGCTCGAGGCGAACCCCGCGCTGACCGAACCGCTCAAGGACCAGATGTACGTCGACAATGTCGTCTTCACGACGGGCATTGCGGACGCGGGCGACTTCTACGTGGTGGCGAGCGGCGAGGCGGACCTGGCGTGCCGGATCACCCACATCGCGAAGACTGCGTTCGACCCGCCCGCCTGATGCGGTTCGTGGCGTATTTTGGTGGGGAGCGGACCTTACCTCTCCAAGGCTGACACAAGACTGGTGAAAGCATCTACGTTCGCTTTCTGATGCGAAAGCACCCCGGCAGTAATATCCTGCGTAGTGCCATCCGGCATGACAAGCTGTGCCTTCACTCCGCCGTTACTGAAGAGATCGACCTGTCGCAGAGATTCTTTGCGCTGCTCGTTCGCCCATTTGATCAAGTCATCCAGTGTTTTCACCGTCCGCCCCCCTCCGTTGTCGGCATCATAGCACGGCATGAAATTATGCTTCTAGTGTCCGCAAGTGGGCGGAAGCTGACAGCAATCCAGCGCGCCTGCTCCCTTGAAACCCCGGCGGGAAATCGGCATCGCGTCGGGCATGGCCGCACCCGTCAACATCCTGCATCTCCACTCCTCGTTCGACCTCGGCGGGAAGGAGGCGCGGGCGGTGCGGTTGATGAATGCGTTCGGCGATCGCGCCAAGCATACCATCGTGTCGGGCGTGCCCGATGCGCTGGGCGCGCAGGCGTCGATCGCCAAGGGGATCCGCTACGAGATCGCGCAGAACCCGCCGCCGCTGACGGGCAAGCCGTCGGTCGCGCGCTACGAGGCGATCGCGCAATATATGCGGCGGTTCGACCTGGTGCTGAGCTATAACTGGGGGGCGATCGACGGGGCGATGGCGCGCCGCGCGTTCGGCAAGGGCGCACCGCCGCTGGTCCACCACGAGGACGGGTTCAACGCCGACGAGGCGGGCGGGCTGAAGATCGAGCGCAACATCTATCGCCGGCTCGCGCTGGGTGCGGCACATGCGCTGGCGGTCCCGTCCGAGGTACTCGAGGCGATCGCGCTGAAGACCTGGAAACAGCCGCGCGAGCGGGTGCACCGGATCGTGAACGGCATCGGCACCGCCTATTATGCGCAGAAGCCCGAACCCAAGGCGATCCCGGGGTTCGTGCCGAAGGCGAAGGAGGTCGTCATCGGCGCGCTGGCGGGTCTGCGCGAGGTGAAGGACCTCACCGCACTGGTGCGTGCGGTCGGCGGCGTGTCGGGGCGGGTGCGGCTGGTGATCGTCGGCGAAGGACCCGAACGCGCGCGGATCGCGCAGGCGGCCGCCGCGATGGGGATGGCCGACACGCTCGTCCTGCCGGGATTTCTCGATCGGCCCTATCGTTATATCGGGCATTTCGACATCCTCGCTCTGTCGTCGCGCAGCGAGCAGTTTCCGATTTCGGTGGTCGAGGCGATGGCCGCCGGCCTGCCGATCGCGAGCTATCCGGTCGGCGACGTCGCGCGGATGGTCGCGCCCGAAAACCTGCCGTTCATCACCGAGGCGCCGAGCGAGGTGCGGCTGCGCGATGCGTTGCAGGCGCTGGTCGCGGATCCCGCGCTGCGCGCGTCGATCGGGGCGGCGAATCAGCGGCGCGCGCGGGCCGAATTCGACGAATCGGTGATGATCGCGCGCTACCGTGCGCTGTACGAAGAGGCGCTCGGCAGACCCGGCGCGCTAACCTAGGTCTTAATTTGCTCGCACGCTGCGTCCTTGCGATATAGGGGGCCGTATTTTCCGGGAGAGGTGACGTCGTGTTCAAGGGCCTGAAGCCTATCGTCTATAACGGTCGCGAAGTGTGGCCGCTGGTGGAAGGCGGCAAGGGAGTCGCGGCGACCAACCATGCGTCGGCCGGAGCCTGGGCCGCCGCGGGTGGCATCGGCACGGTTTCTGCCGTGAATGCCGATAGTTACGATCCAGAGGGCAAGATCATCCCGCAGGTCTATGCCGCGCTGACGCGGCGTGACCGGCATGAGGAGCTGGTCCAGTATGCGATCGACGGTGCGGTCCAGCAGGTCGAGCGCGCCTATGAGATCGCCGACGGCAAGGGCGCGATCAACATCAACGTGCTGTGGGAAATGGGCGGCGCGCAGCGGATCCTGCACGGCGTGCTCGAGCGGACGCGCGGCAAGGTGGCGGGCGTCACCTGTGGCGCAGGCATGCCCTACAAGCTCAGCGAGATCACCGCGTCCTACGGCGTCAGCTACCTGCCGATCGTCAGTTCGGGGCGGGCGTTCCGTGCGCTGTGGAAGCGCGCCTATTCGAAGGCGGCACAGTGGCTGGCGGCAGTCGTGTACGAGGATCCTTGGCTCGCGGGCGGGCATAACGGCCTGTCGAATGCCGAGGATCCGCTGAAGCCGCAGGATCCCTATCCTCGCGTGAAGGAACTGCGCGACGTGATGCGCGAGGGCGGTATTTCGGACGATGTGCCGATCGTGATGGCGGGCGGCGTCTGGTATCTGCGCGACTGGAACGACTGGATCGACAATCCCGAACTCGGCACGATCGCGTTCCAGTTCGGTACCCGCCCGCTGCTGACGCGCGAAAGCCCGATCCCGCAGGGGTGGAAGGACGCGCTGACGAAGATCGAGGAAGGCGATGTGCTGCTGCACAAATTCTCGCCGACCGGTTTCTATTCCTCGGCGGTGCGCAACCCGTTTCTGCGTAGCCTCGAGGCGCGGTCCGAACGCCAGATCGCGTTCTCGACGCAGGAGGCGGGCGACCACATCTTCCAGCTCGACGTCGGCGTGAAGGGCAAGAATTTCTGGGTAACGCGCAACGACCTGCTGCGCGCACGCCAGTGGTTCGGCGAAGGCTATACCGACGCGCTCAAGACCCCGGACAACACGCTCGTCTTCGTCGGCCCCGAGGAGAAGGGCATGATCCGCAAGGACCAGGCCGACTGCATGGGCTGCCTGTCGCAATGCTCCTTCTCGAGCTGGGCGGATACCGAGACCAACTCGACGGGGCGGCTCGCCGACCCGCGCAGCTTCTGCATCCAGAAGACGCTGCAGGATATCGCGCATGGCGGCGACATCGACCAGAACCTGATGTTCGCCGGCCATGCGGCGTATAACTTCAAGAAGGACCCGTTCTATTCCAACGGGTTCGTGCCGAGCGTCGGGCAGCTGGTCGATCGGATCCTGACCGGCGACTGAGCCGGTCAGGCTAGGGGGGCAAAGGCATGACGCTGCATGCGTGGACGGTGTTCCTAGTCGCGGTGATCCTGTTGTGCGGCACGCCGGGGCCGAACATGCTGCACGTCATGACGCGCAGCATGACCTTCGGCGCGCGGCGCAGCCTGGCGGCGATGGCGGGGTGCCTGACCGCGCTGGTCCTCGTCCTCGCGGCATCGGCGGCGGGCGTCGCGGCTTTGCTGACTGCCTGGCCGCGGGTGTTTGATGCGCTGCGCTATGCCGGCGTCGCCTATCTGATCGTGCTGGGGATCAAGGCGTGGCGCAGTGCGGGCGGGCCAGTCGATCTGGGCGCCGACACGCTGCCGCGCACGATGTCGGCCGCACGACTGTTCCGCGGCGGGTTCGTGATCGGGATCAGCAATCCCAAGCTGCTGCTGTTCGCCGCCGCCTTCCTGCCGCAGTTCGTCAACCGCGCCGCGCCGCAGGGGCCGCAGTTCGCGATCCTCGTCGTCACCTTCGCGGTGGTCGAAAGCCTCTGGTATGCGGTCTATGCGATGAGCGGGCGGACGCTGGCGCGGCATCTGACGCGACCGGCACTGCGGCGCGCCTTCGACCGGGCGACGGGGGCGGTGTTCGTCGGCTTCGGTCTCGCGCTGCTCGGAACGCGCGTCTGACGCGGCGGCTGAGGTTGCCGATTGGCGGGATAGCGCGCATACCGTGCGCATTGCGGCGCTTCATTCGGGCAAGCCACGACTGAGAGACGTATCGCGCTCCCGCTCCCTGCCGGGATTATCAGATGACCACCACGCCCAGCGCCGATGTTGCGCCCATTTCGCGTGCGATGAACGTACGCGTCACCGAGGCCCAGGCCGTCGCGATGTGCGCCAAGCACAAGGCCGAGATCAGCGCGATAGAATCGCTGCCGTCGGGGGGGACACGGATCGTCCTGATGAACATTGCGGATGCCGCGACCGTCGCCAAGGCGTTCGGGTCGAAGGTCCTGACGGGCACCGTCCAGCGGACCGGCTGGATCCGCGCACGGTGATTTGAGGGGCGACGCGCGGACCTTCAGGCCCGCGCGCGCCAGACGTTTCAGTCAGCGACCGTGCCGACCACCGCACCGCCGGCACCACCGACCGCTGCGCCCTTTTCGACACTACCGCCCGTCGCCGCGGCGACACCCGCACCGCCCGCAGCACCGATGCCTGCGCCCTTGAGCGTCGAGCAGGCGCTCATCGACACGGCGGACGCGATCAGCAGCGCGGAAACAGCAATCTTCTTCATGGGATACTCCTCTTTCTCTCCGGGGGTATCCAACAAATGCCGCACTGCGGAATCGGTTCCGGGCACAGGCGCGGGGACGGGTGAGGGACAGTCAGGCCCAGCCTTCGAGCACCTGATCGGGCGGGCGGTGGCCATCGGCCCACATCCGGATGTTCTGGATCACCTTCTCGCCTGTCGCGATCCGCCCCTCGAACGTCGCCGATCCCATGTGCGGGAGCATCACGACGTTATCGAGCGCGAGCAGCCGCGGATCGATCTGCGGCTCGTGGCGCCAGACATCGAGCCCGGCACCGGCGAGCCGGCCCGCCTCGAGCGCGTCGACCAGCGCGGTCTCGTCGACCACGCCGCCGCGCGAGGCGTTGATGAGGAAGACGTGCGGGCGCATCAGCGCGATCCGGCGCGCGTCGATCATGTCCCGGCTGTCGGCGTTCAGCGGGGTGTGGATCGTCACGATGTCGACTGCGCCGAGCAGCTCGTCGAGCGAGGGGTGCCACGTCGCCCCGAGCGCCTGTTCGAGTGCGACGGGGAGGCGGCGGCGATTGTTATAGTGGATCGAGAGGCCGAATGCGGCGGCACGGCGCGCGACCGCCTGTCCGATCCGGCCCATCCCGACGATGCCGAGTGCCTTGCCGCCGATCCGGTGGCCCAGCATCCCGCCGGGGCTCCAGCCGGTCCATGCGCCCGAACGGACGAGCTTCTCGCCCTCCGCCAGCCGCCGCGGCACCGACAGGATCAACGCCATCGTCATGTCCGCGGTGTCTTCGGTCAGCACCCCCGGCGTGTTGGTGACGATGATCCCGCGCGCACGCGCCGCCTTCAGGTCGATATGGTTCACGCCCGCGCCGTAATTGGCGATCAGGCGAAGGCGATCGCCCGCGCCGGCGATCAGCGCGGCGTCGATATCGTCGGTCACGGTCGGGACCAGCACGTCGCAATCGGCCATCGCGGCGGCCAACTGGTCGCGGCTGAGCTTGGCATCGCCGTGGTTGTTGGTCGTGTCGAACAGCGCCGCCATACGGTCCATGACCGCATCGGCGAGTTCGCGCGTGACGACCACCTTGGGGTTGGGGCAGCGCCGGGTGTCGGGCCGGCTATCGGGGCGTGGATCGGGCATGACTGTGGCTTGGCGAACGTCATCCACGGCGTCAACGATGGAGCGGCAAAACCGCGCTGCCATCCGTGGAACGGCGGCGCGCACGCTTAGCAGTTGAAACCGCCGCCGCGGTGGCGATAGAGCTTGGCCGGACACGAACCGCGTCGGCAACAGGACATCAGCATGCGCATTCTCGCCTTCGGGCTCGCCGCCCTCGTCACGGCGGCGCTGGGCACCGAGCCTGCCGCCGCCGCGGATCCGGTGCGCAAACTCCCTTATTATGCCTCGATCTCGGCGGGGCGCGCGCGGTTGCGGACCGGCCCGGCACGCGCCTATCCCGCCAGCTGGCTGTATCAGCGTGCCGACCTGCCCGTGCGCGTGATCGCGATCCACAAGGAATGGCGCAAGATCGCCGATCCGGACGGCACCGAAGGCTGGATGCAGGCCAATCTGATGAGCAGCACGCGCACCGCGATCGTACGCGGCACCACCCCGATCGCGATCCTCGACCGCCCGAGCGAAAGCGGACGCCTGCAATGGCGCGCGGCCCCCGGCGTCGTCGGTCGGCTGAGCCAGTGCGGCAATGGGTGGTGCAAGATGGACATCAAGGGACAGGCCGGTTTCGTGCGCGTCGACGCGCTGTGGGGAGTCGACGCGGACGAAGCGCTGCCCTGAGCGATGACGCGCCGTCGCATCCGGATCGCGTCATGCGGATAGAGCGCGACGATCTGACGCGCGACGCGGTCGTCGATCTGGTCGCGCTGCACCAGCGCGCCGCGCATGCCAATTCGCCGCCGGGCTGTGTCTTTGCCCTCGACCTCGCCGGCCTGCGCGATCCGTCGGTGGTGGTGTGGTCGGCCTGGGACGGGGCGGGGGGCGAGTCGACGCTGCTCGGGATCGTCGCGATGAAGCGGCTCGACGCGGGGCATTGCGAGCTGAAATCGATGCGGACGCATCCCGACCATGTACGCCGCGGCGTCGGCGCGGCGCTGCTGGAGCATGCGATCCGCCATGCCAGAGACATGGGCGCGACCCGGATCAGCCTCGAGACCGGGAGCAACGCCGCCTATGCCGCAGCGCGCGCGCTGTACGAGCGCGCCGGCTTTGTCCGCTGTAAGCGGTTCGGGTCTTATCCGCCCTCGCGGTTCAGCCGATATTACACGCTGGATCTCTGACGGCGGTAACGTTGGCCGGGATCGGCTTGACGGCGCGGGACGTGCCCGGCACGCGCGGCGGATGATCGACGCCATGCCCGTGCCGAGCCCGATGATCGCCGCGGCGGCGCTGGGCGTGCTCGGTGCGATCGTCGGCAGCTTCATCGCTGCGCTGGTGATTCGCTGGCCGCAGGACCGGTCGGTCGTTCGCGGGCGGTCGGCGTGCGACGCATGCGGGCGGACGCTGACCGTGATCGATCTCGTCCCGCTGGTCAGTGCGCTGCTGCTGCGGGGGCGGTGTCGAAGTTGCGGCGCGCGGATCGACCCGCTGCACTGGCGAATCGAGACCTGCGGCCTGGCGATCGGCGTCGCCGCGGGACTGGTCGTGCCGGGGGCCGTCGCCCTGTGGGGCGCCGCCTTTGGCTGGCTGTTGCTGGCACTCGCCGCGCTCGATCTCGTCGCCTTCTGGTTGCCCGACCGTCTGACCCTCTTGCTGGCGCTCGGCGGCGCGGCGGGCGGCGTCACCGGACTGGCGCCAGGAGGAGCCGACCGGCTGATCGGCGGGGTCGCGGGGTTCGGCCTGCTCTGGGCGATCGCGGCAGGCTATCGTCGGATCCGTGGGCATGACGGGATGGGCGGCGGCGATCCCAAGCTGTTCGGTGCGATCGGGCTGTGGCTCGGCTGGCAGATGCTGCCCGCCGTGTTGCTGATCGCCAGCATGGTCGGGCTGGGCGCGGTACTCACGATGCGCGTCGGCGGCAAACCCGTGACCGGGCAGACCGCGATGCCGTTCGGCGCATTGCTGGCGATCGCGGCTTATCCGGCCTGGCTCTTCATGATAGCGTCGAGCGGATGATGCTATTGCTTATCGCCGCGGCCGTGCAGGCCGCCACGCCCGCCAAGACGGTGCCCGGCGACACCACCAAGGCTCCCGCGACGCTCGGTCCGATCGGCAAGCAGTCGATGCCCGCACGGGGATGCGCGGCGTATCTCTGGTCGACGGGCGACCGAGCGCTGGTGGCGATGGCGACCGCCGACTCGGCGCGGTTGCGTCTCGCGGTCGACGGCAAGCCGGTCGATTATGCGCGCGTCGACGAGGCCGGGCCGGGTGGCTACGGCTTTGCCGGGGTCACGACCTATCGCGGTGGCGATCTGACCGTCGCGCTCGACATGACGATCGTCACGCGCGAGGATCTGGCGTCAGGCGCGATGGTGCCCAATGCGACGCTACGGCTCGAGCGGCCGGGCCGCGACACCATCGTCCTTCCGGTGGCCGGCATGATCGGCTGCGTGTGAATCGCCGGATGACGGAAACCAACCCAAGTTTCGTGCGTTGCGAGGGATTAACGGGGATGAATCGAACGCGGTCGCCCTTCGAAAGGGGATCGTGTTTCCTGTGACGAGTTCGACAAGACGGCACTATTGGCTCGCGATTGCTCTGGCGGCGACTGTGGCTGCTCCCGGCGAAGCCCAGCTGGCAAAGCCCGGTACCGCGCCAGCGAAGGGACCCGACGCACCCACCGCCGAGCAGCGAGCCGACACCGGCGTCGCCGATCCGAAGGGCAACGCCCCGATCGTTCCCGACGCGGAATTCAACCAGGCGCTGCCGCCGCTTTCGAACGACATCAACGCACCGCTCGAACCGATGGCAAGCGAGACCGCGCCCGTGACCCCCGCGACGGATGTGACCTCCGCGACAACCGCGACGGGGGCCGTATTGCCCCCCATCGGTCCCGAAGATCCCCAGCTGGTCGTGCCGCTTCCCGCACTCGCGAGCTACGACACGGCACCGCTGGCGACTGCTGCGGACATCAAGGACAAGGATGCGCCCGAGATCCGCTATGATGCGGAGATCAAGGGTCTGGCCGATGCGGGCGACGGGCTCGAGGCGCGCTACAAGGCGCTGTCCGCGCTGAAGGGCGGCGGCAAGGCGGCGAACACGACGCAGGTTTCGGCGCGCGCGAAGGAAGACGAGGCGCTGGTCGTCCGGCTTCTGAAGTCGCTCGGCTATTATGACGCGACCGCGATTTCCACGATCGAGGCGGTTCCCGAAAAGCCCGGCCGGCTGAAGGCGATCGTCAGCGCGCAGCCGGGGCGGCTCTACACGCTCGGCTCGATCGACGTGAAGACCGCGCAGACCATTCCGCCGGATCTGGTGCGGAGCCAGTTGCCGCTGAAGGTCGGCGATCCGATCCAGGCGGACCGGATCCAGGGGGCGGAGGCCAATGTCTCGCTAATGCTGCCGCAGATGGGCTATCCCTTCGTCAAGGTCGGCGAGCGCGACATCCTGCTCGACGACGAGGCGCAGGTCCCGACCGGTGCCTATACGCTGCCCGTTGATACGGGGCCGCGCGCCTCGTTCGGGCAGTTGCGCACCGAAGGCGACGCAGTGTTCGACATCGAGCATCTGAACGTCTTTACGCGGTTCGAGGCGGGGCAGCTCTACGACAACCGGATGACCGACGATCTGCGCGACGCGCTGGTCGCGACGAGCCTGTTCCAGAGCGTCTCGGTGGTTCCGCAGCGCACCGGCAGGACCAACCCCGACGGCACCGAGCAGGTCGACCTGCTGGTCCGGCAGGAAAAGGGCCCGGCGCGCACGCTGGGCGGCAATGTCGGCTTCTCGACCGGGCAGGGCTTCCGCGCCGAGGGGACCTGGCAGCATCGCAACCTCTTCCCCTATGAGGGTGGCCTGCTCGCGTCGGTGATCGCGGGGACGCAGGAACAGGGGCTTGCGGGCACGTTCCGGCGCGCTAATGCCGGGCGTCGCGACCGCACCTTCAGCCTGACGGCGGGGGCCAATCATTCGAACTACGACGCCTATGAGGCGTTCACGACGAGCGTCGGCATCCGCTGGAGCTATGATTCGACGCCGATCTGGCAGAAGCCGATCACCTATTACTACGGCGGCGAGCTCGTCGGCACGAACGAGAGCGTCTATGACTTCGCGCAGGGGCGAAACGTCCGGCGCACCTACGGCATCGTCGCGCTGCCCGGGCAGCTGTTGTTCGACCGCTCCGACAGCCTGCTGAACCCGACCAAGGGCTTCCGCCTGCGTTTGAACGCCAGCCCCGAAACATCGGTGCAGGGCTCGGTCAAACCCTATGTCCGCGCGATGGTCGAGGGGACCTTCTACTATCCCGTGTCGAGCAGCATCGTGATCGCCGGCCGCGCCAAGGCGGGAACGATCCAGGGCGTCGCGCGCGACGATCTGGCACCCTCGCGGCGCTATTATGGCGGCGGCGGCGGATCGGTCCGCGGCTATGGCTATCAACGCCTCGGACCGTTTGATCCCAATGGCGATCCGGTTGGTGGCCGCTCGCTCAACGAGTTCGCGCTCGAGGCGCGCTACCGGTTCGGTGATTTCGGCATCGTGCCGTTCATCGACGCGGGCAACAGCTATGAGAGCAGCACGCCGAACCTGTCGAGCCTGCGCTACGGCGCGGGTATCGGCGGTCGCTTCTACACCAGCTTCGGTCCGATGCGCATCGACGTCGCGACGCCGCTGAACCCACGCGAGGGCGACGGCAAGGTCGCGCTCTACATCTCGATCGGGCAGGCATTCTGATGGCCGAAAACGGCGCACCCCCTGCCGACCAGGGACCTATCTATCAGGCTGACGACAACGTCGTCGCCCGACGGCCGCTGTGGCAGCGGATCCTCAAGGGGATCGTGATCCTGATCGTGGCGCTGATCGCACTTGTGCTGATCGTGCTGTTCGGGATCAACACCGATCCCGGTCGCCGCCTCGTCGCGGATCAGATCGGTGGCTATACGACCGCGTCCGGTCTCAACATCAAGGTCGGCCGGATCGACGGATCCATCTACGGCGCGATGACGCTCAGCGACGTCCGCGTGTCGGACCCGACCGGCGTGTTCCTCACCAGCCCGAAGCTGCGCGTCGACTGGCGCCCGTTCGCCTTTGCCAGCAACCATGTCGACGTCCGGTCGCTGACCACGCCGCTCGTCACGCTGCAACGGCGTCCGGTGCTCAAGGCGACCCCGACCGATCCCAACGCGCCGCTGCTGCCCGATCTCGATATCGACGTGAACCGGCTGGTGATCGACCGGTTCGTGATCGGCAAGCCGGTGACGGGCCAGACGCATATCCTCAAGATCGACGGTGCGGTCCATATCGCCGACAAGCGTGCACAGCTGACGACCAACGCTGCCGCGCTGACCGGCCCCGGCATTGCCGGCGGTGACAGCCTCATTCTCAAGCTCGATGCGGTGCCCGAACAGAACAAGCTCGACGTCAACGTCAAGCTGACCGCGCCCGTTGGCGGCGTGGTCGCGACGATGGGGTCGCTCAAGGCACCGCTGACCGCAACGGTGGATGGACGCGGAAGCTGGGCCGCCTGGCGCGGCCGTGCGGTCGCGACGCTGGGCGGCGGCGAGCTCGCCAATCTCGACCTGACCGCGAAGAACGGTCATATCGAGGTGCGCGGCGCGACCCGCCCCGGCCTCTATCTCGAAGGACCGGTCGAGCGCCTGACCGCGCCACAGCTCGACGTGTCGATCGACACGACGCTGAACGACCGCAAGGCCGACACGCGCATGACGCTGAAGTCGGACGCGCTCGCGGTCGATGCCGGCGGCCTGATCGATCTCGCCAACAGCCGGTTCGCCAATTTCGCGGTCAATGCCAAGCTTCTGACCCCGGGGGCGATCCTGCCCAATCTGCGCGGTCGCGATGTCACCGCGCGCGTCGTCCTCGACGGGGCGTTCGCGACTCCGACGGTCGACTACAAGGTCCGGGCGGCAACGATCGCCTTTGGCGAAATGGGTGTCGAGAACCTCTATGCCGAGGGTCTTGCGCGCGTGAATGCCGACCGCATCCTCCTGCCGATCAAGGCCCGCGCGCGTCGCGTGACCGGGCTCAATGCGGCGGTTGGCGGTCTTGCGACCAACGTCGCGATCGACGGGGACTTCGCGATCTCCGGCGTCAACGTCCTGTCGGACAATCTCAAGATCCGTTCGGACAAGATCGACGCGACCGCGGTCGTCGTCGCGAACATGTCGACCGGACGCTACACCGGCGCGCTCAAGGGGCGGGTCAACAACTACCGCGTCGACGGGATCGGCATCGTCAACCTGACGACTGATGCGAAGCTAGTGCCGGGCCCCAATGGCGGGTTCGGCATCACCGGTCGCGTCGTCGCGCAGACCGCACAGATCTTCAACGAGGGCGCGCGTAGCTTCCTCGGCGGCAACGCGATCGTCCGGTCGGATATCGGGTACAGTCCCGAGGGGATCGTGACCTTCCGCAACCTCCGCATGAACGCGCCGCAATTCCGCGTGACGCGCGGCGAGGGGCGGTTCGATCCGGCCACCGGCGCGGTGCTCGTCAACGCCGATGCCTATTCGACCGTCTACGGGCCGCTGTCGGCGCGGGTCACGGGCAGCGCGACCGCGCCGGTCGTCGTCCTGCGTGCACCGCGGCCGGGCGTCGGCGTCGGGCTGGTCAATCTCCAGGCGCGGGTCGTCGGGCGCAACGGCGCCTATGCCGTCGTCGCGAGCGGCGGCACCGATTACGGCCCCTTCACCGCCGATGTGCTCGTAACGCCGGGCACCCAGCTTGCGGTCGACGTGCGCCGTGCGGTCTTCGCGGGCATCGTTGCACGCGGCCGGATCGTGCAGAGTGCGGCGGGGCCGTTCGCCGGTGCGCTGCAGTTCGCGGGGCAGGGACTGACGGGCAATGTCCGTCTCGCGAACCAGGGCGGGTATCAGCGCGCCGATGTCGCCGCGCGGGCCTATGGCGCAAAGATTCCGGGCATGGTCGATTTCACGATCGGCCGCGCGATCGTCGATGCCAGCGCCGTGCTGTATCCCAAGGCGCCCGAAGTGATCGCCGACGTCCAGATTGCCGACATGCGCTACGGCGAGGTCGTGTTGTCCGCCGCGCGCGCAAAGGTGAATTACGTCGGTGGCAAGGGCACCGCCCAGGCACTGGCGACGGGGTCGAGCGGCGTACCATTCCGCCTCGCGATGAATGCGAAGCTGAGCCCCGAGAACTATCTCGTTGCGCTCAAGGGCCAGGCGAACGGAATCGACTTCCGCACTGCCAATCCCGCGCGGATCCAGGCGACGCAGGGCGTCTATCGCCTTTCGCCGACCCGGATCGACTTTGGTCAGGGGACCGCGGCCGGCGCAGCGCGTCTTGCCGGCAGCTATGGCCGCGGGTTGAACGCACAAGCGCGGCTCGACAAGCTCGACCTGTCGGTGCTGAGCGCGCTGATGCCGAACCTCGGGATCGGCGGCACCGCGACGGGCAGCCTCGACTTCGCCCAGGCCAACAGCACTGCGGTGCCGACGGCGAACGTCCGTGCGACGGTGAGCAACTTCACCCGCACGGGGATCGCGGCGGTGTCCGATGCGGTCGACATCGTGTTCGCCGGCACGCTCAATGCCGATGGCGGGACCGGCCGCGCGCTGGTCCGGCGCGGGACGACGGTGGTGGGGCGCATGGTCGCCAATCTCCGGCCGCTGGGCGCTGGCGCGTCCTGGTCCGAACGACTGATGGCGGCACCGCTGTCGGGTGGCATCCGGTATAACGGGCCATCGGCAGTGCTGTTCAGCCTGGCCGCGCTGCCCAATCAGCAGCTGTCCGGGCCGATCGCGATCGCGGCGGACTTCTCCGGGCGTGTCCAGGCGCCGCGTCTGAACGGCATCGTGCGGGCCGATTCGCTGACCTATGACAATGAGGTCTACGGGACGCGGCTGTCGCAGATGGCGATCAACGCACGGTTCAATAACGACCGGCTTGAACTGACGCAGCTGCGGGCCCGTGCCGGCAATGGCAGTGTACAGGCCCAGGGCAGCGTCGGGCTTGCCGCGGACAGCGGCTTCCCGATCGATCTGCGCGCGACCCTCGACAATGCACAGCTTGCCAAGAGCGACGCGCTCAGTGCGACGACGACCGGGTCGGTGCGGTTCACCTATGGCCGCGATGGCGGACTGCTCAAGGGTGACCTGCAGATCCCGGAGGCGCGCTACGAGATCATCCGCCAGGGTCAGGCGGAAGTCGCCGAGCTGTCCGGTATCCGTCGCAAGAGCGAGATCCGGCCGGCCCTGCCGACCGATCGTCCGGCGCGGCCCGCGCCGCCGAGCCTGATCAAGCTCGACCTCCGGGTGCGGGCGCCGAACCAACTGTTCGTGTCCGGCATGGGTCTCGAATCGGAATGGGAGATGGACATGCGGATCACCGGCACGTCGACCGCGCCGGTCGTCACCGGTGGGCTCGACATCGTCCGCGGTACCTATTCGTTCGCGGGCAAGCGGTTCGAGGTCAATCGCGGCACGATCCGCTTCCGTGGCGGGGCGCTGACTGATCCGGACATCAACATCCAGGCGACGACGACCACGAACAACATCACCGTCGTCATCAACGTCACGGGCACCGGCCAGCGGCCGCAGATCGCCTTCACCTCGACCCCGGCGCTGCCACAGGACGAGGTGCTGAGCAGGCTGTTGTTCGGGACCAACCCCGAGAATCTCTCGGCGACCGAGGCGATCCAGCTGGCGTCTGCGCTCAATTCGCTGCGCGGATCGGGTGGCGGGCTGAACCCGCTCGGCAAGCTGCGCTCGGCGACCGGCTTCGATCGTCTGCGCGTCCTTGGCGCCGACGAGGCCAGCGGGCGTGGCACTAGCCTTGCGGCAGGCAAGTACCTGACCGACAACATCTATGTGGAGATCGTGACCGACGCGAAGGGCTTCACCTCGACCCAGCTCGAGATTGCCCTGACCAAGGCGCTCAGCCTGCTCTCGTCGGCTGGCGCGCAGGGCGGGACCAACGCCAGCGTGAAATACTCCAAGGACTATTGATCGCATCATCCCGTGGCGGCGCGAATCACGCCCGCCACGGGATCTCGCTTGATCGGTGATTTCCGCTTGCGGTCAGGCTCGCGCGTCCATTGACGTCGCGTGTGCGGGCGCGGCGATGTTGCGCGAAGGCCTGAGCCGTTCGTGAGACGGTGCCGGGTGCCCGGGCTTTCCGCCGGCGACGTGGTGGTCCGTTCGGACTGATGACAGGAATGACGGCTGTCGCTGATGCATGACCCGATACGGTCTTGCAGGGCGGCTCTACGCCTGTGCCACGTGGCGGTCAGCGCACGGGGCAATGCCGTTCGCGGCGGGCCGGGGGGGCAGGCCGGGCTGGATCTTAAACTACTATAGTTGAACGTCGTTAAATTGGCCCGGTGCCGAGGAAGCCGAACCACGAAACCGCGGATCTTTCCAAAAACACCGGGCCGGCACCTGTTTACCAGGGGCGCATCGAGTCGCCATAGACGAGCGAAAGAATGAACTTCAGCACTTTTTTCTCCCTTATTCACGCCGTTTCGGACGCTTGAGAAAGTTAATCAGGCGTTAATTGAAACACAACATGGTTTATTGATCGTTAACCATGTTTACGTGTCGTAATGGGAGGCTTAACGCTATCTTCAGTATCGGCAGCTAGCGTTTCGGAGATGAATGACCGGTCGCATCTTCCTTCCGACTGCCGTTGCGACGTGCGTGAGTGCGGGTATGCGTCGACGGGGCGGTCCTATGACTGACGTCCCGGAGCACGTGACTGTGCCTTGCCTTCCGGTCGCCTATCATGGCTGGCAGTTCGTCATCCTGGCAGAAGTGGCGAATTTCGCGATGCTTCGCCGGCATGTCGGGCGGGGCCGTGCAGACACGTTGGTCGGCGACATCGCGATCCGGATCGCAGCCTTGCTGCCACAGTCGCGCACCGAAATCGCCGCCCGCGACCTGATCGACATCGCGCTGCTGGGGGATCAGCAGAGCGATCTCGATCTGGCGCTCGACCAGATCGCGCACGCCTTCACCACGCCGTTCGACATCGATGGCGAGCTCTATCATGTCGACCTGACGCTGGGCGGCGCGTCGGTCCGTGCGCCACAGCACGACGAGGTTCGCCTGGTCGAGGAAGCCGAGCTCGCGCTTGCCGATGCTCGGGTCGAGCGCGGACCGATCGCGCGCGACGTATCGGCGGCCAGCGCGTCGCTCGACCGGCTGATGCTGGCGCGCGAGTTGCACAAGGCGATCGGCGGCGACCAGCTGTTCCTCCAATATCAACCCAAGGTCCATCTGCGTCGGCAGGAGATCGTCAGTGTCGAGGCACTGGTCCGCTGGCGCCATCCGCAGCGCGGCCTTGTCCTGCCGAGCGATTTCATCCCGATCGCGGAGGAGAGCCGCGACATCGTTGCGCTCACGCTATGGACGATCGAGCAGGTGATCGGCGACCAGCGGATCCTGGCGGCGCATGGTCATGAACTGCCGATCTTCATCAATATCGCCGGCGTCTTGCTCGCCGATGCGCGTTTTGTGCGGCAGGCCTGCGAGATGATCACGTCGAGCGGCGCGCGTCTCGGTTTCGAGATCACCGAGACGTCGGTAATCCGCGATCCGGAAAGTGCGATCAGAAACCTGCAGATCTTCGCGGACATCGGCATCGTCATCGCAATCGACGATTATGGTGCCGGCCTGTCCTCGCTCGCCTATCTCAAACAGCTGCCCGCGCGCGAGCTCAAGATCGACAAGCTCTTCGTGACGCAGCTCACCAGCTCGAACCGCGACCCGCTGATCGTCCGGTCGACCATCGATCTGGCGCATGCGCTCGAGATGGAAGTTGTGGCAGAAGGGGTTGAAACCCCGGCAGCAATGGCATTGCTGTCGGTCATGGGGTGCGACATGGTGCAGGGATTCCTGATCAGCCGCCCGATCGGGCTCGATGCGCTGCTCCCGTTCCTGGCGGAGGAACGTCACCTCGCAATCGCGCAGGATGTGCGGTCGCCTTTCACGCGGGTGGCGGCCTTTCGGAAGAGCGGCTGAATGCACAGGTCGATCCGATCGCGTGTGATCGCTTGCAGCCTGGCGGTGGGCGTGATGTTGGCAGCGCCCTTTCTGACGGCCGCGGCCCCGGTCGTGAAAGTGTCCGCCGCGACATCGGCGGTACGGTTCGACGCCGCGATCGCCGACGCGAAGTCGGCGATGCAGGTCGATCCTTCCGTGGCAATCCGTAAGGCAAAGGCAGCCGAGACGATCGCCCAAGGCATCAACGATCCGGTCCGGAAGGAGAACGCGCTCGCCACCGCCTGGTGGTTGCAGGGTGAGGCATTGATCCGGGTCAACGACCCGGATCATGCCGAACTGCTCATCGCGCGGTCGCTGGCGATCGTTCAGCGGCGCGACCCCAATTCGAACCTGCACGCCAACGTCCTGCTGTCGCGGGGCGGGGTGCATGCGGCGCGCGGGCAGGTCGCCGCGTCGCTGGCCGACTACCAGAACGCGCACAACATCTTCCGCGCGCTTTCGGATAATCGCAACCGCGCAAAGGCGCTGATGTTGATTGCGGCGCTCTATGGCGACAGCAATGATGCCGAGTCGGCGCTGAAGTATCTGGGCCAAGCACTGGACACTTACGACGGCGATCCTGGTCTGCTAGTTTCAATCTATAATAACAGCGGGTCGTATCTGCAGGATCTTGGCCGTTACGATCAGTCCGCAGCGCAGTACCGCAATGCCCTGCGGCTCGCGGGGCAGATGAAAAGCCCGCTTTTGCAATCCCGTATCCAGGGAAATATTGCTAGGACGCTTCTCAAGGCTGGTAAGATCGCTGCGGCAGCGAAGGCCGTCGCGTCGAGCCAGCGCCTTACCCTGCAATCAGAAGCTGCGGTGTGGCGCGTTCAGCTCCTGCCGATCGCCGCCAAAGTTGCGTTAAAGCAGGGCAATCTGCAGCGCGCGTTGGCGCTGATTTCGGAACGTTTTGCGGGCGTCGATGTCGAAAACACCAGCTTGTCGTTTAGGGAAGCGCACCAGACAGCTTATGCAATCTACAAAGCGCTCGACCGCCCTGCAGACGCACTCGTCCATCTCGAGGCGCAGAAGCGTCTGGATGATCAGGCGACCAAGCTTGCTACCAATATGAGCACGGCTTTGCTGGCGGCACGATTCGACTTTGCGAATCAGGAACTGAAGATTTCGAAGCTGCGCGCCGACGACCTCGAGCGCAGCGTGCGGTACGAGAAGGATCGGGCGAAGACACAGCGGCTGATGTTCATCGGCGCGATCGCCGCGGTTTCGATCATCATTGGCATGCTCGCGATCGGCCTGGTGACGATCCGTCGCAGTCGCGACAAGGTCCGGGCGGCGAATGACGATCTCGCGATCACTAATGCCGCGCTTGGCAAGGCACTCGCGGCGAAGACCGAATTCCTTGCCACGACGAGCCACGAGATCCGCACGCCGCTGAACGGGATATTGGGCATGACCGAGGTGATGCTCGCGGACCCCGGCCTGGCGCCCGATGTGCGCGACCGGCTGGGCATCGTGCGCGGCGCGGGGGCGACGATGCGCGCGCTGGTCGACGACATTCTCGACATCGCCAAGATGGAAACCGGCAACCTGACGATCGAGTTCGCACCGTTCGATCTGTGCGCCACGGTGACCGATGCTGCGCAGATGTGGGAGGAGCAGGCCCGGTCGAAGGGGCTGTCGTTCACGCTCGACATGGCCGACTGCCCCGCCCGGATCATGGGCGACGCCGCGCGGGTGCGGCAGATCGTGTTCAACCTGTTGTCGAACGCGCTGAAATTCACTCGCGTGGGCGCGGTGACGGTAGCGTTGCGGACCGGCGAAGACCGGCTGTGGCTCGACGTATCCGATTCGGGCATCGGCATTCCGGCGAACAAGCTCGACGAGATCTTCGAATCCTTCCGCCAGGCGGATGCCGGAACGACGCGGCAGTTCGGCGGCACGGGCCTCGGCCTGTCGATCTGCCGCAACCTCGCGCGCGCGATGAACGGCGACGTCACGGTCACCAGCCGCGAAGGGCAGGGCGCCACGTTCACGCTCAGCCTGCCGCTGGTCCATGCGGAGGCGATCGCGCTCGGCGACCTGGGGGCCGATCAGGGAACCGGCGCGGCGACGCTGATCATCGACCGTAATCCGATCATGCGCAGCATGTTCCGGACGCTGGTGACACCGCATTGCGACACCGTCCTGACCGCCGCCTCGATCGACGAGGCTGTCATACTGCTGGCGCAGACGGTCGTCGCGAATATCGTGATCGACGATGCGACGTTGCGCGCCGGTGGCGATCCGGGGCCGGCGCTGGAGCAGCTGACGCGGGCGGCGGGTGATGCCGCGACGACGCTGTTGTGGCCCGCCGATCGGCTCAACGATCCGGCACTGCTCACGACTGCCATTACACGCATCGTTGCGAAGCCGGTATCGGGTGCGGATCTGGTCGAAGCGATCTTCGCGTCGCCGGTAGTTAAAAACAACGCAATTCCCGATCTTGTCTCGCGGGCGGCTTGATGCGTAAACGCCTAGCAATGACGGACAGTGCGCCTCTCCCGGTCGACCCGTCACGGAGGATATGTTGAACATATTGTTCATCGAGGACGATCGGATGAACCGCCGCGTGGTGGGCGACATGCTCGACGTGGCCGGCGCGACGATGGTCGAGGCGGAAAGCGCCGAGCGTGGCCTCGAAATCCTCGACGAGCAGGATTTCGAGATGGTGCTGGTCGACCTGCGCATGCCGGGCATGGATGGGATCACCGCGATCCGCCACATCCGCGCGCGGTCCGACGCCAAGGGCATGGTCCCGATCATCGTCGTGACCGCGGACGTCGCCCCCGACCTTCGCCAGCGCTGTCTTTCCGCGGGCGCCGACGATGTGATCTTCAAGCCCGTCGCGATGGATTCGCTGTTCGACGCGATCGGCCGGATCCTCGCGCGTGAGGCACAGGGCGACGGGCTGATCGGCTGATCGCAGGCCGGTCATACGGCCGCTAGAGCGTCTTTTCGTAGACCTGGTAGACCTTGTTCATGCGGCTCTCGATCGTCTCGGCGATCGAGCGCATCCCCTGATTGTCGTCGAGGATCCAGCCGATCTCGGCGCGGGTCGCGCCATAATCCTGCGAGGCGGAACGCCGGATATATTCGATCATCATGAAGGCGAGCTGGCTTGCCATGCGTGACGACTGCAGCTCCCGGACGACGCCCATCAGCGGGACGCGGACCGTCTTCACCTTTGGTTTGCGCAGCCACAGCAACAGCTTGGCCCAGCCGAACGGCAGGAGCGACCCGCGCAGTGGCTTGATCGCCTCGTTCAGGTCGGGCAGCGTGATCATGAACGCGACGGGCTTGCCGTCGACCTCGGCGATCCGGATCAGGTCGTTGAAGACGATCGGCTTGAGCTTCACCCCGACATCCTTGATCTCGGGGGGCGTCAGGGGCACGAACCCCCAGTTGCTCGACCAGGCATCGTTGAGGATGGCGAGGATGATCGCGGCCTCGTCCTCGAACCGCGACTTGTCGACCTCGCGGATGACGATCCGCGGATTCTTCTCGCCCGACTTGATGATCCGCTGGACGATCGGCGGGAATTGCCGCGTGACGTCGACCTCATAGGTCATCAGCCGCTTGACGGGGACCTGGCCCGACCGCTCGACCCAGTCGCGATATTCGGGACGCGCATGCCCCATCATGATCGTCGGCGCGTGATCATAGCCTTCGACGAGGAGCCCGGGCTCCTCCCAGATCGACATGCTGATCGGGCCGAGCATCCGCGTCATGCCCTGCGCACGCAACCAATCCTCGGCCGCGGCGAGCAAAGCCTGGAACACCGGCTCGCTTTCCGCCTCCATCAGCCCCCATTGGCCGACGCCGGGGCCAAAGCCCTGTTCGGCGGGCATGGTGAGCGCGAGCGTGTCGATATGCGCGGAGATGCGACCGACGACCCGGCCGTTCTCCTCGGCGAGGAACAGTTGCGCCTTGGCATGGCTGAACCAGCCATTCTTCTCGGGCGTGATCAGCCCGAGCGCCTCGGTCTTGAGGGGCGGGACCCAGTGCGGATCGTCGCGATAGAGGCCGAAGGGCACGTCGACAAAGACCTTGCGATCACGCTTCGTCTCGACCTTGCGGATCGTTATCGTACCGGCCATTGGCTCGCCCCTCAGCGCTTCGTCGTCAGCCGCTGCGGATATCGACGATCACGCGGTTCGTACAGCGGCTATTCCTCGGTCCGGAACAGCACCGCCTCGCCGATCAGGAAGAACAGGAGGAAGGGCGCCCAGGCGGCGAGGAACGGCGGATAGGCGCCGAGATTGCCCATCGCGAGCGCGAAATTGTCCGCGACGAAATAGGCAAAGCCCAGCCCCATGCCGATCACCGCGCGGACGAACAGCTTGCCCGAGCGAGCGATGCCGAACGCCGCGACCGCGCCCAGCAGCGGCATCAGCACCGAAGACAGCGGTCCCGACAGCTTGTGCCAGAGCGATCCCTCGAGTGCCTTGGTCGGGCGCCCCGCATCGGCCAGGTCGCCGATCGCAGCCTTCAGCGCGCCGAAGGACAGGCTGTCGGCGTCGACGCTCGCGAGCGTGAACTGGTCGGGCCGGACATCGCGCCCGACGACCACCGAGCCGAGCGTGGTCAGCGTGCCACTGGCAACGTCGAACCGCGTCGCGGGGCCGATTTCCCAGCCCCCGGCGACGCGTTTGCCATTGGGGGCGCGGATGATCGAGACGAGGCTTCCGCCAGCGCGATCATAGAGCGTCACTCCCCCAAGCCGCGTGCTCGCGCCCTTGCCGCGCGTCTGGTTCACCTGGATCAGGTCGTCGCCGTCGCGCACCCAGACATTGGCGCGGTCGCCACGGTCGATCGGCATCGCGCCGTAATTGACCTTCTGCCACTGCGACAGAGTTGCGGTGGCGCGCGACACGACGCGGTCGTTGAAGCTGAAGCTGACGATCGCGACAACCAGGCTGGCGATCAGCAGCGGGGCGAGCACCTGATGCGCCGAGAGGCCCGACGCCTTGAGCGCGATGATCTCGCTGTTCTGGTTCATCGTGATCAGCGTCAGGATGGTGCCGAGCAGGACCGAGAAGGGCAGCGCGAAGGCGATGATCTGCGGTGCGCGCAGGCTGACATATTGCCAGACCTGCGCGTCGCCGTTGCCCGCCTGCGCCAGGATGTTGCCCGATTCGCTCAGCAGGTCGAGCGCCTGGAGCACGAGCACCAGCGCCGCGAGGATGCTGAACGTCCGCGTCATGAACAGCCGGCCCATATAGACCGCGACCGTGCGCGACGGAAAGATCGTGATCCTGCTCATGCCGTCTTCTCTTTGCGGCGCCCGGGCAGCCGGCTGGTGATCGCCTTGCCGATCCGGCCGACGCCGCGCTCGAGCGCACCGATCGGCTCGCCGCCGGGCACATAGGCGATGGTGTAGTACATCCACAGGATCAGCCCTGCGAACACCGTGAACGGCACCCAGAGCGCGATCAGCGGGTCGATCCGGCCAAGCTCGCCGACGTCCGCCGCATATTGGTTCACCTTGTGATAGGTGACGATCATCACGATCGACAGGAAGACGCCGAGACCGGACGTCGATCGTTTCGCGGGCACGCCGAGCGCCACCGCAAGCATCGGCAGCAGGAACATCATCGCCACCTCCGCCAGCCGGAAGTGGAATTCGGACCGGCTCGCATCGCGCAGCTCGGGCGTCGCCGCCTCATGCCCCGCACGCGCGAGTTCGGGCAGCGTGAATTCGAGGTTGCGCCCGCCGCGGACGCGGAAGCTCTCGAACTTGGGCAGGTTGATCGGCAGGTCATGGCTGCTGAAGGTCAGCACGCGCGGCGTCTTGAATTCGGGTCGTTCGTGGATCAGCGTCCCGTTGGCGAGCCGGAAGATGATGACGTTGGGATCGTCGGTCGCGAGGAAGCGTCCCTTCTCCGCGGTGACGCCGATCCAGTCGTTCTTGGGCGTCTGCGCATGGACGAAGATGCCCGACAGCTCGCGCCCCTTGTCGCGGCTCTGCTCGATCCGCAGCGTCATCCGGTCGCCCAGATGCGTGAATTCACCGACCTTGATCGACGCGCCGAGCGCGCCGGTGCGCAGCTCGAAGCGGAGCCCCTCGTAATAATAGCGGGCGATCGGCTGGAGATAGCCGACGATCAGCAGGTTCGCGATCGCCAGCACGATGGCGAACATATAGGGCACCCGCAGCAGCCGGGTATAGCTCATCCCGACGCTGCGCAGGACGTCGAGTTCCGACGTCGTCGCGAGCTTGCGGAACGCGAGCAGGATGCCGAGCAGCAGCCCGATCGGAATCCCGAGGCCGAGATATTCGGGCAGCAGATTGGCGAGCATCCGCCAGACGACGCTGATCGGTCCGCCCTCGGTCGCGACGAAATCGAACAGCCGGCGCATCCGGTCGAGCACGAGCAGCATCGCCGCGATGATCAGCGTCGAAAAGAGCGGGACCGCGATCAGCCGGGCCATGTAGCGATCGATGGATTTCATGAAGCGGGGGCTCTGCGAGCGCCTCGAACGCGAGGCGTGGGGCGGGTCTATATCAGCTTTTCGCGCGGGATATAGGGTCAGGGATATAGGGCGGACGGGGCGGGCCTGTCACGGTCTATTCGGCCGCCATCTGGCGGGGCGGGGTAGGGCGGTCGGTGCCCATCGCCGCCGCGACCGCGCGTTCCAGGCCGCTCAGCGTGAAGGGTTTGCGCAACACCTCATGCTCGCCGAACTCGCTCGTCGCGGCCTCGCCCGCAAAGCCGGTGACGAACAGGATCGCGATGTCGGGGAACAGCGGCCGCAATGCCGCGATCATCTCGGGCCCCGTCTGCCGCGGCATCAGCACGTCGGAAATGATCAGGTCGATCGCGCCGTGACGCGCGAGCATCGCCGCCGCATGGGTCGGGTCGTCACAGGCGACCGGATGATGGCCAAGCTCCTCGAGCGCACCGATCGTCGCGGCGAGCACGCGGGGATCATCCTCAACCACCAGCACGTTCAGCCCCGTCGGCGCGACGGGCTGTACCGGCTCCGGCAGATCCGCAAACGGCAGAACGGGTTGCGGCTCGGTCGCGGGATCGCTGGTGTCGCGCGGCAGATAGAGTGTCACCGTCGTCCCTTCGCCGACCACGCTGGCGATCGCGATCTCGCCGCCCAGCTGCCGGACGAGGCCGAAGATCTGGCTGAGGCCAAGCCCGGTGCCCTTGCCGGTTTCCTTGGTGGTGAAGAACGGCTCGAACACGCGCTCGGCGACGTCCGGCGACATGCCGCTGCCATCGTCGGCGACCGTGATGGTGGCAAAGTCGCCGGCCGGGCAGTCGCCGATCGCGCCCGCGGCCAGCACCGCGGCGCCGGTGGTCACGATCATCGTGCCGCGGCCGTTCATCGCGTCGCGCGCGTTGACCGCAAGGTTGAGCACCGCATTTTCGAGCTGGACGCGATCCGCGCGGAGGCGCCAGCCCTCGGAGGCGTCGACGACGTGCAGCGTGATCGCATCGCCCAGCGTCCGGTCGAGCAGGTCGGACATGCCCTCGACCAGCCCTGCGACCCCCATCGTCTCGGGCTTCAGCGAATCCTCGCGGCTGAACGCGAGCAGCCGGCGGGTCAGCGCGGCGGCGCGGGTAGCGCCGTCGGTCGCGCTCTCGATGTGCCGCCGCGCGGTCGCCGGATCGCGCGCGATGTTGCGCAGCGCCAGTTCCAGCCCGCCCAGAATGACGGCGAGCATGTTGTTGAAATCATGCGCGATACCCCCGGTCAACCGGCCGACCGCGTCCATCTTCTGGACCTGGCGCAGCTTGGCGTCCTGCACGCGCAACTCGGCAGTCGCCTGTTCGACCGCGGCGGACAGTTCCTCGGCGCGGCTGCGTTCCATGTCCGCGTCCGCCTGCGCGACTGCCCGGTCGCTGACCGCGCGGATCGTGAACCAGCCCAGCCCGATCGCGCCGAGCACGATCAGCATCCCGAACACCGCGAGCACGCCCGCGATCGAGCTCGAGCGTTCGACCGATGCCATCGCCCGCGACGTCCGGTTGTCGAGCAGCGCCCGCTCGCGCGCGATGAGCCGGTCGAGCGTCCGGTTGATCGCGATGAGCGTCGGGGCGTTGCGGCCCTGGTAATAGCGCGCGAACGCCTGCGAATTCTTGCCGTAATTGGTGCTGAGCGCGGTCATCGACAGCTCGCGGCCGCGGTCCTCATAGGCCTGGCGCAGTTCGGCGATGTGGCCGCGTTGTTCGCCATTGTCGTAGGTCAGTCGCTCGAGCCGGTTGAGCTGCGTCCCGGCCAGGACCCATTCCTCGAAATAGAGCCGGCCCAGTTGCCGGTCGCCGCTGATCACATAGCGGCCGAGCGACGCTTCGGACCGGGCGATCGTGCTCGACAGCGTGCGAGCGAGGATCATCACGTCATAGCTGTGCGCCTGCAGCCGCAACGCGCTGTCGCGCTGGCGGTTCGCGCTGCTCAGCGTCGCGATGAGCCCGACCAGCACGGCGGCGCCCAGCAGCGCCATCACGATGAGCGTGATGGTCCGCCAGGTCGCACCGCCTCCAAGGGCTGCCGCGTCGGCCTCGTCCTGCGTCACCCCGCGACGATAGCGTGCGTATTGCTCCCGACGCAATGACAGCGGCCGGCTGCTAGCCGATCACGCCGACGGCGCGACCCGCGTCGCGGAACATGGAGAGGATCGTCTCGACCTGCGCGTCGGTATGTTCGGCGCACAGCGAACAACGCAGCAGGAACGTGCCCGCAGGCGTCGCCGGCGGGCGCGCCATGTTCACGTACAGCCCGCCCTCGAGCAGCGACTGCCAGATTGCGATCGCCTGTTCCTGGTCGGTCAGGATGATCGCGATGATCGCCGAATCCGACGTCTCGGTGCCGAGCTTGAAGCCCATCGCCTTGAGCCCCGCATGCATCGCCCGTGCATTCTTCCAGAGCTGCGCGCGCTTGTCATGCGCGGTCATGAGCTTGCGGATCGACGTCGCGGCAGTCGCGACGACCGAGGGGGGAAGCGATGCGGTGAAGATGTACGGGCGGCAGGCGAAGCGGACCATCTCGAACTTCGGATGGTTCGACACGACGAACCCGCCGACGGTGCCGACCGATTTCGAGAAGGTGCCGACGACGAAATCGACCTGGTCGGTCAGCCCCATCTCCTCGTACACGCCGCGGCCATTGGGGCCGAAAAAGCCCATCGAATGCGCCTCGTCGACCAGCACCATGCAACCATGCTTCTTGGCGACCGCAACCATCTCCTTCAGCGGGGCGATGTCGCCGAGCATCGAATAGACGCCTTCGAGCACCACCAGCTTGCCGGCCTCCTTCGGCAGGCGACCGAGCCGCTTGTCCAGATCGGCCACGTCGTTGTGGCGGAAGCGGACGATCTCGGCATTGCCCTGCTTGCAGCCGTCATAGATCGACGCATGGCTGTCCGCGTCGAGGATGACGTACTCGCCCTTGCCGGCGAGCGTCGAGATGATCCCGAGATTGGCCATGTAGCCGGTCGAGAACACGATCGCGCCGCTCATGTCGTAAAAGTCGCGCAGTGCCTGCTCGACGTCGATATGATCGTGGAACGTGCCGTTGAGCATCCGGCTGCCATTGGTGCCCGACCCGAATTTCTCGAGCGCGTCCTTGCCCGCCTGGATGACGTCGGGGTCGAACGTCATCCCCATATAGTTGTAGGTGCCGAGCAGGATCGTGTCCTTACCGCGGATCACCGCCTGGGTCGGCGACTTGACCTCGTCCATCACGATCGTGAACGGATTGCGCACGCCGGACTTCACCAGCGCCTCGCGTTCGGCGATCAGCCCGTCGAACTTGCTCATCAGATCGCGTTCGGGCGCGACCTCGGGGGGATCGACGGGGAGGGCGTGGGCGGTAGTGGCGGCTTCGGTCATCGTCATTCGGCCTTAAAAACTTCCGTTCGTCCTGAGTAGCGGCTGAGCGAAGCCGAAGACGCGTATCGAAGGGCAGGTGGTTCGATACGGGCCTTCGCCGCGCTCAGTCCCTACTCACCACGAACGGGATATTTTTGGTTAGTCCTGCTTCAGTTTGGCGACCGCATCGACCAGCTGGCCGACGGTCTCGATCTCGGCCTGCATGTTCATCGTGATGATGATGTCGAATTCATCCTCGATCGCGGCGACGAAATCCATGACGGTCAGGCTGTCCCATTCGAGATCGCCCTGGAAGGTCGTCGCATCGCTCAGCGCGACGCCCTTCTTGTTGAACGGCTCGATCTGCGCGGTGACGGTGTCGTAGATCTGCTGACGGTCGCTCATGCTCTTCCTTCCGGGTGTCGACGCAATCCTGACAGCGAATTGCGGCGGCTTTTCGGCGCTATAGCAGCCCCGCCGCGCGATACCACGCCGCGGTTTGCGCCAGCGCCTGCGGGGTCGGGACCGAGGGCGTCCAGAGCGTGGCCGGCGGCGGCGTGTGCGAGACCCAGTCGGGATGGCAGAAATAGCGGACCCGGTCGCGCGTCAGCTTGGCCTTGCCGCGCCGGACGAGACGGTCGGCGGCCGACGCCAGCGACAGGACGACACGCGGCATCGACAGCGGCCTCACCGATTTGCCGACCGCGACGCCGATCGCGCGCGCGAAGTCGCGATTGTCCCAGCCCTTGGGCGTACCGTCGTCGGGTTCCATGATCGCCGGTGCGACCGGGATCTCGGCCAGCGCGAGCAGCAGTGCGGTCAGGTCCTCGACATAGAGCAGCGAGACGCGCGTGCCGGCAGGGGGCATCGGCACATATCCCGATCGCGCCGCCTTGAACACGTCGAGCAGGTCGTGATCGCGCGGGCCGAAGATCGCGGGCGGGCGGACGATCGTCCAGTCGAGCCCCGACGCGGCAACGCACGTCTCCGCATCGGCCTTCGACCAGCCATAGTTGGAAAGCGCCGGCGCGCGCGCGGCGAGCGACGAGACCTGGACGAAGCGGCGGATCCCCGCCGACCGCGTCGCGTCGACGATCGCCTGGGTGCCCGCGATATTGCCCTCGGCAAAGCCCGCGCGATCGGCGGCATTGACCACGCCGGCGACGTGGATGACCACGTCCGCGCCCTCGACCAGCGTCGCGAGGCTCTTCGGGCGATCGAGCGCGCCTTCGATCCAGGTCACGCCGATGCGCTTGGCCTGTGGCTTGCGGGCAAGCGCGCGGATCGTGTGACCCGTCTCCAGCGCATGGTCGATCAGGTGGCTGCCGACGAACCCGGTGCCGCCGGTGATGGCCAGGATCATGACGGCTCGCTCCAGATCGACGTATGCGCGGCAGTCATACGAGCGCCAGATGATTGCGATGGACGAGCGCCGAGCGCGGCGCATAGCCGAGGATCGCAGCGTGATCGTCGCTGTGGCGGCCGAGCAGACGCGCGGTGTCCGCCGCGTCATATTCGGCGAGCCCGCGCGCAACGATTCCGGCCGGCCCCTCGATCGTCACCAGATCGCCACGCACGAAGCCCCCGTCGAGCCCCGTCGCGCCCGCGGCCAGCAGGCTGCGCCCCTGGCCGAGCGCGGCGGCGGCCCCCGCGTCGACACGGATCGTGCCCTTCGCGGTCAGCCCCCCCGCCAGCCAGGCTTTCCGCGCGGACGCGGTGCGTTCGGCGCTGAAGATCGTGTGGCGGGCAGGGGTGGAGAGCGGATGGTCGATCCGGCCCGAGGCGATCACGAGTAGAATGCCTGCCGCCGTGGCGATTCGCGCGGCGGCGATCTTCGATGCCATGCCGCCCGATCCCATGCCGGACCCCGACCCGTCGTCCGCCATCGCGGCGACCGTGTCGATCCGCGGGACATCGGCGATATGGGTGGCCGAAGGGTCGACATGCGGATTGGCGGTATAGAGCCCGTCGACGTCGGAGAGCAGGATCACCCCCTGCGCGCCCGCGGCCTGCGCGACCCGCGCGGCGAGCCGGTCATTGTCGCCGAAACGGATTTCGGCGGTCGCGACGCTGTCATTCTCGTTGATCACCGGCACGACCCCGAGCGACAGGAGCCGGTTGAGCGTCGCGGCGGCGTTGAGATAGCGGCGGCGGTCCTCGAGATCGTCGAGCGTCACCAGCATCTGCGCCGCGTTCAGACCCTGCGCGGCGAGCAGCTCGGCCCAGACCTGGCTCAGCGCGATCTGCCCGGTGGCGGCGGCGGCCTGCGCATCCTCGAGACTCGCGCGGCCGCCCTTGGCCAGGCCCAGTCGCCGCGCGCCGAGCGCGATCGCGCCGGACGACACGATCGCGACCTGCTGCCCTTCACGGGTCCGCGCGGCGATGTCGGCGACGAGCCCGGCGAGCCAGTCGCGCCGGACACTGCCGTCGGGATCGACAAGCAGTGCCGAACCGATCTTCACGATCAGGCGGGGACAGGAGGACGGCGGAAACATCATTGGTCGACCCCGTAGGTCCTCCCCGTAGGTCGTCATAGCCTGCAACACCCTATCGTCATTCCCGCGGCGGCGGGAACCCATATTGGCTGGCCTCACCACCGAATCGCATACCCCTGAGGCTATGGATCCCCGCCTGCGCGGGGATGACGATGGCGTACATGATCGGGCTACGGAGCGGTTTTGAACGCTACAGCGGCGACCATGCGACCGGCTCTTCGCCCTCCGCCAGGTCCTTCGGCGCGCCCGGCGCGGGGCCAATCTCGCCGATCAGCTTGTCGAGCACGGCCTCCACACCGGCACCACTCGCGCCGGACATCGCCATCACCTCGGCGCCACTGGCCTCGGCCAGTTCGGCCGACAGCGCCGCGATCAGCTCGGCGTCGAGCATGTCGGTCTTGTTCAGCGCGACGATCACCTTCTTGTCGGTCAGCCCCTCGCCGTAATTGGCCAGTTCGTCGCGGACGATCCGGTAGGATTCGCCGACATCCGCATCGTTCGCGTCGACCAGATGCAGCAGCACGCGGCACCGCTCGATGTGCCCCAGGAACCGATCACCAATGCCTGCGCCCTCGGCCGCACCCTGGATCAGCCCGGGAATGTCCGCGACCACGAATTCGCGCTGCTTGTGGCGGACCACGCCCAGCTGCGGCCGGGTGGTGGTGAAGGCATATTCGCCGACCTTGGCCTGCGCGTTCGTGACCTGGTTGATGAAGGTCGACTTGCCCGCATTCGGCAGGCCGACGAGACCCGCATCGGCGAGCAGCTTCAGTCGCAGCCAGACCCAGGCCTCGCCGAACGGCCAGCCGGTGCCGTGCTGGCGCGGGGCGCGGTTGGTCGACGTCTTGTAGCTGGCGTTGCCACGGCCGCCATCGCCGCCGCGGAACAGCACTTCGCGCTGGCCGACTTGCGTGAAGTCGATCAGCACCTCTTCCTTGTCCTCCGACAGCACCTGCGTGCCGAGCGGAACGCGGATCACGAGGTCCTCGCCGCCCGCGCCGGTGCGGTTCGAGCCCGACCCGCCCGAGCCGCGCGGGGCACGGAAATGCTGTGTGTAGCGAAAGTCGATCAGCGTGTTCAGGCCGGCGATGCATTCGAACACGATGTCGCCGCCCTTGCCGCCATTGCCGCCATCGGGGCCGCCATATTCGATGAATTTCTCGCGGCGGAAGCTGACGGCACCGGGGCCGCCCTCACCCGAACGTACGTAGATCTTGGCTTGGTCTAGAAAATGCATCGCCGCCCCATAGCGAAATTGGCGAAAATCGCCAGCCTCTGCGACTCGGGCCCTGGTCGGCGTTGCTCAGGCCGACGGGCAGGCGGCGGCGTCCTTGCTCGCGAGCAGCGCGTCGAGCGCGAGTTCGCGCGCCCTGGTCGCGGGCAGGCCGAGCGCGCGGGCCATCGGCGCGCCCATCAACGCGTCGCCCAGCGCCATCAGGACCAGCGTCAGCGTCTGGTCCTGGATCGGCTGGTCGCCGGGCATGTCGCCCTCGGCAAGTTCGTCGACCAGATCGTGGATCGCGGTGAGAATCGGGTCGAGCGCGTCGGTGTTGCCCGACAGGATCATCCAGCTCGCCAGCGCGCCCGCGCCGCCCTTGCCGAATGCGTCGAAGGTCATCTCGACCACCTCGCGCGGATCCAGCTCGCCCGCGCGGACACGCAGCACCGCGGCACCGATCGTGCCGACGATGTCCGCCGCCATCCGCGTGATCAGCGCGGTCTGCAGCGCCTCGGCCGAGCCGAAATGGTGGAGCAGATTGGCGTGCGTCCGCCCGATCCGGCCTGCAACCGCCTTCAACGTGACCGCGCCGGGACCGCTTTCGATCAGGAGCGCGCGCGCGGCCTCGACTGCGGCATCACGCGATTCGGTCGGGGATAGGCGCTTGCGGGGTGTTGACGTCACGAAATGAAAAACCTACTTACAACTGTGTCAGTAATGACGATCTGTCTCTGTTTGGAGGTTTCCGTGGCGAAAGCAACCACACCCGTCGATCTGACGATCACGCCGCGCGATCGTCGTTTTGGCCGGGGCGCGCCGATTCGCCGGTGGTGGCTGAACGACGATCCGATCGCGACGGCCTTTTACAACGCCTTGTCGGTCACCTTCCCCAAGGGCGAGGGCTATTTCGTCGACAGCGTTCGCCGGTTTCGCGACGGTACGCCGCCCAAGCTGACCGCCGAGATCAATGCGTTCATCAAGCAGGAGGTGATCCACACCCGCGAGCATGTCGCGTTCAACCGGCACGTCACCGACCAGGGGTATGACGTCGCGCCGTTGATCGCCGATGTCGACGCCGCGCTCGCACTGACCAAGGGGCGCCCGCCGATCGCGAGCCTCGCCGCGACGACCGCGCTCGAGCATTTCACCGCGATGCTCGCGCATGAACTGATCGCGAACCCCCGGCACCTCGCCGGCGGTGACCAGCAGGCGGCGGCGCTGTGGCAATGGCACGCCGCCGAGGAGATCGAGCATAAGGGCGTCGCCTATGACACCTGGCTGCACGCGACGCGCGACTGGCCGCGGTTCACGCGCTGGCGGGTCAAGTCGCTGGTGATGCTGATCACCACGTGGCGCTTCTTCACGGGGCGGGCGCGCGGCATGACCGAATTGCTGCGGCAGGACGGGCTGACGGGCCCGCGGATCTGGGCGCGGATGGCATGGTATGCGTTCGGCAACCCGGGCATGGCGCGCAAGATAGCGGGCGTGTGGGCCGCCTATTTCCTGCCCGGTTTCCATCCCTGGAAACACGACGACCGCGCGTTGATCGCGCTGGCCGAAAGTGATTATGAGGCGGCGGTGCTGCCGGTCGAGAAGCGGGCGGTGGCCACAGCCTGAGTTACGGTTGCGGCCTTTCCTATCCCTGGTCCTCCCGCGAAGTATGTGCGGCGAATACGTCGCCCAGCATTCCACCCCGGCGGAGGCCGGGGCCCAGTTGGAAAGGTCGTAGTAGCGACACGATGACCGTAGTCAGCGACGTTCCCCAACTGGGCCCCGGCCTTCGCCGGGGTGGTGCAATTTCAAGGCCGGGATGCGCGAATCACGCCGCCATCGGCATCGGCGCACATCGGTCCTCATCGAGCACCAACTCGAACAGCACGGCCTGAGCCTCGCCGCCACGCCCGCGCGACGCCCGAGGCTCGACCCGCCCGGTCGGCCGGAAGCCAAGCTTGGCCAGGACGCGGCCGGACGCGGGATTGTCGACGAAATGGAACGCCTCGAGCCGCCGGAGCCCGAGCGCATGGCGGGCGATCGCGATCACCGCTTCGCCCGCCTCGGTCGCATAGCCGCGTCCCCAGGCATCGGGCGTCACCCAATAGCCGAGCTCATGGCCGTACCCGTCCGGCGATGCATGGATATCGATGCCGCCAACTAGTCGCGGCGCGCCGGGGTCGAGCGCGTCGATCAGGAAGCGCGGCTGATGCTCGCCGCGCGGCTGCGCCAGAAAGGCCGCCGCGTCGCCGAGTGAATAGGGCCAGGGTGCCCGCGTCAGCTTCGCGATCACGGCTTCGTGCCCGATCGCCTGCGTCAGCGCGGGCGCATCCTCGGGCCAGCCGGGCCGCAAGGTCAGTCTCTTCGTGCGCGCGAACATTGCTCTCTTCCTCTCGCGTCGTCGGCTGCGCGCATGCCACGTCAGGATGACGGGACGGCGACAGCCAAGGGGAGGGAGCAATAAAAAAGGGAGCCGGGGTGACCCGTCTCCCTTGTTCAGGTTCGCTTTCGCGACCCGGGTCACCCTGGTGGGCAACCCGGATGGTTACCCGATGTTATTCGGCTGCAACTGCCATGTCGGCGGCATCATTCGCTGCCAGCTCGACCGAGCAGAACTTGCGACCAAGTTTGCCCTGGCTGAACACGACGCGGCCATCGACCAGCGCGAACAGCGTATGGTCCGTGCCGATGCCGACATTGGTGCCCGGATAGAACTTCGTCCCGCGCTGGCGCACGAGGATGTTGCCGGCAACGCATGCCTGGCCACCGAACTTCTTCACGCCGAGACGACGACCGGCTGAATCGCGACCGTTGCGCGAAGAGCCGCCTGCTTTCTTATGTGCCATCTGAAGCTACTCCTTATGCCTGAGCGGCCGGGGCGTCAGCCTCGGTCTGCTTGGCGGTCTGGCCGCCGACGGACACGATCTTCAGGATCGTGTGCTGCTGGCGATGGCCGTTCTTGCGACGATAGTTGTGACGACGACGCTTCTTGAAGACGATGACCTTGTCCGCCTTCGCCTGAGCGATGATCTCTGCAGCGACGGTGAAACCCTCGACCGAGCGCAGTTCCGAGCCTTCGCCCGCCAACAGCACATCACCCAGCGTCACCGACGCACCTGCATCGCCCTCGATCTTTTCGACGACGATCTTATCTCCGGCGGCGACGCGATACTGCTTGCCGCCCGTGCGCACGACTGCGAACATGGCCCTTGTCACTTTCCAAATACATGTGCCCCACGAACGCAGGGTCCGCCGGGAGAAGCCGGGGAGCTAAGCGAGGGGCGTGACGATGTCAACCAAGAAGGGCCATTGCGGGGGGCTAAAACATCGCGGGCTCTGGCCGGAGCCGCGTCAGGGCGCCGCTCCCGGCAGGCGATCAGTGCCGGTGGACGGCGCGCAGCGTGTAGCGACCATCGGCAAAGTCGGTGAACAATCCGGCGATGCCCGGATGGTCGACCGGCTCGTCGCCCGCGTCGGATACCAGATTCTGCTGGCTGACATAGGCGACGTAGCTCGACTCGCGATTCTCGGCGAGTAGATGATAGAAAGGCTGGTCCTTCTTCGGCCGCATCTGTTCGGGGATCGCCTCGTACCATTCATCGGTATTGGCGAAGACAGGATCCACGTCGAACACGACCCCGCGGAAATCGAACAGGCGGTGCCGGACGATGTCGCCGATCGAGAAATTCGCATGGACGATCGGCGGGGCGACGACCTCGACCGACGCCGCCGGTGCCGGCTCGGACGAGAGGGCATCGGACGCGGCGATGTCGGGGGTGGCGGGGTCGATGGGGATGTCGTGGCGGGGCATGGCGACAATTTAAGCGCTGTTTCGCGACGCACAAGCCGGGCCGCTCGTGATTGCAAAAACCCTCTTGCACTGCGGCAAGGTCTGATTTAGAGGCCCGCCCTCGACCGATCGGAGGCGCTGCTTGCAGCACTTCGGATGACCTTGCGGAGAGGTGGCAGAGTGGTCGAACGTACCGCACTCGAAATGCGGCGTACCCGCGAGGGTACCGTGGGTTCGAATCCCACCCTCTCCGCCATTTACCTTGCGCCATGTGGATCAAAGAGATCCCTGGCCCCCGCGCCGGGGCCGCGCACCTCTCTATAGCTATCGTCCGATGACCCGCTGCTGTGGACAGCGCATTCATGTGCTCAGAGCAGTAGGCGCGGGACGACAGTCGGGGAGGGGGTGCGTTGTCTCCCATGCCCGTCCCGGCCAAGGCCCCCTCCAGATCGAGACCGCGATGCGTACGTTCCTTCTGAACATCCTGCTGGCGGCCGGGCTGGTGGCCCTGGCGGTCCTTTCGCGGTTCATGCTGCTCGATACCTATTCCCGCTGGCAGATCGCGGCGTTCTGGCTGCTGGCGGCGCTGCTCGAATGGGGCGTCAAACCGCGGATCGGTCTGAAAGCACGCTGGCTGACCGCGCTCGCGACCGCGATCGCGACGACGCTGGCGATCCTCGCCGTGCGCTGGCACGTCGAAGGGCTGTGCCCGCACACCTGGCCGCAATGCGCGTCCTATCCGTTCTGGCGTGTCGTCCTGCACCTGATCCAGCGCGCATAGACCGGACGTGCGCCCCGGTATCGCCAAAGCAACGCCGGAAGCGTGGCCCGACGGCAACAAGTCCCGATAAAGTACAGGGATCGCGGATAGACCCGCAATTTTTCGTGGAGAAATTCTTCTGTATCCGCCTAGGCGTTGAATTGCTTGAACTCGCCTGTGTGCTGGCTCGGCGTGAACCGCATCGACGGCGCTCGTAAGCAATGCTGCATTGCCCAGTGGCGTCGCCAGTCCGGTTTCATCATTCGTTCAATATACCGGGCGGCACGTCATGAAGATTGCTTTCTTTCTTTCGAACTATCCCGTTCTTTCGGAAACGTTCGTCGTTCGTCAGATCAGGGGTATGATCGACCTCGGGCATCAGGTTACGATCATTACCGGCCAGCATGATCTTTCTGTCGATGATCCACTATCCGGTGCCGCGCGTATCGTCTCCGTTCGCGCGAATACAGGAGGCTCATCGCCGATCGCGCATTTGCTGAAAAAGTCGGCTCGACTTCTGCTTGGCGCGCAATCCGGCAAGAGCCGACGGCGAATTCGCGCAGGACTTACTGGCTTGCGCGATGGAATTGTCGCGCCGATCGTCGATATTCTCAGTGTCGGCGAACAGGGACTTGGTCATTTCGATGCCATCATCGCGCATTTCGGTCCCGCGGGCGTGCGGGCCATGTATCTGCGCGATGCCGGTCTGATCTCGGGCCCGATCGCCACAGTCTTTCATGGTCTTGACGTGACCGAGCATAGTCTCGTCAAAAAATTCCTGCCGCATTACCGCCGCCTCTTCACCCAGACCGAATCACTGCTTCCGATCAGCGAGTTGTGGAAGAAGAAGCTGATCGGCTGGGGTGCTGACCCGGCGATGATCACGGTTCACCGGATGGGGGTCGACGTCAGCGACTTTCCGATGCCGCAGCCACGCCGCGGCGCTGCCGGGCCATTGCGGCTGCTGACGACGGCGCGCTTCGTCCAGAAAAAGGGGCTGATCTACGCGATCAATGCCATGTGCGCGGCGCCGGGCGACTCGCATCTGTCGATCATCGGCTACGGGCCGCTGGAGAAGGAACTGCGCGAGGCTGCTGCGGCCTGTCCTGCGCGCGTGACGTTCCTCGGCAAGATCCCGCACCGCGAGGTGCTTGCGGAACTCAAGCGGTCCGACGTGTTCCTGCTGCCGTCCGTCGTCGCCGACAATGGCGACATGGAAGGCATTCCCGTGTCGCTGATGGAGGCCATGGCGCTCGGCGTCATCACCGTCTCCACCTGGCATAGCGGCATCCCGGAACTCATCGACGACGGCGTCGAGGGCTTTCTGGTCGAGGAGCGCAATGCCGGACAGATCGCCGACATCATAACGACAATCGAATCGGGGGAGGTGGATCTGGCGAGCATGCGGGTGGCGGCACGCGCCAAGATCGAGCGCGAATTCGACAATCGGGAGCTCGATACCAGACTCGAGCAGATTGCGTTCGCGCTCGCCGGCATCGTTCCGGCGACGGAGCCGGTGCGCGTGGCGGAAGCGGTGTCCTGATGCTCATCTGCTGGCATCGCCTCGGCGAATGGCGCGTTGTTTCAGTGGATGAGGCCGGTGGCGAGACTTGGGTGCGGCAATGCAAGAAGTGCGCATACTCCCAATCGCGCTTTTCCTTCGGGAGACGGCCGCACCAGCGGTGATGCCGCCGTCCCGAAATTGGGTATCGTAAGTCCGATTTTATCCTGCCCGGCCACAACCGCGCGGGGTCAGCGGCCGAGCAGGCGGTCGAGATAGGCGTCCTTGTGCTTGGGGCCGAAACTGCCCTTTTTCGGCTCGATCTTGAACAGATACCGCTCGTTCCAGGCCGCGCCACCGCCCCACCAGGTCACGCCGACGACCGTATCGGCATTGGTTTTGAGATAGGCGATCGCCGCTGCGCCTGCCGCCTCGCAGCTCGGCGGTATCGCCCCAGCGCGTCCGAACGCCGATTCGGTGATGATCCCCTTCAACCCGCGCGCCCGCAGCTCGGACGCGAAATTGTCATAGCCCGGCGTCCCCGTGCAGCTCGGCTGGGTTCCGCTCGACCCCTTGTCGAAATAGCGGTGCCCGTTGATGATGGTTAGGCCTAGCGGATCCTTCAGCCCGCCCGCGCGGTCGAGGGCGACCAGCGCGCTTTCGGACGGCTTGGCGGCGTCCTCGCGCTTGCGCAGCCGGAAGGTGGCGGACGACCCGGGATATTCCGGCGCGATGACATTGCGGATCCCCGCAGCGCGCAGGCCCGCGATGATCTGGTTGGTATCGCGCGCCCATTGATCCCAGTCGTTGGTCAGCACCGGATCGTCGAAATGCCTCGGCTCGTTCATCGGGTCGATGATGATCCGGTCGGATCGCGGCATGCTCGCCATCAGCGACGTCCAGAACGCGACCTGTTCGGATACCGATGGCCAGCTATAGTCGTGACGATCGAGCACGACATAGGCACCGCGGTCGAGCGCAGCCCGCGTCGCTGCCACCAATTTCCTGCGGATCGCGGGGTCCGCCATCTGCGGTCCCTTGAACGGCAGGCGGACCATCGTGAACCCCTTGTCGAGATAGGCGCGGACCGACGCCGGCGTCGGGCAGAGCGTACCGTCGGCGACAAAGCTGCACCCGGCAATGTTCACACCGAAGACGGGGCCCCTGATACGGACGTTGGTGCTCGCGCTGGATCTGACGGGCGCGTTTGCTTTTTGGGGTGCGGGGGGCGGCTGCATGCGCTGCGGGGAGGGCGCGGCCGAGGCCGGACAGCCCAGTCCGGCGGCGGCGATGGCAAGGCCGACAAGGCCGGCGGCGATCGATGGTCGGGTCATGACATGTACCTGGCGAATAAGGGTGAAAGCGAATCGGTCGCGCTTCGGATCCGCCTCCCTATCATCGAATGTCGGGATGCCTGGCGTCGATCAGGGGCCGGGGTCTGACGCCGCGAGGGCCGCGTTATCGCGGGGAAGTGTCCCTGGATAGAGCTCATGCCTGGCGAAGCGCCGTCCAGATCCGCGCACATCACACCGCCGAACGCGAACGCCGCAGTGCATCGCTTGATGTGGCGACGATTAGGATATGAAACTGGAGGCCCGACCGGGAATCGAACCCGGGTGCGAGGATTTGCAGTCCTCTACGTCACCACTCCGCCATCGGGCCTCGATGCGGAGCGCGCAAATGCGGGCTTTTGTGCGGCGGGTCAACCGGGCGATCGCGTTTGTGGGCTAAAATAGTCGTGGGGTGTGCCACGGCGGTGCGGTGCCGAGTGGGGGACGGCTTGCACGTCGGCGATGGATTGGGCACGATACGGTCCAATCCCTGGCTTCATATGGAGTGTCTTTTGGACGTGATGCAGGTGTCCGGGGGAACGAACCGCGCAGGGCTGGCGCCCGATGTCTTCGCGATGCCCGCGGGGATGGCGATCCGATATGACCAGCCCTGCGACGCGCTCACCGACCTCATCACCGGCTACCATGTCTATCGCGCGACCGGTCCGGCCAGCATCGGCCAGGTCAACCGCTTCCTGCCGGGGACGGCCAATGTCCGGTTCGCGTTCGAGGCGGGGCCGATCAGCGTGGCGATCGGCCGGCGGACCTTCGGCCCCCTGCCGGCGGCGACGCTGTACGGCCCGACGGGGACCGCGCTGAAGGCGACGACCAATGGCGGCATCATGATCGGGTTCGGGGTCAGCGCGCTGGCCTGGAGCCGGTTGTTCACCCGGTCGGCGGCGGAGTATCGCGACCGGATCGTGCCGCTTGCCGACGCGCTCGGGCCGGTGGCGACCCAGCGTCTGACGAGCGCGCTGCGGGCGGCCGAACGCGATGATCAGGTCGCGCCGATCCTCGATGCCATCCTGTGCGACCTGCTCGGGCCGCCGCACCGCGAATCCGCGACGATCCGGCAGCTCACCCGGCTGATCGGGCAGGACGGCGGCGATGACGTCGCCGCGGTCGCGGGCAAGCTCGCGATCAGCCCCGACACGCTGCGGCGGCTGGCGGTGCGTCATTTCGGATTCACCCCCAAGATGCTGCTGCGGCGCGCGCGGTTCCTGCGCTCGTTCCTGCGCGTGTTCCGGACGCCTGGCGGCACCGACTATTCGGCGATCGACCCGAGCTATTTCGACGTGTCGCATTTCCTGCGCGACGCCGGCACGTTTCTCGGGATGACGCCGCGGCGGTTCATGGCGATGAGCACGCCGTTTCTCGACGCGAGCGTCCGCGCGCGCGCCGCGGTGCTCGGCGCGCCGACCCAGGCGCTGCAGGTTCCCGCCGAAACGAGCGAGCGGATCATCAACGCGGTGCCCGCCCGCCGGGCACCTAGGATCGATCCCGCCCGTGATTCCACGCCCACCCCCGTCATCGACCCGGCGGAAATTCCGATGCCCGATCAGGGCGCGCCCGTGCTAGGCGCCTGAGCGAGGTGTTGCCGCATTCTGCGTGCGCCCTCGGCGTCCCGCCCGCGGCATTTCGGTGTCACACGGGCGGGCGGGGCGCCCTAGTCCCGGCATCCGGCCCCTGTGCCATTCCGACCTCTGTGCCGTTCCGAGCCGGGCCGTCTCGCGCGATTCGCGACAGGTCGCTTGGCGCGACGCTGGCGGCACGGTAGAGATTGACGCAAGCGAACAAGTGTATTGCGCAACTAAAACAGCTGTGCGACAGGATGGACCATGACGACGATCAGCCTCGATACGAACTCCACTACCCGCACGCGTGCGGCTGTCGGCACGTCCGACGGCGGTCCCGACTTCGCGGTCATGCGTCACGCCATGGTGGCCAGCCAGCTGCGCACCAACGCGGTCAGTGACCAGCGCGTCGTCGCAGCGATGGCGCGGGTGCCGCGCGAGGCGTTCGTGCCTGACGATGTCCGGTCGATCGCCTATCGCGACGCGCCGATCCCGCTCGGCGGCGGTCGTTACGCCAACCTGCCGATGGCGACCGGCCGGTTGCTCACCGAGGCCTATCTGACCGCCACCGACCGGGTCCTGCTGATCGGCGCTGCGACGGGCTACACTGCCGCGGTTCTCGCCGAGATCGTCGGTACGGTGGTCGCGGTCGATAGCGATGCGGCCTTGCTCGGCACCGCGCGCGACGCGCTGGGCGCCACGCCGACGGTCGAACTGGTCGAGGGGCCGATGGCACAGGGCCATGCCGCGGGCGCGCCCTATGACGTGCTCGTCATCGACGGCGCGGTCGAGGCGATCCCCGACACGCTGGTGGCGCAGATCCGGTCGGGCGGCCGCATCGTCGCCGGGATCGCGGATCGCGGCGTGACCCGGCTCGCATCGGGACGAAAGACCGATGGCGGCTTTGCACTCGCGGCGTTCGTCGATGTCGAGTGCGTGACGCTGCCGGGTTTCGAAACACCCAAACCCTTCAAGTTCTGAGGCACATCATGCCGCGCGCCGCTCAAGTCCGCCGTCTGCTCTCGGGTGTTGCGCTGCTATACAGCGCTGCACCGGTCCATGCGGAGACGCTCCGCGAGGCGCTGGTCAAGGCCTATACGACCAACCCGACGATCACGGCGCAGCGCGCGACGCTGCGTGCGACCGACGAGAATGTCCCGATCGCGCGTGCCTCAGGGTTGCCTTCGGCGAATGCGACCGGCGATTACACCGAGTTCGTCGTGACCGCCGCGAACAGCTTCATCGCCTTGCCGCGTCAGGTCGTTGCTCGCGCGAACGTCTCCGTGCCGCTCTATCAGGGCGGGCAGGTGCGCAACTCGGTCGCCGCGGCCAAGACGCGGGTCGAGGCGGGCCGCGCGACGCTGCGCGGTACCGAGGCCGATCTGTTCACCAACGTCGTCGGCGCCTATATGGACGTGATCCGCGACGAGGCGATCGTCGGCCTGAACACGCAGAATGTTCGCGTGCTCGACATCAATCTCCAGGCCAGCCGCGACCGGTTTCAGGTCGGCGACTTGACCCGCACCGATGTCGCCCAGTCCGAGGCACGGCTTGCGCTCGCGCGGGCGCAGCTCCAGTCGGCCGAGGCGCAGCTGATCACCAGCCGGGAAAACTATATCCGCTTTGTCGGCACGCCCGCCGGCACGCTCGATACGCCGCCGACCCTCCCGCATCTGCCCGACAGCCCCGCCCTGGCGGTGACGGTAGCGATCGACAATAATCCCGTGCTGATCGCGGCGGCGAAGGAACGCGACGCGACACGGTACGATGTCGGTGTCGCGCGGGCGAGCCGCCTGCCGCAGATCAGTGCGACCGGCGGCGCCAGCTACACCAACTATCTCGGATCGGCATCGACGACCGACGGCAGCATCAACACCTTTCCCAATGCGAACAAGGCGGTACAGGCTGGCCTGTCGCTGACGATGCCGCTGTTCCAGGGCGGTCGTCCCGCCGCGCAGGTCCGCCAGGCCGAGGCGTTTCAAAGCCGCGCGATCGAGAATGTCACCGCCGCCGAGCGCAATGTGATCGCGCAGGCGCGCTCGGCCTATGCCGTCTGGCGTTCGTCGGAACAGGTGATCCAGTCGTCCGAAACCGCGGTCAACGCGAACAAGCTCAGCCTCGAGGGTGTCCGGGCGGAGAACAGCGTCGGCACACGCACGATCCTCGACATCCTCAACGCCGAGCAGGAGCTGCTCAACAGCCAGGTCACGCTCGTGACGGCGCGGCGCGACGCCTATGTCGCGGGCTTCGCGCTGCTCGCGGCGATGGGGCAGGCGGAGGCGCGCGACCTCGGCCTCGACGGCGGCGTGTTGTACGATCCGGTCGCCAATTACGACCGCGTCCACAAGAAGATATGGGACTGGGGCGGTGATGGCGAGCCGGTGCCGGTCGCGACGCGTACCGTCCAGTCGCCCACGCAGGACGCCGCCGTACGCCGTGAACTTGACCCGTTGCTCGACAGCCCGGTTGACAGGAACCCGGCATTGACGACAGGTAAGGATGCGCCGAGCCGCCAATAGGGGCGCGTGGGGCGACGGGGTTTGGAATGGTCCGTATGGGGGATATCAGCGCGGAGCCGTCGATGGAGGAAATCCTCTCGTCGATCAAACGCATCATTGCCGAAGAAGGCGACGGCATGCCGAGCCGCCAGCGGCGCCACCAGCGGGCGATGCCCGCATCGGCGGCCACCGATTACGCGGCCGATTACGACGACGACGCGATCGACGACGATGAAATCCTCGAACTGAGCGACCCGATGCCGATGGTTGACCGCACCCCCCGCCCGCCGAAATCGCCGGTGCTGACCTCGGTCGACGCCGCGCCGGAACCACGCCAGGCGCCGCCGCGCAGCCAGCCCCAGCCTCATGTCGCACCGCATGTCGCGCCCACAGCCTCTCATGCGCCCCAGCAGCATGCTCCGCAGCCTGCAGAAGAGCCGGCCCAGCCGATCATGTCGCGCGAAACCGCGGCGGCGACGCGTGCGCCGCTCGAGGCGCTGACGCGGATGATGGTCAAGCCCGAGGGAAGCAGCGACGGCACACTCGAGGGTCTGGTCCGCGAGATGCTGCGCCCGATGCTGCGCGAATGGATCGACGCGAACCTGCCCGACATGGTCGAGGACATGGTCGCGCGTGAGATCGCCAAGATCATGAACCAGCAGCCCTGACCGGGCCGGCCGCAGCGTTTCGCGCTGCGGCCTGTATCGGGACCCGGCCGACCTGCGACGATCGGACGATGCTCGCCGGGTCCTGGTCCAAACGACTGTAATGTCACGACGAGCGGAACCGTGACGGTTCCGCTATGGTTGTTGGCAAATGTCCGATCACAGCGTGTCCGAGCCTGAAATCCCCGCCCGTCTCGCCGCTCAGGGCGTCCGGGGCGATATCGCGCCGGCCGATGCCAGCAGCGACATCTTCTTCGCGGCGGTGCGGACCACGCGAATGCCGATGGTGGTGACCGACCCGCATCGGCCCGACAATCCGATCATCTTCTGCAACGATGCCTTCTCGTTCATGACCGGCTATTCGCAGGACGAGATCCTGGGCTATAATTGCCGCTTCCTGCAGGGCCCCGAGACCGACCGCACGGTCGTCGGCGAATTACGCGCCGCGATCGCCAAGCGTGAGGAAGTCTCGGTCGAGATGCTCAACTATCGCAAGAACGGCTCGACCTTCTGGAACGCGCTCTACGTCTCGCCCGTGTTCGGCGACGACGGCGAGCTGCGCTATTTCTTCGCGAGCCAGCTGGACATCTCGCGCCGCCGCGAGGCGGAGGAGGCGCTGCACGAGGCGCAGCGGATGGAGGCGGTCGGCAAGCTGACCGGAGGGATTGCGCACGACTTCAACAATCTGCTGCAGGTCATCCAGGGCTATGCCGACATCCTCGACGCGCGGATCGACGCGGGCGATCGATCCGCGCGGCGGGCGGTCGATGCGATCTCGACCTCGGCCTCGCGCGCGGCGACGCTCACGCAACAGCTGCTCGCCTTTGCGCGCAAGCAGGAATTGCGCGACCGGTTGATGAATCTCAACCAGCTGCTGGGCGATTTTCGGCCAATTCTCGACCGCAGCATCGGCAGTGGAATCACGCTGAAGCGCGACCTGGCGACCGATCTGTGGAATTGCCGCGTCGATCCGGTGCAGGCCGAGATGGCGCTGCTCAACATCATCGCCAATGCCCGCGACGCGCTCGACGGCACGGGCGAGATTACGATCACGACGCGCAACGCCGTCCTTCCCGAGGATGGCGGTGTCGCGAGGCTGGAGCCCGGCGAATATGTCGTCCTGAGCATTCGCGACAACGGGCCGGGGATCGATCCCGGGACCGTCGATAAGATCTTCGAACCCTTTTTCACGACGAAGGAGATGGGCAAGGGTGCCGGGCTGGGTCTCGCGATGGTCTACGGATTCGTGCGCCAGTCGGGCGGCCTTGCGACGGTGCGCAACCTCAGCGGGGGCGGTGCCGAATTCTCGCTCTACTTCCCGCGTGCGAGCGGCGCGGTCGAGCGCAAGACGGCGGGGCCGATCGCACCCCACGCGGGCGGCGCCGAGCGCGTGCTGATGGTCGAGGATCAGCGCGAAGTGGGCGAGCTGGGGCGGACGATCCTCGAGGATCTCGGCTATGACGTCGTCCTGGTCAACAGCGCGCGCGCCGCGCTGGACACGCTCCGTCAGGACTCCGAATTCCGCCTGCTGTTCACCGATATCCTGATGCCCGGCGGCATGAACGGCGTCACGCTGGCCCAGTCGGTGCGGCGCGACTATCCGCACACCGCGGTGCTGCTGACGACGGGCTTTGCCGACGAGGCGATCGACGAGGGCAGCCGGTCGTTCGAACTGATCCGCAAACCCTATCGGCGGAATGAGTTGAACGACCGGATCCGGGCGGTGCTCGACAAGCCGGGGGCGCGGACGTGAGGCTGGTCTAGCCCGGACACGCTCGCTAAGGCACGGGGTATGAGCGAGCTTCCCAAAACCTTCGACCCCGCCTCCATCGAATCGCGCTGGTACGCGCATTGGGAGGCCAGCGGCCAGTTCCGCCCCGACCGCCCGAACGCGGAACCCTGGACGATCGTCAACCCGCCGCCCAACGTCACCGGCAGCCTGCATATCGGCCATGCGCTCGACAACACGCTGCAGGACATCCTGACGCGCCACGCCCGCCTCAAGGGCAAGGACGCGCTCTGGGTGGTCGGCACCGATCACGCCGGCATCGCGACGCAAATGGTCGTCGAGCGCCAGATGGGCGCGATGACCCCGCCGCAGAAGCGCACCGACCTGTCGCGCGAGGATTTCATCGCCAAGGTCTGGGCGTGGAAGGAAGAGAGCGGCGGCGAGATCACGCAGCAGCTCCGCCGCTTGGGCTGTTCGATGGACTGGGCGAACGAGCGCTTCACGATGGACGAGGGCTTTTCGAAGGCCGTCCTCAAGGTGTTCGTTGACCTGCACAAGCAGGGGCTGCTCTACCGCGACAAGCGCCTGGTGAACTGGGATCCGGGCCTCGGCACCGCGATCAGCGACCTCGAGGTCGAGACGCGCGAGATCAAGGGCAGCTTCTGGCACCTGCGCTATCCGCTCGCCGACGGATCGGGGTTCATCGAGGTCGCGACGACGCGGCCCGAGACGATGCTCGCCGACATGGCGGTCGCGGTGAACGCGTCGGACGCGCGCTACACCGCGCTGATCGGCAAGCAGGTGAAGCTGCCGATCACCGGCCGACTGATCCCGATCATCGCCGACGACCATGCAGATCCCGAGCTCGGATCGGGCGCGGTGAAGATCACGCCGGGGCATGACTTCAACGATTTCGAGGTCGGCAAGCGCGCCGGCATGGCCGCGGGCGCGATGCTCAACATGCTCGATGCCAAGGCGCGCGTCGTGCAAGTGACCGACGGGCTGATCCCCGCCGACCTGCTCGGGCTGACGACCGCGGAGGCGCGGAAAGCCGTCGTCGCGCAGCTGAAGGCCGAGGGCTTCCTGATCGCGCATCTCGACAAGGACGGCGTCGAGCACGACGCCGAGCCGCGCACGATCCAGACGCCGTACGGCGATCGCTCGGGCGTGGTGATCGAGCCGTGGCTGACCGACCAATGGTATGTCGACGCCAAAACGCTCGCCCAGCCCGCGATCGAGGCGGTGCGCGTCGGCGCGATCGATATCGTGCCGAAGACCTGGGAGAAGACGTTCTTCAACTGGATGGAGAACATCCAGCCCTGGTGCGTGTCGCGGCAGCTGTGGTGGGGGCATCAGATCCCGGCATGGTTCGGGCCCGACGGTACGCCGTACGTGGCTGAAACCGAGGCCGAAGCGCAGGCGCTCGCCGGCGCGGGCGTGACGCTGGTGCGCGATCCGGACGTGCTCGACACATGGTTCTCCTCCGCGCTCTGGCCTTTCGCAACGCTAGGCTGGGACGGCACTTCTTACCCCTCCCCTTCAGGGGAGGGGCAAGGGGTGGGGCCGTCCCATCTCATCGAGACCGACGCGCGCGGGGCGGCTCCCCACCCCAACCCCTCCCCTGAAGGGGAGGGGCTTGCCTCTGGATCGCAACTCGGCGGCCGTTACCCCAACGACGTGCTCATCTCCGGCTTCGACATCCTGTTCTTCTGGAACGCGCGGATGATGATGCAGGGGCTGCACTTCATGAAAGACGTGCCGTTCCGCACGCTCTACCTGCACGGCCTCGTCCGCGCGGCGGACGGCGCGAAGATGTCCAAGTCGAAGGGCAATGTCGTCAACCCGCTCGGGTTGATCGACCAATATGGCGCCGATGCACTGCGCTTCTTCATGGCGGCGATGGAAAGCCAGGGCCGCGACATCAAGATGGATGAGAAGCGCGTCGAGGGCTATCGCAACTTCGCGACCAAGCTGTGGAACGCGGCGCGGTTCGCGCAGGCCAACGGCATCGTCGCGAGCACGACTCTCGAAGCCCCCCGCGCGGAGCTCGCGGTCAACAAGTGGATCATCGCCGAGACGATCGCGACCGTGCAGCAGGTCGACCTCGCGCTCGCCGACTACCGCTTCGACGGCGCCGCCAACGCGATCTACCAGTTCGCGTGGAGCCGGTTCTGCGACTGGTATCTCGAACTCATCAAGCCGCAGATGGTCGATGACGTCCGCGGTCAGATCGACGACGAATCGAAGGCGGTCGCGGGCTGGGTGCTCGACCAGATTCTGGTGCTGCTGCATCCGTTCATGCCGTTCATCACCGAGGAACTGTGGCACGCGATGGGCCCGCGCGATCACGACCTGATCGTCGCGCAGTGGCCGATGGCGGATGCGCGCTCGCTCGATCCCGAGGCGAGCAGGGAGGTCGACTGGCTGATCCGACTCGTCGGCGAGATCCGCACCGCGCGCAACGAGCTGAACGTGCCGCCGGGTGCGCGGCTGCCGCTGCACGTTCGCGATGCGAATGCGGCGACGCTCGCACGGCTCGAACGCCAGGCCCCCGCGCTCGCACGCCTCGCGCGCGTCACGCATGCCGAGGGCGAAGCCACCGGCGGCGCGGCGCAGGTCGTGGTCGACGAGGCGACCTTCGTCCTGCCGCTCGAGGGCGTGATTGATCTCGACGCCGAACGTACCCGCCTGACCAAGGCGATCGCGGCGGCGGAGAAGGAGCGCGACGCGCTCGCAGGGAGGCTCGGCAATGCAAGCTTCGTCGAGCGCGCCAAGCCCGAAGCGGTCGAGAAGGCCAAGGCGGACCATGCCGACAAGGCCGCCGAAGCCGCGCGGCTGCAGGCGGCGCTGGGACGGCTGGGCTGACCTGACCCCGTCCGCTGTGCGGGACGGGGCCGGGGTGTGCGTACGCGTGCTGCGAGCATGCGGGGTCGGGGATGGTCCTGACCTCGCCTGCAAAGGGGAGGGGACCCGACTGCGATGCCTGATGCGACGGACACGGCTGCACCAAGGACCGGCCAGCGCGACCTGACCACGGGGCCGATCGGCAAGACGTTGCTGGCGTTCGCGCTGCCGACGCTCGGATCGTCGGTCCTGCAATCGCTCAACGGTTCGATCAACGCGGTGTGGATCGGCCAGTTTCTCGGCGAGCGCGCGCTGGCAGCGACGACCAACGCGAACATCATCATGTTCCTGCTGGTCGCCGCGGTGTTCGGCTTCGGCATGGCGTCGACGATCCTGATCGGCCAGAATATGGGGCGGCGCGACATCGATGCGGTGCGCCGCGTGCTCGGCACGTCGTTCGGGCTGTTCACGATCATCTCGGTGCTGACGGTGGGGATCGGCTGGCTGGTCGCGCCGGCGATCCTGCGCGTGCTGGCGACGCCCGCCGAAGTCTATCCGCTCGCGCTCGCCTATCTGCGCGTGATCTTCGTCGCGATGCCCGCGGGGTTCCTGACGGTGCTGCTGACGATGGCGCTGCGGGGGACGGGTGATTCGCTGACCCCGCTGAAGTTCATGGCGCTCGGATCGGTCGTCGACGTCGCGCTCAACCCGCTGCTGATCCGCGGCTGGGGGCCGATCCCCGCGCTGGGGATCGAGGGATCCGCGCTCGCTACGCTGATCGCCAACACGGTCTCGTTCGTCGCATTGCTCGCCTATATCTATGCGAAGGACCTGCCGATCCGGCTGCGCGGCGCGGAACTGCGCTACATCCTGCCCGATCGTGCGCTGCTGAAGACGATCGTCGTGAAGGGCGTCCCGATGGGATTGCAGATGCTCGTCGTCTCGACATCGGCACTGGCGATGATCGGGCTGGTCAACCGGCACGGCACCACCACGACCGCCGCCTATGGCGCCGCCAACCAGCTCTGGACCTATGTGCAGATGCCCGCGATGGCGGTCGGTGCGGCGGTCAGCGCAATGGCGGCGCAGAATATCGGTGCGGGGCGCTGGGACCGGGTCGACCGGATCACGCGCGCGGGGCTGATGATGAACTTGGCGCTGACCGGCGGGCTCGTGGCGCTGCTGACGTTGCTCGACCGGCACGTGCTGTGGCTGTTCCTCGGGCAGGATACCGGCGCGATCGGCATCGCGACGCGGATCAATCTGATCGCGGGGTGGAGCTTCATCCTGTTCGGCGTGTCGATGGTGCTGTCGGCGACGGTCCGCGCGAACGGCGCGGTGGTCGGGCCGCTGCTGATCCTCGCGGTCGCGATGGGGCCGGTACGGTTCGGGCTCGCCTATGCGCTCGAGCCGATGATCGGCGCGGATGCGATCTGGTGGAGCTTTCCCGCGGGGTCGCTCGCCTCGATGCTGCTGACGATCGGCTATTACCTGCATGGCGGCTGGCGCAAGGGCCGGATCGTTACCGAGCCCGCCGCACACGAGGCAGGCGAGGCAGCCAAGGCGGATTGCGAGCCCGCCAGCCGATCCATGCCGGTCGGCTGAGCGCCGCCCTAGGTTTGGGGCGGCGTCACCGGGGCCATGACCTGGATGATCCCGGCGGCGATCCTGGCAGTCACCGGGGTCTTGGCGAGCACCTCGCCATCGATCGAGATCGGCAGCTTGGGGATCGTGTCGACGCGCATGCTCTTGCCGCGGAAGTCGCGGACCTCCTCGTGGCGCGATTCGTGACGGAAGACGCTGGCGACCCAGTTCTGCACCAGTCGCCGCTTCATCTTGCCCATCACCGCCTGAACGACGATCTCGCCCGAATCGACCGCCGCCGCGTCGACCAGCTCGGTCCCGCCATGATAGGGGCCGTTCGAGATCCGCACCTCGACGACGCGCATCCGCACCGCGTCCGGGCCCTCGCCGACGATCAGCGTGAACGGGCGGAAGCGGATGAACTGATACGCCGCCCAGCCTAGATAGCCGACCCGGCCGAGTATCTTCTTGAGGCCGTGCGGGACCGTCTCGGCGATCTTCGGGCTGATCCCCATCGCCGCGCAATTGGCGAAGTAATCGCCGTCGATCATGCCGAGATCGATCCGCCGCGGCGCACCCGTCCGGATGACCTCGACCGCGCCTTCGATCGTCAGCGGAATGCCGAGCGTCCGCGCAAAGCTGTTCGCGGTCCCGAGCGGAAGCACGCCGAGGATGACGTCGTGCCCGACCATCAGGTCGACGAGCCCGCTGATCGTGCCGTCGCCACCGCCCAGGATCAGCAGATCGGGCTTGGCGGCGAGCGCCCGGCGGACGGTGGGTTCCAGATCCTCGGGGTTCTCGACCGCATGCGCGTCGACCTCATAGGGAAGCCCGGACATCGCCGCGCAGGCGCGCTTGAACAGCGCCTGTCCTTTGCGCGATTTCGCGTTCACCACGAGCGCGGCGGAGCGGATCGGCCGGTCGCGCGCCGGCCCGGTATCGGGCGCCTGGGTCGTGTCTGTGGTGATGGCGGTCATGCGAGGCCCAACGCGCGAAAGGGAAATGCGTCCCCGAGGCCGAATCGGCAGCGATCGGTTTCGTTCGCGCCGACCGTAACGCTTGCCTGCGCGGCGTCCATCCCGCAAAAGCCGCGCCATGTCCGCAAGCTATCCCGCGCTGCGCCTGCGCCGCACTCGCTCGTCCGACTGGAGCCGCCGGCTCCATGCCGAGACCGTCCTCACGCCGGCCGATCTGATCTGGCCGCTGTTCGTCGTCGAGGGGGAGGGCGTCGAGCAACCGATCGCCAGCCTGCCCGGCGTTTCGCGCTGGTCGGTCGACCAGATCGTCGCGCGCGGTCGCGAAGCGCGTGACCTCGGCATCCCGTGCATCGCGCTGTTCCCCTACACCCAGCCCGAGCGTCGCACCGAAGATGGTCGCGAGGCGCTCAACCCCGACAATCTGATGTGCCAGGCGATCCGTGCGCTCAAAGATGCGGTGCCCGAGGTCGGCGTGCTGACCGACGTCGCGCTCGACCCCTATACCAGCCACGGCCATGACGGGCTGGTCGACGCCGCGGGCTATGTCGTCAACGACACGACCGCAGAGATGCTCGTCGCGCAGGCGCTGAACCAGGCGGCGGCGGGCGCGGACATCATCGCGCCCAGCGACATGATGGACGGCCGGATCGGCATGATCCGCACCGCGCTCGAGGCGGAGTCGCATCACAACGTCCAGATCATGTCCTATGCCGCCAAATATGCGAGCGCCTTCTACGGCCCGTTCCGCGATGCGGTCGGCAGCCGCGGGCTGCTGAAGGGCGACAAGAAGACGTACCAGATGGACAACGCCAATGCCGAGGAGGCGCTGCGCGAGGTCGCGATGGATCTCGCCGAGGGCGCCGATACGGTGATGGTCAAGCCGGGCCTGCCCTATCTCGACATCATCGTCCGCGTCCGCCAGGCGTTCGAGGTGCCGGTCTTCGCCTATCAGGTGTCGGGCGAATATGCGATGATCGAGGCGTCGGCCGCAGCGGGCGCGGGCGACCGTGACGCGCTGGTGCTCGAGACGCTGATGGCGTTCAAGCGCGCCGGCTGTTCGGGCGTGCTGACCTATCATGCGGCACACGCGGCCCGGCTCCTGAATGGATGAGTTCAGGCTCGAGACCGAGCGTCTCATCCTGCGCGCGTGGCGGGACGCCGACGTCGAGCCCTTTGCGGCGATGGGGCGTGACCCCGATGTGATGCGCTTTCTCGGGCCGCCGGCGACGCTCGCCGAGACGCAGGCGGCGGTCGGCCGGATGGTCGAGCGGCAGCGCACGTCGGGGCATTGCTTCTGGGCGATCGAACGCAAGGCGGATGCCGCGTTTCTCGGCTTTTGCGGTCTGGTACCGGGCAAGCCGCCGATCGACGGCGCGATCGAGATCGGCTGGCGTCTCGCGCGTCATGCCTGGGGGCAGGGCTATGCGTCCGAAGCCGCGGCGGCGAGCCTCGCCTGGGGCTGGGCCCATCTGCCCGTCGCGCATATCGTCGCCATCACGGTTCCCGCCAACATGCGCAGCCGCGCGCTGATGGAGCGGCTGGGCATGACCCATGTCGAGGACGGCGATTTCGACCATCCCGATCTCGCCGCCACCGACCCGCTGCGCCGGCACGTCCTCTATCGGATCCATCGCCCCACCAATGTCTGATCCTTCCCCGATGGCACGGTGGTGCCGCGTCCTGTTCGTCGCGACGATCCTGGCAGGGTCGTTCCTGCTGTTCCTCGTCCAGCCGATGGTCGCGCGCATGGCGCTGCCGCGGCTCGGCGGCGCGCCTGCGGTGTGGAACTCGGCGATGCTCGTCTACCAGGCGCTGCTGCTCGGCGGCTATGCCTATGCGCACTGGCTTGGGCGGGTAAAGCCGCGCGCACAGGCGGTCATCCATCTCGGCGTGCTCGCGGTCGCGGCTTTGTGGCTGCCGATCGGGCTGTTCGCGCTCGATCTGCCCGCCGATGCGCAGCCTGCGGTGTGGGTGCCTTGGCTGCTCGGCCTGTCGATCGGGCCGCTGTTCTTCGCGGTCTCGGCACAGGCGCCGCTGATCCAGCGCTGGTTCAGCGCGTCGAGCGGCGGCGCGGATCCCTATGCGCTTTACGCGGCGTCCAATCTCGGCAGCTTCGCGGGGCTGATCGCCTATCCGCTGGTGGTCGAGCCGTTGCTGGCGATTCACGGGCAGAGCCTGTTGTGGACCGCAGGCTATGCGGTGCTCGTCCTGCTGGTCGCACTCTGCGCGACGCGGCTGCCGCGCACCGCGTCGGCCGAGCATGTCGCCGCGACCAGCTCGGCGCCGGGCGCGGCGCGGATCCTCCACTGGATCGCGCTCGCGCTGGTGCCGTCGGGGCTGATGCTCGCCACCTCGACCTATATCACCACCGATATCGTCGCGATGCCGCTGCTCTGGGTGCTGCCGCTCGGGCTCTATCTGCTCAGCTTCACCATCGCCTTCGCGCAGGACCGCACGCTCGCCGACCTGCTGACCCGGATCGCCCCGGTGACGATCCTGCTGTTCGGCGGGGTGATCATGGGCGGGTTCAACGACAAGCCTGTGTTCAGCGCGACGATCGCGCTGACCTTGCTGTTCATGGTCTCGGTCGCGCTCCACACCGCCATGTATCGCCGCCGTCCGGCCCCCGACCGGCTGACGGGCTTCTATCTCGCAATGTCGGTCGGCGGCGTGCTGGGCGGGGTGTTCGCGGCGTTGCTGGCACCCGTGATCTTCGACTGGACCTATGAATATCCGCTGCTGATCCTGGCAGCCGGCGTGCTGGTGCCGCAGATGTACCTGCTGGCGACGTTTCGCGCGGTCTGGTCGGGGCCGGCGGTACGGCGCCATCTCGGGCTCGCGGTCATCATTCTCGTCATGGCGGTGGCGGCCGGGCTCAGGATCAGCAACCCGGACGGCATATTGGGCGACCAGCATCAGGGCGCGGCCTTCCTGATCGTCGCCGCGATCGGCCTCGCCACGCTTGGCGCACGGCTGCCCTATGTCGTCGTGCTCGCCAGCACGCTGGTGATGTTCGGGGGCTATCGCGCGCTGGAACTCAGCGCCGAGCGGGGTGCGCGTGAGCGCAGCTATTTCGGCGTCTACACGGTGCGCGACGGCGAGGGGGTCCGCGAGCTCGATCATGGCACCACCGTCCACGGCATCCAGCTGCGCGGTTCGCCCGCGCGCGAGCGGACGCCGACCACCTATTATGTCGCCGGATCGGGCGTGGGCCAGGCGATGCAAGCGCTCGGCCCGCTCTATGGCCCGGCAGCACGGGTCGGTGTCGTCGGGCTGGGGACGGGCACCTTGTCCTGCTACGCGCGTCCGGGCGAGCAGTGGCGTTTCTACGAGATCGATCCGGCGGTCGTGCGGATCGCGCGCGATACAGGTCAGTTCAGCTATCTGTCGCGCTGCCTGCCCGATCCGGTGATCCGGATCGGCGATGCGCGGATCGCGCTGGCGGCGGAGCGGACCGCGAGCCTCGACCTGCTCGCGCTCGATGCCTTCTCTTCCGATACGGTGCCGATGCACCTGATGACGCGCGAGGCGTTTGCGACCTATGGCCGCGTGGTGTCGCGCAACGGGCTGCTGCTCGTCCATATCTCGAACCGCTATATCGACCTCGAACCCGTGGTTGCGGCCGCCGCGCGCGAGGCGGGGTGGCGCGCCGTCCACCTGCTCTATCGTCCTTCGCCGCTCGACGCCGATCACCCCTCGCCATCGGACTGGATCGCGCTGTCGCGCGACCCGCGGGCGATCGCTCTGCTCCGGCAACGCAATTCGGGCTGGGAGCCGATCGTCGCACGCGAGGGCATGGCCGCCTGGACCGACGATTATTCGACGATCCTGCCGCTGCTCAAGGGGCTCTGGTAGGCTGCGGGGGGCGGCGTCAGGCGGCGGGCAGGCTCGCCTGGATCTGCGCGATGGTCGTTCCCTGCTTCTCGGCTTCGGCCTGCGCCGCGTCGCGCACCGCATCGAGCGCGGGATAGGCCGGCGCGAGCGTCGCCGCGCGATCGGTCGCGCGACGCTCGATATCGGTGACCAGCAGCGACGTCTGCGCCCGCCAGTCGTCGAGACCCGCCAGCGCGGTCTGGGCCGTCAGCCACGGCTCGCTGCCGACCGCACCGCCGCGTGCGGCACGGGCGGCGGCTTGGGTGCTCGCCGCATCCTTCGCAAAACCCGTCCTGATCCGGTCGAGCTGCGTCCGGAACGCCGCGATGTCGGTGTCGAGCGTCGGATCGGGCTGGACCACCACCGGCTTGCCCGCGGGTTCGCCAAAGCCGATCGATTCGGTCGGGCGGATCCCGAGCGAGGGATAGCTGGCGGTATCCTTGCTGCAGGCGCCGACCGCCAAGGCGGGCACGAGAAGAAGGGCGATCAGCGCGGGGCGGGAAGGCTGTTTCATGCCCGCCGCTCTATGCCGCCGACGCGGCGTACACAACTTTATCGCGCAACACCCTTGCGCCGCGAAAAATGCCTGCTATCAGCGCCCCTCCAGTGCACCCATAGCTCAGCTGGATAGAGCATCAGACTACGAATCTGAGGGTCGGGCGTTCGAATCGCTCTGGGTGCACCAGGATTTCCTGCCTCGCGGCGGGGCCAGACGGCCAGACACGGGCCGGCCGTAAACGGCATGGCGATGCACCCATAGCTCAGCTGGATAGAGCATCAGACTACGAATCTGAGGGTCGGGCGTTCGAATCGCTCTGGGTGCACCATCGTCCACAACCTGCCGCGGCTCGACGCCGGAAGCGGTTATCTCCCATCTCATCCGCACTGCATTGATGTCGCGACGCAACCGTCCCGTCGCATCACGCAATGCCCCCGTGCTTTTCGACATCCCTCGCAAACTTCTTGCTGCGGCCGCTTGCACAGCTGCGAAGTGCTGGGTATAGGCGCCCCTCCAGTCACCGGTCGGTCCCCCAAGGGCGTAACGATCGGACTCCGTCGGGGAGTAGCTCAGCCTGGTAGAGCACTGTCTTCGGGAGGCAGGGGCCGGAGGTTCGAATCCTCTCTTCCCGACCATCATGCACCGCATGATCATGGCACGCCCAGGAGGCAGGCCGTTATTTAGCACCATCAAAGCCGTTAAGGCCAATAAGATCCCGGTCGCGTCGTGTCCGTGCTCGAGCGGCATTCCGACTTGTCCGCCTCCGGGCCGATGGCCGCGCGCAGGCTTACAGCGCGCTGCCTAGTGCGTAGTTTCCGAGGCTGAGAACCCGCGGCTCTATGCCGTACTCCTCCACTCCCTGACCGTCTCCGGCGCGGCGCGCGACCGGATGAGGGTCGGCGCAGGATGGAGTCGGTGCGATGATGGATGACGAGCCCGTGGCGGCCCAGCTTCGGCATGCCGTGATCCTGTGCCATCCGGATCCCGCGAGCTTCAACCATGCGATCGCGCACCGCTATTGCGATGCGGTGCGCGCAAACGGCCAGCACGTCGTACTGCGCGACCTCTATGCGTCGGGCTTCGATCCGGTGCTCAAACCGGCGGAATTGCCGACGCGGGATGCGGCGGTTCTCGCGCAGGACGTGCAGGACGAACGCGCGGCGATCGCTGGCTGCGACGTGTTCGTCCTCGTCTACCCGCTGTGGTTCGGCTCCCCGCCGGCGATGATGAAGGGCTATATCGAGCGCGTGTTCGGCGCAGGGATCGAGCCTGTCGCGGTCCAGCAGCGTGCGCGCAGCCTGCTGCTCGGCGGCAAGCGGCTGCTGACCTTCACAACCGCGGCGGGCAGCCGGGTCTGGCTCGACGATCAGGGGCTCGGGACGGGGCTGACGACCATGGTCGACCAGTATCTGGTCCACGCCTTCGGCATGCGGTCGCAGGAGCAGCGCCGATTCGCCAATATCACCAGCCATCTCGATCCGCAGGTCGCCGGCCAGCATCTCAACGCCGTCACCGCGCAGGCGAACCGCACCTGCGCGCAACTGGCGTTCGGCGACGAAGCGCTGCTGCGCGACCCTACGCTGAGCAGCCGGCTCGCCTGCTGATGCGCCCCGATCAAAGGACTATCGACATGTGCCCCACACCGCCCGCGATCCCCGCCGATCGTCCACGGACTCCGCACTCTTGACCGGCCTCGCCCACAAGGCACCGCCGCATGTCGTGGCGCCCGCCGATCCATTGTCGCCCGATGAGCTGCACCGGATGGACGCCTATTGGCGTGCCGCCAATTATCTGTCGGTCGGCCAGATCTATCTGCGCGACAACGCATTGCTCGAACGCCCGCTGACGATCGCCGACGTCAAGCCGCGGCTGCTCGGCCACTGGGGTACGACGCCGGGGCTCAACTTCCTCTACGTCCACCTCAACCGGCTGATCGTCGCGCACGACCTCGACATGATCAACATCATCGGGCCGGGGCATGGCGGGCCGGGGCTGGTCGCCCACACCTATCTCGAGGGCTCCTATACCGAGCGCTATCCCGCGATCGAGCGCAGCCGGTCGGGCATGCACCGGCTGTTCCGGCAATTCTCCTGGCCGGGCGGAATCCCCAGCCATGTCGCGCCCGAGACGCCGGGATCGATCCACGAGGGGGGCGAGCTCGGCTATTCGCTGGCGCACGCCTATGGCGCGGCGTTCGACAATCCGGACCTGCTGGTCGCCTGCGTGATCGGCGATGGCGAGGCGGAGACGGGCGCGCTGGCGGCGAGCTGGCATTCGAACAAGTTCCTCAACCCCGCGCGCGACGGCGCAGTCCTGCCGATCCTGCATCTCAACGGGTTCAAGATCGCGAACCCCACGATCCTCGCGCGGATCGACGAGGACGAGCTCGACGCGCTGCTGCGCGGCTATGGGCATGAGCCGCTCTATGTCGGCGGCAGCGACCCCGCGCTCGTCCACCAGCAGCTCGCCGCCGCGCTCGACACCGCGCTGGCGAGGATCCAGGCGATCCAGGCCGCGGCACGCACCCCCGGCGCGACGCCCGAACGCCCGCGCTGGCCGATGATCGTGTTCCGCACGCCTAAGGGATGGACCGGCCCGAAGACCGTCGACGGCAAGCCGGTCGAAGGCACGTGGCGCGCGCACCAGGTCCCGATCGCCGACTTCAAGGACCCCGAGCATCTGCGGCTGCTCGAAGAGTGGATGCGCAGCTACCGTCCCGAAGAGCTGTTCGACGCGACGGGCAAGTTCCTCGACATCTACGCCTCGCTCGCGCCGACCGGGCATCGGCGGATGGGGTCGAACCCGCATGCCAATGGCGGCGAGACGATGGTGCCGCTGTCGCTGCCCGACTTCCGCGCGCATGCCGTGCCGGTCGACGCGCCGGGCACGGTCATGGCCGAGGCGACGCGGGTGTTCGGTCGCTATCTGCGCGACGTGATGAAGCTCAACATGCCGAGCGTGAACTTCCGCCTGTTCGGCCCCGACGAGACCGCGTCGAACCGTCTCGCCGATGTCTATGACGTGTCGGGCAAGGTCTGGATGGCTGAGGTCGAGGCGGTCGACGAGCATCTGACCGCCAACGGCCGCGTGATGGAGGTGCTGAGCGAGCATCTGTGCCAGGGCTGGCTCGAGGGCTATCTGCTCACCGGCCGCCACGGGCTGTTTTCCTGTTACGAGGCGTTCGTCCACATCGTCGATTCGATGGTCAACCAGCATGCCAAATGGTTGAAGGTGACGCGCGGCATCCCGTGGCGGCGGCCGATCGCGTCGCTCAACTATCTGCTGACGTCGCATGTCTGGCGGCAGGACCACAACGGCCTGTCGCATCAGGACCCGGGGTTCATCGATCACGTCGCCAACAAGACCGCAGGGGTCACGCGGATCTATCTGCCCCCCGACGCCAACTGCCTGTTGTCGGTCGGCGACCATTGCCTGCGCAGCCGCGGCTATGTGAACGTCATCGTCGCGGGCAAACAGCCCGAATGGCAATGGCTGGGGATCGACGCGGCGGTGCGGCACTGCACCGCGGGTGCCGGGATCTGGGACTGGGCGGGCGACGATGCCGAGCCCGATGTGGTGATGGCGTGTGCGGGTGACGTGCCGACGCTCGAGACGCTGGCCGCGGTGACGCTGCTGCGTGCCTATGTCCCCGATATCCGGATCCGGGTGGTCAATGTCGTCGACCTGATGGTGCTGCAGCCGCGATCCGAACATACGCACGGCCTCGACGAGCGCGAGTTCGATGCGCTGTTCACGCGCGACACACCGGTGATCTTCGCGTTCCACGGCTATCCGGCGATGATCCACAAGCTGACCTACCGCCGCGCCAACCACGCCAACATCCATGTCCGCGGCTACGAGGAAATGGGCACGACGACGACGCCGTTCGACATGGTCGTGCTGAACGATCTCGACCGGTACCGGCTCGCGCTCGACGCGATCGAGCGGATCCCGCGGTTCCGCGACCGCGTCCCGCGCGAAACCGCGCGCTACTGGACGACGATGGAACGGCACAAGCTGTACATCGCCGAACAGGGCGACGATCTGCCGGAGGTGCGCGACTGGCAATGGGCGCGCTGATCCTCGCGCTGAACAGCGGGTCGTCGACGGTGAAATACGGGCTCTACGCCGTCGACCCGGACCCCGCGTTGCTCGTCGGCGGGACGATCGAGACCGCCGACGGTCACGCTTCGGTCCTCGACGCGCTCGACGCCGCGTTGCGGGACAGCCCGGCGCCAAGCGCGATCGGCCACCGGATCGTCCATGGCGGCCCGCATCGTACCGCGCATTGCCTGATCGACGATGCGGTGACCGCGGATCTGGTCGCGGCCTGTGCGTTCGCGCCGCTGCATGGTCCGGCGGCGCTCGCACTGATTGCGGCCGCACGTGCGCGCTATCCCGGGATGCCGCAGGTCGCCTGTTTCGACACCGCCTTCCATGCCGATCTGCCCGATGTCGCGCAGGTCCTTCCGATCCCGCGCCGATACCGTGCGAGCGGGGTGCGGCGGTACGGCTTTCACGGCCTGTCGTGCGAATCGATCCTGGCGCAGCTCGGGGGCGGCGTGCCGTCGCGCCTCGTCATCGCGCATCTCGGCAACGGGGCGAGCGTCACCGCGGTGCGCGACGGGCGATCGGTCGATACCAGCATGGGGCTGACGCCATCAGGCGGGGTGACGATGGCCACGCGGACGGGGGATATCGACCCCGGCATCCTGCTGTACCTGCTCCGCGAGACCGGGCTCGAGGCTGATGAACTGGCGACGATGATCGATCACGATTCGGGAATGGCGGGGATCTCGGGATTGTCGGGGGACATGCGCGTGCTGCGCGCGGCGGCCGGGAGCAACCCCAATGCCGACCTCGCGATTCGGATGTTCGAGCGATCGGTCTGCAAGCAGATCGCAGCGATGGCTGCGACGCTCGGGGGGCTCGACCTTCTCGTGCTGACCGGCGGGATCGGCGAACATGACCGCGCGACCCAGCAGGCGATCGGTACCGGCCTGGCATGGCTGCCGGGCATGGCAATCCGGATCGTCGCCTCGCGCGAGGATGACGAGATCGCCCGTCATGCCGCCCGTCTCAGCCAGGCGGCGATCGGCCCACCCTCACGCTGACCCCATCGATCCGCGCGGCGTCCTTAGCCGGCGAGCGTCAGCATGGCGGCCGCGATCGCCGCGAGCAGCGCACCGTCGGTGGTCGCGCGGTCGAGGATCCGGTCACCCTGACGGGCCGCCGCGGCGATCAGGTCCGGCGACGGCACCCGCCCGTCGAGCAGGATCGCCCGGCCAGCCCAGCCCAGGCCCCGCATCGCGGCGAGCGCCGCCATGCCGTCGTCATCCTGCCCCGCGAGCCGGGGATCGGAGAGATCGAGGATGATGCACGCATGGTCGCGCGATGCCGGATCGGACACCAGGGCCGCACAGCTTGCATAGGACCGTACCCGATAGCGTTCGGACAGTAGCAGGATCTGCCGCGCGCGGCGTCGCGCGGGATTGCCGTCGACCAGCGAGATACCCGGGCTGGTAGGCAGAAACGGGGCCGGTGGAGTCATCGTCGATCCTTGTCGGATCTTCGATGACAGGACCCGCGGACCCGGTCTGTACGTAAAACACGGGGGGGCGCTCAGGCCGGGTCGGCCGTCTCGCCCAGACCCGCGGCAAAGGCGATGCGCAGCACGTCCGACAGGCTGCGCGCCATCAGCTTTTCCATCAGATTGGCGCGGTGGACCTCGACCGTCCGCGTCGCGATGTCGAGATCGAACGCGATCAGCTTGTTCGGTCGACCCAGCACCATCCCGTCGAGCACGTCGCGCTCGCGCGGGGTCAGCGCCGCGAGCAGGACGCGGGCGATCCGCGCGGCCTTGGCGAGTGCAGTCTCGATCGCCGCGAGCAGGGTCGCGCGCTCGAACGGCTTTTCCAGAAACTCGATCGCCCCCGCCTTGATCGCGCGCACCGCGAGCGCGACGTCGCCGTGCCCGGTCAGCATGATCACGGGCAGGGCTATGCCCCGCTGCGCCAGCGTCGCCTGGACCTCGAGCCCGTCAATATCGGGCATCCGCACGTCGAGCAGGACACAGCCACGCGCCTCGCGCGTCACGTGCTTCAGGAACTGCGTGCCCGACACATGCGTCTCGACCGCATAGCCCGCCTTGCGCAGCAGGAAGCCGACCGACTGGCGGATCGCGGGATCGTCGTCGACGACGTGCACGACGCGGCTGGTCTCATCCATCGACAACATCCTGTGTGGCGAGCGGTATCGTGAAGTGGAAGGCGGTACCGGCGGGGCATGTCGGTTCGACCCAGATCCGGCCGCCATGCGCCTCGACGATCGTCCGACAGATCGACAGGCCAAGGCCCATGCCGTCGCTCTTGGTCGTTGAGAACGCGTCGAACAGGCGCTCGCGGATCGCCGGATCGATGCCCGCACCGGTATCGGCCACGCTGATCCGCACCCAGCCTTCGCGATCCGCCAGCGTCGCGATCGTCAGCCGCTTGTCGGGTGCGCAGGCCATCGACTGGATGGCGTTGCGGATCAGATTGACCAGGACCTGCTGGATCTGGATGCGGTCGACGCGCACCAGATCGGCGCCCTGGCGGATATCGGTGGTGACCGTGATCCCCGCCTCGTGCGCGCCCAGCAGCCCCAGGCTGATCGCCTCCTCGACGAGCGCGGCGAGCGGTTCGACGCGAAGCGCGGTGTCGCCGCCCTCGACGAACGCGCGCAGCCGCCGGACGATCGTGCCGGCGCGCAGCGACTGCGCCGCCGCGAGCTCGAGCGCCTCGGCGATCTCCGCCAGCAGCGGCGACGGCGCGTCGCCGATCATGTCCCGCGTCGCCTCCAGATAATTGGCGATCGCGGTCAGCGGCTGGTTGATCTCATGCGCGAGCGTCGATGCCATCGTGCCCATCGCGCTGACCCGCGAGACGTGGACCAGCTCGGCCTGCAGCTCCTTCAGCCGGCGCTCGGTCGCCTGGCGCTGGCTGATGTCGCGGATGAAGCCGGTGAAGATCCGCTCGCCCGCGATCGACGCCTCGCCGACCGCGAGTTCGATCGGAAAGACCTCGCCATTCTTGCGCAGCCCGTGTTCGAGCCGGACATTGCCGATGACATGCCGCACCCCGGTCCGCCGGTAGGTGTGCAGATGCGCGTCATGCGCAGCGGCATTCGCGGGCGGCATCAGCATCGCGACGTTGCGGCCGATCACCTCGTCCGTTTCATAGCCGAAGACGAGCGCGGCGGCGGCGCTGAACGATACGATGACGCCGTGTTCGTTCATTACGATCATCGCATCGGGGACGGTGTTCAGGATCGAGCGCAGATGATGTTCGCGCCGCAGGATCGCGGCCTCCGCCGCCTTCTCGTCGGTGATGTCACGGATCACCTTGCCAAAGCCGCGCAGCGCGCCCGCGTCGTCGTGCAGCGCGGTGATCGTCACGCTCGCGAGAAATTCCGATCCGTCCTTGCGGACCCGCCAGCTTTCCTCCTCGATCCGGCCACCGGCATGCGCGCGCTCGAGATCGGCGCGCGGCTTGCCCGCCGCGACGTCTTCGGCCGGGTAGAAGATCGCGGCATCGCGGCCGATGATCTCGGCCTCGGTCCATCCCTTGATCCGCTCGGCGCCCCGGTTCCAGATCGTCACCCGCCCCTGCGGGTCGAGCATGTAGATCGCATAGGTCGTCGCCGCGTCGATCAGCAGGCCGAGTTCCTCCGCCAGCACGGCAGGACGTCCGGCAGCCGCGTCGCCCATGTCGGACGGATGCGCGATCATGCGGGTGGGGCGGCCGGTCGGGCTGGGCGCGTGCGGTTCATCGGGCTCTGAGCCTTGTCCGGCGGTCGGGTCCGATACGCCGGCGGCCAAGATCATGGTCGCCGGTACGGGGCCGGCCTGCATGATAGACCAGAACCGCCGCACCGGCCACCGCCGGCCGATCGCATGCCGCTGTGACCAGAACGGGTCAGGCGGGCGGCGATGCCAGCGTCAGTCGCAGGATCATCGCCGAGGGATCGCCAGGGCAGGGGGCGGCCGTCCAGCCGCGCTCGCGCTCCATGTCGATCGCCTGGTGATTGTCGCGGCTCTCGATCGATTCGAGCGTGCGGAGGCCCTTGGCCCGCGCGAACATCGCGACGTGATCGAGCAGGACCCAGCTGATCCCGCGCCGCTTGAAATCGCTGCGGATCGCGACCGCGACCTCCGCGCGCAGCCCGTCGTCATCGCCGACCAGCATCGCGGTCGCGAGGATTTTGCCGCTGCCGATCTCGCAGGCAAGGAAATGCTCGCTATGCTCGTGATCGACTCGCAGCAGCGCGAGCAGCTGCTCGTGCCCGACATGGTTGATCGCGCTGAGGAACCGGAAGCGCAAATCCTCCTTGCCGACATGCGTGAAGAAGTCAGCCAGCGCCGCCTCGTCATCCGGCGTGATCGGGCGGACGTGAAACGCGTAGCCGGTCCGGGTCGTCAGATCCGCGCTCCAGTCGGTGGCCGGCGCGGGGAGGGTATCTGGCGAATCGGTGTTGCGGGCGGCATCGGCCATGCTGGCATCCTTCCACGGGGTGCACGCCCTCGAAAATGAGGACGGCCCCGGGTAGCGCCCGCTCGCCCGTCGCTGCACCGTCGGGAAACACGTAGCGACACGGTTGCCGCACACACGAATGCCGCGGTGTACTACGTCCCAGCGATGTCGGAATGGGTAGACTTGGTGACCCCTACGAGAATCGAACTCGTGCTTACGCCGTGAGAGGGCGTCGTCCTAACCGCTAGACGAAGGGGCCGTGTAGTCGAGCCGCGCTCCTACGGAAGCGGGGCGCGGGCGTCAAGGCGGTGCGGCGGCAAAATCGCGCGAGGTGCACGTTTTGCCGCCGGATCGTCTTGGCGGTCGTCGTCGTCAGGCAGCGACCTTCTTGCGCTCGGCCATTTCGGCGTTGAGCATTTCGGCCAGAAGAAACGCCATCTCAAGGCTTTGGCTGGCGTTCAGGCGCGGATCGCAATGCGTGTGATACCGGTCCGCCAGGCTCTGCTCGGTGACGTCGACCGCGCCGCCGGTGCATTCGGTGACGTTCTGCCCGGTCATCTCGATATGGATGCCGCCGGCATGCGTGCCCTCGGCGCGGTGCACCGCGAAGAAGCCGCGGACCTCGGCGAGGATGCGCTCGAACGGGCGTGTCTTGTAGCCATTGGCCGCCTTGACGACGTTGCCGTGCATCGGGTCGCACGACCAGACGACGGGATGCCCCGCGCGGGTCACCGCACGGACAAGCTTGGGCAGCGCGGCCTCGATCGAATCATAGCCATAGCGCGTGATCAGCGTCATCCGGCCGGGAATGCGCGCGGGATTGAGCGTGTCGAGCATCCGCAGCAACGCATCCGGCTCGAGGCTCGGACCGCATTTGATGCCGATCGGATTGCCTATGCCGCGCAGATATTCGACATGGCTCGACCCCTCGAATCGCGTCCGGTCGCCGATCCACAGGAAATGCGCGCTCGTGTCGTACCAGTCGCCGGTCAGCGAATCCTGCCGGGTCAGCGCCTGCTCATATTGCAGCAGCAACGCCTCGTGGCTGGTGTAGAAATTGGTTTGAGCGAGCTGTGGCACGGTTTCCGGATCGATTCCGCAGGCCGCCATGAACTCGAGCGCCTCGCCGATCCGGTCCGCCGTCTCGGCATATTTCTTCGACCAGGGGCTGCGGCCCATGAAGTCGTGCGTCCAGCGATGCACCTGATGCAGGTTGGCATACCCGCCCTGCGCGAAGGCGCGGAGCAGGTTGAGCGTCGCCGCCGACTGCGAATAGGCGCGGATCATCCGCTGCGGATCGGGCGCGCGCGATTCGGCCGTGAAGGCGATGTCGTTGACGTTGTCGCCGCGATAGCTCGGCAGCTCGACGCCGCCGATCGTCTCGGTATTGGCCGAGCGCGGCTTGGCGAACTGGCCCGCCATGCGGCCGAGCTTCACGACCGGCAGCTTGGACGCGAAGGTCAGCACGACCGCCATCTGCAGGATGACGCGGAAGGTATCGCGGATGTTGTTCGCGCTGTGCTCGGCAAAGCTCTCGGCGCAGTCGCCGCCCTGGAGCAGGAACGCCTTGCCTGCCGCAACCTCGGCGAGACTCGCGGTCAGGTTGCGCGCCTCGCCGGCGAAGACGAGCGGCGGAAACGTCGCAAGCTGTGCGGTCGCGGCGTCGAGCGCGCCAGCGTCGGGATACGAGGGGAGCTGGCGGGCTTCGTGCGTGGTCCAGCTGTCGGGGGCCCAGTTCGCGGCCATAATTGTTCGTCCGATTGGTGAATTCGAGGCGCGGCCATGCGCCGAATCGGCTTTTGGCGCAATCAAGTAAAGCTTGCAGGCGGACGAGTACCGAACCCAGGGCTTGGCTGATCGCAGCGATCCGGTCGGTCGCGGGTTGCCCGAGATTGTATAGAAAGCGCTTCTCAATGTCGGGCAGGTTTGGCACAGGGCGATGATGGATCTTCCCTTGCGAATTATCATTGCATTTTCGATCGTTGGCGTCGGTGTCGCGATCGGCGTGCCCGTCCTGATCATGATGATGAAGCGCCGCCGTCGCGACACGCGCCGCCGTCGCGGGATCAAGGACTATAACAGCCCGAACAACGGCACCGCGCGCAGCTGATCGTGCGACCGCCGGTGCCTGCCACCGACGCTATCGTTCAATAGCCCGCGCCGAGATCGGCGACGTTTCGCATCGCAGACCCCGCGCGGTACGCCTGCAGATTGTCGAGGAACAGCGCCGCCCCGCGCTGGAACATCCTGGTCTGGCTGCGACCTGACAGATGCATCGTCAGGATCGTGTTCGGCGCGGACCATAAGGGGTGATCAGCGGGCAACGGTTCGGGGTGCGTCGGATCGAGGAACGCCCCGCCAATCTGTCCCGAACGCAAGGCGGCGAGCAACGCCTCGTCATCGATCATGTCGCCGCGCGCGATGTTGATCAGCCAGCCGCTGTCCTTCATCGCGGCAAGCTCGCCGCTGCCGATCAGCGTCTTGGTCGCATCGGTCGAGGGCGCGGCCAGCACTACCCAGTCGAACTCCCCGAGACGGTCGCGCCAGGCATCGGGCGTGAGCGTCGCGTCGCGCCCGGTCCGGGTCACGCCGGTGACGTCGACGCCAAAGGCCGCGAGCCGATCGCCGATCATCGCGCCGATCGTGCCATAGCCAATGACCAGCGCGCGCGTGTCGGCAAGCTCGATCTTGCCCGGCGCGTCCTTCAGCCAGACATGGTCGGCCTGCGCGCGGAGGACGGTGTCGAGGCGCTTGGCGGCGACGAGTATCCCCATCACCGCATATTCGGCGACCGCGACCGCGTTGATGCCCGCACCGTTGGTCAGGATCACGCCCCGGTCGTGCAGCCATGCAAGGGGGAAGGCGTCGAGTCCCGCATAGATGGTCGACACCCATTTCAGCTGCGGCCCGGCGGCGCGAATCGCGTCCGCCACCAGGTGAGTCGGCTGCATGTCGACCCAGGCGATGTCCGCATCGGCGATCGCCGCATTCGCCTCGCCCGGCGTTGCAAACCATTCGACGTCGAGATCGGATGGCAGATGCGGTTCGAGCAGCGGACGGGCGGCGGCGGGGAGGACGGCTTTCATCCCCGCCTCTGTACCGCGCTTCGGGTGCGACGCCAAAGCGCGGAGTCGTCTCCGCCGCCAATCAGCTGATCCGCCAGTCCCAGCCGAGCGGATCACCGTCCATCACCTCGACCCCGGCGCTGGCGAGGTCGTCGCGGATCGCGTCCGACCGCAGGAAGTCCTTCGCGGCCCGCGCGGCGCGGCGCTCGGCAAGGCGTTCGTCGACGGCTGCGGCGTCGAGCGTGGCCGAGGCCGGGCGGACGCGCAGATCCTCGCGGCGCAGGGCTGCGAGATCGAGTCCCAGCACCGCATCGAAATCGGCCAGCGCGGCGAGTCGGTCGGCGGGCGACAGTCGCTTGTCCGCGAGCAGTTCGTCGAGGACCGGCAGGGCGCGCGGCGTCGCAAGGTCGTCGCAGACCGCGATGTCGAGTCGATCGCGGTAGCCGGCGAGCAGCGCGCGGACGGCGTCGGTCGCGGGTTTGGCGGGATCGCTCGCCGAATTGCCTGGGGCCGCCCGGTCGCGCAACGCCTGCACGGTGAGTGCCAGCCGCTTCAGCCGCGTCGCCGCCGCCGCCAGATTGTCCCAGGAGAATTCCAGCTCGCTGCGATACTGCGCCTGCAGGCACATCAGCCGATAGGCGAGGGGGTGGAAACCGCGATCGATAAGCGTCTGGAGCGTCGTGAACTCCCCGCCGGATTTCGACATCTTTCCCGAGCGTTCGACCAGGAAGTTGTTGTGCATCCACAGGTTCGCGCCGGTATCCGCGCAGCCGCAACGCGCCTGATTCTGCGCAATCTCGTTCGGGTGGTGGATCTCGCGGTGGTCGATGCCGCCGGTGTGGATGTCGAACCGCGGCCCCAGATATTTCTGGCTCATCACCGAGCATTCGAGATGCCAGCCAGGCGCACCGCGTCCCCAGGGCGAGTCCCACTCCATCTGGCGCATCTCGCCCGGGGCCGATGTCCGCCAGATCGCGAAATCCTGCGGGTGGCGCTTGCCCGCGACCGGATCGATCCGGCTCTCTCCGGCATCGTCGTTTGACCGGGCGAGCCGGCCATAATCCGGGACCGTGCTGGTATCGAAATACAGGCCGTCCTCGAGCACGTAGCAATGCTCCGGCGCGATGGCCTCGGCAAAGGCGATCATCTCCGCGATATGGTCGGTCGCGAGCGGGAAGCGCGTCGGCGTGCGGATGTGGAGGTCGATCAGGTTGCGTTTGAAGGCTTCGGTGTAATGTCTTGCGATCGCCCAGATATCCTGCCCGCTGGCGCGCGCGGCGGCCTCCATCTTGTCGTCGCCCGCATCGGCATCCGAGGTCAGGTGGCCGACATCGGTGATGTTGACGATGTGCGTTAGCCCAAAGCCCTTCCACGTCAGCGTCCGCGACAGCGTGTCGGTGAAGACATAGGCACGCAGATTGCCGATATGGGCATAGTTGTAGACGGTCGGTCCGCAGGAATAGAGCCCGACATTGGCGGGATCGATCGGCGCAAACGGCTCGAGCCGGCGCGTCAGGCTGTTATACAGGGTCAGGGCATGCGTGGTCATGCGCGGCTCTTAGCGCTGGCTTGGCAGGCCCGCAAACCGCCTCCCGACGTGAACCCCGACACGGACCGGGCGGGTTTGGCTTGAAACAGCGGGCACACGCTGTTAGGGGCTCCCGTTCATGCGGCGCGGACTTGTTCGCGACGGCACTATCCATTCGTATCTATTCGACCGGAGCTTAACGGGTTTATGCAAATCATCGTCCGCGACAACAACGTCGACCAGGCCCTTCGCGCGCTCAAGAAGAAGCTGCAGCGTGAAGGTGTGTATCGCGAGATGAAGTTGCGCCGCCACTACGAGAAGCCGTCGGAAAAGCGCGCTCGTGAGCGTGCGGCTGCGATCCGTCGTTCGCGCAAGCTCGAGCGCAAGCGCGCCGAGCGCGACGGCGCACGCTAAGCTTCGCCTGCAGTAGGAACCCTCGGCTGCACGCGTAGCCAGGGTTTTGGGGGCCGCGTCACCGCGGCTCCGATTACGAATTCTACGGCACGCGCGGCGCTCCGGCGTGACCAGATGACCCGGGGTTTGTCCGATGTCGACCGTCACCGCCGTTCCGCTGCAGCCGACCAAGCGCAGCTATCTGATCTATCTGTGGCTGGGCATCGCGCTCGCGCTGATTGGGGCCGTCGCGCTTGCGCGCCAGGGTGACGATCCGCTGACCCGCAACGGGCGCGCCAAGGGCGTCGTCACGACCGCGTCGGGCCTCCAGTACAAGATTCTGACGCCGGGCAAGCCCGGTGCCGCCAAGCCGACCGATGCCGATGTCGCGCTGGTGAATTACGAGGGCAAGCTCCTCAACGGCACCACCTTCGACAAGTCGCAGCAGCCGACGCCGCTGCCCGTCACGGGTGTGGTTCCCGGCTTCTCCGAAGCGCTCAAGCTGATGCCAAAGGGCGGCAAGTACCGCTTCTGGCTGAAGCCTTCGCTCGGCTATGGCGACAAGGCCAGCGGACCGATCCCGGCCAACTCGACGCTCGTGTTCGACGTCGAACTGCTCGACTTCCTGCCGCAGAGCGTCGTCCAGCAGATGCAGGCGCAGCAGCAGATGCAGATGCAGCAGGGTGCGCCGGGCGCCGGCGGCGCGGTACCGCAGCCGCGCTGATCGCCTCGTCGGGCGGTTCGCCGCCCGACCCGCCGGACTCGGCACCATGATACAGGGCCGTCCGTGACTGATCGTCGCGGGCGGCCTTGTTATGTCGGCGTGACGCGGATCATGCAGGGTTCGGCCGACGCGCCCGGTGACGCCTCGGGTCATCTCGCGCCCGCCTGCCTTGGCCAAGGGTGGGTGCGCCGCGTCAGGGGTCAAACACCATCCGGCATTAGAGCGGCATGGTGGATCATGCTCGACCGCCGGAATTCCTGTGCAGGCCTCAGTCCCGCGGATCGTCGCAATCTATCGTCGATCCCGGTGGCACGCGGTGGCTTGCGCAGCGGTGCAAGACGGGGAGGGGCGCTGGAGTTTCGCCGCATCCGCCCCGGACCCATCTGCGGCAGACAAAAAAATAGCGGCCCGAAGACCGCTATTTTCCAGAACTGAGCCTAGGCTTAGTTGCTGTCGCTGTCGTCGTCGTTATCGGCAACGATAACGATGCCGCCGACAACGGCTGCTGCTGCGAGGACTGCAACGATAACGCCGCCGCCTGCAACCTTGTTCTTCTTCGCGGTAACCGAACCGGCGCGAGCCGACTTCGAGACCGAAAGGCTTGCTGCCGAATTAACCGGTGCTGCCATGGCCGGAGCAACTGCCATCGTGGCTGCTGCTGCGGTCAGGAGATACTTCCCAAGACGCATGATGAACTCCCTTTGTGCTCGTCGCGTAGGTCTTTGGCACGAAACCTGACCTTGCGCAACCGAGGTAACTGGAACGGTACGGAAGAGTTCCATACTGTTGCGAGCGGGCAACATGCCCTGATCGCCCTGGGGGTATACCCTATTGTAGTAAGACGAGAAGGCATAGTTTTCAGGATTCGAGAGAATTTTCCGACGAGCCGGGGCGGGGTGCCGTCTGCAACGTCCATGTGCGATCGCCCTCGATTCCCAGCGCAGTCAGCCGACCGGTCGCATAGGCGCCCGTATCTATGCCGATACGATGCGCCATCGTCTGGACCTCTTCGATCACCGTGTGGCCATGGACGATCATCTTGTCGAGCGGGCTGCGATGATCGAGAAAAGGATCGCGAATCCAACGCAGATCCGAACCGCGCTGGTCTGCGAGCGGCGTTCCCGGACGGACGCCCGCATGCACGAACGCATAGTCGCCGATCGTGATCAGATCCTCGAAGCCCGCCAGGAACGCGCGATGCGCCTCGGGTACGAGCTGCGCGAGACGCTGCACCAGCTCCTCGTAATCGAGCCGCTCATATTCCGCCGCATCCATGCCATAGCTCAGCACCGTCTCGCGACCGCCGATCCGGCAGAAGAGGCGTAGCGCCTTGGGCTCGCCGTCGAGCGCGCCGAGGAAGATCTCCTCGTGATTGCCCTGCAGGAAGCGCACGTCGGCGCGCGCCGCGGCATAGCCGATCAACCGATCGATCACCGCGGCCGAGCCCGGACCCCGATCGACGATATCGCCCAGGAAGATGACCGTCGTCTCCGCCGCACCGCGCGCCGCATCGTCCGCGTCGATCTGCGCGATCAGATCGTCGAGCAGATCGGCACAGCCATGGATGTCGCCGACCGCATAGACGCGCCGGCCTTCAGGGATCGAGCAGGACCGGCCCGCGGATCGCGGGGCCTTGGACCGAAAGAATCTTGAAATCATAAAGTCTATATCCGTTGGCACCGCACATAGAGGCTCGGGCGCGCCGTCGCAACGCGGCGCGGTTCGTCGACTCCTGCGCGAGGGTGGATGGCGTGCGGCTGAAAGCCGTCTATCAGGGCTGCATGTCGATCGTCATGCGTCTCCTGCCCGCAGTCCTGCTAAGCGCAGGTGCGGCCTCCGCGGTTCCGCCGCCGTCCGTCTCCCTCGCCGGCACCACCGCCGCCCCGGCTGCAGCACCCGCGGAGGCCCCGCCCAGGGCATTCTTCGAAGCACTGCGCGCCGCGGATCTGCGGCTGGCGACGATCGGATACCGACTGACCTCCGCCAATGCGGCGTTGTGCGATCGTCTTCAGCCGCAGATCGGCATGCCGATCCATGCGCTCAACCAATATAGTGCGGAGGCCAGGCCGAATGCGATCGGCGTGTTCGGGTTCGAAACGCTGCTGGGGGTCGAGGCGGTGGTCGCCGACGGACCGGCCGCGCGCGCAGGCGTCCGGTCGGGGGATTCGATCCAGCTGCTCGCGGGCAAGCGGCAACCCGGGATCGGTGCCGCGGACACCGCGGAAACCCCCGCCGACCGCGACGCCGCCGAGGCGCTGATCGCAGCGCAGCCGCCCGGCGCACCGATCGCGATGACGGTCCTGCGCGACGGGCGCGCGGTCACGGTCTCGATCCCGGCTGTCGCGGGATGCCGCTCGCGATTCGAGATCCTGCTCGGCAGCGGCCTCGATGCGAGCGCGGACGGCGCGGTCGTCCAGATCGGCGAGAAGTATTTCGAAGGCTATAGCGATCCGGAGATCGCAGTGATCGTCGCGCACGAGCTGGCGCACAACATCCTGCGCCACCGCGACCGGCTCGACGCCGCGAAGATCAGCCGCGGGCTGATGGCGGAACTCGGCCGCAACGGCCGGCTGATCCGCCAGACCGAGGACGAGGCGGACCGGCTCAGCATCTATCTGCTCGCCAATGCCGGCTATGATCCGCGCTCGGCACCGCAATTCTGGCGCGAGAAGGGCGGCACGATCGACGGCGGCCTCTTCCGCAGCCGCACCCACGCCTCGTCCAAGGCGCGGGCGACTGCGCTCGACGCCGCCGTCCAGGACATTGTCCGCCGCCCCGAACGGCCGATCCTGCCCGCCGACGTCCTCGCGCTGCGGACCCAGCCGCTCCGCTAGCCGGCCAGTCGCGCCGCCGGCTGTGCGGGGCTGCGCGGCTGGTCGGGCCAGATCCCGCGCGTATCGAGCACCGTCTTCTCGCTGCGCTCCTCGAGCGGGATCGAACGGAAGACGTCGTGATCGACCAGCACGACCATGATCGGGCAGGTCTCGATCGCGGTGTCGACGTCGATCAGGGTCGCACCCGTGCCGTCGAAGGCCGGTGGCAGCGCCGCGGCATAGGGCTCGACGATCCGGACCCGATCCCCGAAGCGATTCGCGACCGCCAGCGCGACCTTCATCGCCGGGCTCTCGCGGAAATCGTCGATATTGGCCTTGAACGCGAGGCCCAGGCACGCGACCGGCGCGGTCGGATCTGCAGCGATCATCGCAGCCACTTGCGCGATGACGTGATCGGTCTTGCCGTCATTCACCTCGCGCGCGGTGCGGATCAGCGGCGTCTGGTCGGGCGCGGCATGGACGAGGAACCAGGGGTCGACCGCGATGCAATGCCCGCCGACACCGGGGCCGGGCTGCAGGATGTTGACGCGCGGGTGGCGATTGGCGAGCCGGATCACCTCCCAGACATCGACGTTCATCGTGTCGGCGATCAGCGACAGCTCGTTGGCGAACGCGATGTTGACGTCGCGAAACGCATTCTCGGTCAACTTCGTCATCTCCGCGGCGCGCGCGGTCGTGGTGACGCACGCGCCGCGCACGAACCGGCGGTAGAAGGTCAGCGCCTTGCGCGCACAGCGCGGCGTGATCCCGCCGATGACGCGGTCATTGTCGATCAGCTCGACCAGGATCCGTCCCGGCAGCACGCGTTCGGGGCAATAGGCGATCGCGATATCGGCCTGGTCGCGGGTCCGCCCGGGCACGCGCAGATCGGGGCGCAAGGTCGCCAGCAGGTCGCGGACCTTCTCGGTCGTCCCGACGGGGGAGGTCGATTCGAGGATGACGGTATCGCCGGGTTTCAGCACCGGCGCGATCGTCGTCGCGGCACCCAGGACATAGCTGATGTCGGGCGCATGCGCGGCGTCGAACGGGGTCGGCACCGCGATCACGAAGACGTCGGCGGGCTCGACCGTCATCGCCGCGCGCAGCGTACCGCGCGCGACCACGCCCGAGACCAGACCGTCGAGATCGACCTCCTCGATATGCACGCGCCCCGAATTGATCGTCTCGACGACGCGTTCGGTCACGTCGACACCGAGCACGCGCGCGCCGGTCCGCGCGATGATCGCCGCGGTGGGCAGGCCGATATAGCCCAGTCCCATGACGACGACGTTCAGTTCAGTATCGGAAAGCATGACGGATGATCCTCAACGATGGGCCGGTGCGCTGGCGACCGGCTGGGCCATGGTCTGGGCGATGGTCTGGGCGATGGTCTCGGCGATCCGGGCCGCAGCATGGCCGTCGCCGAACGGATTGTGCGCGCGCGCCATCGCGGAATAGGCCGCTTTGTCGTCGAGCAGCGTGAAGATTTCGGAAACGATGCGGTCCTCCGATGTCCCGACCAGCTTTGCGGTACCCGCCTCGACACCCTCGGGGCGCTCGGTCGTCTCGCGCATCACCAGCACCGGCTTGCCGAGCGCGGGCGCTTCCTCCTGCACGCCGCCCGAATCGGTCAGCACGATCTCGGCCAGCCCCAGCGCGCGCACGAAGCTCGGATAATCGAGCGGCGCGATCCGCGCGATATCGGGCTGGTCGCCGAGAATGCGGTCCATCACCGACACGACATTCGGGTTGGGATGCACGGGAAAAACGACCGCGACGTCATCGCGCGCCGCGATCCGCGCGATCGCCCGCGCGATCCCGGCCATCGCGTCGCCGAAATTCTCGCGCCGATGGGTCGTGACGAGGATGATCCGCTTGCCCGCACAGTCCGCCACGACCGGGTCGAGCGCAGCGCCGAGCGCCGGATCCGCCGCCACCCGCGCATGGGTCCAGTGCAGCGCGTCGATCACCGTGTTGCCCGTGACGTGAATCGTCGAGGGGGCGATATTCTCGCGCAGCAACGCGTCCGCCGCAGTCTGGGTCGGCGCGAAGTGGAGCGCGGCGATCGGCGCGACGATCCGCCGGTTCACTTCCTCGGGCCAGGGATGATGGATGTCGCCCGAGCGCAGCCCCGCCTCGACATGCGCGACCGGGACCTTGCGGTAATAGGCGGCGAGCGCGCCGGTCATTGCAGTGGCGGTGTCGCCCTGGACGACGATCATGTCGGGCTGCTCGGCGTCCATCACAGCGCCCAGCCCGACCAGCAGCCGGGCGGTCAGCCGATCAAGCGTCTGCCCCGGCTCCATCAGGTCGAGATCGATATCGGGGGACAGCCCCGCGATCGCGAGCACCTGGTCGAGCAGTCCGCGATGCTGTGCCGTCACGCAGGTCCTGACGACCAGCCCCGGCTGCGTCTGCAATGCCCGGATGACCGGGAAGAGTTTGATCGCTTCGGGGCGCGTCCCGAAGATGACGAGTATTTTTGACATGGAACCCGCCTACACCCCACGTCTTTAATGACGCGCTAACCGCCGCAGTTGATTTGCCGAGTCCGTTCGGCGGCTTTATGCACCCGCAACGATCTGCACCCGCAACGATACAAGGGACTACTGAATGACGATCAAACCGCTGCGCAAGGCCGTATTCCCCGTTGCTGGGCTTGGCACGCGATTCCTTCCGGCGACCAAGTCGATGCCCAAGGAGATGCTGACCGTCGTCGACAAGCCGCTGATCCAATATGCCGTCGAAGAGGCGCTGGAAGCGGGGATCGAGCAGATCATCTTCGTTACCGGACGCGGCAAGGGTGCGCTCGAGGATCATTTCGACATCTCCTACGAGCTCGAGGCGACGATGCGTGCGCGCGGCAAGTCGCTGACCGTGCTCGACGGCATCCGCCAGCGGCCCGGCTCGCCCGTCTATGTCCGTCAGCAGGAGCCGCTGGGTCTTGGCCATGCGGTCTGGTGCGCGCGCGAGATCGTCGGCGACGAGCCGTTCGCGGTGCTGCTCCCCGACGAGCTGATGGTCGGCAAGCCCGGCTTCATGAAGCAGATGGTCGAGGCGTATAACAAGGTCGGAGGCAACGTCATCGGCGCGCTCGAGGTCGCCGATTCGGAAACCGACAAATACGGCATCATCTCGCCCGGCGCGACCGACGGCCGCCTGACCGAGGTCACCGCGCTGATCGAGAAGCCCGCCAAGGGCACCTCGCCGTCGAACCTGATGATCCCGGGCCGCTACATCCTCCAGCCCGAAGTGATGCGCATCCTCGAAGGGCAGGAAAAGGGCGCCGGCGGCGAGATCCAGCTGACCGACGCGATGGCGCAGCTGATCGGCAACCAGCCGTTCCACGGCTTCACCTTTGATGGCCAGCGCTACGATTGCGGCGACAAGGCGGGCTATATCCAGGCCAATCTCGCGCTCGCACTCGCACGCGACGATATCGGACCGGTCGTCCGCGCCTTCGCCAAGACGCTGCTGGGCTGAACGATCTGCAAGATGCGGGGCGGGTGGGTTCAGCCCATCCGCCCCGCTCGTTTTCGGATCAGCCGCCGCCGCAGCAGGGGCAGCCGGGATCCTTGGGCAGCCGGATCGTCCGGAAGCGGAGCGACAGCAGGTCGATCAGCAACAGCTGGCCCGCCACATCGTCGCCGAACGGCGCGACCGCACGAATCACTTCCAGCGCGGCCAGGCTGCCGACCACGCCCGTGACGGGGCCGAGGATGCCGTCCTCCGCACAGCTCGTCTCGGCACGCTCGGGATTCTCGCCGACGAAACAGCGATAGCAGGGCCGGTCGGGCTCCCAGCCGCGATAGACGCCGAGCTGGCCTTCGAACTGTCCGACCGCCGCCGAGACCAGCGGGATCCGCGCCGCATGCGCCGCATCGGCGACCACGAACCGCGTCGCGAAATTGTCGCAGCCGTCGAGCACCACGTCCGCGCCCGCGATCAGCGCGCCGATATTGCCTTGGTCGACCCTCAGGCGGTGCGTGTCGACCGTGACGTTCGGATTGATCCGGCGCAGCGCGGCGGCGGCGGCCTCGACCTTGGCGAGACCCTGGTCTTCGGTGCGGAAGATCGTCTGACGCTGCAGGTTCGACGTCTCGACCGCGTCGTCGTCGATCAGCACGAGGCGCCCGATCCCGGCCGCCGCGAGATACTGGATCGCCGGCGAGCCGATACCGCCGGCGCCGATCACCACCGCCGTCGCCGCCTTCAGCCGCAGCTGACCGGTGCCGCCAAACTCGCGAAGAACGATGTGCCGGGCATAGCGCGCGAGTTCGTCGTCGGAGAGCGTCATGCCTTCCACGCGAACACCATCGTCGTGCGGTACCAGCTGTCGGAGGCGGCGCCGCGCAGATCGACATTGTTGCGCGCCGCGCCCAGCAGCAGACCGGCGGCGAACTGCTCGACCGTCGGACAGTCGATCGCGCGCGGCGTGACCCGTCGCACCCGGCCATCGGCCGCGGCGAGCAGCGCGAGGTCGAGGTTCAGGACCCAGCCCTGCGGCGTCCGCGTCGCGCCTCCGCATCGCCCGGCCAGTACCTCGCGCTGGACGAACGTGCTGGCATCCAGCGACGGGGCAACCGTGCGCCGCAGCCGCAACACCGGCAGCGCGCTCCAGTCCTGTGGCGGCAGCGGGACGCCACCCGTCACCTGCGGCGGCGCGGATGGCGCAGGCGCGGGGGGCAGGGTCGGAACGACGGGCGGGGGGATGATCCGCGGCACGGGCAGCGCCGGTGCGGCCTGCGGATCGGCGGCCGGGGCCTGAACGGCGCCCAGCGACGCTGCCAGGAGGAGCAGCGCGATCATCGTCCGGTCGACCCGAATCCTCCATGCCCGCGCATCGTGTCGTCGAGCGTCTCGACCTCGCCGAGGCTCGCGCGCACCACCGCCGCAGGAACGAGCTGCGCGATCCGGTCGCCGCGGGCGATGTCGAAGGGGGCATCGCCGAGATTGGCGAGGATCACCTTCACCTCGCCGCGATAGTCCGAATCGATCGTCCCGGGCGTGTTGAGGCAGGTGACGCCGTGCTTAAGCGCCAGCCCCGAACGCGGCCGCACCTGCACTTCGTACCCTTCGGGAATCGCGATCGCAAAGCCGGTCGCGACCGCCGCGCGGGCGCCCGGTGCAAGCGTCAGCGGCTCGGCCGCGACCACGTCCATGCCAGCGGCACCGGCGGTCGCATAGGCGGGCAGGGGGAGGCCATCGCCATGCGGCAATCTCTTGAGGTCTATACGGATCGTCATGCGGCGCGGTTTAGCGCATCGGCTGTGCGGGTTCCAGCGCATCGGCGACGCGCCGTGCCAGCTGCGCCGCGACTGCATCCTTGCCCTGCCGCGGCCAGCTCTCGACGCCGTCCTTCGTGACGATATGGACGCTGTTGCTGTCGCCGCCCATCACGTCGCCCGACACGTCGTTGGCGACGATCCAGTCGACGTCCTTGCGCGCGCGCTTGGCGGTCGCATGCTCGACGACGCGTTCGGTCTCGGCGGCGAAGCCGATCAGCAGCGCGGGGCGCTGCGGGCTGCGCGCGAGTGTCGCGAGGATGTCGGGGTTCTCGGACAGCGCGAGCGTCGGCGTCGCGTCACCCTTCTTGATCTTCTGCACCGCGGCGTCGACGTGCCAGTCGGCGACCGCCGCGACCATGATCGCGGCATCGACGGGCAGGGCGCGGTCCACCGCATCGGCCATCTCGCGCGCGGTCTCGACGTCGATGCGCGTCGTGCCCGCAGGGGTCGGCAGCGTCACCGGCCCCGCCACCAGCGTCACCCGTGCGCCAAGCGCCGCTAGCGCGCCCGCGATCGCGAAGCCCTGCCGCCCCGACGACCGGTTGGCGATATAGCGGACGGGATCGATCGGCTCGTGCGTCGGCCCTGCGGTGACGAGGATGTGCCGGCCCGCGAGACGCTGCGGCTCGGCCTCGAGCGCGGCATCGATCGCGTCGGCGATCCGGTCGGGTTCGGGCAGCCGCCCCGGTCCGAATTCACCGCACGCCATCGGCCCCTCGTCGGGCGCCATGACAGTAATGCCGTCCGCGCGCAGCTGCGCGACGTTGCGCATCGTCGCGGGGTGCAGCCACATCCGCACGTTCATCGCCGGCGCGGCGAGCACCGGCTTGTCGGTCGCGAGCAGCAATGTCGTCGCAAGGTCGTTGGCGAGCCCGCCCGCCATCCGCGCGATCAGGTCCGCGGTCGCGGGCGCGACGACAATCAGGTCGGCCTGTCGGCTGAGCTGGATATGCCCCATCTCCGCCTCGTCCTTCAGGTCCCACAGGGTGGTGTAGACCTTGTCCTCGCTGAGTGCGGCGAGCGTCATCGGCGTGACGAAATGCTGCCCCGCCTCGGTCAGCACGCAGCGCACCGCATGGCCCCGCTTGCGCAGGAGGCGGACGAGTTCGCTCGCCTTGTAGGCGGCGATGCCGCCCCCGACGATCAGGAGAATACGCTTCATGCGGCGAGTCCTAGCGGATCACGCGCGTCACCGTAATCCGTCGTGTATCGCGCGCCGCGACGATCATGTCGCGCAGGCCATCGACCGCGAAGACGATCCCGACCAGCAGGACGGGGGTGGTGATCAGCGCCCAGGGGAAGTCGTCGCTGCGCACGCCCAGCGCAATCACCGCCGCATAGCCCAGCAGCGTCGCGAGCGCGCGGACGGCGGCAGGATCGCGCCACGCCAGCCACCCGAACAGCGCGGTCGCGATCAGGACCGCCGCCAGCCAGTCCGGCAGCAGCGCGAGGCCCGACGACAGCGTCACGAGCTGCACATAGAAGCCGAACCCCTCCAGACCGCTCAGCCCCTGCGCACTCCGGTCGAGCGGACCGGTCACCAGCGTCACCGCATGCGCATGCGCGGCGAGCGCGACGAAGAAGATGAGGGTCGCGCCGACCCATGCGGCGGCCTCGCGGCGCTCGCCCTCGATCCACGCGATCACCGCCATGATCACGACATAGATCAGCGCGGTCTCGCGGATCAGCATCGCCGACAGGCCGAGCGCGACCGCGGGGATCCACTCACCGGGGCGCCGCAAGGCGAGCGAGAGCGCAATCAGAGCCCCCGCCCAGACTTCGGGGAAGACGACCAGCGGCGGCTCGAGATGCACGTAGAGCCCCGTCAGGATCAGCAGCCCCGCGATCCCCACGGGGATCGGCCCGGTCATCGCAGGGCGTAACCGGACGATCCATGCGCCCATCACGCCAATGTAGAGGAGCGGCAACAGCGCGGTGACGATCAGCGGCGGCACCGCGGCCTGCACCACCGCCAGCGTCGGCAGCCGGACCGTCGTATAGGGCTTGAGCGGGGCGTGCGCGACGCGGTGCGCCTCTGCCGCCGCGACATAATAGGGCGTGCCGCTGCGCACGTTTGCGACGACGCTTTGATAGAGCAGCAGCTCGGTTTGGCCCAGCGGTGCGGACGCCATGCGCGCCTCGCTCGGGCGCGGTCCGGGCGCGCTGGTCGCGGTCAGGCATGCGAGCAGCAGCATCGCGAACAGCGCGAGCCCCAGCCGCGCCTGCGACCGGGACATGCCGGCAAACCGGCTCGGGCCGACCAGCCACAGGGGGGCGCCCCGCCGCGTCCTCATCCGACGTGCAGGCTCAACCGAAGACCAGCGTGGCGGCAACCCCGGCCATCGCCGCGATCACCGCGACGAGGCCATAGCGCCAGCCGCCGCCGATCCGGATGACCTCGATCTCGCGCAGCGGCATCGTTGGCGGTGCGCCGCCGGGTGCCGGGTAATGCGCCTCGATCCGGCGGACCAGTTCGGGCAGCCGGGTCAGCGTACGCACGTCCTCGATGATCCGGTCGGCGATCGCCGCCTCGGGGCCGAGTTCGCCGCGGATCCAGTCGCGCACGAACGGCTCCGCGCTCTCCCACAGGTTGATGTCGGGATCGAGGCTGGTCGCCACGCCCTCGACCATCACCATCGTCTTCTGCAGCAGCAGCAGGTGCGGCTGCGTCACCATGTCGAAATCGCGCGTGATCGAGAACAGGCTGTCGAGCATCATGCCGATCGACATGTCCTTGACCGGCAACCCGCGCATTGGCTCGCCGACCGCGCGCAAGGCGGTCGCGAATTCGGCGACGTCGTGGTGCGCGGGGACATAGCCCGCCTCGAAATGGATTTCGGCGACGCGTTTATAGTTGCCGGTGATCAGCCCGTAGAGGATCTCGGCGAGCCAGACGCGGGCGCGCCGGTCGATCCGGCCCATGATGCCGAAATCGATCGCCGCGATCCGGTTGCCCGGCAGCGCGAACAGGTTTCCCTGGTGCATGTCGGCGTGGAAGAACCCGTCGGCGATCGCCTGCCGCAGGAACGCGCGGACCAAGGTCTGCGCGAGGCCGGGCAGGTCGTAGCCCGCCGCCACCAGCGCGGGACGATCCGACAGCTTGATGCCGTTGATCCACTCGATCGTCATGACCTTGGCGGTCGATCGTGCCCAGTCGATCGCGGGGATGACGAAATCGGGCTCGGCGGTCATGCCGTCCGCGAGCTCGGACGCCGAGGCGGCCTCGCGCCGGAAATTCAACTCGCGCAGCGTCCAGCGCTTGAACGTCTCGATCGTCAGGCGCGGGCGCAGACGCATCGCCTCGGGGCTCAGCGCCTCGAGTTGCGCCGCCGCCCAGCTATAGGTGTCGATCGCCCGCGCGAAATCATCCTCGACGCCGGGGCGCAGCACCTTGACCGCGACCTGGCGGCCATCGGTGGTCGTCGCGCGGTGGACCTGCGCGATCGACGCGGCACCGACCGGGACCTGCTCGATCCGCGAGAACAGCGTTTCGAGCGGCTTGCCGAAGCTCGCCAGCATCGCCGCCTCGATCGTCTCGTAAGGGACCGGCGACAGCTGGTCCTGCAGCCGCAGCAGATCCTGCGCAGCATCCTCGCCGACCAGGTCTGGGCGGGTGGCGAGCGTCTGGCCGAGCTTGATCGCGGCGGGGCCGATCGCCTGGAATGCATCGGCATAGCGCGGCACCTTCGGCACGCGCGCACCGAACCGGGCGATCCGCGCGAGGCGACGCACGGCGGCCGGCGTATTGGGGTCCCGCTCGATCCCGCGCAGCGCGCCGTGCCGGGCGAGGATGCGACCCCATTTGAGGAGCCGCCAGACATGGGTGGTCGAGGCGGTCATCGGGCTTGTGCGTCGTGAGAAGGGGTTTGTTCACGCGAAGGCGCGGAGGCGCGAAGAGAAGAATTTGGTTCGCGCGGAGGCGCGGAGGCGCGGAGAGTGTGCACCCTGCCGCGACTGCGGCTTTTCATCATCGGCGAAGAGTTGATTATGCGCTGTCGCGCGAATGCGGCTCTGACTCTCCGCGTCTCCGCGTCTCCGCGTGAACCCCTCTTCGCGCCTTCGCGCCTTCGCGTGATCACTAAATCTTCCAACCCGAATGAATCGCAACCAGACCGCCCAGCAGCGGCTCGACCTTCGTCTGCACGAAACCAGCATCCGCGATCATGCCCTTGAACTTGGGCATGTCCGGGAACCGACGGATCGACTCGATCAGATAGCGATAGCTGTCGGCATCCTGCGCGAGCAGTTGCCCGAGCTTCGGCACCATCTTGTGCGAATAGGCGTCGTACACCTCGGCAAAGCCCGGCCAGACGGTGGTCGAGAATTCGAGGCAATAGAAGCGCCCGCCGCGCCGCAGCACGCGGTGGGCCTCGCGTAGCGCCTTGGGGATGTCGGTCACGTTCCGGATCCCGAACGCGATCGTGTACGCGTCGAAGAACCTGTCGGGGAAGGTCAGCGTCTCGGCATTCGCCTCGGTCCAGACCAGCCCGTCGAGCCCGCGCTTGTGCGCGCGTTCCATGCCGACCTCGAGCATCTGCGGATTGATGTCGGCGACCGTGATCGATGCGCCCGACGGCTCCATGCGGAACGCGATGTCGCCGGTGCCGCCCGCCATGTCGAGGATCTGCTCGCCTTCGCGCGGCTTCACGCGGCGGACGAAGCGGTCCTTCCACAGCCGGTGCATGCCGCCCGACATCGCGTCGTTCATCAGGTCATATTTGCTCGCGACGTTCGAAAACACGCCGCCGACGCGCGCGGTCTTCTCGGTGGCGGGAATGTCCTCATAACCGAACGAGACGGTATCGGCCTTCGGGGCGGTGTCGGGGATGAGAGCGGGGGCGGGCGCGATGTCATTCATGCCCCGTGCTCTAGCGGCGCCTTGTGGCGCGGGCAAACGCAACCTAGCTGGAAAACGTGCCAGAACTTCCCGAAGTCGAAACCACCGTGCGCGGGCTCGAACCCGTGCTCCTCGGCCAGCGCCTGGCCTCGGTCGAGCCGCGCCGTGCGGACCTGCGCAAGGCGATTCCCGTCGACCTGCGGCAGCGCATGACCGGCGCGACCGTCACGCGGCTGTCGCGGCGCGCCAAATACGGCCTCATCGACACCGATCGCGGCGATACGCTCGTCTTCCATCTCGGCATGTCGGGACGCTGGCGGGTCGATCCCAGCGCGATCCTGCCGCACGACCATCTGCTCATCGGCACGGCGGCGGGGCGGACGGTCGCGCTCAACGACCCGCGACGCTTCGGCTTTCTCGATCTCTGGTCCAGCGAGGCGATCGCGCAGTATCCGCCGTTCCTCGCCATGGGCCCCGAGCCGCTCGGCCCCGATCTGACCGCGGCCTATCTCCTTTCGGCGCTCGAAGGGCGGGGGGCGTCGATCAAGACGATGCTGCTCGACCAGCGGATCGTCGCAGGACTCGGCAACATCTATGTGTGCGAGGCGCTGCACATGGCGAAGATCGCGCCGAGCCGGGCGGCGGGGCGGATCGCGCTGCCGCGACTCGAACGGCTGGTCGAGGCGATCCGCGCGGTGCTGACCGCCGCGATCCTCGCGGGCGGATCGAGTCTGCGCGACTATGCGCGACCCGACGGCGAGCTTGGCTATTTCTCGAAACAATGGCGCGTCTATGGTCGCGAGGGCGAGCCCTGTTCGTGCGGCGCGCTGGTCCGCCGCAGGACGGAGGGCGGGCGTTCGACCTTCTGGTGTGCGCGTTGCCAAAAGGCATGACGGAACGCGGTTGACGATTCGGTGCGGAGTGGGTAGGAGCCGCGCTTCGAGAGGGCGTAGGAGCAATCCGGCGCCCCTTTTTATCATTCGAACATCCAGAGGGCTTCATGGCGAACACGCCGCAGGCGAAAAAGCGTATCCGTCGCAACGACCGTCGCGCGGAAGTGAACGGCAACCGCGTTGGCCGTATCCGTACCTTCATCAAGAAGGTCGAGGCCGCACTGGCTTCGGGCGACAAGGGCGCAGCGACTACCGCACTGGCCGCGGCACAGCCTGAGCTGCAGCGTGGCGTCGCCAAGGGCGTGCTGCACAAGAACACCGCGAGCCGCAAGTTCGCGCGTCTGACCAAGGCCGTGACCGGGCTCGCATAAGCGACCCGACATGGCCGGAGCGGATTGCCCGCCGGGATCTTCCCGGCGGGTTTTTTGCGTCTGCAAAGGGAACGGAAGGCGCGCGCGCGCAACCCACGGATTCCCCGCGATTCGAGTGATGCCGGATCATGCCGCACCGGCTCCGAAATCGTAAAAATTGGCCAAACACAGCCACTTATAAAAATATCGACGCATTTCCGGGGCTTGATCAAGTCAACCCGCTTTATTTCGAAAATGTGACGTGCTCGGGCCTTGCTAGACTCGCCGATCGCTTCATAACTGAGCGAACGGCGGCGGTGAATCACGGACGTGAATCACCACTGCGCAAGCAACAGGGCGAAGATGCCGGGCGACCCTATGGGTCGTCACGGGGGATCATTTTCTGTCGGGACTATATCACCAGCGCGGCTGTCGCGCGGGGTCGGAGAAGTGTGCGCGTGACGAATTGGCAAGGATCGACCGTGCACGCTTCGGAGGCCGAAAAGGCCTGGGATCGCGTGCGCTCGTCCCTGCGCGAGTCTGCCGGCGCGCGCCTGTTCGAGCAGTGGCTGAAGCCGATCGAGCTGATCCCGAGCGACGACGAGGAGTCGATCCGCCTCGCCTTGCCGTCCGCCTTCATGACGAACTGGGTCCGCAACCATTATGCGGACCGGCTCGCCCTCGAATTCCGGCAGATCCTGCCGCAGGTCCGCACCGTCCAGATCGAGACGCGCAGGCCTGGCCCGAAGCCCGTGCTGCTGGTGATGCCGACCCCCGCGGAGACCCTGGACCGCGACACCGCAGCCGCGGCCGTGGAACCCGCTCAGGTCCCGGTCAAATTCGGCGTCGACCCGTCGCTGAAGCCCGCCCCCGCCCCCGCGGCACAGCCCGTACCGGCCTACGACACCGTCATCCCCGAGCGCCCGCCGCTCGATCCGCGCTATACGTTCGACCGCTTCGTCGTCGATGCGTCGAACAAGGTCGCGTTCAACGCCGCCAAGGTGCTCGCCGAGCCCGGACCCGTCCGGTTCAGCCCGCTGTTCCTCCACAGCAACACGGGGCAGGGCAAGACGCATCTGATGCATGCGATCGGCCATGCGTTCCTCGCCGCCAACCCGCACGCGGTCGTGCTGTGCATGTCGGCCGAGCGATTCATGTATGATTTCGTCGCAGCGATGCGCGCACGCGACACGCATGCGTTCAAGCGCCGGCTGCGCGGTGCCGACCTGCTGCTGATCGACGATCTCCAGTTCATCGCCGGCAAGGACGCGACGCAGGAGGAATTCTTCCACACGATCAACGAGATCATGACCGCCGGCAAGCGGCTGGTGATCTCCGCCGATCGCTGCCCGCAGGCGCTCGAGGGTGTCGAATCGCGGATCATCAGCCGCATGGCGGTCGGGCTGGTCGCGGACATCAAGGCGCCCGACCTGCTGCTGCGCCGGACCATCCTCGACCGCAAGCTCGTCGACCTGCCCGACCTGCGCGTGCCGACCGACGTGCTCGATCTGATCGCGAGCCGGATCCACGCCAATATCCGCGAGCTCGAGGGCGCGCTCAACCGCGTCATCGCCTATGCGCAGCTGACCGGCGAGACGATCGACCTCGAGTTCGCGATCGCGACGCTCGGCGAAGTGCTGCGCGGCGCGCAGAAGCGCGTGACGATCGACGAGATCCAGAAGCTGGTGACGGCGCATTTCGAGCTGAAGCCGCTCGACATGATCTCGGCCCGCCGCGCGCGTGCGGTCGCGCGGCCGCGACAGATCGCGATGTATCTCGCCAAGCGGCTGACGACGCGGTCGCTGCCCGAGATCGGACGCAAGTTCGGCGGCCGCGATCACTCGACGGTCATCCACGCGGTCCGCAAGATCACCGAACTGCGCGACCAGGACCGCGACATCGACGCCGCGGTCCGTGTGCTGATGCGCGAACTGGAGGGCTGAGGCCCTCGCGCCCCTAATCCCGATGACGGGAAGAGGGGGGCAGCTTAGACCTGCAACCCCATCGCATCCTGCGTACGCTTCAGCACCGGCGCCGCCAGCGCGCGCGCCTTTTCCGCCCCGTCGCGCAGCACCGCGGTCACCGCGCTTCGATCGTCGAGCAGTCGCACCATCTCGTCACGAATCGGCCCAAGCTTGGCCACTGCGAGATCCGCGAGCGCCGGCTTGAACGCGCCGAACCCCTTGCCGCCATATTCGCCCAGAACGGTCGCGACGTCGCTGTCCGCCAGCGCGGCATAGATGGTCAGCAGGTTGCGCGCCTCCGCCCGGTCGCCCAGCTCGTCGACGGTCGCGGGCAGCAGGTCGGGATCGGTCTTCGCCTTGCGGAACTTGTCCGCGATCGTGTCGTCGCTGTCGATCAGCTTGACCACCGACTGTTCGGACGGGTTCGACTTGGACATCTTGGCCGACGCATCGCGCAACGACATGATCCGCGGCGCCGCCTTGCTGATCAGCGGCGCGGGGAGCGTGAACAGGTCGACGCCGTAATCGCCGTTGAACTTGGTCGCGATATCGCGCGCGAGCTCGAGATGCTGCTTCTGGTCCTCGCCGACCGGCACGTGGGTCGCATTGTAGAGCAGCACGTCCGCCGCCATCAGCACGGGATAGTCATACAGCCCGACGCTCGCGCCCTCGCGGTTCTTGCCCGCCTTGTCCTTGAACTGCGTCATGCGGTTCAGCCAGCCGACGCGCGCGACGGTATTGAGCAGCCACGCCATCTCGCTGTGCGCGGGCACGCGCGCCTGGTTGAACAGGATCGACTTAGCCGGATCGACGCCCGCCGCGATCATCGTCGCGGCGACCTCGAGCGTGTGTGACGAGAGTTCGGCCGGCGCGATCCATTCGGTCGGCGCGTGCAGATCGGCGATGAAGAACATCGACTCCCCGCCCTGCGCGACGACGTCGTCCTGCAACGTCACCCATTGCTTCACCGCCCCCAGGTAATTGCCGAGATGGAGATTACCGGTGGGCTTGATGCCGGAGACGACGCGCATGGGAAAACCTTATTTGGAACGACGCAGGAGCGTGGAGATGTCGCCCAGCCGGAACGCGCCGGTGAGCAGGGTGGCGATCGCATAGACGACCCCGCCGGTCGCGACCAGCACGAGCATCGCCCCCCAGCGCTCGGTCCCGCTGCCGGTGACGAACGGCTGGAACAGGTCGTTGAGGAAATACATCACGCCGCCCATGATCAGCGCGGCGACCAGCAGCCGCCACGTCCGCCGCACCAACCGCGCATCGGGGATGAAATGCCCGCGACGGACGAGCGTGCGATACAGCATCGCGACGTTGACCGTGCTCGCGATCGCGGTGGCGAGCGGCGGGCCCATATGGCCGAGCGGCTTGATGAAGGCGAGGTTGAGGACGAGGTTCACGACCATCGACATCGTCGCATAGCGCACCGGCGTCTTCGTGTCGGACCGCGCATAATAGCCCGGCGTCAGCACCTTCACGAGGATGTAGGACGGCAGCCCGATCGAGAAGGCGGCGAGCGCCTGCGCGGTGAGGATGCTGTCGTCGAGCGCGAACTTGCCGTGCTGGAACAATGCGCCGACGATCGGCACGCCGCAGACGATCAGCGCCACCGTCGCGGGCAGCGTCAGGAACAGCGCCAGCTCCATGCCGCGGTTCTGCGTCGCCATCGCCTCCGTCTCCTCGCCGCGACCGAGCTGGCGCGAGATGGTGGGGAGCAGGACGGTGCCAAGCCCGATGCCGATCAGCCCGAGCGGCAGCTGGTTCAGCCGGTCCGCGAAATAGATGTACGAGACCGAGCCCGCGGGCAGCAGCGCGGCGGCGAGCGCGGTCGAGACGACGAGGTTGATCTGCACCGCACCCGCACCCGCGGCGGCAGGCCAGATCAGCGACATCAGCCGCTTCACCTCGGGATTGAGCTGGGGCCGCTTCAGCCGGAGCACGACGCCCGATCTGCGGCAGGCGTAGATCAGCCAGAGCAGCTGGAGCGCGCCCGACACCGTCACCGCGATCGCCTGGTTGCGCGCGGTCATCAGCGGCAGCCGCTCGTGGAACAGCAGCAGTGCGGCGATCAGCGTCGCGTTGAGCAGGATCGGCGCCGCGGCGTTGATCCAGAATTTATGCAGCGAATTGAGGATGCCACCGAGCAGCGAGACGAGGCTGATCAGCAGCAGATAGGGCAGGGTGATCCGCGACAGGTGGACCACATACGCAAACCGCTCGGCGCTCGCCCCGTTGAACCCGAAGGTCAGCAGCCAGGTGACGGGCCAGGCGGCGAGCTCGAGCAGCACCGTCATGCCGATCAGCACCGGCAGCAGCACCGACAGCGCGTCTTCGGCAAAGGCGATGCCGTCGGGCAGGCCGCGCCCATCCTTGTCGCCGACCTTGCGGTTGAACATCGGGATGAACGCGGCCGAGAACGCGCCCTCGGCGAAGAGGGCGCGGAACATGTTGGGAAGGCGGAAGGCGATCAGGAACGCATCCGATGCGAATCCTGCGCCGACGAACCGCGCGAACAGCGAATCGCGCACCAGCCCCAGGATCCGGCTGGCGAGCGTCAGCCCGCCAACCGATCCCAGCGCCTTGGTCAGGTTCACCTATACGCCCTCCGGTCCGGGCTTCACGCCTGGCCGAAATCGCCGACGTTCGGCTGGATGCCCTGCTGCTCCGACTGCTGGAGATAGAGCTGCGCGAAATCGATCGGCTCGAGCAGCAGCGGCGGGAAGCCGCCGTCACGCACCGCATCCGACAGCACGCGGCGGGCGAACGGGAAGAGCAGGCGCGGGGCCTCGCCCAGCAGGAAGGGCTGGACATGCTCGGCCGGGATGTTGCGCAGCCCGAACAGGCCCGCAAAGGACAGGTCGACGATGAAGGCGACCTGGCCGTCGGTCTCGGCGCGGACGTCGATCTTCAGCACGACCTCGTGCACCTCGTCGCCGACCTGCGCCGCGCCGATGTTGAACTGGACGTCGATCGCGGGCGGGGTCTGGTTCTGGTAGACTGCGGGCGCGTTGGGGTTCTCGAACGAGAGATCCTTGACGTACTGCGAGATCAGGCCGGCGGCGGGCGCTTCGTCGGCACCATTGGCAAGCGGCTGATCCGCGATCGACATGCCGTTCTGGTCGTCCATGATCTGCGAATCCTTCGTATAAATGAGGTGGGACCGAAGCGGACGGGTCGCGCGTTCGTGTCTTGAGGCAGTGCGCGTAGCAGTGCCCGACGGGTGTTTCAACGGCTACGGATCCCACGGAATCCTAGGCGGGTTTGAAAAGAGACGCCGTTGCCCTATGTTGGGACGAAGATCGGAGGCACGGTTGTTTTACGTAGTACTTCTCGCGATGGTCGCAGGGTTCCTGGCGATGCGTCTTTATAGCGTGCTCGGAAAGCGGACCGGTCATGAACAGCAGCCCCTGCCGCGTGCGGCAGAGGAGCGGTCCATACCCGTCACGATCCCGCGCACGATCGATGCGGCCGCCGAACAGCGGACGATCGCGAACCGCAACATCGACGCGCGCGCCGAACCCGGCCTGCGCTCGATCATCGCCGTCGAGCCCGGCTTCGACGTCAACCAGTTCCTCGAAGGTGCGCAGGCGGCCTATCGCATGACGCTGGAGGCCTTCTGGAAGGGTGATGCCGATACGCTCGCCGATCTGGCGGAGGACGATGTCCGCACCGCCTTCGTCGAGGCGATCGCGGCGCGCGAGGCGGCCGGCGAGACGCTCGACAATCGTCTGGTGACGATCGAACGTGCGGTGATCGCCGACGCGTCGGTTTCGGGCCGCGAAGCCCGGATCTCGGTGCGCTTCGATGCGGACATCGCCGCGATCACGCGCAACGAGGCGGGCGAAGTCATCGCCGGGTCGCTCACCGACGCGGTCGAGACGCATGACATCTGGACGTTCGTCCGGACGCTGAAAAGCGCCGGCCCGAACTGGAAGCTCGCGGACACCGACGAGGCGTGACGCGCGCGATCAGGGGGATTGGCGGTTCGTTCGCGCTGGCCCTGGCACTCAGCGGGTGCGTCGGCGGTGTCGCGGCACCGACCGACCGCCCGTCCTCGCCGGGCACCGCATCGCCGGCGGCCACCGCCGGAAAGCCGCCCCGGGGTCAATTTACCCCAAACAGTGACAACATTCGCAACATTCGCGGCATCCAGATACCCGCCCGCATCGTCGGGGCGGTTCCGCTGGCTGCCGTTCCTGTCGCTCCGCCACTGCCCGGCGCGCTCGCCCCGGTCAGCGCGGTCACGGCCGGCGTAACGCTGGGGCCGTCGCTGGCAACGCTGCCGATCAGCGATGCGCAGGCCGAGGCCGCACGCCTGGCCTTCGTCACGAGCTGCCCCGGCTTGCAGCGTCGTTCCGACCAGTCGGGGCTGACCCGCGGTGCCGATTGGCAGCCCGCCTGTGCCGCGGCGCAGGCGACCGGACCCGGTGGCGCGCGCGCATTCTTCACCCAGTGGTTCGAGGCGGTCCAGGTCGGCGACGGCAAGGCCTTCGCGACGGGCTATTACGAGCCAGAGATCGCCGGCTCGCTTGAACGTCGCGACGGCTATGCGCCGGTCTATGGTCGCCCGCGCGATCTGATCGACGTCGATCTCGGCGCCTTTTCGACATCGCTGAAGGGTAAGAAGATCCGCGGCCGCGTGTCGGGCTCGAACTTCATTCCTTATTATGACCGCACCGCGATCGAGCAGGGCGCGCTTGCCGATACTGCGCCGATCCTCGCCTGGGCGAAGGATCCGGTCGAACTCTTCTTCCTCCAGATCCAGGGGTCGGGACGTCTTCGTCTGCCCGACGGGTCGATCCTGCGGATCGGCTACGACACACAGAACGGCCGCGACTATACCGGCATCGGCGCGCTGATGAAGACGCGCGGGCTGTTGCAGCCCGGCCAGACCTCGATGCAGGGCATCGTGCGGTGGCTCCACGATCACCCCGTCGAGGGGCAGGCGATCATGCGCGAGAACAAGAGCTTCGTGTTCTTCCGCGAACTCGACGGCGCGCCGCAGGGTGCGATGGGCTATCCGGTGACCGGGCAGGTCAGCGCGGCGGCGGACGTGAAGTTCGTGCCGCTCGGTGCGCCCGTGATCCTGTCGCTCGACCGGCAGGATGCGACCGGGCTGTGGATCGTCCAGGATACCGGTGGCGCGATCAAGGGCAGCAACCGGTTCGACACCTTCTGGGGTGCCGGCGCCGCTGCCGAGGCGACCGCTGGCGGCATGGCGGGGCGCGGCACCGCGTTCCTTCTGCTCCCGATCGGCACCACCGCACGGCTCAGCGCCGCAACCGCGAACGGGGCGCGCTATGACGGGTCGTCCGCTCAACCCTGACGAGGCGCATCTCTGGGCGCGCGTGATGCAGACCGTGCGCCCAATGCGCGCGGTCCCCAAGCTCGCGCCCCCGGCCGTGTCGTTAGCCGCGCCCGTCGCGACGACGCGCAAGGTAAAGCCGACCAAGGGCATCCGCCTGCCAACGCTTCCGCCCCCACCCGGCGCTGCGCCGCTGAAGACGGCGGCGCGCACCCTGTCGCCGGCCAACACGCTCGACGGTGGCTGGGACAAAAGGCTGCTGCGCGGCGCGGTCAGTCCCGACAGTTCGATCGATCTTCACGGCCACACGCTCGCCTCCGCGCATGCGATCCTCGACACCGGCCTGTCCCGCGCGATCGCCCGCGGCGACCGTGTGCTGTTGCTGGTGACGGGCAAGCCGCCGCGCCCCGAGAGCGAACGGCCGCATGCGCGCGGCGCGATCCGTGCGGCAGTCATAGACTGGCTCTCGATCTCGCGTCATGCCGGCGGGATCGTCGCGGTCCGCGGCGCGCATCCCCGGCACGGGGGGGCGGGGGCGCTCTACATCATCCTGCGTCGCAGCCGCGAACTGGGCGGCTGACACGATGGGTTATCCGCGCTCGACCGTGCGGACGATGACATCGGCATAGATGTCGGTCAGGCGGTACAGGTCCTCGACCGCAACCGCCTCGTCCACCTTGTGCATCGTCGCATTGATCAGCCCGAATTCGACCACCGGGCACAGCTTCGCCAGAAACCGCGCGTCGGACGTGCCGCCCGTCGTCGACAGGTCTGGGACGACCCCCGTCACCGCGATGATCGCGTTGGACACCAGCGTCGACAACGGCCCGGGTTCCGTCAGAAAGGCTTCACCCGACACGCGACCGGTGACGACCGCTGCTGGATCATGCCGTGCGGCCAGCGCGGCGATCCGGGCGATGAGCGCGTCGCCGCTATGCGTGTCGTTGAACCGGATGCTGAGCCGCGCCGACGCTGTGGCCGGGATGACGTTGTGCGCGGGATTGCCGACCGCGATATCGGTGACCTCGATGTTCGACGGCTGGAACCACGCATTGCCCTGGTCGAGCGCGACGGTCTCGATCTCGGCGAGGATCGCGACCAGCCGTGGGATGGGATTGTCGGCAAGGTGCGGATAGGCGACGTGACCCTGCCGCCCGGGGACGCTGATCCAGATATTGACCGAGCCGCGCCGGCCGATCTTGATCGTGTCACCAAGCACGGCGGTGGAGGTCGGTTCGCCGACGATGCAATGGTCGGGCCGGATGCCCCGTGACGCCATCCGGTCGATCAGCGCGCGCGTCCCGAAGGTAGCAGGGCCTTCCTCGTCCCCGGTGATGATCAGCGACACGGTGCCCGCGTCGGTCCGGCTGGCGGCCGCCGCAAAGGCGGCGATCGCGCCCTTCATGTCGACTGCGCCGCGCCCGTAGAGCAGGCCGTTGCGAACCTCCGCCGACCAGGGCGAGCCCTGCCACCCCTCGCCAGGGGGTACGACGTCGAGATGCCCTGCAAATGCCAGATGCGGCCCCGATCCAGTCCGGACCGCGAGCATGTTTTCCACCGGACCGTCGGGCGCTTCGCCGATCGTGAAGCGGTCGACGTCAAAGCCGATCGGAGTCAGCGCCGCCTCCAGCACGTCAAACACGCGGCCCCGCGCCGGCGTAATGCTGTCTTTGGCCAGCAGCGCCTGCGCCAGCGCCAGCGGATCGATCACCGCAGCGCGCTCGGCGCCGGCTGCTCATATTGTTCGATCACCCAATCCTCTTCCTGCGCGCCGGCGATCCAGTCCTGCATGAAGGGATGGTCGAACATCGCCTGCATATAGCCCTGCGCGAACCGGGCGATCGGCAGCTGATAGGTGACGATCCGCGTGACGACGGGCGCGTACATGATGTCGGCCGCGCCGAACGTACCGAACAGGAAATCGCCGCCGCCCCCAAAGCGCGCGCGCGCCTGAGCCCAGAGCTCCATGATCCTCTGAAGATCGACCAGGACATCGTCGTCGGGGCGCTGCGCCGGGAAGATCTGGCGGACGTTCATGCTGTGCTTCTTGCGTAACGCGGCAAAGCTCGAATGCATTTCGGCCGCCATCGAGCGGGCCATGGCGCGGGCCGCCTCGTCTTCGGGCCAGAAGCGGTCGCGACCCACCTTGTCCGCGAGATAGTCGACGATCGCCAGGCTGTCCCATACGACCGCCTCGCCATCCCACAGGATCGGCACCTTGCCCGACGAGGGGGCGAACTCATCGCCTTGGCGCCGCTTTTCCCATTCCGCATCGTAGAGCGGGACGACGACCTCGTCGAAGGGCAGCCCGGACTGCTTGCAGGCGAGCCAGCCGCGAAGCGACCAGGAGGAATAGGCCTTGTTGCCGATGACGAGTTTCATGGCCCGGGGACTAGCGGGCGGGAGCGGCGAGGGCAATCTCTGCCGCCCTCGCCGGATGCACGGGCGTCAGCTGACGGCTTCGACGACCGCCGCGCGCAGTTCGGGGATGCCCATGCCGTATTCACTCGACGTCACGAGGATGTCGGGATGCGCGGCGGGGCGCTTGCGGGCCTCGACCGCGGTGCGCTCGGTGACCTCGACGAGTTCCGACGCCTTGATCTTGTCCGCCTTGGTCAGCACCATGCGATAGCTGACCGCAGCCTTGTCGAGCATCTCGAGGATCTCGCGATCGACGTCCTTGATGCCGTGGCGCGAGTCGATCAGCACGAGTGCGCGCTTGAGCACGTCGCGGCCGCGCAGGAAGTCGTTGATCAGGAAGCGCCACTTCTTGACGACATCCTTGGGCGCCTTGGCAAAGCCGTAGCCCGGCATGTCGACAAGGCGGAAGGCGAGCGGCGCGCCGACCTCGAAGAAGTTCAGTTCCTGCGTGCGTCCGGGCGTGTTCGACGTACGCGCCATCGAATTGCGCCCGGTCAGCGCATTGAGCAATGATGACTTGCCGACGTTCGACCGCCCGGCAAACGCCACCTCCGGCACCGACGCATCGGGCAGGAATTCGAGCGTCGGCGCCGACTTCAGGAAGCCGACATGCCCGGCGAACAGCTTGCGCGCATGCTCGAGCTGCTCCGCGGTGAACGGCGCGTCGGTCTGCTCGAGATCGGGACCCAGGTTCGAGCCGGCGGTCGGAAGGTCGTTCACTTGGTCACCGGTGCTTGCAGGCCCGGATGTCGGGCGTAGAGGAGCTTCTGCTGAAGGATCGTCAGGCAGTTCGACGTGATCCAGTAGACCTGAAGACCGACGGCGAACGGCGCCATCACGAACATCAGCACCCACGGCAGCAGCTTGAAGACCTGCTTCTGCGTGTCGTCCATCGGCGTCGGGTTCAGCTTGAACTGGAAGTACATGCTGATGCCGAGGATGATCGGGACGATGCCGATCGCGATCATGTGCGGCGGGGTGAACGGCAGCAGACCGAACAGGTTGAGCGGCGTCAGCGGATCGGGCGCGGACAGATCCTTGATCCATGCGACGAACGGCTGGTGACGCATTTCGATCGTCAGCATCAGCACCTTGTACAGCGCGTACATGATCGGGATCTGCAGCAGCGTCGGCGCGCAACCCGCGAGCGGGTTGACCTTCTCCGCCTTGTACAGCGCCATGACCTCCTGCTGCATGCGGACCTTGTCGTCCTTGTACTTCTCCTGCAGCGCCTTGGTCTTGGGCTGGACGGCGCGCATTGCGGCCATCGACTTGAACTGGCGCTGCGCGATCGGGAAGAGCAGGCCGCGGATCGTCACCGTCAGCAAAATGATCGCGACGCCGAAATTGCCGACCGTGCGGTACAGCCAGTCGAGATAATAGAAGATCGGCTTCTCGACGATCCGGAACCAGCCCCAGTCGATTGCATAATCGAGCTTGGCGACGCCGCCCGCCTGATCGGTATAGCGATCGAGCAGCCGGACCTCCTTCGCGCCCGCAAAGAAGCGCGACGTCTGGGTCACCGCTTGGCCGGGGGCGACGAGCTTGGGCTGCAGCGCGTAGTCCGCCTGATAGGCCTTGTTGGCGCCCGCGCGGAACTGGCCGTCAAACGCCTGGCCCTGGTCGGGAACGAGCGCGGTCAGCCAGTATTTGTCGGTGAAGCCAAGCCAGCCGCCGGTGGTCGAAAACTTCTGCGGAGCCTCGTCGATGTCCTTGTAGTTCGGACGGTAATGCGCGCCGCCATTGTCGACCGACATCGGCCCAACGTGGATCGTCATCGACGACGGATCCTTGGAGATGCCGACACGGTTGACGAGGCCATAGGTGGCAACGGGGACGGGCGCGGTGCCAGCGTTGAGCACGGTCTGGCGGACCGTGAACATGTAGTCGCCGTCGACCGCGATCTGGATGCGGAAGCGCTGGCCCGTGGCGTTGGTCGCATCGAGCGTGACCGGAGTCGTCGGCGTCAGCGTCGTCGCGCCCGACGCAGTCCAGACGGCGTCAGCGGCAGGCGGAGCAAGCCCCTGCGCGCGCCAGCCGAAGCTCGCGAAATAGGCGTCGGGTGCACCGGCCGGTGAAAGCAGACGGATCGGCGGAGAATCCTTCGCGACGGTTTCGTCATAGCCCTTGAGGACGAGATCATCGATCCGCGCACCCTTCAGGTTGATCGAGCCGGACACCCGCGGGGTTTCGATGCGGACGCGCGGCGTCTCGGCGATGACCGCGGCGCGATCGCGCACTGCGGCGGCCCCGTCGGCAGCCGGATCGGCGGCGGGGTTCGCGACGGGCTTGGTCTTGCCGCCTTCGATTTTCGTCACCGGTGGATTGGCCGTCGGGAAGAACTTGCCCTGGATCATCGGCCATCCGAACAGGATGAGCGCCGCGATAACCGCGAACAGCACGAAATTCTGCTTGTCGTCTTTCACAGGGCGGCGTCTTTCAATTTCTCAGGCTTCAGCTCTGGGACTGGGTCGGGTCCGTACCCGCCCCACGGATGGCAGCGCGCGATGCGCTTCGCCGCCAACCAGCCCCCCTTGCGCGCGCCATAGCGCCCAACGGCCTCGATTGCATAGGCGGAACAGGAAGGATCGTAGCGACAGCTCGACGGCAGGACCAGTGAAGGACCGAGTTGCCAGCCGCGCGCGACGAGGATGAGGAGGCGGGCTAGCACGAAGCGGCCGGGACCAGTGTAACCCAAAACTGTTTCCCCGCGAAGGCGAGGATCCAGACTGGACTCCCGCGTTTGCGGGAGAACACGAAGCGTGGCAAGATCGCGCCTTCGGCACCGCGCCACTCCAAACCGCGGACCACCCCGGCGTAGGCCGGGGCCCAGTTGGGGGGCGCTAATGACGAGTGGCTGCGGTGCATTAAAGGGGCTTTCCCACCTGGGCGCCGGCCTTCGCCGGGGTGGTGGTATCCACTGCAGCAGCAGCTGGTGCTTGCGGCGTGACCTTGCGGAACGCCTTGCCGAGCTCGGTCCGCAACAGCGCGTAATCACGCTCGATGCCGCCGTTGCGCCCGATCAGCACGTGATCGGCGCCAGCGACACCGCGTTCCGCCAACAGCTCACGCGCCAAAGCCCGCAACCGCCGTTTCATGCGGTTACGGACGACGGCGTTGCCAATCTTCTTGGTGACGGTGAAGCCGATTCGCATCGTCTCGTCACCGTCATCGCGGGCGCGCATGAGCAGGACGAATCCCGGCATCGGTGCGCGCTTCCCCGCATTCGCCGCGAGAAAATCGCGGCGTTTCGACATGATCGTCAGGCCAGCATCGCCGGCCGCGACGGTCAGGCCGACAGCTTCTTGCGACCGCGGGCGCGGCGGGCGTGGATCACTGCCCGGCCGCCGACCGTGGCCATCCGTGCGCGGAAGCCGTGACGGCGTGCACGTACCAGGTTGCTCGGCTGAAAGGTCCGCTTCATTGGTCATTCCCTAGGTCATCAAATAGAAAACGGCCGCCACGGGGACGGCCTTGATGGGTGGGCGCTTAGGCAAAGCGCGGTGACAAGTCAATTCACCCGCTCCGTCTTGGCCGAATCGATCGGCTGCGAAACCGCGGCGGCACGATCGCGCGCGTGCCGTCGCAACGCGCTGCGGCGGCGCATCATCCGGTCGACGAAATGGCCGCCCCGCGGCCAGCGGCGCTTGAGCCGGCCCCAGCGTCGCCGTGCCCGTGGCGAGTTGCGCAGTACCAGGACCATGCCGCCGGCAAACACGAAGACCCCCGCCGGCCCGGGCACCGGTGTCAGCAGAGGCGCGGCGAGGATCATCATCCCGCCGCACAGCAGCTGGACGAGGCGATAGGTCGAGGAGCGGACGGCGTTCACGCGAGGCATTTGGGACCGGTGTGTTAGGTTGGCAAGACGGCACCGTGCCGCCTGCCATTGCCCAAAGGCCAAATCCGGTATGAATAGGGCGTGACGGTGGCGATCCGCCATGACGAGCGACGCGGCGGGGGATTTTCATGGCGGCGATCGTGTCGACGGTGGCGTATCTCGGGCTGGAAGCGCGCGCGGTCGAAGTACAAGTCCAGCTGATTCCGGGACTTCCCGCGTTCAACCTCGTCGGACTGGCGGACAAGGCAGTAGGCGAGAGCCGCGAGCGGGTCCGCGGCGCGATCGCGGGGATGGGGCTGGCATTGCCGCCGAAACGGATCGCGGTGAACCTGTCGCCGGCTGATCTGCCGAAAGAAGGATCGCATTTCGATCTTCCTGTCGCGCTCGCATTGCTGGCGGCGATGGGGGTGATCGATGCCGAAATGCTTGCCGATTATGTCGTCGTCGGCGAGCTCGGCCTCGATGCGCGGATCACCGCGTCGCCCGGTGTCCTGCTCGCCGCGCTGCATGCGTCGAACGAGGGCAAGGGGCTGATCTGCCCGGCCTCGCAAGGATCGGAAGCGGCCTGGGCCGGGTCGATCGAGGTGGTTGCCGCGCCCGACCTGCTCGCGCTGATCACCCATTTCAAAGGCCATGGCCTGCTGCGCGCGCCCCAGCCTGGCGAGGTCGATGTCGCGCCGGCCGGGCCTGACCTTGCGCAGGTTCGCGGGCAGGAGACCGCCAAGCGCGCACTGGAGGTCGCTGCGGCGGGTGGGCACAATCTGCTGATGTGTGGTCCGCCGGGGTCGGGCAAATCGCTGATGGCGGCGTGCCTGCCGGGGATCCTGCCGCCACTCGACCCCGCCGAGGCGCTTGAAGTGTCGATGGTCCAGTCGGTCGCGGGCAGGTTGTCGGGGGGACGGCTGACCCGGACTCGGCCGTTCCGCAGCCCGCATCATTCGGCGTCGATGGCTGCGCTAACCGGGGGAGGGCTGAAGGTGAAGCCCGGGGAGGTCAGCCTGGCGCATCTGGGTGTGCTGTTCCTCGACGAATTGCCCGACTTCCAGCGGGCGGTGCTCGATTCTCTGCGCCAGCCGCTCGAGACGGGAACGATCAGCGTCGCGCGCGCCAATGCGCATGTGACCTTCCCTGCGCGCGTCCAGCTGATCGCGGCGATGAATCCGTGTCGTTGCGGCCATCTCGGTGATGCCGGCCTTGCCTGTGCGCGGGCACCGCGCTGTGCCGCGGACTATCAGGCGAAGGTGTCCGGGCCGCTGCTCGACCGAATCGACCTGCACATCGACGTGGCAGCGGTCACGGCGGCAGATCTCGTCCTGCCCCAGGCCGGCGAGGGATCGGCAGCGGTGGCGGCGCGGGTGGCCGCCGCCCGCAGGGTACAGACGGAGCGCTATCGCGACCATCCCGTGCGGACGAATGCCGAGGCGGACGGCCCGTTGCTTGAATCGGTCGCTACCCCCGATGCGCCGGGACAGCGTCTGCTCGTACAGGCGGCAGAGGCGATGCGGCTGACCGCGCGGGGTTATACCAGAATACTGCGCGTCGCGCGAACGATTGCGGATCTGGCCGGCGCCGATCACGTGGCGCGTCTCCATGTCGCGGAAGCGCTGAGCTATCGCCGCCGTCCGCCAACCAATTGACTCATGTTTGTACATCTACAAGATACTTGATCCATGATAATAAAACAGTACTACTCATTCTGTTAATTGTTGTAGATTAACAATGACCTCACCGAGTTTGGAGTGAGGTGGCGTCGCGCCGGTCCTCATGCCCGTCCGGCCCCGATAGAGCGCGGTAAGGAGCGACAGTGACATTTATCGACCCCGCCCCATTCCGGGCTGCAGCGGACGCGATTGCACCAGTCGAGACGGCGACCCGTGTGACGTGCGGTGCCTGTGGCACCGGCAGCATGCTCCCGTTCGATTTCACGATGGCGTTCCAGCCGATCGTCAACATCGCGACGGAGCGGGTCTGGGCCTATGAAGCGCTGGTTCGCGGCACCGACGGTGCGGGCGCGGGGGCGATCCTCGACAGGGTGTCGGGGGACATGATCTACGGGTTCGATCAGGCTTGCCGTGTGCGCGCGGTGGAGATGGCTGGCGCGCTGTTCACGCCGGGCGAGGACGTGAAGCTGTCGATCAATTTCATGCCGAACGCGGTCTATGAACCCAATGCCTGTATCCGGGCGACGCTGGGGGCAGCGGCGCGGGTCGGCTTCGACAAGCGCAACCTGATGTTCGAATTCACCGAGAACGAACGCATGCGCGACGTGCCGCATGTACGGCGGATCATCGAGGCGTACCGTGCGCAAGGGTTCGTGACCGCGATCGACGATTTCGGCGCGGGCTATGCGGGGCTGGGGCTGCTCGCCGAACTCAATCCCGATGTCATCAAGATCGACATGGCGTTGATCCGCGGGATCGACGGGTCCGCCGTGAAGCGGTCGATCGTCGCTGCGGTAATCGCATTGTGCGATGAACTTGGCATCATCCCGATCGCCGAGGGGATCGAGACTTCGGGCGAACTGGCGGCGTTGCGCGCGCTCGGGGTACGGTTGTGCCAGGGCTACCTGATCGCGCGTCCCGCGATTGCGCGCCTTCCGGTCCCCTTCGCGGATGCCGCAGAGGTGGTCCACGCCTGACGGTCCGGTGCGGCCCGGGCGCGGTACCGGGCTGCGCCGATCCGCGTCGCCGCGGCGATGTCGTGACCGCCGGCGGAACGTCGCTGCGCACGGCGGGTTTAGCCGGCGTAACGATCAATATGATCCAGGGGGATTTGCGGTGACCATCTCGGATGTCCGTGCGACGCAACTCGCACGTCTCGGCTTCGCCGCGCGCGGGCTGGTTTATTGTCTGGTGGCCTGGTTTGCGGTCGATGCCGCAATGCGCGGCGGGACGATCGCCGACAATCAGGGTGCGATCGGATCGCTGGCGGACGAGCAGCTAGGCGCCGTCCTGCTGGCCGTCATTGCCGCGGGTCTGCTCGGCTATGCGGTGTGGCGGCTGACCGAAGCGATCGCCGATCCGGAGCAGATCATGCGCGACGCCAAGGGCGCCTTGACCCGGATCGGGCACGTCGTCAGCGGGATCGCTCACCTCATCCTTGCCTGGAGTGCGGCACGTCTCGCCTGGCAACCACGGACTGGCGGCGGCGGGCAGTCCCCGGGTGACGAGAGCGCCCGCGACTGGACAGGCTGGCTGCTTTCGGTGCCGTTCGGCCGCGTGCTGGTTGCCTTAGTCGCAATCGGCATCCTCACCGCGGCTGTGATGCAGGCGAAGAAGGCCTGGAAGGGCGATTTCGTCAAGGACCTGCACAATGACGGCTCGCTGCCTTCCTATGTCTGCACGATGGGGCGGCTGGGATATGGAGCCCGCGCGGTCGTCTTCACGATCATCGCGGGCTTTTTCGCGGTCGCGGCATGGCAGGCGCATGCGACCGAAGCCGGCGGCATGGCGGACGCGCTGGCGATGCTGCAGGACCAGCCGGGGGGCAAATGGTTGTTGGCCGCGACGGGCGTCGGGCTGGGATTGTTCGGCGTCTACAGCTTTGTCGAAGCGCGCTTTCGCCGCGTTCAGGTTCGTCTGCCGGGCTGAAGATCGCGGCCTAAGGCGCGGGAATAGCGTGCGATCTCATTCGTTCGCTTGTGCACGTGACACATCGCGGGCAGGTTATGCCGATGAAACGCCTCCTGCCGCTGCTGCTGCTCACCGTCTCGGCCACTCCCGCCGCCATCGCCGCTGATCCACGGCCGCCCATCCTGTCGCCGGACCGGATCAAGGCGGACGTCAAGACACTGAGCGCGGATGCATTCCACGGGCGCGGGCCTACCCAAGCGGGTGAGGCAGTCACGCTCGAATTCCTCGAGCGACGCTTCAAGCAACTCGGGCTGAAACCCATTGCCGGCGCCAGCTATCGCCAGCGTGTGCCCCTGCTGCGCTGGACCCGCGATGCCGCAACCTTCACGCTGCATCTCGGCGATCAGTCGGTGCCATTACGGCCGGGGATCGAGATCGCGGCATCGTCGCGGATCGTCGGCACGACCGCGCTCGATCATGGCGATATCGTTTTTGTCGGCTATGGCGTGGTCGAACCGAAGCTCGGCTATAATCCGTATCGCGGCGTCGATGTGCGCGGCAAGATCGTCGTCGCCCTGGCCGGCGATCCCGATGTCGAGGCGGGACGCGACTTGGGATTTGGGGGACGGGCCTCAAGTCCGGCCGCACGGACCAAGCTCAGCGAGGCGCAGAAGCGCGGCGCAGCGGCGTTCCTGACGATCCACGAGACGTTTCCGGCCAGCTATCCCTGGCTACAGATCGCGAACGGCGACGCGGTACCGGGCTATGCGCTCGACACCGGGACGGTGCCTGCGGCGTTCGGACTGCGCGGCAACCTGCGCAACGACATCGGAATCCGTCTGCTGCGGCAGGCGGGGCTGGGTTATGCCGCGGCGAAGGCTGCCGCACAGCGCGCCGATTTCGCTGCGATCATATTGAAGGGTGCGACCCTGTCGGCGCGTGTTCAAACGCGGATGGAACATGTCGCGAGCCACAATGTCGTCGGCGTTCTTCCGGGCACCGATCCCGCGGCGGGCAGCATTCTCTATGGCGCGCATTGGGATGCCTATGGGGAGAACGCGTTCGATCCGCCCGCGGACCGGATCCGCAACGGCGCGATCGACAACGGGACCGGCACCGCGACGCTGCTCGAGATCGCGCACGCTTATGCGGGCGCCGCCCGGCCGCGGCGTTCGGTCGTGTTCGCGCTGTGGACTGCGGAAGAGAAGGGGCTGCTTGGTGCAAGCTGGTACGCCGACCACCCGGTCCTGCCGCTCGCGACGACCGCGGCACAGTTCAATCTCGACCCGCATGTCGTGCTGGGGCGAACCCGCGATCTCGAACTGATCGGCGTCGGGCGAACGCCGATGGAGCGTGACCTCACGCGGGTTGCGGCGGCGCAGGGGCTGCGGATCGTGCCCGAGGAGAATACCGAGGCGGGCTGGTATTACCGCTCGGACCATTATGCGCTGGCGCAGAAGGGCGTGCCGGGAGTGTATTTCCGCGCGGGCCGCGATCTGGTGACGGGCGGGGCGAAGGCGGGCGAGGCGATGCGCGATCGGTTCAACGCACGATGCTATCACCAGACCTGCGACGAATTCGATGCACGCTGGGACATGACCGGCGCCGCGCAGGAGGGCAGCGTCGCCTATGCGCTAGGCCGCGAGGTCGCCGAGGGGACGGCATGGCCGGTCTGGAACGCGTCCGAGCCGTTCGCAGCGGAGCGCGACACAACTCGGGCGGCGCGCAAATGACGGGCACGGCCGCGCCCAGGCCGAAGGGGGCGTTGCGCCCTGCGATATTCGGCGAGGCGGCGGGAAATATCGCGTCGTCCGGGCTTTATTCAGGCTAGGGCGATATTGCCCGTGCGACGCAGGATGCGATCGCTATAGGGACGCTATGCAAAGCCTTTCAAAGACAAAGACGAACGCCCCCTGGTTCGGCACGATGCTGAGCGGTGCCGCGGTGGTGGCCCTGTTGCTCCCGGTCGACGCCGTTTCGGCCCGAGCGGCGCAGGAGCAGCTGGTGCCGCCGCAACTGTTCCAGACCCAGCCGCAAAGGCCCGTCGCCCCATCGAACCCGCCGGCCAGCCAGCCTGCGCTTCCGGCGCAGGCGATGACGCCGCGCATGGCGGTGCCGCCAGTGGTGCCTACCGTTCGTATGCCGGTGCTGTCCGTTGCCCAGGTCAAGCAGCTGCAGAAGCTGCTAGCGTCGGACACGATGGGGCAGGGGCTTGCGTTCGCGCGGCCGTCGCTTGTGCTCGACGTCGACAACGACACATTGGTTCGCGAAGCGCTGGACCACGCCCGCGCGGTGCATGCCGGGCGCTTGTCCGAAGCCGACTTCCAGCGGGACTGGGGCATGCGCCCGCCCGCCTTCGATCCGCTGCCGGGCTTTGCCGATGCGGTGAAGCGTGACCGGATCGCCGCGTGGTTCGCCGCGTTGCCGCCGCCCTATTCAGGGTATGACGGGCTCAAGGCCGGGCTCGAGCGCTATCGCGCGATCGCGGCGGCGGGCGGTTGGTCGGTGCTGGCGAGTGGGCCGGACATGACGATCGGCGCGACGGGCCCACGCGTGACCGCGCTGCGCCAGCGCCTCGCGGTCGAGGACAAGGACGTATCGGCCGGCGGCGACCGGTTCGACGCCGCGCTGCTCGAGGGGGTACGTCGCGCGCAGCGGCGCTACGGGCTCAACCCGAGCGGGATCGTGTCGGGGCAGACGCTGGGCGCGCTGAACGTCTCGGCGACCGATCGCGTCCGCCAGATCATGGCGAACATGGAACGCTGGCGCTGGCTGCCGCAGGAACTGCCCAAGGATCGCATTCAGGTGAATATCGCCGCCGCGGTCCTGACGGTATTCGACGGCGACCGGCCGATCACGTCGATGCGCGCGGTCACCGGGCGACCGGGTGACGAGACGCCGATGCTGACCTCGACGATTCACAGCGTCGTGATCAATCCGCCCTGGAACGTCCCGACCTCGATCGCGACACGCGAGCTCTGGCCGAAGGAAAAGGCCAATCCGGGATACCTGAAGCGCAACGGCTTCAAGGTGATCGGCGGCACGCGGCTGCAGCAGGCCGCTGGTACGCAGAGCGCGCTGGGGCGGTACAAGTTCGATTTCGACAATCCCTATTCGGTGTATCTGCACGACACCCCGTCACGCGCGAAGTTTGCGAGCTTCAGCCGTCTGGCGAGTCATGGGTGCGTCCGGCTCGAAAAGCCCGCCGAGCTTGCCAACCTCCTGCTGGCGGGTGATCCGCAATGGACCCCCGAGACGGTCGCGGCGACGGTCGATAAGGGCGCTACGGTGCGGGCGCGGCTTAGCAAGCCCGTATCGGTCTATCTCCTCTATTGGACGGCATTCGCCAGTGGTAACGGCCAGATGAACTTCCGCGCGGATCCCTATAGCTGGGATTCGACACTGGCCTCCAAGATCGAGGCACGGTCGGCGGCGCAGGCGATGGCAGCACGATGAGGGACATGACCATGACGACGAAGGCATATGCGATCCGCTTCGCGCTCGGCGCGAGCCTGTTGGCGACCGCGCTCGGCGGCTGTTCCCCGTCCGAGCCGGACACCGCACCCGTGACCGAAAACAGCGCGTATGAGGACGAGGCCCCCGCCGAGGCCGAGGCGCCGGCGGTGGTCGAGGAAGCGCCTGCGCCCGCCCCTGCAGAGGTGAAAGCCGAGGCCCCGCCCGCTCCGGAAATCGGGCCGGACGTTCAGATGCAGGACGATGCCGATGCGACCGGCATGACTGCGCGCGTCCGCCGCGACGGCAGCATCGCGAGCGAACCCGCCGATGACGTGCCCGCCACGAACGAGATGGAGCCGCAGTGAGGCCGATGCCGACCGGCGCCTATCAGCGCCGTATCCCGGCCGTGCTGGCGGCGCTGGCCACGCTGGTTCTGCCCATGTCGTCTGCGGTATCGACGGCGTCGCCCGCCGGCGTGGCGAGCCGCGCCGCGCCGGTTCCGCTGGCGGCGATTCCCGGGACGGCAATGGCGGTTCCGGCTTTGGCGGAACCGGTGCTCGCCGCGCCATCGCCGGCGGCGGCGCGGACGGTGTCGGCCATCCTGATCGATGCGCGCGATGGCCGGGTATTATATGCGCAAGGGGCCAATCTGGTCCGTCGACCCGCGTCGCTGACCAAGATGATGACGTTGTTCCTGGCGTTCGACGCGCTCGACGCGAACAAGCTGCAGCTGTCCGACACCGTCAAATTCTCGCGGGCCGCGGCGAACCAGCCGCCGTCACGGCTCGGTCTGCGACCCGGTGCCGGGCTGACCGTCGGCGAAGCCATCCGGGCGATCGCGGTGAGTTCGGCCAATGACGTGGCGGTAGCGCTTTCCGAAAAACTGGGTGGCAGCGAAGCCGGCTTCGCGCGGCGGATGACCGCAAAGGCGCGGACGCTCGGCATGCGGCGGACGTCGTTCACCAACGTCACCGGATTGCCCGGCGCCAATCTCACGACCGCGACCGACATGGCCATGTTGTCCAAGGCACTGATCGACCAGCATGCGGATCGCTATGCCTATTTCAGCACCCGGTCGTTTCGCTGGGCTGGACGGCAGTTGCAGAACCACAATCACATGCTCGGCGCCTTTGACGGGCTCGACGGCATCAAGACCGGCTATACGGTCGAGGCGGGGTTCAATCTGGCGGCATCGGCCAAGCGCGGCAACCGCCGACTGATCGCCGTCGTCCTGGGAGAGCGAACCGCGCGCTCACGCGATCGGCTCGTCGCACAGATTCTCGAGCGCGGGTTCAACGGCGGCGAGGGCGCCCCGAGCTAATCTGTTGCGGCTCAAGCCAGGGCACCCCGTACGCCACGGCGCACGGGGTGCCTGATTGGCGCGGGGGCGTCAGGTGCGTTCGATCAACTCGATCTCGGCCTCGACCTCGATCTCTTCATCTTCGCCGCCGTGCGTGCCGTCATCCTCTGGGATGATCAGGTCGACGGTCCAGTCATAGACCTTCTCGCGGTTTTCGCCCTGTACCCAGACGCGCACAGCGCCCTTGGTGATTTCTCCACCCATCTGCCCGACGAAGTCGGAGATGAGCGTCTCGGCGGCATCCTCGTGATCGGTCGCGCCGGAGATGCACGCGGACTGCATCTCCTCTTCGAAGTCGATCAACTGTGCCCAATATTGTTTCGCCATGTGTCGGTCCTGTTCGTGGGGCGCTGCGTGCGCCGGGGTCAGCGTGCGATACCGCCCGCCGGGGTCGAGACCGGAGCGATTTGCCCCGACGCGGGCAGCAAGGCCAGCGCCGTCTTGTAGCAATCCTCGATATGCGCGTTGCCGACCAGCTTCATCGCCCCGAAGCTGATCGTGGCGGCAAAGGCTGAACCGACGAACGGTACATATTTGGCAAGCGATCCCGCCGCGACCCGCGCACCGACGCGCCGCAGCAGCGCCGCTACGACCCGCTTGGTGACCATGCGCCCGATCACGTTATTGCCCATGCTCGACGCCATCACCAGAACCTGCTGCGCGAGATGCGGCTCGAGCTTTTGCACCTGCTCGTGATCGAGCTGGAACATTTCGCTGATCTTCGGCAGCAGGGTCGTCAACAGGCCGACATCCGCGACCAGGTCGACGCCCGGAATCGGTACGACTGCGGCGCCCGCCGACATCAAGGATCGCCGGGTGACAAGCGACCGGCTTTCGGCGCGGACCCGCTCCAGATCTTCGAGCCGTGTAATCATCGATGTCGATCTTTCCAAATGGTTGAATTGCGGCGCGATACCACACGCTTTGAAACTGCGCGACGTCGCCTGTTCGCTGCCGGATGCAGGCTGCCGTGCCGGGCCGGTGCGGAGATATAACCAACTTGGCATATTCAATTGACCGGTTGAGGTGGATGTCGGACTATAGGATCGCATTTGGGGCCGTCGGCACGCACGACTGACGGGGCGGTGCGCGAAGTCACATCGACGCGCGCCTCGACGTTCCGGGGAGGGAGCAAGCCGTGGATTTCTCGGATTTCGAGCCGCATGCCGGTGGCGGGGTGACTGCGGAGGAACGCGCGGTGCGGCTCGGCCCAAGCCTGTCGGGCACCAATCTCGAACGGGCCGGCGACTATAACCAGCGCGTCGTGCTTCAGGTGATCCGTCGAAACCCGGACATCACCCGGACCGAGATCGCGACGATGACCAACCTCACCGCGCCAACGATCGCGAATATCACCGGGCGCCTGTTCGAGGCCGATCTCATCGTCGATGCCGGGCGCCGCAAGGGCGGACGCGGCCAGCCGGCGGTGCGATTGCGGATCAACCCCGATGGATGCTTTGCGATCGGGCTGAACATCGACCGTGATCACGTCACGCTCGTATCGCTCGATCTGGCGGGGCAGGTCCGGTCCCGGTTCACACAGCAGATCGCGTTCGCGATGCCCGACGACATCATTGGTATCGTCGGCAAGGAGATCGCGGAAATCCGGCGATCGGACGTGCTGCGCGCCGATCGCATCCTCGGCGTCGGCGTGGCACTGCCCGACGATCTGGGGCAGGTGGCGTTGCCGCATCGTCCGGCGGGCTATGAATGCTGGGGTGCTGTCGACCTCCAGGCGCTGCTCGCCGGTGTCGTTCCCTGGTCGGTCCATATCGATAATGACGCGGCGGCGGCGGCGATCGGCGAGGCGCAGTTCGGTGGCGGGCTCGACCATGCGAGCTTCTTCTACATTCTGGTCAGCGCAGGGCTTGGGGGCGGGGTCGTCATCGACGGATCCTATTATCGCGGCGCCGACGCCCGCAGCGGGGAGCTCGGCTTTCTGCCGCTGGCGGGCATGCCGGGACAGGTGCTTCAGGACGTGGTGTCCTTGTCCGCGCTCGCCGCGCGGCTTGAACAGGCTGGCTTGACCACGCCGTTCGACCCGGCGCTGGACGTTGCCGAACAGTTCGGCGCGACACTTGATGCATGGGTCGACGAGTGCGCGAGCGCGCTCGTGCCCGCGTTGACCGCCGTCAACTGCCTGATCAATCCGGCCGCGGTGCTGATCGGCGGACGCCTGCCCGATACGGTGCTAGACCGACTGGCGTCGGAAACGACGCGCAAGCTGATCGCGGCGGCGCCGACGATCCCGGCCCGTGCACCGATCCGGCGCGCCACACTATCGCGCGATGCGCCCGCCGTGGGCGCTGCGATCCTGCCGTTTCTCGACCGGATCCTGCCGTCGGACGCCATCCTGATTAAGGGCTGATTGTTAAAGCAAATTGACTTTATCTTTCTCGCGGGCAGGGTGCCTCCAAACCAAAGTCAGAGAGAGATGCAGTGATCCAGATCGGTATCGATGTCGGCGGCACGAAGATCGAGGCAGCGGCCCTTGACGCCGACGGCCAGTTCCTCGCCCGCGTGCGCAGCCCGAACCCGGGAAATTACGACGACGCCATCGGGACGATCGGCGAGCTGATCGCTCGCGCCGAGAGCGAGGCGGGCGCCATGGGCTCGATCGGGGTCGGTACGCCCGGATCGATCAGTCCGCGCGACGGGCTGATGCGCAACTCGAACGCCACCTTCCTCAACGGCCGCGCCTTTCGCGAGGATCTGGAGACTGCGCTGGGCCGTCAGGTCCGGATGGCCAATGACGCGAATTGCATGGCACTGTCCGAAGCGGTCGATGGTGCGGCAGCGGGAGCGCGGTCCGCCTTTGCGGTGATCGTCGGGACCGGCGTCGGAGGCGGGCTGGTCGTCGACGGGCACATCGTCGAGGGCGCGAACGGCATGGGCGGCGAATGGGGCCATGTCCCGCTTCCGTGGATGACCGCGGCGGAATATCCCGGTCCGTCATGCTGGTGCGGACAAAACGGGTGTCTCGACATGCTGATATCGGGGACCGGTTTCCGGCAGGACCATGCCGCGCGGTCGGGGAAGATGCTCGACGGCGCCGCGATCGTCGAGGCCGCGCGACACGGCGAAGCCGACGCGGTCGCATCGCTCGACACCTATGTCGATCGGCTCGGACGCGCGCTGGCGATGATCGCCAATATCGTCGACCCGGACGTCTTCGTGTTCGGCGGCGGCATGTCGAATGTCGAGGCGATCTACGCCCGGCTTCCCGCGGTGATCGATCGCTACAGCTTCGGTGGCGACTGGAAGGGGCAGGTGGTGCCGGCCCGTTGGGGTGATTCCTCGGGCGTGCGCGGCGCAGCGCGGTTGTGGCCGCGCTGAGCCTCCTGCGTCGGAGCCCGCGAGGCGCCTAGCCGGCTGACCGGCGGTGGGCCGTCATCCGGCTAGGGTGCGGTTAAATAGAGCGATGACCGCGTTCAGCGTCTGGGCGAACAGGGCGGGATCATAGCGTGGTCCCTCGTCACGCAAAAACGCGTGCTGGCCGTTGACCTCTAGCCAGCCATAAGTGGCACCGACCGCCTCCAGTCGCGCGCGGATCGTCTCGCGCGCGGCAAACGGGACATGCGGGTCCTGCCGCCCCCAGATGAACAGCGTTTCCGCCTTCAGCTCTGCCATGCGCGCCAGACTATCATCCTGCTTGCCCGCACCGAGCGTTCCGCCGTGGATGTCGGTCGCGTAGAAGCATGCAGCCGCTGCAACGCGGGGATCGAGTGCGGCGCGATAGGCGAGATGTCCCCCCAGGCAGACGCCCATCGTCGCAAGCCGCCCGGTACAGGCGGGATGCGCAGCAAGGCCGTCGAGCGCTGCGACCGCATCCGCGTCGAAGGCGTGAACCGGTTTCGTGACCTTCAGCGCGTTGCCGCGATCGGTGCCGGCCACGTCGTAGCGCAGCACCGTCCCGGGTCGCTCATACTCATGATAGACCTCGGGCACCGCGACGCAAAAGCCGTGACCGGCGACATAGGCAGCAAGCCGGCGGATCGGGTCCGTAACCTGGTAGATCTCCGAGAACAGCAGAACCCCGGGATAGCGCCCCTCGACCGCGGGACGGAACAGGTGCGTGCGCATGACGCCGCCTGGTGACGGCATGGCATCATCCGAAGGAGTGCCGCTGGCGATCCGAGGGATATCGATGAATTCGTCGCTGCGGATGATCATGGGGTAGGGGGCTGTCCTGCGGGGGAATGGGGAATGGTCAGCACGCTTTGTGCGCCGACCGGCTCGGCGCTTCTGACGTCGAAGCTGCCACCGAGCTGGCGCGCTAGCGTAGTGGCGATCTTCAGGCCGAGACTCGTCGAGCCGCGCGTGTCGAATCCCTCGGGCAGTCCGGCGCCGTCGTCGGTCACGCAAAGCTGCAACCCGGTGGCGGTCTGGACGAGATCGACCCGGATGCTGCCATGATCGCGTCCCACCAGCCCATGCTCGATCGCGTTGGCGATCGCCTCCGCCATGATCAGCGCAACGGGGATCAGCGCGTCGGGGGGGAGCATGACGCCGGGCGGCGCGGAAACCGAGTGGACGATACCGGGATTGCCGCCCGCCTCGATCACGTCGGCAGTCAGTTGGTGCAGGAACTGGTCGAGCGCGATCAGCGATCCGCTGGTATCGTAGAGCTGCCGCTGGATCCGGCCGATCAGCGTGATCTTGGTCGCTGCATTGTCGAGCGCGAGAGCCGCGGCGGGGTCGGCGATACCGCGCTTCTGCAACGCCAGGACGGCCCCGATCATCTGGAGGTTATTCGATACGCGGTGCTGCAATTCGCGGAACAGCACCTCTGTCCGATCAGCCAGCAGCCCGCTGCGCAGCGCAAGGTCGGCGTTGCGTTCGCGCTCGTCGCGCAGCTGGTGATTGGCCTGCTGCATCCAGTGGACCAGCGCGATGTCGACGGCAGCAACAGCAGCATAGAAGAGCAGTGCCACCGCGGTATCGACGCCGAGTGTGAACCCTTGGCGTGGCGCGATGAAATAATACCAGGCCAGCACACCGCACAGCAGCGCAGCCGCCGAACCGGGACCGCGCCCGAGCAGGAAGGACGAGATGATGACCGCCGGGAAGAAGGTCAGGAACGGAAAACCGGGCGGCAGCAGGTGATCGACGCCGATCCGGATCGCGCAGGCAGCGATGGAGAGGGCGACCGCAACGCCGTACGCGATGGCGCGGCGATCCCATAGCAGCGGCAGACGTTCGAGGAAACGGAGTGGGGTGGCGGTCACACGGGTGTCGTAACAGTGTAGCCCGCCGCTTCCAAATCTTGGATGCGGCGGGTGACACTCTGCGCGGCGATCAACGGGGTTTGACGAACTTGAGCGTCATCCGGTCGCTTTCGCCGATCGCGGCATAGCGCGCGCGGCCAACATCGCCCTCGGCGTAATTGGGCGGCAGGGTCCACACGCCCTTGGGATAGTCATGCGTATCCTTCGGGTTCGCATTCACCGCGCTCTCGCCTGCCAGCTTGAATCCTGCCTTGGTGGCATAGGCGATGACCGAAGACCGCTTCATATAGCCGCTCTTGCCTTCCTCGATCTTGCCCGACGCTTCGGGCAGATGGTGTTCGACAAGGCCAAGCGTGCCGCCGGGCTTGAGCATCGCGAACATCTGGTCGAACGCGGCCTGGGTCTGATCGGCGGCCCCGAACCGCCAGTTGTGCACGTTGCGGAAGGTCAGCACGACGTCCGCCGAGCCTGCGGGAACGGTCGGCTGGCCAGCGACTGCCGGGAACATGGCATAGCGCAGCGCGCGATAGGCTTCGGGCATCGCCTGGCGCTTGGCCCGGACAGCTGCGAGACCCTTCTCGCTCGGCGCAGCGGCATAAAGCGTGCCGCGGGCCGCGAGATAGGGCGCAAGGATCTCGGTATACCAGCCGCCGCTGGGCCAGATCTCGACGACCGTGTCACCAGGCTTCACACCGAAAAACGCCAGCGTCTGGGCGGGGTGGCGGAAAGCGTCGCGCTCGATCGTCGCGGGCGTTCGCGTCCCGGCTTTGGTCGCCGCGACGAGAGCGGCGCTCGGCGCGGGATCGGGTGCGGCATACGCCGCTGTGGCGGCCGACAGGCCGGCAGCGATAACCAAGGCAAGGCGCGTCATAGGACCTCCAGTCAGAAGCCAGCAACATAGCGCCCTAATCTGACGGGCCGCAACCCGCCTACAGTCTCGGTTTCCCCTGACCATTTGCGAGAGCTCGCAGCGGCCAGCTGATAAGGTTTGAAGTAAAGATGCGCCGGGCCGACGAGACTTTCGCCGGCCCGGCCTCGGCATCAGTCCGCGCGGGGCTGAGCCGGCGTGAACCCGCCATCCTCGTCCATCACGCGTAGAATGCCGTCGTCGATCGCAAACACCGCGCCGCGGATCTCGAGATCGCCGGCAGCCTCTGCATCGCGGACGAACGGGAAGGTCCGCAGATTTTCAATCGACGTCCGAACGGCAGCCTGCTCCATCGCCTCGCGAGCCTCTTCAGACTTCAGATCGGCATGATCCTTGGCGACGGACTCGCGTGCGCCATCGAGCAGATGCACCCAGTCACTGATGAAGCCACCCTGGCCGCGCTCTGCCTTGTCGAACGTGCCTGCGAGCGCCGCCTTGCAGCCGCCGCACTGGCCATGGCCGAGTACGACGATCTCGCCGACCTTGAGCTGCGTGACCGCAAATTCCACCGCGGCAGAAACGCCGTGATAGCCGCCGCCCGTCTCGAACGGCGGAACGAGGTTGGCGACGTTGCGGACGACGAACATCTCACCAGGCAACGTGTCGAAGATCTGCGCGGGTTCGACCCGGCTGTCCGAACAGGCGATCACCATGACGCGCGGTTCCTGTCCGACTTTCAATTTCTCCCAACGGTCATGCTGGCGGCGCCAGTCGGACGTCCGAAACCGCTGGTATCCATCTACAAGATCGGCAAAATCAGTCATTGTGTATCGTCTCCCGGGATACGGCCAAAACGGCCAATTTCAGAAACCCCTTGTCATGCGAGCGGTTCCCCGGGAAGCCCGCAACACTGCCGATCCTGCGATAGGGCGAGCGATCTGCCCCGCGAGTGGCGCAGGTACGGGGGAATCGTAGGCACGCCCCCCGCACGGAGGAATTGCGCGACCATGGGGTTGGTCAGGCCCTATGCCATGGGCAGGGGCTCCGGCGCCATGGACAGGGCGCTGCCGCGCGCAGCATTGCGCTACGAGGATATTTTGCGCTCGCCTGATCAGCGCTTTCGCTGGGGCTGGTAGCGACACCCGCCGCGCACAAACCGCATGGCTCAGTGGACGCCGCAAACATCCTATATTGGTACGGAGTGTTGCCCTTATTCGGGGTTCGCCAACGGATACCTCGCGAGCCTAAGCGAGTATTAGATCCGCTGCGGTCGATCTTGGCGTCAGTTGCCGGGGTCATGATGCGCTAGCGCCTGTCAGTAAGCGTGGGCGAGTCCCTCGACGGGCAAAGGAATGTGTCTTCGGCTCGCGACTGACACCATCTTCCGAAACGTGGAGTATCTTGGCAAATTGATGCGCTGACGCGTCTTGCCTTGTCGAACGGACTTGGCCCGGGTCTCGCTGGGGTCAGGTCCGCAGCCACGAGGCAACCGCCGGACTGGAATGCGTCCCTCCCAGAATTGGTGATAAAAAGGTAATTTTCGCATTAGATTCGGAAAATGAATTTGATATAGGTAGCGGCGCCTAGACATCGACCTGGCTACCAAAAGAATACCGGGCGATTCGCGGGATTTACGGGTGCAGGCATGGGCTGCATCGGGATGGCGCGATGGCGCCTATGAAAAGGGGCTTTGACCAATGGTTTTTCCTAAGCAGATGTTGCTCGCATCCACCGGCGTGGTCGCCAGCGCGATCGCCGGGCTGATCGCGCCTGCGGGTGCACAGACCGCGCCGTCGTCGGCCCCGCCAGCCGCCGCCGAGCAGCCCGCATCCGCGCAGACACCCCCCACGCAGGCCGCCCCCTCGGGAGACGCGGACAGCGACATCGTCGTCACCGGTATCCGCGGCAGCCTGCGCAGCGCGATCGCGGTCAAGCGCGAGGCCAATGCCGTGGTCGACGTGATTAGCGCCGAAGCGATCGGCAAGTTTCCCGACCGCAACGTCGCTGAATCGCTGTCGCACATCCCGGGCGTGAGCATCGATCGGCGCTTCGGCGAGGGCGAGAAGGTCGCCATCCTTGGTACCGATCCCGCGCTGAACCGGATGCTGCTCGACGGTCATGCGCTCGCGTCGGCGGATTGGGGCGGCAACGACAATGACCCGTCGAGCCGCACCTTCAACTATTCGTTGCTCGCGCCCGAACTCGTCGACCGGCTGGAGGTGTACAAGTCGCCCGAGCCGCGGATCGAGGAGGGTAGCCTTGGCGGCACCGTCATCGTCCGCACCCGCCGGCCGCTCGAGCTCAAGGCCAATTCGATTTTCGCGTCGGGCGGCTATTCGTACAACGACCGTTCGGACAAGGGCAATGTCCGCGGCTCGGGGCTGTACAGCTGGAAAAACGATGCGGAGACGTTCGGTGTGTTGGTCGCCGCGACCTATGACAAGCAGAGCCTGACGCGCGCCGGCGTGGAATTCTTCGGCTATGACAATGCCGCGGCGAATGCGGACGGCACCTATAACAGCCCGTTCGTCAACCGCGCGCAGGACGGCACGCTCAGCCTGAAGAGCCCGGGTGCGACCATCACCGGCGGAACAATTGCGGATCTCTACAAGGCCGCTTCGCCGTTCGGCATCAACTATGCCTATTTCCAGCAGACGCGCGAGCGCAAGAGCGTGTCCGGCACCGTGCAGTACCGCCCCAGCTCGGAGCTGACGCTGACGCTCAACGGCCTGCACATCAACGGCAATTACGACAATTACAGCCAGTCGATGTACACCATTCCCGGGGCCTGGACGGGTAACGTGCTGCAGTCGGCCAATATCAGCAACGGGGTCGTCAACGCCGCGACCTTCGGTGCTGCCACGAGCCAGAGCGCGCAGCTCGACACGCTCGTCCGCAAGACCAAGCTGACCACCGATAATCTGAACCTGTTCGCGGATTGGGAAGGCGATGACGGCGCCAAGGTGTCGTTCGCGGGTGGCTGGAGCCGGGCGAGGGGCGGGCGCAATCCCGAATATCTGTTCAACGTGCAGACCAGACTGCCGTTCAGCTATGCCTTCACCAACGATACGGCGACGGTCAACTTCACCGGCGACCCGACCAACCCTGCAAACTACTTCACCAACCCGAACAACAATCCCGCACAGATCGAGGGCAGCCCGGTGCTGGTCGGCGGCGCGCAGTTGAACGCCGCGCAGATCGGCGGACTCGATTATAGCGTGACGACCGATCGCGACATCTTCGGCGGCTATGATGCGACGATCCCGGTTTCGTTCGGGCCGTTCACGCAGCTGATGCTCGGCGCGCGCGTCACCGACCATGTCAACCGCATCGACGGCCGCGGCATCAACACCTATCTCACCACGTCCCAGCTCGCATCGCAGCTCAACGTGCCGACTGCGTCGACCCCGGACGGCACATTCAGCGGCAGCGGCGGGTTGGGCAACGCGACTCAGTATCTGAACCTGTCCGAACAGTCGGTGATCGACATCCTGGCGAATGCGATCAATTCGCCGCTGATCCGCAAGATCGGCGCGTCAACCCGGGTCAAGGAAACCGTCGCGGCGAGCTATGCGCAGCTCAATTTCGAGCAGAGCGGCTTTCGCGGCAATATCGGCGGCCGGCTGGTCTATACCAAGGACGTGTCGGACTATGCGCTGACGCTGTCGACCGCGGCCAACCCCAACCCCGTGCCGACCCCGACGACGACATCGACCGACTATCTGAAGTTCCTGCCGAGTTTCAATATTGCCTATGAGGCGAGTTCGTCGCTTATCTTCCGCGGTGCGGTCGCCAAGGTGATCTCGCGGCCACGCTATCAGGATCTGGCGGCATCGATCTCGCAAAACGATACGACGCGCGATGCGGGTGGCGGCAATCCCAATCTGAAGCCGTATGAGTCGACCAATTACGAGCTGACCGCGGAATTCTACCCGCGTCCGGGCAGCCTGCTCGCGGTCGAGGCCTTCCGTCGCGACATCAGCAACTACATCATCACGACCCGGACCGAGGGGGTGACGCTGTTCAATTCGCTGACCGGGCGGCTGGAGAACAATTACAGCGTTTCGCAGCCGATCAACGGCGGCAAGGCGAAGGTGAACGGGATCCTCGTTTCCGGGCAGAGCGAGATCTGGGGCGGGTTCGGGCTCCAAGCGAATTATACCTATCAGGACAGCACGACCTCCTCGACCGACGCGTCGGGCGCCGATCTCAACCTTCCCTATCTGTCGAAGCACACCGTCAACGTGATCCCCTATTTCGAAAGCGGACCGTTCCAGGCGCGGTTGAGCTACAATTACCGGACGAAGTATTTCCGCACGATTGGCCGTCTCGGCTCGCGCGAAATGGTCGCCGCGTATAACCAGCTCGATCTGTCGGCAGGGTTCAATCTGACCAAGCAGGTCACGCTGTCGCTCAACGCGCAGAACCTGCTCGACGAGACCTATCGCCAGTATAACGCGACGCCCGATCGGCCCACGGCCTTCTACAAGAACGGGCGGACCTATGTCGCGTCGCTGTCCTTCCGGCTGTAGGTCTGGCGGCCGCTAGATAGGCCGCGCCTAGTCTCGCTCGCCCGGAGACCGCCTGTCTGCAGACGGCTCTGTGGCGAGCGGGCGTTCATGGCTTAACGGGGTGGCGTGGCGCGCCGGAGCGGCAACCCCGCCTTTGCTGGACCTCTATGAAGAAGCCGACCGCCACCCGGGTCGCTATTTAGCCAAGGGCCGCACGATCGCCGGACGTGCCAGGCTCTTTGGACAGTTGGAGATAGGCGGGGTCGAACGCGGCCAGATCGACCAGCGCCGGCCAGTCGTGGATCGTCAGGCGTCGGGCCTCGAGCGACAGCAAGCCGTCACGGCGCAGCTCTTGAAGCGCACGATTGGTGTGGATGGACGTCAGCGCACAGGCATCCCCCAGATGAAACTGGGTCAACGGCAGCGCACAGCTGCCGTCCTGCACCAGCCCAACCCGGTCCATTCGCAGATATAGCTCGCACAACAGATGTGCGATTCGCTGTTTGGCACTGCGTTGCCCGACATTGAGCGTCCAGGCGCGCTGGATCGCGGCGGCGGTCAGCGATTCCCACCACAGGGCCTGCGTCAGGGGCGGGTGGTCGATGGCAAGCACGGCTAGCATCGGGGCATCGACCACCGCAACGCGTGCAGGGGTGATCGCGGCGATCGTCTGGTCCATCCCCGCCAGCAGGAAGACGTCGAAGTCACAGACATCGCCCGGGAGATAAAAGGCGACGATCCGACGGCGCCCATCGACGAGCATCGTGTAGCGGCACGCCCAGCCGTCAAGCAGGACATGGATCCCGCTTGGCTGCATCCCCCGGTCGAGCAACACCGTCCGACCGGAAATCGGCCCGGCCTTGGCCGCAAGCAACGTGTTAAGCGCGACCTCCTCCGCAGTCGACAGGGGATGCCGGTCGCGCAGCTTCTGGACGAGCTTGTCCGCCGCGGGACTCCGCGTCGCAAAAGACGTGCGTGGGCCTGAGGTGCTGCCGGGGCGATGTTCGGATAAGACGCTGGTCATCAAGCAGGAACGAGAACGCCTCTGCGGTGGATGACCGGGGAAGGGTGTGATGCGCTCGGCTCACCGTTCGAATCGCTCGACTTATGGAATATCCTGATCCCGCTCAGTGGCAACGCAGCTGGATCGCGTCGTTCCTGCGGCCGGGATCGTACGATTATCGCCAACCCTGTTCCGCGCCGTCGGGGGCGCAGAACGCGCCAGTTCGCAAAAATTGCCATAAAAGTGAAATTTGCGTTTGACGGGATT